>NZ_AFWJ01000181.1 GCF_000222685.1 Vibrio nigripulchritudo ATCC 27043 | reverse complement strand
GACTTTCGCCATGGCTTTGTGAACCCGCCCATGAAAGTCGATTCCAATACCAAAATCTTTACCCAGTGCATCGCGAATACCCTGAACTCTATCGAGCAGCGCGTCTACCTTGCTGTAATTGTCGATGAAATTCAGTTCTTCGGTGCCATTCATTTTGATGGCATTAAACCCTAATGCTTTTCGTTCCTTTGCCATGCGGACTACATCGTTGGGTCTGTCACCTCCAATCCAGGAGTAGGTCTGGATTTTGTCGCGACACTTGCCTCCGAGAAGTTGATAAATAGGAGAGTTCAGTGCTTTGCCTTTGATATCCCACAGTGCCTGATCAATACCTGAAAGGGCGCTCATCATTACTGCGCCACCTCGGTAAAAGGTTGACCGGTGCAGGTAGTTCCAGTGCAGTTCTATGTCTCTTGGATCTTTACCAATAAGGTATTCCATTAACTCATCAACGCAGGTATGAACTGTGTGCGTTCTGCCTTCTAAACAAGGTTCTCCCCAGCCTGTAATACCTTCGTCGGTGGTGATTTTTAAAAAGCCCCACCGGGGTGCCACTATAAATGTTTCGTAACCAGTAATTTTCATATAACGCCTTCAATAAGTCTTTGAGTAAAAGGGGATTCGCCTTTAACGCTCTGTGGAATTTAAGGATGCCCAACAATCCCGAAACGCTTTAGCACGCGTTCGCAATTCAGATGGCGTAACCCCTTTCTTATACAGCCCCGACCCTAAGCCAAACCCGTCGACACCAGCATCAATGTAGGACTGCAATTGATCTTTGTCGGCTTCAATACCTCCTGTTGGGCAGCAAATCATGTTGGGAGGCAGAACCGATTTAATGGCTTTAATACCGGTGGGTTGAATCAGTTCAGCGGGGAAAAACTTCAGTGCGCTTGTGCCATGTTCAATGGCAGAAAAGGCTTCCGAAGGGGTTTGAACCCCAGTGAAGACAACGCAATCGTGCTCTCTGGCTGTGGAGACCACGTTGGCGTTCAGGTTAGGAGTGACGATCAGTTTGGCGCCTGTTTCAATAACGGGCATCAGCTTGTCCACCGTTGTTACCGTTCCTGCACCTATGATGGCTTTATCGCCAAAGCGCTGCACCAGCTTTTCAATGCTTATTACTGCATCTGGAGAGTTCAGCGGAACTTCAATAAATCGAAAATCATACTCTAGAAGCACGCTGGCAATGTCGATGACCTCATCAGGCTCTACGCCGCGGAGTATGGCGATAAGTGGCAGGGTGTTAAACCATTCATTATTTCTAAGCTGATCAGTGTTCATTGCAGTTCTCGCTGTTGTAAATGGTTGTCATACCTTTCAGAAAGCACTGGTCGCCATCATGAATCTGGTGGCGAATATTCAGATAACTCAATGCGTTGGAATAGCGGTTGCTCAAACCTTTTGAGCCGACCAGATGGACTTCTTTCTGTTCATCGATCTTGGAGAGTTCATGACCAATGAGAAGCCCAGAAATGTATGAGTGGACATGAGTTTCTTTGATGTCTTTTGTTAAACGAAATGATCTCGCGCTGAACAGAACGTGATTTAAAGGGTGGCTGATGCCGATATCCAGACCTTTGTTAAACACGGATTCATTGGGTTCCTGTTCTGGTAAGGCTTTGCCTAACAAGCTATGGCTGGTCAGAACGGAATAGAGTTCACCAGTCATCACAGTAGAGAAGTGCATCAGTTGATCGTTTTTCCAGATCGCATGCTTACTGTGTGTGCCGCATAAAATAGCTGTGAAATCCTGCTGGAGCTGGTCACTTAACCCCACCAACTGAACCTCTTCCCCACGCATCACATCTGGGTGATCAAAAGCATTCTGGCAAAGAACGCCAGCGACAATCTTCGCCTGGATTCCCGAAAGCAAGGTCACGGCTTTAGACCCCTTAGCAATATCAGAAATAGTTGCAGGGGCAGGGAGGTAAGGCACTTCACACCAGCCCTGTTGAGAACCAACCATTCCAGCCATTATGACGGGCAGCGGACCATGACTCTCAGTCCAGTGGTGAATCAGCCCGTCAAATTCTTCGGGGAATTGTTGGTGTTTAACGGAAAGCAACCCTTTAGGAGCCTGAATGGTATCCAGACAGTCGCCTGATTCAGACATCAGAAACGCTCTGAAATTGGTTGTTCCCCAGTCTACGGCAATCCATTGCCCAGCCATAAAAACTCCATGTATTACTTTGAATTCAACCTTGTAATACAAGATTGATAGGTGTGAAATCGTGCCGAAAGCCAGGTGCCTGCAACTCAGGCTAGCGAATCAAATCGCTGGCTTTCAGCTCTTTAACGGTTTTACTTGTTGCGTCTAATACAATCTCGCGCATTGTTTCCCGAGCTTGTTCGGGGTTTCTCATTCGCACTGCATCCATCACTTTGTAGTGATCTTGCAGGGCAGGTTGGCTCAGCGTCATGTTTTGCTCTAGCGTTCGGGTAAACGACACCGCCATCGTTGTTGTCAGAGCATCACCAAG
>NZ_AFWJ01000182.1 GCF_000222685.1 Vibrio nigripulchritudo ATCC 27043 | reverse complement strand
AACCCAGGAGCAACTTCAATACCAGACTCTGTGACAAAAGGTTCAGCTGAGATTGGAGCAACGTTTGCCAACGCCATTATTCCCGACACAAGACATAAGGAACGTTTTACGGAATACTTCATAGTCTTACTGCTCTCTGCGTTAATAAGCTGCTTTGCCTGTGAACCCTTTAAATATAGTCAGAAATACGATCTTTAGATCCATGCCAAACGACCAATTCTGGATATACGCAAGGTCAAATTCGACACGTTTTTCCATCTTGTCAATGGTGTCTGTTTCGCCTCGGTAACCGTTCACCTGAGCCCAGCCAGTAATCCCCGGCTTCACTTTATGACGAAGCATGTAGCGATCGACTATTTGACGAAACTCTTCGTTATGGCTGACAGCGTGAGGTCTTGGACCAACGATAGACATTGAGCCCTGAAGAACATTAAAAAACTGAGGAAGTTCATCCAATGACGTACGGCGAATAAAAGAGCCGAAGCGAGTAACACGCGGATCGTTCTTCGTGGCTTGCTTAACTACCGCGCCGTTATCCATCACTTTCATTGAACGGAACTTCCAGACTTTGATCTTTCTTCCATCCAGACCATATCTGTCTTGCTTGAACAAAACAGGTCCCGGAGACGAAAGCTTAACGCCTAACGCTACGGCAAGAAGCACAGGCGATATCATCAGCAGAATGATGGAAGACAAAACGATGTCTTCAAGACGCTTGATCCACGAAGAGAAACCATTGAATGGCGTATCAAATACACTCAGTGTGTGAACATCACCGATGTGGTGCCATCTCGAGTGCAAAAGGTTATATGTGAAGAAATCAGGAACCAGATAGGTATTGGCGGTAGTGTCAGAAAAGCGAGCCAAGAAATCTGAGATTCGCTTGTTAGCATGAAGCGGCATCGCAATGTAGACGTGTTCGATTTCGCCTTTTTTTGCTCGCTCCAAAGCTTTCTCAACATTTCCTAGAATTTTGTAAGACGTCGATTTCTGCAGGCGCTCAGCGTTTCTTTCATCGTAAAAACCTTCCAAAACTACACCGTGTTGAGAGTTGCGCTCAATCTCGCGTGCCAACTTTAGTCCGTGTTCAGTCAAACCTATAATTACGGCCCGACGGGTATTGAACCCTTTTTTACGAAGGTTAAGTAATACGAAACGATAAACACATCGCCATAGCATTAGGATAACGGGTGCGACAACAAACCACGCACCAATAACGACACGTGAGAAATCGACACCTGTTTTTGTGAAGTAACCTAAAGCAAGAAGAATTACGGTTGCGACAAACCAAGGAAGGAGAGTCAGTTGGCACTGCTCCCGGAGCGTATTTGTACGCCATGATCGATAGAGGTTTGCACTTTCTGCGCACAGTAGATACGAGATAATCGCTATAACACCAATAAGGTTGTAATCACGATTAAACTCGCCTACATAAAGCAAGGTTAAAACAAAAAGGGAACCACCTATTATCCCAATATCAGCTAACCGAAATAAGAAAGCAAACTCAGTCTCATAAGAGCGGATCAAGCCCTTCTTTTCCATATCCATATCTGACCGATAGTTGTGTTGATTTAAAGTACACGCAATTGCGTACCTCTTTACTTATTAATTCACACCTAACCATTCAGACGAACATAGATACCTATATTATCTGTCACGTTAAGTGTAACCATAAAAGCCAGAAAGAGCTACGCGATTAGTTATTATGATTGATAATTCGGTAGATAATTTATCGAAAAATTGAAATTATTTAAGTGGTTAAAAGAATGATTTTAGTAGGCACTAAATTTAGTACTTCAATTCATCCTAAACTAGTGCCTATTTGTCATCGTTTTTAAGCAAGAAGGGCGTTACAGGTGTTTTTTAGCCCAAGCCATAGCTTGTAGGCGGTTCTTAACCTCAATTTTCTTGAAGATATTGTAGAGATGTGACTTGATAGTATGCTCACTTATGAATAACTTATCTGCGATTTCAATATTTGATTCGCCCGTCTTCAAAGTTTCCAGGATTTCTATTTCTCTACGGGTCAGGTCTACCTGAATAGCTTCATCTTCCATGTAACTTGAATCATTTTTTTGATAAAAGCTCAGCAATTGATTAATCACTTTTCTGGGTAACCAGTTTTCTCCCTGAGAAATGGATAACAATCCATTACATACGCTTTCTAAGTCGTCCCCTGCACCAAAACATCCGTGAAGTTTCTTCCACTTAACTAGCTCTTTAAATTCAATGTCTTGCTCGCTATTAAGCAAGACTACAGCCGCCAACTCTTCAGATTTAGCCAATACTGCGGCGATCCAATCAATGTTGTCCTTAAC
>NZ_AFWJ01000183.1 GCF_000222685.1 Vibrio nigripulchritudo ATCC 27043 | reverse complement strand
GCTGACGAAGTTCGATTTTCAGACATTGCACCAGCAAACCCAAAATGACATAGAGCTTTCACAAAATGTGATTGAAATTCTACTCAAGTTTGCCATGAAAAAAGAACAGCGAGAGCGAGACCTTCTATGTCTTTCTGCGCAAGAGCGTTACGAAAAACTGCTCGAATCGTCTCCAAATTTGATTGAGAGGGTGACCCAGAACGACATCGCCAGATATTTGGGGGTGACGCCAGTCGGTCTGAGTCGAATCAAGCAGCGGGTATTAGGTCATTAGAAATTGGTGTTATTGCACCAGCTACATGCCATATACAAATTCTTTGCCCGCTTCTACCATATCGCGATGAATAGGTGCCAGTGCTTTAGCGTAAGCCGCTAACAAAGACATGGTGTACTGTGCCCGACGCTCAAAGTCCTCATCGGTGCAGTTGTTATCGCTGTCCAAAAGATCCTGACTGTTTCTGAAAATAAGGTGGTCAGGCAAAAAGCATACGTGATTGTTTTTGCTGCCAGTCAGCCTTAGTTCCGTAATCGGGTACACGCCGTTAATGCTTACCGTCACGCTCGAAAGCAATGCGGGCTTATGTCCCAGCTCGTTTGCCGTACTTAGCATTAAGAAGTTTTTCAAAGCTGGCGTTGCCATTCCGTGCCATTCCGGTGTGATGAAAACAAAGGCATCGGCTTGTTTCAGCTCTTCAGCGATGTTGTTCCACGGGGTCCATTCTTCTGTACCTTCCCAAACACCTTCATTCCAGAATGGTAAGTTAATCTCAGCCAAATCATATACTTTTGATTCATCAAATCCGTGAGCTTTGCTTACCTTCTCTAAGTACTGCCCTACTTTCAGGCTTTGAGAATTCGCACGCTGACTACCTGCAATAATGGCAATTTTCATGGTGACCTCCAGAACGTTATTACCCATGTTGAAAATTCATCTTCATTAAGTATCTTTCCAAAAAGATATAATTACGCTACCGGATAAACGTGAATGATTCAAGTATCTTTTCGTAAAGATACTTCAAATTAAGATATGTGAATATTATTAAATAGAGAAATAACCGCTTAAGCGCTGGGAAGGATTTTTCCAATCAAGACTTCGCACTGTTCCTGATTCATCTGTTTTGGTACTGGATAGTTCCATTGCGCCTCATGCAGTGCCATTTTTGCAATGTCAGGAATGTGCTCTTCCAGTAAGGCGTCAATATTAGCTGGAATATTCAAACTTACCTGTAAGTCACGAACGTACTGAATGAACTTTTGTGCTCTCATACTTTCAGTGGTTTTGGTTTCACTCACATGAATCAGATCAGCCAAATCCGCAAGCCTGTTGACCACCGCTGGCTTAGAGAACTCAAGGACATGTGGAAGAATCACGGCATTCGCCAGACCATGCGGCGTACCATATTTGGCTCCTATCGTATGGGATATGGCATGCACATAACCAAGACTCGCTTTTGTAAAAGCCAAACCTGCATAGTACGAAGCCAGAGACATATTCTGGCGCACCGCACTGTTTTGACCGTATATCACCGCTTTTTCAAGGTTATCGTGAATCAACGTAATCGCTGCTTTGGCGTAAGCGTCGGTTTCTGCAGTCGCATTCACAGACAGGTAAGCCTCAACGGCATGAGTGAGTGCATCCATCCCTGTGTGCGCCGTGATATGAGGTGGTAATCCCATTGAAAATGCGGGATCCAATGCCACTAATGTCGGGACCAGTTTAGGGTCCATTATCGGAGTCTTCTGATGGGATACAGGGTCTGAAACGACCGCAGCGATCGTCACTTCAGAACCTGTGCCTGAAGTCGTCGGCATAACAAAAAGTGGTGCCGTTGCGCGCCAAACCTTAAACAGACCAGTAAGGCGTTTAATGGATTTCTTATTAGTCACTCGCGCTGCAATGACTTTTCCGCAATCAATAGGAGAACCTCCCCCTAACGCAAGAATGCCCTGGCAACGCTCTCGCTGATAATGCTCCAGTCCTTTCTCGACCTGATCATAAGTGGGATCTGGAGTGACGTCTTTAAACACATAGCTTTCAACACCCGCACGCACCAGTTCAGCTTCCAGTTTTTCTAGTAGCCCAGATGCGCTGATTCCTTCGTCCGTTACAATCAGTACCTTTTTCACTCCGAGCAGAGATACAGAGTGACAAAGCTGCTTTAACGAGTCCTTCCCCATAAACATAGTCGGTTTGGGAATAGGAACCACAGCCGCCGCCACTTTTAGAGCTTTGATATAAGCTTTGTGCAGAATTAAGAGTAACTGGGATTGCATGGTA
>NZ_AFWJ01000184.1 GCF_000222685.1 Vibrio nigripulchritudo ATCC 27043 | reverse complement strand
CAATCGCACTATCCGATTCGATAACGCTCATATCGAACTGACGTGAACCATGCAGACCGCCTTCTTCATGAACAGTAAAGGCTACCTCGATAGTCTGGTGATCCAGATGATTTTCCTGAATGGTGCGAACCGCTTCGATCAGTGCAGCAATACCCGACTTATCATCACCACCTAAAATGGTGTCACCTGCTGAGCGAATAACCCCATCTTCAAGAATCGGAACAATACCGTTTCCGGGTGTTACCGTATCAAGGTGGGCGCTTATAAGAACGCTGCTTTCCAGTTTCCCAGCAAGCTTGCCATAAACATTAAAACCGTTTGAAATGTCTTCTGTAACGGGAAGCTTTTTTACTTCAAAGCCCAATTGCCCCAGTTGCTCTGAAACTTCTTCTGCCATCTGTTTTTCATAGCGGGATTCACTGTCGATTTTGACCAGTGACATGAAGTGTTCGATAAGCCTTTGTTGATTTACTTTTGACATAAGACCTCTGTATGAGTAGGTATGGACGTAAAACGAGCGAAGCAATCGCACGCTACATCACGGAAGTACAAGCACATTACATGAAACCTCTCTTTTTTAAGGCTGAGCCAGATCAATATCACGCTCGAAATTTCATAGCTGCTAAGATTAAGAGAACCAATCAGGATGGTATTGAATGAAAAAGCTTCTGTTGTTATTGATTTTATTGGGTTTGGGCGGAGGTGGTGCATACTACTATTTCGTCATGATGCCTCAAATGGCTATGGTAGCCGGCTCGGACGGCAAGGTTATAGAGCCAGACCAGCAAGCAGAAAAGCCTATGATGGAGCTTGAAGAAAAGAAGAATGTGGCGACCATTGAATTAGGTGAATACTACGTCACTTCAAGCCGCCTTAACGTTCGAAGGGAACCTGGCACCAATGCTCCGATTTCACGAGTTCTTGATATTGGCGATAAGGTAAACGTGCTGGAATCTAATCAGGGCTGGGCTCGCATCTCAGAGTATTACGAATTTGGCGATGGCAACTTTGCTCAGTGGGTTTCTGAACAGTTTCTTTCATCCTCCATACCTGAGAATTTGGCAACAGTTCGTTCAGGAAGACTCGAAATCGCCATCAAACATTCAGACAACTTTGTCACGCACCGAAATTTGTTCCTAAAAGTGTCTCAGGCTTTGATCGACGATGGTGTCTGCTCCAATGGCGATTTCAAAGAAATGCGCGGCTGGCTTAAATCTGTGGACTATCAACCAAGAGATGTGTACTACACCTACTGTGGTGGCATTGAACGAGAGAACAAAATTTATCTTGATGCCGAAAGTGGTGAAGTTATGGATGTTAATTAAATGTAACACCCATTCTTATTGTTGGGCAGTAAAATTTACGGCCAGGAAATGCCCGTAACATGCTTTATTTTCATACATTTTTTGTCAATGTGATGCGCTGTAAATTTATCTGTACAGATTTTAATCTTTTTGCCAATTTTATCATTTCATTAACATCTATTTCCACCCGATAAAAAATCATCCATGTTGTATTTAAACGTGAACATACAACGGAGGATAGGGCTATGGATATTTCATACAACCCGCTAGGTACAGATGGATTTGAGTTTGTTGAATACACAGCCGCAGATAACAAAGGGATTCAGGATTTAAAAGATCTCTTCTCGTCTTTAGGTTTTGCAGAAGTGGCAAAACACCGTTCAAAAGAAGCCTGGTTGTATCGCCAAGGCGACATTAACTTCATCGTCAATGCTCAGCCTCATAGTCAGGCTGAAAAGTTCGCAGCCGAACACGGTCCTTCAGTTTGCGGCATGGCCTTTAGAGTCGAGGATTCAGCACAGGCTCTGGCTCATGCACTTGAGAATGGCGGCAAGCAGTACGTAACCCAAATTGGTCCAATGGAGCTCAGCATTCCTGCGATTTATGGCATTGGAGAAAGTTTGCTCTATTTTGTCGACCGATACGGCACAAGCGAGATCTACGATGTTGATTTCACCTTCTATGAAGATGCAGCACAAAGGCTGGCTAACAAAGACGTCGGTTTGAATGTGATTGATCATCTTACTCATAACGTGCGTCAGGGCAACATGGATGTGTGGTCTGGGTATTTTA
>NZ_AFWJ01000185.1 GCF_000222685.1 Vibrio nigripulchritudo ATCC 27043 | reverse complement strand
CCATTGGCTCGCTTTTTCTACACCGTTTCCAATTCAATCAGAAACTCATCTTCCTGTAGGTCTGTAATTTTAGCGTGACCTTTTTTTCCGATATTCACTTTCTGATCCGGTTCTAGCTCGTAAGGCATGATCAATGTAATTTTACCGATGCCCTCTGCTCTGGCGAGCTTCACCAATCGAATAAGGTTGGTTTCATCACTGTTCTGTGCAGATAAAGAAGTCAACGCCTGATCCCAGATCCGGTCCTGAGGCGACTGAAGCTGATTCAGACTGTCTTTCCAGACCACTCCAAAAATGGGCGCAAAAGATTGCATGGCTTCGATAAAAGTCCATTTTCTCCGGCAAACCACACCTAAGAATGTGGTGTAGTCAAACACAATATCTGCCGTTTCTTGTTTATCCATGATGCCCCCCGACACTCAGAATACTAAAACATGCAAATTGATTTCACGCTTCATGGGTCGATTTAACCATAGAAGCGGCTTATTACCCAAGTAACCTCAAGAGGCTTGGGTAGATAACAAAAGACGCTTACCAAGCGAAAACTAAGCGTCTTTACCAACTGACATAGATCGAGTTGGCTCTAACATCACTATCAACCACAAATCTACATATATCAATATGATATAAAACAATCATCTGTTATAGCTATATTTCCTTAGAAAAGGCTATAAAAAAGTAGGGTTATTTACAACATATGAACATAGTTGAAATGATTGTGATACGGGGGTTCACCTTTAATCTATTGTCAGTTTACCAATTTTGGACCAAAGCTAGTTTTTAATATCCACGACCCGGCTGGCTTTGCGATACTGAACACGCCAGCCGCTCCATCTTGGCAATTCCCAGCGCTTGGGATCACCTTTACGTAAGCCTTGTGCGTATACGACATGGACGAGTTTTCTTGCCGCAAAGTATTCAACTGTCAGTTGCAAATCGCCAATATTCAGCCAGGTTGGAAATTCGCTGTCGAAATCTTCTCGTTCCCAATAGGGAATGCCTTCAAATGCTATGTCTTCCTGATCAAGCAACTCCATGTCTTCTAATGATTCAACACCAAGATCAGACAGTTGTTCAGTTAGCCAGCTTTCCGGGCTTTCAACTTCAAATGGTGACTCTGCTCTTCCTAACGCTTTATAGAGATTCCACGCATCAATATCAGCCCGAAGTTTGTCGGCGAATCCTTCCCAGATTTTTCCACTCAATATCGCATTGGTCACAGAAGCGAGCCCTTGTGGAACAGACAGCTTTTCGCAAATGGTTCTGCCCGCATATTGGTACTGAGAACGAATAAGAATTTCACCATCTTGCTCTAGGGTTTCGCCTTCTTCCCATTCTCCCAACTCTAGCTTTTCAATTTCTTTCAGCGCGAGCGGCAACATTATGGTCGCTAGGTTGAGTGTCTGTTTTACTCCTCTGCCGGGAATACTGTGCTGATCAAGTACTACTGCTGCTTCTTCTTTATCGGGGAAACGGGAATCGCGACCGACTGCCAGCTCACTGTAACCATTCCCTAGCGCCTGACGTCGCTTTTCCCGTCTGACAAAAACAAGCTCTGGATGTAGGCTGGCGATCCCGGAAGTAAACTCGGCTATGTTGAACCGCGAAGCAACATCAAGTTCTGGAAGAGAAAGCGCCTCTCTCATCTGCCTAGCCAACGCTTGTGCTTCTGAAAGTACTTGCTGATCCACAGTCAAAGCATCGCATTGTTCTCCGCGAATCAATTTAATTAGCGTTAGAGCATCGCATCCTCTTGACTCCCATTGATCCAGCTTTTCTCTTTTTTCTTCACCATCTGGCAGTTTGAAAAGTCTCGCTGGTGTACACAGGACAGCACTAAGATCGACCATGGCTTCCCTCAACGCCTTGGTTGGCAAACGAGTCAGCAAATCGGCATACAAGGCATCAATGGGTAACGGATAGAGTATTTTTCCATGTTCTGTAATGGCGTGGCTTGCGTCGATAGCACCCATTCTCTGTAATCTTTCTGTAGCCTGATGCACGGATTTCTCCGGCAACTCATCC
>NZ_AFWJ01000186.1 GCF_000222685.1 Vibrio nigripulchritudo ATCC 27043 | reverse complement strand
ATATGAAAGAAGCCAAAGGGCAGCGAACCGAAAACTACGGGTTAGCTGGAAAAACCATAAATACGACGACCTGAATGGATTTCTACAAAGAGCAGATGAACTGGCAGAATCGCTGCTCGATGACGGCATCACCGCCATGAAGATCTGGCCGTTTGATATGGCGGCAGAGAAAAACCGTGGGCTGTCGATTTCCAAATCCGATCTCAAGCAAGCGTTAATCCCGTTCGAAAAGATTCGGAAAGCGGTGGGCGACAAAATCGACATCATGGTGGAGTTCCATTCGATGTGGCAGTTGTTGCCTGCCATGGAAATTGCCCGAGAGCTGGCAGAGTTCGATACCTACTGGCATGAAGACCCAATCAAAATGGAAAATCTGGATGACCTTGTCCGCTACGCGAGTGCGTCTAAAGCGCCAGTTTGTGCGTCGGAAACCTTAGGGGGCAGAGCGGCATTCAGAGATTACCTTCAAACCGGAGCCGCCGGGATCGTAATGCTCGATGTGAGCTGGTGTGGCGGGCTGTCTGAAGCCAAAAAGATCGCGACCATGGCAGAAACCTGGCACTTGCCCGTAGCCCCACACGACTGCACGGGACCAGTGGTACTGACGGCATCGACCCACCTCTCATTAAATGCGCCCAATGCCCTCATTCAGGAGAGCGTAAGGGCCTATTACAACACCTGGTATCAAGATTTGGTGACAGCGCTACCCACTGTTACCAACGGCACCATCACCGTGCCACCCGGGGCAGGATTAGGGCTGGAGCTCAATCCTGATCTCGATAAAGCGTTTACCGTTTCACGCCGTATCAGCAAACGGTAGCGGAGCGCCCTAAACGGGCTATCCAATGTTTCCCTATGAACGTCAATCAGGAGGACACAATGAGGAAACTAACTACTCTAATCGCATTATCTGCGGTCATGCTTTCAAGTGCGGCTTGGGCAAAACCGCTGAATGTGGTGTTTACGCACCATTCGTCGGCATCTAACCCTTTCTGGCAAGCGGTAAAAAAAGGATTTGATGACGCCTGCGATAAAATCGATGCCAAATGCCAGATGATTTTTACCCAAACCGAAGGGGCGATTGATCAGCAGGCAAGCAACATGATCGCTGCGTTAGCCACCAAACCGGATGTGCTGATCACATCGATTGTCGATAACAACGCCTTTGATGAAATCATCAGCCGTGCTCGTGCCAATGGCACCATTGTCATCGCCGCCAATGTGGATGACCTCGAAGGAGCGAACGGCAATGCAAGACAGGCCTTTATCGGACAGGGTTTTGCCCCTGCGGGATACTCGCTAGCGAAAAAAATGGCGGAGTTCTTCCCCAAAGAAGGGCCTATTCATGCTGTTGTGGGCATCTCTGCTCCCGGGCAGAACTGGTCGGAACAACGCGGCGCTGGCGTGCTCAACTTCCTAAACGAATTTAAAGAAGCGAACCCCTCACGCAATGTGAAAATCGTTCGTTTGGATACCGGGACAGACGGCGCAGTGGTTGCCGAACGTGTCGGTGCTTATGTGAACGCCAATCAGGATATTACCGTCTACTTCGATACGGGCTTGTGGCACGCCTACGTTGCGCAGACTCTGGCAGACAAAGGCATTCCACCCGGAAAAGTGCTGATGGGCGGCTTTGATATTGTTGCCGAAGTGCTTCAGCAAATGAAAGCAGGCTACATTCAGGTTCAGGTCGACCAGCAACCCTATATGCAAGGGTTTATGCCTGTGATGCAGGCTTATCTGGCGAAAAACTTTGGTCTCTCACCCGCCGACATCGATACCGGACAGGGCTTGGTTGTTAAAGAAGACGTCGACCAGCTTTGGGATCTTGCCCGGAAAGGGCTTCGTTAGTACGCAAATGGAACGAGCCGGATATTGCGATGAAGAGACTAATAAAACTTTACATGGAAAAGCCCGAACTGGTGGGGATCGTGTTCCTCATTCTGCTCGGTGTGATATTTGAAATCCGCTCCGACGGCGCTTTTC
>NZ_AFWJ01000187.1 GCF_000222685.1 Vibrio nigripulchritudo ATCC 27043 | reverse complement strand
ATAAAAATAGATAACCTAATAGCCTGGGTGTGGAATGGCTAAAGTTTTGAATTGGGCAGGTTACATTCCTTTGAACAGAGACTGAGAGGCGCGGCTGACAGGAAGCTCTCTCTGACCTATCACTACATACATTCTTCCGGTCAGATCTTTTCTAACTTTACTGATTCGTGAAACAGAAACAATGGTCGAACGGTGAATTTGCCAGAACTGATTGGGGTCGAGCTGTTCCAACAGTTCTTTCAACGACATTCTGATTAAATACTCATCCAAATGGCTTTCACTATTCTGACAATAAACAGAGACGTACTTATCTTCGGATTTGAAATAAACCACATCATCGATAGATATAAGGTGTATCTCGTCTCCCATTGATGCTTTTATCCAGTGAAGGTAGCTTTGAGGTTGAGTTTTCTCAGGAGAGAGTTGTTCGAACAGTTTTTGTAGATCAGGCTGGCTACTGGTTTGGTGGTCATTCAGTCTTTGCTGCACCTTCGCAACCGCCTTTGTCAGACGCTCTTCATTTATGGGTTTCAACAGGTAGTCTGTGGCATTGTTATCAAAGGCTTCTACCGCGTATTCATCATATGCCGTTGTAAACACAATATGGGGCGTGTGTTGAAGCTTATTTAGCTTATTCGCAAGTGTTATGCCGTCTAGCCCCGGCATTCGGATATCAAGAAAAACGACATCGGGTTCGTGCTCTAGGATGGCATCAAAAGCACTTTTACCATCACCGACTTTGGCGACAATATCCAACTCCAGCCAGACATCGTTTAATTGCCGTTGTAAGTGATGAAGTAATAAAGGTTCATCGTCCGCAATTACCGCTTTTACATACTTTGCCATGTCTAATAAACCTTTATTATCTGCTTTGAAGAGAGCCCAATGCCAACCTGTTAATTGAGATGCGAGAGGTGACACCTTGAGGATCATTCTGGATGACGGAAAGGGATGCATCTTCCCCAAACAAGGTCTTTAACCTGGCGCGAATATTCTGCAGCCCTATTCCATGACCACCTGACGACTTGTCTGCCAATAGACCAACCCCATTATCTCTGACTTCCAAGACGACTTCCTTTCTTCCATCCAACACTTTTACATCGATGTGACCACGATTCAGGCTCGGCTCCAAGCCATGAATAACGGCGTTTTCTACCAAAGGTTGCAACAGAAATGGGGGAACCATTAAGGATTCGGTAAATTCGTCTTTAGTGACATTGTAACTCATCAGCTCGCCTAATCGTATTTGCTGAATCCCTAAATAGGCGGACAACAAATCCAGTTCATGATCAACAGGAACAAGCTGTGTGCGGTTCTTTCTTAGGGTTGCCCTAAGCAGATCCGTTAATCGAGACAGCATTTGCTTAGCTTTATTCGGGTCACTTTCAATAAGCACGTTGATGTTTGCGAGAGTATTAAACAGGAAGTGGGGTTCTATTTGGCTTTGCAATTGTTGTAGCTCACTTAAAACCAGCGCTTTTTCCTGATCAGCCTGAATGCGTCGCGCTTTCTCTAACTCGTGTCTGGCTTGTGCTTTCTGTTCTGCCGAATAAAAGTAGTAAAAGCAAAACGCCGTAAAGATAAAACCCAATAACACGATAGGCTTCATGTCGGAGTACGATGCAAAGCTTGGGTAATCACTCACCCAAAAATGTGCGTTAACACTGCCGCCCAACATAGAGATGGTGAGTGCGACTAAGTTGACTGTTCGTCGTGATAGCTCGGGAAGCACCAAAGTAACCAGATAGCCACCGACAACCGCGCTGTAGCCAAAGCCAAAGCTGATCACTATGTGCGTGTAAAATGGAGCTTCCCAGACAAATGAAGTGGTGATCGCGATGATAAAACAAAATAAAGAAGTGAATAGAAAGCTTTTAGCCACTCATTTT
>NZ_AFWJ01000188.1 GCF_000222685.1 Vibrio nigripulchritudo ATCC 27043 | reverse complement strand
ACTTAGTAATCAACCTATCAATGAAATTGCGGCTCACTTCAATCTTATTAGTGAGAAAACTGTAAGTGAGGAGTGCTAAAGATTTTCCTTGCTGGATGGAGCCCAACCCAAGTGTTGCATCAATACGTATATGCTCTCCTGATCCAAAGCCACACGACGAAATAAATCCGCAAACACGTCATCACCTCCAAAGCACGTCTGAATGTAGCGGTTGATTTCATTGGATTGATAGCCCTCCACATACAGAGTTCTTACCCACTGATATTCCACTGACTTAAGATTCCGGATTGTCTGTTCACTTAATTTCATCATTGTTGATTAAAAGCTTCTTGTTGTTGTGTATGCTGAATTTTGTTTCCATTGGCAGGAAACTTCGTGCTTTCAGATAAGGGAAGCATCGCACATTGAAGCAAAAATTCGTTAAGAAATGATGACAGTGAGCGGTACAGCAGGCTTAGCCGAAAATGATGTTTTTTCGCAAATACAGTACCTTGGAAATGAGTGGTTTTGTTAACTACTGTGAAAGAACTTGTGAGCCAAATAAGAAAGAAAGTTGCTGTGATATTGCTCACGCTTAAGAATTTTAAGAAGAGCTCACTTTTCGTGCCACAGCGATAAAGTGAGCCATACGTTAAATCAGTTATTTATCTTTAACATGGGCTTCCATCTCAGCACCAATCTGTTTTCTCATTTCCATCAAGCGAATCGCTGATTCTCTGAGTTCGATATCTTCTGGGGTAGAAGGCACCCATTCAGGGACTTGGGTAGGCTGACCATTTTCATCCACTGCCACCATGATAACGATACAGTGCGTAGTGAGTATCTTGGATGCGGATTTTGGGTCTCCCGCCTGCACATCGAGTGCAATGTGCATTGAAGAGCGACCGGTGTATATGACTTTGGCTGTTACTTCTACCAGATTACCTACTCGTATAGGGGCGACAAATCGAATGCCGCCTGCGTAGGCTGTAATACAGTATTTACCACTCCACCCAGCCGCACAGGCGTATGCGGCAAGGTCAATCCACTTCATTACGGCGCCACCGTGGACTTTGCCACCAAAATTGACGTCTGTCGGTTCAGCCAGAAAGCGTAGTGTTATCTCTCTTTGACTATTGCTCATAAATTCCAATACCAAGTGTTAAAACTTAAGTGTAGCCCAGGGGTATTGGGGGATCTGTGATAGTGGTAACCCAGCGTAAATTAAAGCTCAATTAAATTGAAATAAATCAACAATAAATTGCATATTTATAAGCTTGGTGATTATTTTTGCGGTTGATGTCATGCATTCAAATGAATGCAATATGGTAAGTGGCATCGAATATCGTACTGTCTCTACGTTGCAATGACCCTAGCACTTTTTTGGCTGGCATTCTCAGTTTGCACTAATATTCTAGTACTGAGTTTAGAAATGTATTAGAAAGAGGAATTGAGAGAAAAGTTTTATAAATCTACCTTATTAGTATGTGGGTATTTCCCGTCTCAATACTAAGAAAGAAGTTATAAAGGTATATATATAGAATAGTTTTTTTTGCAAAGTCACTTGGCAATTGTATACTCTCAAGTTTCTGCTTACTTTATTAAGTCGGTTGACTAGATAAGAATGATGCTAGAAAACAATGAGTACGGAGATACTCTTACAAAAAAGGCATTAACATAGACTGATGGAAAATTGGTATTAGTATGGATAACGCAAGCAATAAAGCTAATATAATGTTCATTACCAACAAGAATATTCAAAGTAACTATTTCAAGAGTTACGTTGAATCGCATGTGCCACTTACGGTGACAGTGGTAGATTATGATGGCTTAGAAAACGGACTTCTCACGGGACAAGAGTTCATTGCACTTGTGGATTTGAGTGTTAAGGACAACATTGATTGGA
>NZ_AFWJ01000189.1 GCF_000222685.1 Vibrio nigripulchritudo ATCC 27043 | reverse complement strand
CAAGCCAGAGGCGATACGTTTTAACGTGTAGATTGGGTCAGCGTTGCTCAGGCTGATTCGCGCTTTGGTCGCTTCCAGCGCAGCACGCCCCACATCCGGTGCATCCTGAATCGCTTTCAGGTAGTTCAGCAGTTGCACTACCGCAGTCTGTACTTCATCGAAGTAGGCTGGCTGAGCGCCTTGCGCATGCAGCATGGAATTCAGCTCTGCAAACGGCGCATGAATCATGGACGCAACTTTGTACTTTGGTGATTTCAGCAACTCTTCACGCGCTTCTTCATTTTCTGGTAACTCACTGAACAAGCGGGTGTTGTCTTCAAGGGTTTGAAGCAGACGAGTGAATGGCTGAGTGCTGCCCGTCAGGTTATCCAGCACCAAAACGGCGTTGTTGATGTCGACGAAGTACTTCACATCCACTTCGTTCATCGCGTTTCGCCATGTATTGGTGTAGTCGACGACGTAGAGCGAGCGAATCTTGTTCTTTAGGGCAATCTTGTCTGCAGCGCTGAATTCCGCCACTTGTGTCTGCCCCAATACCCAGCTGTCTATTAACGCCAGTTCAGAAACCGAATCCGACTGCTCAATAAAGTAGCTATCAAAACCTTGCTTGGTCAGCATGCGCGGCACCATCAGATTCTCACTGTCGATGACACGCTCTTCAAACACCACATCAAATACTGGTCCCACCTGGTTTCGCACATTGATGGGCGCACCAAGGTAGGTTGAAGAGTTGGATTTCAGGTTACGGTATACACGCTGCTCAATGGACATCGCACTCAAATCACGCTGCGCTTTAGAAATCAGCCCCTCGTAAGGTTTCACCGAGGCAATTGCAGCCTGATCACCTTCTTTATACTGAGTCGCCAAATCGGTGTGGTTCATGGCGTAATCGAGGTGCTCTAACAAACGTTCTTGAGTGACGCGGTTCCCTACAAACTGTCGTTGCCAGTTTTTAGAGAAGTAATCCATAACGAACTCTTTGTAACGACCGCTTTTGTCGATCATCATTCGGAACACCCTCAGAACTTCCAACTGATGCTCTTCGTTTTCCGCGTTCGACAACTCCAGTGCGATGTCTTTCATCAAAGACGGTAAATAACGGCTTTCTAGCAAAGCCAGATACGTCTGTTCGACTTTAGGACCAATCATATGCCCTTGATACAAGCCCATATCCGAAATGTATTCTGGTTTTTCACGGAAGAAACCGAACTCCAGTGTCGCTTCACGAATGGTATCAAGTGGCTCCAGAATCTCTTTCTGATTCAGCAAAGAGAGATCTTCTGGGTACTTGTTGCGGAATTCATTCACCTTAGCCAGTACCGCGTCCGCCTGATTGACGTTCTTGATGTAGTAACCGTGCCAACTGCCGATCAACATAAAGGTGGCGATAAGGCACACCACCGTCGACAACGCCACAATACGGCGTTTCTGCTTAGCTACGCGGAAGTTGTCCGACGCCAGACCCGCCTCTGGGTACACAATTCCGTTGAACAGTTTCTGGGTAAAGTAAACCGTGGAGTTTTTCGCGTCCTGCGCTCGGTTAATCGCGTGGCTCAGACCGTAACGGCGCGATGCCGCATCATCAAAGGCGTTGGAAGGCACGCCCTGCTGGAATACAGAAGTAAAGTAAACACCACGAACCAAAGCCGACGTCGAAAATTGATCGCTGCCCAATGCATCTTGCAGGAATTCGTGCAGCACTTCTTTCAAACCCGAGATCTGACGCGTAAAGCCATAGATGCTCTGACGCTCAGAATTGTCCATGGTTTCCAGCAGCGACAGTGGCAAACTCTCTTTAATGCGCTCAACAAATCGACCGTAATCTTCGGTGAATTCATCCAGCCATTTGTCGAGATTGTCGACCGAATCTA
>NZ_AFWJ01000190.1 GCF_000222685.1 Vibrio nigripulchritudo ATCC 27043 | reverse complement strand
GTGGTGGTGTTTGCCAGCCCAAGCTTACCGAGCGTGGCAGCCATTGGCAGTAGAATCACCTGAAACGGAATGAAGCACCCAAATAGCAACAGGCTGAAAAACAGGTTAGAACCTCGGAATTGCCACTTACTGACTACGTAACCATTGAACGCACCTAATAAGGTCGAAATGGCTACGGCAGGGATCACCATCTGGAAAGAGTTCCAGAAATAACCTTTTACCCCTTCACATGCCACGCCAGTACAGGCGGAAGACCAGGCTTTACCCCATGCGTCAAACACCCATTCTTTTGGCAGCGACATGATGTTGCCCGCTTTGATGTCTGGCAGTGTTTTGAATGAGGTAATCACCATCACAAACAGCGGCATCAGATAGACAAGGCAGAAGAAAATCAGTGCGGAATAAATCAACGCGCGACCTAAGTTAAAAGAGCGAGAGTTAAACGGCTTACTCATGACTTTTTCTCCCTTAATTCAGAGTACAGATAAGGCACAAGAATGGCCAGAATACCGCCCAGCATCATCATGGCACTCGCAGCACCTAAACCGATCTGACCCCGGGTGAAGGAGTGTGCGTACATGAACAGCGCCGGCAAGTCAGATGAATAACCCGGTCCACCAGCAGTTAACGCGGTGACCAAATCGAAACTCTTGATGGCGATGTGCGATGTGATGATCACTGCGCTGAAAAAGACGGGTCTTAGGCAAGGCAGAATGATTTTCAGATAAATGCTTGGCAAGCTTGCCCCATCAATTTGCGCGGCTTTAATAATGGAAGAATCGATACCACGAAGCCCCGCAAGGAACATCGCCATTACAAACCCAGATGACTGCCACACCGCGGCAATAACCAGCGTGTAGACAGAAAAATCTGAATTAACCAGCCAGTCGAATTTGAAGTCGGTGAATCCCCAGTCGTGCACCAGTTTTTCGATGCCCAGACCTGGGTTTAGAATCCACTTCCACGCGGTACCCGTTACGATGAACGAGAGCGCCATTGGGTAAAGGTAAATAGTGCGGATTGCTCCTTCCTGGCGAATATTCTGGTCAAGCAAGACAGCCAAACCGACACCAAGCACAATAGCAATCAACATAAAGAGTAAACCGAAGAGACCCAGATTGGTGATCGAAGTGATCCAACGATCGTTGTCCATCAGTTTTTCGTATTGAGCAAAACCCACAAATTTGAAGCTGGGTAGAAAGCGGGAGTTGGTCAGCGATAAGGCTGCTGTCCAAAAAATGTAACCGTATATGCACACCACAGTGACGAGCATAGTCGGAGCCATAACAATTTTTGGCAGCCAGTTTTGTAGTTTGTCGGCAAAGCTTCGCTTAGGTGCCGACTTAGTCTTAGGCACTGTCAAAACATGCTCCATAACTTATCCTTGTTAGGGGACCCTCACGACCGCCGCAAGCGGCGGTACTAGAGGAAGAGTGGGCATTATTGCCCTTCCTTCAGGGGGTGTTCTTTAGGAATGTCGATATCAAAGCCAGCAGACCGCTATACAAGCAAACTTGGAAAAACTGCTGGCTTCGAATCGAGTCTTAGATGGCAGCTTTCACTGCTTTGGCTAACTTCTTCACCGTTTCTTCTGCATTGGCAGACGGGTCATTGAAGTAGTTGGTCACCACATCGTAAATCGCACCTTGAACGTAGCTGGTTGTCGACAAGCCATGCGCCATACTTGGCACAAGATCGCCGCTCTCAGCACTGGTCTTGAAGGTCGCCATAGAGTCCAGAGCACAAGAATCAAACTTCGTCATGTCCATGTCTAAGCGAACTGGGATCGAGCCTTTGTTCAGGTTAAATACTTCCTGGAAGTCTTTGGTCAGGATGGTTTTCGCCAGCGCTTTTTGTGCTTTTTCGTTTTCTGCATTTTTCAGCTTGAAGAAAGCAAAGCTATCGATGTTGAAAGTAAACTGACCATCCGTACCCGGTGCTGGTGCACAGATGTAGTCTTTGCCCGGCATTTTACCGGCAGCAGCAAATTCACCTTTCGCCCAATCGCCCATGATTTGCATGGCGGCATCACCGTTGATGACCATAGAGGTAGCGACGTTCCAGTCACGACCTGGAGAGTTGCTGTCGATGTAATCGCGGATCTTGTGGAATTTCTCAAACACTTCGACCATTTTAGATCCTTGAAGTACGTCCATATCCAAATCAACAAACGCTTTGTTGTAGTCGGCACTGCCTAATACATCTAGCGCTACCGCTTCGAATACTGTTGCGTCTTGCCATGGCTGACCGCCGTGCGCTAGTGGAATGTAGCCCGCCGCTTTGATTTTCTCAGCCGCTGCAAAGAATTCATCCAGCGTTTTCGGTACTGAAACGCCCGCGGCTTTCAATACTTCTGGGTTTGCCCAAAGCCAGTTAACGCGGTGTACGTTAACAGGAACCGCCACGAAGCTGCCTTCGTGCTTCATCACTTTGGTCACAACGCTAGGAAGATTAGTTTCCCATTTTTCCGCTTTTGCTACGTCATCAAGGCTGGTTAGGAAACCGAGGTCACCCCATTCCTGAATGTCGTGTCCTTTGATCTGGGCTGCCGAAGGTGGGTTACCTGAAACAGCGCGGGTTTTCAGTACGGTCATCGCACTTTCACCGCCACCACCAGCTACCGCAAAGTCTTTCCAAGAGTGACCTTGTTGCTCCACTTTGCTTTTCAGTACGGCTGCGGATTTCGCTTCACCACCAGATGTCCACCAATGAAGTACTTCAACTTCGCCAGCTTGTGCATAAGAAGTAGCAGCCAGCAATGATAGGGTTATCAGAGTTTTATTCATTTTCATTGTTATCGTCCATGTTATTTGACCTTGCGGCCTTGGATTAGGCAAAAACGGGGAAACGGATACAACCAAGCATTTCCTCATTTGCCTTCAGTCTAAACATGGAAAAAACGGAAGATTGAAACAAAGGGTAAGCCTAATGTAACGAGCATGTTACATTACAGCTCAGGGTCATGTGGAATAAGGACTTTTGCTTCTAAGCCGCCCTTGAGAGAATTGTAAATAATGAGATCTCCACCATGTGCATGAAGGATATTTCGGCTGATCCCAAGCCCCAGACCATGCCCGTCTTTGTCGTTGGCGAGTCGGTAATAAGGCTCAAACACCATGTCTAATTTGCTCTCAGGAATGCCTTTCCCTTCGTCCAAAATGATCAGCTCCAGCCTTTCTTCATTGTCGTAAACGTAGACATGAACCCGGTGACCGTATTTCACACCGTTGTCGATCAAATTAGTCAGCACTCTTTTCATGGCAAGGGGCTTCGCCCAAATTGGAGGAATCGAGTCTTCTGGCAAAAAGACTTTGGTGGTTTCCTGGTTATGGCTTTCCGCAATGGATTCCAGCATTTCCCCTAAATCAACATGCGCGTTGTTTTCGTGCAGGTCGGTTTCGCGCACACATTGCAATGCCCCTTTCACCATCATTTCAAGTTCGTCTAAATCTCTGTTGAACTTGAAACGCTTTTGGTCGCTTTCGAGTAACTCAGCTCGAATGCGCAAACGAGTAATCGGGGTTTTAAGATCGTGCGAAATGGCAGAAAAAAGGTGCTCTCTGTCGGTAATGTACCGGTTAATGCGCGACTGCATCCGGTTGAACGCCCGAGTTGCGGTGATCAGTTCTTCCGCTCCTTCTTCTGCCAGAGGCGACTGTTCAACGTCGATACTCATGTCGTTGGCTGCTTTCGCCAGTCTTCTTAAAGGGCGAACCTGACGCTTAACCATCAAATAGGTGAGAAGCAGCAACAAGGTTGTCGAGAATACTAAAAACAAAACCTGGTCACTGCCAAGAATGGTGTCGTCCAAGCTGATGTAAGGTGCCGGAAGTAGTGCCGCTATGTACAGCCATTGATTGGTGTCCAGCTCAATCTGCACCACCAGAATCGGCGGGTTCAAAGGTTCTAACGTTAGGGTGTGATGTGCCCACGAGCGAGGTAAATCACTCAAATAGATGTCGTTTTTCAGTATTCGTAAGGTATCGGGGCGTGAAAACTCGACATTGGTTTGCTTGACCTTTCTAAGCTTGGTGCTCAGCACCTGTTCAACCGCATCCATGGATATGCGTTTTAGCTTGGAATCAGGGACAGGGTCTATATCTAACCGTTCTTCGTTAAAAGAGACGAAAAAGCGCGTTCCGCCCATATTCCGTATCTGGTCGAGCACAATATGGCGGTATTCTCTGGGAAGCGACTGAAAGAAGGTGACAGTTGAAGCAAACATGTTTGCCATACTTTCTGACGCCGAACGAATGCCTTCATACTCCCTTTGCTTGGACTGCGAATACCAGATGGATGTCGCAATCCCTTGCGCCACCACCACTGCAAGTAATGTCAAAAGCAGCGTGCGCGCGACAAGTGAGTTGGGCCAGCGGAATCGCATCTATCAGCGCTCATAGGTAACAGACGCAGTAAACATATAACCATTACCGCGCATAGTTTTGATGTACTTGTTGCCTTTATCACCCAAGCGCTGGCGAAGCCGACTTAACTGCACGTCGATACCTCTTTCAAAAGGCAGCGCTTCCCTACCCCTTGTGGCAATCGAAATGGTGTCGCGATCCAGAATTTCATTAGGGTGGGAAAGGAACAGCATCAACAGAGCAAAATCACTGCCGGAAAATTCAATTACCTCTTCGGATTCCAGATGCGTAGCCCGATGAGAGAGCGTATCCAGCCGCCAGTCACCAAACACTATGCTTCTTGAGAGCGACGGCGTGGCATTGGCTTCATCCTCCAGGGTGTGCATTCTTCTCAACAGGGCTTTGATACGAGCCATCAATTGGCGTGGGCTGAAGGGCTTGGCGATATAGTCATCGGCTCCGATTTCCAGACCGATGATCTGATCCGTTTCGTCAGAAACCGCAGTAAGCATAATGATAGGAACGTTGGAGTGCTTACGCACTTTCTGACACAAAGTAAATCCATCGTCACCGGGTAACATTACATCCAGCAGGATTAAATCCGGGTAACCTTGCTCAGAAATAAATTCATGTAGGGCGATTCCGTCTTCCACACTGGAGACGTCAAACCCAGCTTTAGACAAGTACTCTTCCAGCAATTCTCGGATTTCGCTGTCGTCATCCACTACCAGAATGTGAGTTTTTGCCTGCATACCTGTTGCCTTTTGCTTGTTTTGAGCATAGCTCATTCATTTCAGTAATTTTATTCTAGCCTGTCTGATTTTTTGTTTGGCAACTTTATCAATAAAATTTGAGCCTGTTATCAGCACATATAATTTTTATATGAACTCATGCTCGCAATAATTCTTCCGAATAACCGATTGATATTGAATAGTTTTCAACCAGAAATACCAAAGTACATTCATCTAAATTATAAGGTAAAAACCAATATTAAATATAAAGAAGGGAAATGCGCTTATTTTATTTCTGGCTCAAATTCATTATTCACTTAAACAAACGCGCTCATTTGTTTAACCAGACCTTTTCAAATTGAAAGATTGTATTAAATATCTGTGTTAACTAATTTCCGAATATTCAAAGAGTTTATTAGCAATTTATAATTCTAATCGAATGAAAATAATTTGTATGACACAGATCTCATTTATATGGCTTATGTTTAATAGATTCTGCGATAAAACACTCAATACATTGAGGTGTTTATAAATTATTTGTTAGAATCTGAGCACATTTTGATTTCAACGCTTATCATTTCAACGACAAATTTCAGTAGAGAAACACTCGTAAATTGTTCTCATATTATGCGTCTAGATTAATTCAGGAAAACAGTCCATTTGAACAAAGCACTTGAAAAATTAAAGCAAGTAATGCGTTGGATATCTGGCGACAGCGAAGATGTATTCAATAGAGTACATCACGTTTTCCTGCTGCTTGTTTCTATTTTCATGGTCATTGTAGGCGTTTTTAATACCGTCGCTGAAATTACACCCATTCACTTTTCTATTATTCTCTATGTCGTTGCCGCTTTAATGGGGGTGATGTGGTATTACTCTCGCTTTAAAGATCGCTATCGACCTGTTGCCGTTTTATTTGCCACTTGCCTGATGGTGTTTGTGATCCCCATGACCTGGTTTTCGAATTCAGGATCATACGGTCCGACTGCCTTGTATTGTCTGGTAACAGCGCTGTACACCCAAAGTGTGTTGCGAGAAATGGCGATGTTGAAGTGGCCTTTCATTACCTTCGCGATCTGCCTGCCATCTATTCTGTTTAGTGTGGAAACCTATTACCCTGATTTGGTGACGCATTACACCTCAGATTACGCTCGTTTCCTTGATCATCAGTTTTCTTATTTTGCCGTCATGATAATGCTAATGGTTATGATGTCTGGACACGTTTATCGCTATCGAATGGAAGCGATGAGAGCCCAAAGCTACGCAGAAAAACTGAAACATTTGGCTGAGCGAGACAGCTTAACCAACCTTTACAACCACCGCGTTATTCTGGACAAAGCGCGCCAAATCAAAGACAACGCCAAACAGGCAAGTTTGATTCTCTGCGACGTAGACCACTTCAAAAAACTCAATGACTCCTACGGGCACCTAATGGGTGATGCGGTGTTGTCCGAACTTGCCCGAACGCTGGAAGCGGACTTTTTACCAGAAGGTTCTTCAGTCGGTCGATATGGTGGCGAAGAGTTTCTGCTTTCTCTCCCTGTCGGGTTGCATGAAGCGGGAGACATTGCCGAACGCATTCGGGTTGCCGTGCTCTACTGCAGCAGTCAGTCATTAGAAATAACCATCAGCTTAGGGGTTTCTCAGTTCCGTGATTCCGAAACGGTTGCCGACGCGCTGAAACGTGCAGATCAGGCACTTTACAAAGCCAAACAGCTCGGCAGAAATCAGGTCGTCATTGCACCAGCCGACAACGAAGAAGACAACCAGACCTTTAGCCCTCAATACACGCCGTAATAGCTATCCTCACCATAATAGCTATTCACACCACAATAACTATCCACGCCAAAGCAGCTATGCGTCTGAGCGTCTGTGCACCAGAGTGACTGAGCCGGGCTCACAATTTTTTCCTCTATGTAACGCTTTCCAAAATCTTGGACTACACTTTTTCTAGTCGTGACAGTCCAAGGAAATAACTATGAAAACCAGAGCAATAATGGCTTATGTCTTCGGTGCTATGTCTATCATTGCGGGCATCACCATAGTGTTAGGGTTCACAATTCTAAGCTCTGCAGACAAACTAAAGCAGACTTCGGAAACACGCTACGCCTCGTATCAGGTTGCTGATGAGCTAAGACAGAGCTCCGATGACCTGACCCGTTTAGCAAGAACCTACGCACTGACAGGTAATGACGATTACGAAAGTATGTATATGGACATACTGGCGATTCGTAATGGTGAAAAACCACTGCCGCAAAAGTATCACCAAATTTACTGGGATCTGGTGATTAACTACGGCGAAAAACCAAAGCCTGACGGTCAGACAATTTCAATTCAGCAACGAATGAAGGACTTAGGCTTCTCAGACAAAGAATTCGCGTTACTAAAAGAAGCACAAGGTAACTCAGATGCTCTGGTGAATCTGGAAGTGAAAGCTATGAACGCGGTTAAAGGTATTTTCCAGGATCCGAATTCTGGTCAATATACCTTACGTAAAGAACCGGATACTGCGATGGCGGCGGAACTGCTTCACAGTAAAACCTACCACGTTGAGAAAGCCAAAATCATGAAACCGATCGATGGTTTCTTCTCTGAGCTTGAGAACCGAACTTTCAACTATCTGGAGCGAGATTTTTCTTCTCTTGAGAAAGCGGTAATCATCACCTTAGCTCTGATGGTCTTATTGCTCATCGCAGCTGTCATCGGTTTTGTCATGGTAAACAGAGTCGTGACCAAGCCAGTGACCAACTTGAGTGTCCAGCTTAAAAACATTGAGAGCAGTGGCAACCTCGGGCTTAGAATTGACAATGTGGGCAGTGGCGAAATCGGGGAAATCGCCGTTCAGATTAATAGCTTGCTGGAATCTCTGCACAAGACAAAAGAAACCTCGAACCGTGTTTCGGCACACGTTCAGGATCTGGCATCTCAAACGCATGGAGTGGTATCTGAAAGTCGTATGACCTCAGACACACTGACTCAGGAAACCAACTCGGTACTGGTTGCGGTAGAAGAGATGGCTACAGCCCTGACACGAGTGACAGACGTCACTGTAAATGCCGAGAATGAAGCCTCACAAAATGACCGCAACGTAAGTGAAGGACAATCGTCCATGCAACTGGCAGTGGATTCCATGACCACGCTGCAAAGCGAGTTCGGCAACACCCAGCAAGCGATGGAAGGGCTGATTTCTGAAAGTGCTCAGGTATCTGGCGTGCTGGACGTAATCAAGTCGATTGCAGAACAAACTAACTTGCTGGCACTGAATGCCGCTATCGAGGCAGCACGTGCTGGTGAGCAGGGTCGAGGCTTTGCGGTGGTAGCAGATGAAGTTCGCTCTCTGGCTCAACGTACACAGGATTCAACCAACGAAATCGAAGAGATTATTGCCAGCCTGCAAGAAAAAACCAATTCCATGGGTGGTACCATCAATCAGGCTGCTGGGCTAATGTCCACGGCTCATGAGAGCATCGATAAGATTGGTGAAGTCTTCGTTAAAATCAAAGACACCACGGGCACTATTTTCAGCCTCAACTCTGAAATCGCTCAGTCTACCGACGAGCAATCCAAGGTGTCTAATATGATCAACGAAAGTCTGTCTCAGATAAACGAGCTGACTAATCAGGTCGCGCGCTCAATTGAACAGGTAGAAGTGTCAGCTTCCAATCTGGATCAGAGTGCTAAAGAACTCGCTAATATGTAAGCGTCATAGTTCTCACATAAACGTATCATTAGGGTGTCATTTGTTATGGCACCCTTTTTTTGTCACATAAAGGTCACAGTTCAACCATTTAGTGCTTTGCTTTGCTTTAAAAACACTCTATCTCTTTCTACGTTTAGATGATGACTGTTCACATTCGGTATGCCAATGATCGTTAAAGCATTTTCAAAAACCATCAAAGGTCAGATTGCCCTATCTATTGTAACCATATTCGCCCTCTTCCTATTGTGGGTGTTTGCTAATGGATACTTTAGTGCGCAACAAAGCAATCTGAATACGATCCGCCATAATCTGGCTAAAGCGCATACCTCGCTGCTGCAATTACGGCGTCACGAAAAGGACTTCCTTGCCAGAAAGGACGAAAAATACGTCAAACGTTTTGACGACGAAATTGTGGTGCTGTCGCAAACCCTGAATACCATCTATCTGCTCAGTAATCAGGGGAAAATTAATGTCCGCGACGATCTAAAAAACACACTCAGTTCGGTCACTCAGTATCAGGATCGTTTTGATGCTCTCGCTGTTACCTTCTTACACATTTATTCCCCTTCTGACGGCATACTCGATAAGTTGTTGCTCAACCTCGCTAAGCTGCGTCAGGAACTGCCCAACGACTCTCAAACCGTTGAGCGAGTGATTGCTGAAACCGAACATCTGGTTCTGGAGATGGGCGCAAATCAGACCTTTTTGCTGGAGGTAGAAAACAAACTTCTGAAAAGTTTGTATCGTAAAGATGTTTCCGAGAAGAAAAGCATCATAGATAATTTGGTCGCACTAAAATCGGGCTTAAACCCTGACAAAGACACATACGCCATGGTGCTACTGGATCAATCTTCGGAGCAAGTACATGACTTACTTTTCAGCCTTCGAGTGCTTGGTTTAAGTGAGAACCTAGGGCAGCATGGAGCATTGCGCGAAACCGCCCATCAGATCGAAGCCAACTTTTTAAAACTGAGCAAGCATATCGATACCGTGCTTTTGAAGTCTGAAGATACCATCAGTACTTATCAGTTAATCTTGTTCATTATCATGTTGGTCGCGACAGCATTTTCACTTTTGATATTGGTACTGAATGCCACGAAAATTGAGAAGAAACTGAAAGTCTCAGTACGTGAGGCCGAAAAGGCCAACCGGGCTAAGAGTTCCTTCCTCGCCAATATGTCTCATGAAATCCGCACGCCTCTGAATGGCATTATTGGCATGGCGGAAATCTTAAAAGGCACACGTTTATCAGCCATGCAGAAGGATTATCTGAAAACCATAGATTCCTCTTCTCAAACCCTGTTAATGCTGATTAACGATGTGCTGGATTTATCGAAAATCGAGTCCGGCAAGCTGCAAATCTCCCCTCATACCTCTAATGTAAGAGAAGTGATTTATGACACCGCTGCACTTATTGCACCTAAAGCGCATCAGTCTGGCATTCAGTTAAACGTAGACGTCTCAACCGCAATTCCAGAACACGTAAAAGTCGATGAACACAAGCTGCGTCAGGTCATGATGAATCTGGCGTCCAACGCCATTAAATTCACCAAAGAAGGGTCAGTTTCCTTAATTCTATCAAGCCGAACTTTTGAGCCAGATTCAATCAGTTTGCTTTTCCGAGTGATCGATACCGGAATCGGCATCGATGTTGCCAAGCAGCAGAAGATTTTCCAGGCATTTGAGCAAGAGCATAGTGACACTTCCAAAGAATTCGGAGGCACCGGGCTCGGTCTTGCCATTAGTGACAAAATAGTCGAACTGATGGGAGGAAAGCTGGAGCTGATTTCTGCCAAAGGAAAAGGCAGTGAATTTAAATTTGAGATCACCTGCCCCATTGAACAAGGGCATCAGGTTCCTATTGGGAATCTTCCATCGGTGTTGCTCGTCAATATTGCTTCTGACTCACCTATCTGCGATGAACTGGATCACTTCTCCGTCAATTATCTGCCTTACGATATGGAAAACAGCGATCAGGAAGTGCCTCATAATTGCGTTGCCGTATGTGCTCAGACGACATCAGAAGAGACCAGCGCGACCTTGTCACAACTGAGGCTTTCCCACTCAGATTTGCCGCTTGTTGTGGTCCGCGACAATCATCAGGAACATTTGAACTTTGAACATTTGGTGGATGGTTACCTGACCGCTCCTTTATTTGGTTTGCGATTGCTTACGGTATTAAAAGAAAGCCAGACTCAGCACGTACCCGATGCCACCAGTGAACCTGATTTCAACGAATCACGCAGCTCTGCCACCAGCCAGATTCTGTTGGTTGAAGACAATGCCGTTAACCAGAAGGTCGCTGAGATTAATTTGGAAAGAATGGGACTTAGAGTGTTCATTGCCAACAATGGACAGGAAGCGGTAGACGCGTATCAGGCAGACCCTAAAGGCTATGCCGCTGTGCTAATGGACTGCATGATGCCTGTCAAAGATGGTTTTGAAGCAACAGCTGAAATTCGGGCTTACGAAAGCGATAATCAGCTATCCCCAATTCCAATCATTGCGCTTACTGCAAGTGTGCTGGAAGACGACATTCAAAAATGTTTTGATGTGGGTATGGATGACTACTTACCTAAGCCTTTCACCAAAGCCGTGTTCATCGCCAAGATGGAGAAATACGTCGAGGGTGTACAGGAAAGCACGGAGTCGTAGCCGACTCCGCTGAATTTCGAAACTATAAGTTTTTCAAAGACGCCGGAACAATCACCTTATGCGCCGGTGTGACAAAGAACATGTAAGCGCGTCCCAACATGTTGTACACGTGTACTGTGGTTGTAGCATATACCTTGGTGTACTCACCTTTGTCTTCTAAAAACAGTGACACTTTCACATTCAGGTGTTTATCGTCATCTTCCATGATCACTTCACGATCCGAAATGCTATGAAGAGAGAATATTCCGACCATGTCGCCTGCCTGATATTCATTCGCGGCCTTGTTCGGCAATACATCGGTCAGTCTTCCTAAGTTCTTTAACCCAAACAGTCCCACAATTCGATTTCGGGCGTCCATCAATTGGTTGACCCACGACGGAGTGGTACTCACTAATCTTAAATACACCTCCATGGCAGACTCTCCATGGTTTTCAATCAATGTAGTGAACGTATCGCGAAAGTAGGATTCAGAAGTAAACTGATGTATACGGGCATCTGATTGGAATGTCATAAACTTCTCCAAGACTCAATGTTTCGAATTAGCCTACTTCAACAAGCCTTAATGTGTTGTTAGAAAAGTCATGCAGAGGAAAGAGGAATAAACAAGGCAGTATAAAACGACAAAACCCCGGCAACTCATTGAGTTATCGGGGCTTTGTTTGAATAAATGGCACGCCCTGCAGGATTCGAACCTGCGACCACATGCTTAGAAGGCACGTGCTCTATCCAACTGAGCTAAGGGCGCGCTACAGGGACAGGATTATACGAGATGCTTGGTTAAGGTCAACGAATTTATCTAACATTATGATTCGAATGACCAAAAAAAAGTCGGAATGGGGAAAAAGACACCGAAACCTCCTTTAGCAATCGTTTGCTTAATGGATATTGTCATATTTTTTTGCGACAATACGCCAAAAATTCAGCCCCCAAACTCAAGGAATAACATGTCTGCTCAAAATATTGATGGCAAACTCATTTCTCAAACTGTTCGTTCAGAAGTTGCAGCGCGTGTAAAAGCACGTACTGATGCAGGGCTACGCGCGCCAGGTCTTGCTGTAGTTCTGGTTGGTGAAGATCCAGCTTCTCAAGTCTATGTAGGCAGTAAGCGCAAAGCGTGTGAAGAAGTAGGTTTCGTTTCTAAGTCTTTCGATCTACCAGCAAATACAACAGAAGAAGAATTGCTGGCTTTGGTCGACGAACTCAACAAAGACGGTGAAATTGACGGTATTCTGGTTCAACTACCGCTTCCAGCAGGTATCGACAGCACTAAAGTTTTAGAACGCATCACGCCTGAAAAAGACGTTGATGGTTTCCACCCTTACAACGTTGGTCGTCTGAGTCAGCGTATTCCTAAACTGCGCTCATGTACGCCAAAAGGCATCATCACTCTGCTTGAACGTTACAACATTGAGCTTCGTGGTAAACATGCTGTTGTTGTTGGTGCTTCCAACATTGTTGGGCGCCCGATGACACTTGAATTGCTGCTGGCAGGTTGCACAACAACAACTTGTCACCGCTTTACGAAAGATTTAGAAAGCCACGTACGCCAGGCTGATGTGGTTGTCGTAGCGGTTGGTAAGCCTAACTTCGTTCCAGGCGCATGGATTAAGAAAGGTGCAATTGTGGTTGATGTCGGTATTAACCGTCTTGATTCCGGAAAACTGGTCGGTGACGTGGAATACGACGTAGCAAAAGAAAACGCAAGCTTTATCACTCCGGTACCAGGTGGTGTAGGTCCTATGACCGTTGCAAGTCTGATTGAAAATACGATGCTTGCCTGCGAACAATACAACAGCTAATCACTCATCTGAATATTGCAATAATGCTCTACCCCTAAAGGGGTAGAGCATTATTTTTTAAGCAGAAATCCTCTCTCCTATCCACATACCTTGTTACTAATAACCTCATTTTCTCTGGTATTTTTTTCATACTTTCTAAAGCTTGCTTTTGCACAACTTTTCCTCAAAATATCGAAAGAATTAGAAAATAAAATATGCAGGATGCATTTTGAAATCTTTTGTTATTTTACCGCAGAAACCCGAATTGCGTGATGCTACATACATCAGGCGATGTACTATAGAAAGGTACACAGACCATAAGCTTGAAAGTTCTGATGAGCTGTGGTTTGAAATCGAAAATAAAGTGAACCAACTCGATGACTCCGATTGTGACTCCTATGTTCTAGCTGTCATTATGGATGCGATGCAGGAGCAGCGGGAAGTTCACGTAAAGGGTGAGGTTTCGCGCACCTTACTTGGAAACATTGAGGAATTTCAGTCAGCCTGGAACAAGTGGCTGCCAGAGCTTTACCATATCGTTGATATTAAAGTTGATGTGGTCAATAGCGATCCGGTACTGCCACGTAACCAGGCTATCTGTGCGTTTTCTGGTGGTGTCGACGCGACCTTTTCCGTTTGGCGTCATCATAAAAAACTTGCGGGTTACCGCTCTCAAAACATCAGGCTATCTGCCTTGGTGCATGGTTTCGATATCCCTCTGAATGATAACGAAGCATTTGAAAACGCATTCAAGCGCTCTGAGTCTACGTTGAGCGATGTCGATATTCCTCTGGTCGCCATCAAGACCAACTATCGACTCTGGTCAAAAGTGAACTGGGAACATGCATTTTCTACGGCTCTTGTCGCTACACTCAGTAACATGAAGAGAGAAGCTGATATATGCATTGTTGGCAGCAGCGAACCCTACGACAGCTTAGTCATTCCTTGGGGATCGTCTCCAATTACTGACCACTTGCTAAGTTCCAGTAGTTTCACAGTTATTCATGATGGAGCCAGCCACAGTAGAACAGAAAAAGTGGATGAAATAGCAAATTGGCAGAAAGGAATCGACAACTTACGAGTATGTTGGCAAGGCGATCTTAAAGACCGAAATTGTGGTGTTTGTGAAAAGTGCCTGAGAACCAAGCTCAACTTTTTAGCAACAGGCAATGGTATTCCTAAAAGCCTGCCGGGCTCCGATATTCACAAAGCGCTGCGTGGGATCGTTCTGAAAAACGATGCTGTAAAAGAAGAATGGAAACAAGTTTTAGAGCACGCAAAGAAAAATGACATCAACCAGTCTTGGGTTTCCGAAATCCCCGCCATTCTAAAACGCACAGATAAAACCCTCGCTCAAAGAGTTTTCCCAGAAGGAAGTAAAAGAAAAGCGGTTGCGAAATCTTTCATAAGAAGGCTGAAAGGTCAGCCTCAGTAGCCACGCCTAAACTAAAGAACTAGAAAGCTAAAAAATAAAAAAGGCTGAACTCTATGGTGGGGTTCAGCCTTTATTATTAATGCAGTTCTGCAAATCAATAAACAATCTTATCTGCTAAGTGACTCACCGCAACACCGAAGTAGTATGAGCGATTCCACTTCATCAACACTTGATAGTTGTTGTAGATAAGGTAGGCGCGTCCATCTTCGTCGTCTGGCATGATTAGCCACGCATCAATGTCCTCTTTTGGCTGAGGCAATGGCTTCCCGTTGATGCGTGTCAGCCCCAGTTTGCGCCATTCAGCCAGAGTTTTGGCTTTGTCTTTCTGACGCCCCTCTAGGTTCATATCAAATCCGGCTGGCACAGTAACCTGGCGACCCCAGGTGTACTTATCGTCCCACCCAGACTGACTTAAATAGTTCGCCGTAGAGGCAAAAACATCAGACTTGGTGTTCCAAATGTCTTTCTTGCCATCATTGTTGCCGTCGGCGGCATAAGCAATGAACGAGCTAGGCATAAACTGACACTGCCCCATCGCACCGGCCCAGGAGCCTTTCATCTTATGCGCCTGAATGTGACCTTCATCAAGAATGGTTAAGGCTGCCATGGTCTCTTTGCGAAAAAATGCTTCGCGGCGACCGTCATAAGCTAACGTGCTCAGTGCATCGATAACCCCATAACCGCCTGTCAACTTGCCAAAGTTACTTTCCACTCCCCACAGGGCAACAATGAACCTTGGCTGCACACCGTATTCATCACCGATGCGTTTCAGCTCCGTGTAGTGCTTGTTATAAAGTGCCTTGGCTTGCTTTACCTTCCAGTTTGGGACTGCACGTGGAATGTACTCATCCAGAGTCAGTCTTTTTTCTGGCTGATTCCTGTCTGCTTTCACCGCGCGCGGCTTATAGCTGACGTTTTTAAATGCACTATCAATGGTTGCCTGGGAAATCCCTTTTTCCAAGGCTTCGCTTTTCAGCCCTTCGATGTAATCTTCAAAACTGGCGGTTTGGGCGAATGCCGCCTGGCTAAGCCCTAAACCCAAAAGCGCTACGAGTATTTTTTTCAAGCCTTTCTCCCTGAGCGGCCAATGTCTTACTTTTGCTTGGCCTTTTGCTCTTTGTATTTTTCTAATAGATTTTCTGGCGGTGGTGGCAGTTGAAGGAAAAAGCCTTCGCTTTCCAAAGATTCTTTCACTTTCTCAATATCCACCTGAGCCAGTTGGCGACCATCTAGCTTAATCACCATCACAAAGATGGGTTTACCAAACATATCCTTCAGCGGCTGAGGCACTTCAGAAAAGTCGTCCTTTTTTGGAACGTACAGGTATGCCCCTTCTTTTTTAGGGCTTTTGTAGATAGAACACAACATATGGGACCTATTTTTGCGTATTTTTCTTCGCTAAAAAGTGAAGTTTTCGTAAAGTTTGAGAGATTTTGAACGTAAAGCGTCTATTTGACAATAAGTTGCTTGATGAGGAATGTGTAGAAATATAACATGCTAGCATTTTAGGGTCCGACCACAACCCAAATTGTTTGAAATTTAACCATGACAACAAACACAGATCTCAAAGGCAGCAGTTTTACCTTATCTGTTCTTCACCTTTCTGGTACAGATGTAAGTGAAAGTGTGCGCTTCCTGCACGACAAAGTCGAACAAGCCCCTGCTTTTTTTCAACATGCGCCTGTAGTGCTTAACGTTGAACAAATGTCTGGTGATATTGATTTCCAACAGTTGAAATCGGGCGTTATGTCGACGGGAATGATCCCGGTTGGTGTAACGGGCTGCAAAGACAAACGTTCGCAATCTTTGGCAAAGGAAGCAGGCTTCGCCGTAATGTCTTCAAGCAAGACAACCACAGCTCCCGCTCAGATGGCACCCACAAAAGTCATTCGAACCCCTATTCGTTCAGGACAACAGGTTTACGCCAAAGACGGCGACTTGGTGATTCTGAACCATGTAAGTGCAGGGGCAGAAGTGATTGCAGACGGCAGTATTCACATTCATGGCACATTGCGTGGGCGTGCGATTGCTGGCGCAAGTGGACAAAAAGAAGCGAAGATCATTTGTCACGATTTACAGGCTGAGCTGATTTCCATCGCTGGAAACTATTGGCTTAGCGACCAAATTGACAGTGCGTATTGGCAGAAAAAGATCATGTTAACCATGCATGAAGACCAACTGACAATCGATACCCTCACGATTTAAAAAGGATAGTTTGATGGCACGCATCATTGTTGTTACATCAGGTAAAGGTGGCGTAGGTAAAACCACCTCAAGTGCAGCGATTGCTTCCGGGCTCGCTCTAAAAGGCAAGAAAACCGCGGTAATCGATTTTGATATTGGTTTGCGTAACCTCGATTTGATCATGGGTTGTGAGCGCCGCGTCGTCTACGATTTTGTTAACGTGATTAATGGCGAAGCCACGCTGAACCAAGCGCTGATAAAAGACAAACGTACAGAAAACCTATTCATTCTTCCGGCTTCGCAAACCCGTGATAAAGATGCACTGACTCGTGATGGCGTACAGCGTGTATTGAATGAGATGGATGAGATGGGTTTCGACTTCATCATCTGTGACTCGCCAGCAGGCATCGAGCAAGGTGCACTGATGGCACTATACTTTGCAGATGAAGCCATTGTGACGACTAACCCTGAAGTTTCATCGGTTCGTGACTCCGACAGAATCCTGGGCATTCTGGATTCAAAGAGCCGCCGTGCAGAAGAAGGCTTGGAGCCAGTAAAACAGCACCTTCTACTGACTCGCTACAACCCGGCACGTGTTACACAGGGTGAAATGCTGAGTGTGGAAGATGTAGAAGAAATTCTGCACATTTCATTGTTAGGTGTGATTCCAGAAAGCCAGGCAGTACTAAACGCATCGAATAAAGGTGTGCCAGTGATTTTTGATGAAGAGTCGGACGCAGGGCTTGCTTACGATGATGCTGTAGAACGCTTACTGGGTAACGAAAAAGAGTTTCGTTTCCTGACTGAGCAGAAAAAAGGCATCTTTAAACGACTATTCGGGGGCTAATTATGTCTTTACTGGAGTTTTTCCGACCACAAAAGAAAACATCCGCTAACGTCGCGAAAGAACGCTTGCAAATCATTGTGGCGGAACGTCGTAAAGAAGGTTCCGCTGCACCGACCTATCTTCCTCAATTGAAAGAAGATATTTTGAAGGTCATCAGTAAATACGTCGATATCGATCCAGAAATGGTCAATGTTTCTCTGGAACAAAATGACGATGACCTGTCGGTACTGGAGCTTAACGTTAAGCTGCCAGACGAAGATAAGTAGTCTACTAGGGTCTGTTGACAATAATGTTTTACAAAAAAACAGCGGCATTTGCCGCTGTTTTCTTATCAACTTCAACTCATTCAAACGCTAGCTTGGCTTAACAAATAGATGTTCAAAGCTTTCGTTGTCTTCTAGCCAGGTTTCGAATTCTTCACCTTTCAGAGGTGGTGAAACATAGTAGCCCTGAACCAGATCACAGCCATTGCTCATTACGAACTCCAGCTCCTGAAAGGTCTCTACCCCTTCAGCAACGGTCGAGATTTCTAATTTCTTCGCCAGAGAGAGACTGGTTTCAATAATGGCCTTACTTACCTTGCTGCTTTCAGCGCCATGAACAAAGGAGCGATCTAATTTTAGCTCTGTGAATGGCACGCGTTGCAGCTGTTCCATAGTGGAAAAGCCCGTCCCAAAATCATCTATCGAAAGACCAAACCCCTTGAGGCGAAAACGCGTCAGAATATCCAGACTGGTCGTAGCATCTTTGCTTAACAAAGATTCCGTAATCTCGATGACGACATGATGTGCCGGAACATTGTGTTCAGTGACCAGTTCTTTTACCTGTCTAGGGATCTCCAGATTGGATAAACAGTAGTGAGAGAAATTCACAGACAGCATCAAATCCCAGCCCCTCTTTTTCCATCGGGCAAGATCTGAAATTCCCTGTTTGAAAATCATTTCAGTCAGATGATTAATCAGCCCAAGCTTTTCTGCGATGGGGATAAACACGTTTGGCGGGATAGTGCCTCTTTCTGGGTGGTGCCAGCGAGCCAATGCTTCTACACCCACAACCTTTCGCGTCTGAATGCAAAGCTGAGGCTGGTAATAAGGCACTATGTGACCTTTTACAATGGCTTGTCTTAGCTCTGCTCCAATCGCGGTCAGGTTGACTCGATACCCTTCTCCATTGCCAATCAAGCCAGATGAACTGAACATTTTTCTCAGCTCTTCGGTATTGATCGGCTTAGAAAGCGCACCTAAGACCGGAATTCCGCGTTCCTGAGCAATCTTGACCGCCGTTTGCAAAATACGGTCGTCTTCACCACTAATAAGAATCAAAGAAGCACTATGATTCAGTGCTTCCATATGACGAATCAGCTCTACCCCATCTAACGAAGGCATATTGAGATCAGAAATCACCACGTTCACTGGGTTTAACTGGCACGCAATCGCCTCTGCACCTTCTACAGAATTGGTGGTCAGCGTAACTTGTACAATGCCCATCGCAGCGAGGGCTCTTTCGAGCATATTCAAAATGAATGGATCGTCGTCAATCACCAGAACGTGAAGATGCTCAAAGGGTTGCTCAGTCATTACTACTTACCCGCCTCCGGAAATGTCCTTTAACTCTATATTGATATTTAACTTACTTTATCATACAAATTATGTTACAAAAACTTACATTTTGTAATTTTGGTGAACGATTATGAGTTACTTCCTCGCCAAGTGGCAGATGATATCTGGTAAGATCACTATTGCTATGTTGGCAATTGCCGCTATTGTTGTCACTAAAGCGATAGTAAGTTTTCAGCTTTATTCTCAAGTTCAGGAAAATAATGCAACAATTAGCAGCGAAAACATTCCTGGAGAGCTTGCAGCGGTAAAAATGCAAGATGCACTGGGTGATATGAATGCCGATATGCTGCACTATATTCTTGGTGACGCGTCACGAGAAGAAACCTTCGAACAACACCGTACTCAGTTCTTCCATCACCTTGATAGAATTGAAAAATCCAATGCCATTGATATCAATACCTCCCAGGAATTAGGCAGCCTTTTCTTCCAGTTTGAAAACCGCGTTAAGCTGGATATTTTCGCTTTTTACAATCCTAATGATGAAACCTGGGCAAAATCGCAGGCTCATTCTCTGGTTAATACCACAGGTCAATCTCTTCTTTCCCTTGCCGAGAAAGTACAAACTCTTGAGTCTACAGCTCACACTGCAAACCTATCTTTGCAAAGTGACGAGCTGTTTGAGTTGATCAACGACCTGAATCAGATGCTGACCGTATACGTGATTGGTTCACAGGGAGTGAAAGAAGATTTCTCTGCCACCGTACAGAGGGCAGAGTTTTTGCTGACGTGGCTAAAGTATCTACTTAATGAGCCATCGTCCCACGAACTGATCGAACAGCTTCGTGCCGAGCTGCGTGTAATGAGAAACGGTGGCTTTGAAATATTCAGCCGCTACGACAACAACGACAAACAAGGCGTTTTGCAAGCAGTCGAAGAAATCAGTGGTCGGGAATACAAACAGCTGGCTGACACCATAAGCCTGCTTTCGACTCGACTGGACAGCCAAATGACCGAACGACTGGCCATTCTGGATAACCTGACCAACAACTACAACTACTTCCTGTTCGGGTCTATTTTCGCCGTTCTGGTCTTTTGTTCGGTGGTCATTCTGTACATCTATCGTTCACTCAGCCTACCGCTTTTAAAAATTAACATGCAAATGAAAAGCCTGATCAAAGGCGATACCAGCATTAAAGTGCCCTATCGTTACCGCAGCGACGAAATTGGTGAAATGGCGCGAATGCTGGAAGCATTCAGACAGAATCAGATAGAACGCAACCAGTATCAGCAAGAAGTGATCATCGCCCGAGACAATGCAGAATCGGCCACCAAAGCTAAAGCCAATTTCCTTGCGACAATGAGCCATGAGATCCGCACCCCGATGAACGGGATCATTGGCATGATTGATTTGCTGAATACCACACGCGTCAATCGCGAGCAGCAACGCATGTTAAAAACCGTGCGCGAGTCCTCTTTCTCCCTGCTCAATATCATCAATGACATTCTGGACTTCTCTAAGATTGAAGCAGGGAAACTGGACGTAGAACAAACGGCTCTCCCACTTCGTGAAACACTAGAGAATGTCGTATCCACTCTGTCGCCCAGTGCAGAAAATGCAGGGATTATCTTCCAGCTTTACATTGCCCCTGAACTGCCAGAAGAGGTACAGGGAGACCCTGTTCGATTACGCCAAATTCTGTTTAACATCATCGGAAATGCCATTAAGTTCTCGTCCAAACTTTCCCGAAGAGGTGAGGTGTACATCGAGGTGCATCCTTATTTCATAAGCAAAGACGAAATCACGGTACAGTTCGATATACGCGATAACGGAATCGGTATCCATCAGGATCATATTGATAATCTCTTCACGCCATTTACTCAGGCGGAATCGGATACCACTCGACGGTTCGGTGGAACTGGCTTGGGCTTATCCATTTCCAAACATCTGACTGAACTAATGGGCGGTGAAATTTCTGTGCGCAGTGAAGTGGGCGAAGGAACAACCTTTAGCCTTCATCTGACATTCCCATATTCATCTCAGCCAGGAAACAGTGTTAAACCTGTTCAAATCGCAGATACTCAGGTCTTTATCGACCTTTCTTCTGACTGGTTGAACAGCCATATTCCGAGTTATCTAAAATCGCTGGCGATCCCTTGGAAGAAACTCGATCGCTACCACTTCCCTAGCTTAGAACTGAATTCGCCAGTCTGTATTATCATTACCGATAACATGACCGAGCTGATGGCAATTGAGCCATCAAACCTTAGAGATTCAATTAAATATCTGGATTTACTTCCACAGGCTAACATCTCGTCGCAAATCACCGACCGGACTTTCTCAATATCCGCTCAGCCGTTGAAACTTTCTAATTTGAGGTACGGAATACGCGTAGTGCTGGGCATGGAAAGTCCATTTGATATCGCGCCTGATAAACAACAGATACAGGAAGTGGAAGCGGAGCATTCTGGCGAAAGCAAAGGTTACATTCTGGTTGCGGAAGATAACCCTGTAAATCAGGAAGTGATTAAGAAGCAACTTAAGGCGCTAGGGTACGATTGCGCACTGGCTGACGACGGATTGCAGGCACAAGCCATCTACGAACAGCATGAGTTCGATTTGGTGCTTACTGACTGCCATATGCCAGAGTGTGATGGCTACGAGCTCACTACTGCGTTAAGGCAGAAACAGATAGAAAAAGGTCGCCGTATTCCAATCATTGCAGTGACAGCCAACGCCATGATCGGTGAAGCGAAGAAATGCTTAACCGCAGGTATGGATGATTACCTGCCAAAACCTATTGAGCTAGAAAAGCTGAAGAAGATGCTCAGTGACTGGATCAAGGAAGAGCCTGAAGCCAATCAGAATGACGCCGCTATGATTAACCCTAGCCTTAATTTGGAGGTGGTCGATACGGTCTTTGGGGGCGACTTAAACTCATACAAACAGAGTATTCGCGATTTTGTTCAGCTTAGCTTGCCTCAGTATCAGGCGATGGCGGAAATAGAAAGTGAAGAGTTTGAAATGAGCGTGGTGGCAAACATTGCCCATAAACTGAAATCGTCAGCATCGACCATAGGGTTAGATTCCCTTTATCACCTCACCCAGACCATTGAGCAACATGCTAAAACAAGCGACAAAAACTCATTGCTTGAATCCATGAGTGAACTGAAAGCACTGTTGCCTAAAATTGAAGCTGTGCTGGACGAAGCTGGGGACGATTAGCGTTAAACCACTCGATTAAGAATAAAAAGGAGCAGCCAGTTGGCTGCTCCTTTTTTAACTAAAACTTGATTAGTGGAGTAATGGCTTACCCCAACCACTCGTAAACAAGGTCCGCTTTTTCTTGCGGTTCCAGTTCAACTTCAACAGTTTCTTCAACTGGCTCAACAAAAGATTCTGAAGTATCAGATCCTGCGACGGGTTCATCCTGCTCGGGCAACACATCTGTTGCACTCGAATCAATGTTTTCTTCAGGAATATTTTCTTCGGCAACTGTTTCTAGTGGTACTTCTGGTTCTGCTGTCTGAGGATCGTCAGAAGTTACCGGAGTGCTCTCCACCAAAACAGGTTCCGATTCAACTGGAACCTCCAGAGAAAACTCTCTGACCTGTTTAAAGTTATTCAACTCACGCTGAAAATCCACCACCGGTGCAAGCAGATGAACCTTAAAGGTCACTTCACTGCCCTGAATTTTCAGTACTTCAGTAGAAGCCACGGAGTTTAATGATTTGAACAAAGATTCAAGCTGGAAGAAGTCGCGTGAGCTTTTTACTTCCAAAAACTGAACCGTGACGTTTTCTGTAGAAACATCAGATACCTGTACGGCACTCTTTCCTGCAAAGTAATCACTGACCTGATCGACAACCTGCTGCAGAGATGCAGAAAATTCGCCACGCTCCTGCCCGGACATTGGAGATTGCTGAGAGCCAATCATTTGCGAAGGAGTCTGGTCAAACAAAGTCCAGCGAACCGTTGCTCGCCCAGAACTTAAGTGTTGAATACGCAGCACCAGTACCGCATCCGCTGGATAACGCTGGCTGGCTTTGCTTATGGGGTCGACAAATGCGCCCCATATTTCTGGAGCGGAGATTCCCGTAACATCATCAAAGTCGCCGACTGGAACCGTAACTGGCAAGCCTCGCGAATCAGAAAACTGATTCAGCAATTGGGTTACATTGGAGCCACTTTGCTCCCAGATGATCTGACGCTCATAACGATCTTCTTCCACAATCCAGACCAAAACGGAAGAACGGGATTCAGACCAATAAGGTAACCCAGCCTGAGTCAGTAGCCCCTGAATTTGCTTAGGGTTAAATGCGACTTTAAGGGTTTCCTGACCATCCAGATTCCCAAAGCTGATTTGAGAAAGATATGGGCTGGTCGACTTCATTGCCTTTTCAATAACCGGATTACTGGCTACATCTTTCTGACCTGATGCCTTTATAAGTACTTGCTCTAAACCTTGGGCTTTTGCCAGATCTTCGGCTTTTTCTTCCGCAGACAACACAACTTCTGATTGAAAAATGTCTACTTTGGTCAGCGCAAAACCAGGAAAAGCGAGCAAACTCAACAACAAACAAGCTATCCGATACATAAATACTCTGTCACAACGTGAATGAACTCCAAATGATAAGCAACTCTCGATTTAGGGGCAAGGAAACATCGCGAATACAGTGATATACCCCAGCACCCACCTTAAATTCTCTGTATATGAATAATCAGTCTATGTGACATTCTTTGATCTATTTATCGATGCAATCGATTTCGAGATGATAAAATCCCGCAAATTTTAACTTCGGAAGAGAATCATGACTCAGATCCTTCAAGGCACTCAAATGTTGTTTGTGGCATTCGGTGCACTGGTACTTGTTCCACTGCTTACGGGGTTAGACCCGAGTGTGGCACTATTTGGCGCGGGCGTCGGCACCCTTTTATTCCAGTTTATTACCCGTCGTAGCGTGCCTATTTTCCTTGCTTCGTCTTTCGCGTTTATCGCTCCTATCATGTATGGCGTGCAAACCTGGGGCGTAGCTTCCACAATGGGTGGTTTGATGTGCGCTGGTCTGGTTTACGTCTGCTTAGGTGCGCTGATTAAAGTGCGTGGCGTGGCGATTATTCACAAACTATTGCCACCTGTGGTTGTTGGTCCTGTCATTATGGTGATCGGTCTGGGGCTTGCTCCGGTTGCGGTCAATATGGCGCTGGGTAAAACAGGGGATGGCGCAGTACAGCTTGTGGATGGTAATGCGGCACTGATTATTGCCTCTGCTTCACTGGCAACGACTATTGCCATTAGCGTGTTCGCCAAAGGTTTTCTCAAACTGCTTCCAATCTTTGGCGGTATTGCTGTCGGGTACGCGCTGAGCCTTGCTTACGGCATCGTCGATTTCACTCCGGTTGCTCAGGCGTCTTGGCTATCATTGCCAAACTTCACAACGCCTGAATTCAATATCAATGCCATTCTGTTTATGATTCCTGTCGCCATTGCTCCGGCCGTTGAGCACGTTGGAGACATGCTGGCGATTTCAAACGTTACTGGTAAAGATTATCTGAAAAAGCCCGGATTACATCGCACCATTGCTGGTGACGGTGTAGCCACAATGGCAGCTTCTATGGTTGGTGCGCCACCAAATACCACCTACAGTGAAGTCACAGGTGCAGTTATGCTGACCAAAGCATACAACCCTGTCATCATGACCTGGGCGGCGATCACGGCTATCGTATTGGCACTGGTGGGGAAATTGGGCGCATTGCTTCAAACCATTCCTGTACCGGTTATGGGCGGCATTATGATCTTGCTGTTTGGCTCTATTGCGACAGTGGGTCTGAACACTCTAATTAAAAATCACGTAGACCTGCACAAGTCTCGCAACTTGGTGATTGTGGCGGTGACTCTGGTGTTTGGTATTGGAGGTATGGCGTTTGGCGTGGGCGAATTCAGTCTTCAAGGCGTTAGCCTGTGCGGTATTGTCGCTATTTTGCTGAATCTGATTCTGCCAAAAGACATGGGGCAGACTCCGGCGATTGATAGCGAACAGACCAGTCAAAGCTAAAGAAAAGATGTAATTGAAGAAGCAGCAAACGCTGCTTCTTCAGGTTAACCACCCCTTGTCCATACAGTATTTGACTAACCCAGCCGTCGTTTTAATTTCTAATTTCTTCTTAATCCGTAAACGGTGAGTTTCTACGGTGCGAACACTAATATCGAGCTGATTCGCGATGGATTTGTTACACCGCCCCTCCCCGATCTTAATTAACACGTCCTTTTCTCTTGGCGTAAGGCTGACTCTGCCTGTTTGTTTCTGACTGAATGCCTGAAAAATATGACCGGAAATACTTTGGCTAAAGAAAGTACCGCCGCTGGCAATCACCTCAAGCGCCTTAACCAGTTCGCTCGATGAAATGTCCTTTGAAATGTAGCCACAAGCGCCAGAGCGAATTGCTGACGTGACGTATTCCTCATCTTTGTGCATGCTGAGGATCACCACTTTTGAGCGCGAGTTTTGTTCTTTTAAAGCCTCTAGCACCTCAATCCCAGACATCTTTTCCATTGATATGTCTGTCAGAAGAATATCGGGTCTCATCTTTTGTGTAAGGTGAACCGCTTCCAACCCGTTTTCTGCCTGTCCAATAATTGAAAACTGGCTTTCTTTACCAAGGCACTCGGCAAGTGTGTCCTGAAATAACGTATGATCATCTGCCAGTAAAATCGAGGTCATGCTCTTCCCTTAAATCGCTGTTGCTCAGTGGGAGCATAATTCTGATTTCGGTGCCTTCTTCTGAATCGCTGTTCAATTCAAAATGCCCATCTAACAACGCGATTCTCTCGCGGATATTCTTGAGGCCAATTCCATATTCCGACGCTGAACCTTGGGTATGGGAGGGTTCAAACCCTGCGCCATCATCGGCAATCGTATAGAGTAGGTGCGATTTTTCTTCCTGAAGAACAATGTCTATTGCCTGAGCCTGTGAATACTTTTCTGCATTGCACAGCGCTTCTTGAGTGACCCGATAAAGCGAATGTTCCATGTCGCGAGTAAACAGGGATTCATCGACTTGATATTCAAATACCACCTTGATGCCAGTGCGGCTCTGGAACTCCTTGCACAGGTTATTGATCGCCACGAGTAAACCGAAGTCGTCGAGTAACGAAGGGCGAAGTGCTTTCGATATTCTTCTGACCTCATCCATTGCAAGCTCTAGATTTTCCCGACCCAATTTCACCTGTTCAGCAATCGAGGCTTTTTCGCTGGCATTTTCAATATTGTCGAAGCGAAGTTTTGTCGACACCAGAATCTGATTGATGCCATCGTGCAGCTCTCTGGACACTCGGGCGCGCTCTTCCTCCTGCATATTGATCAGCCGTTTATTTAACTCCTGAAGCTGCCTGTTTGCCCGTTCACTGCGATTGATGTGTATGGCGCTAATCCACCCTGCAACCAGTACACAGATGATGAAAATAAAAATGGACAATTCCACCAGAAATGAACTGATACCGTCTGGTTTTACAATAATCTGAGGCTCACTAGTCGGACTCTCAAATACCACACCGTGGTAGTCCAGTTCCGCTCTTGTCAGTTCAGATACCCGCTGAGAATACTCCTGAGTAAACAACGGGTCTTTCTCCGCATATACGTGAATCAATATATAAAGGATGATCAGGAGAACTGGAATCTGAGAAAGTACAATCGTCCTTCTCTTAAATCGAACTTCATCACTCGTCATACGCCGCCTCCCTACGTAGTACTGCTTACTTTCCATCCATGAAAGTACGCCATCTAAGTACGCTGTCTTACGAATTTTAAAATATTTACATATTTGTAACATGAAAACTCAGACAGAGCTTACAACATGGCACATTGTTATATTCAAGGAGTGAATAATGAAAAAGTACATCGGAAAATCAACGGTAGCGATCGCAGTGACTACAGCACTTTTGGCGCTTCCTGCCCATGCAGATAAGGTATTACTTAAAACACCAGTGGCTATTGGTACCCACCTTCCTGCTTTGGGTACACCGATGAAATGGGTTTCAAAACAGTTGCCTATCGCTTCTGGTGGTTCAGTAAAAATGAAGGTATATGAGCCCGGAAAGCTGGTGGCAGCAAATGAGATTCTCGATGCTGTATCGACAGGAAAAGTGAATGCCGGATACACCACAGCGGGCTACTGGAAAGGGAAGATCCCGGCGGCTCCGTTATTTTCTGCAGTACCTTTCGGACCAGAAGCCCCTGAATACATGGCCTGGCTTTACTTTGGTAACGGAAACAAGCTGTATCAGGAAATGTATGATCAGGCAGGTTACAACGTAAAAGTCCTGCCATGTGCGATTAACTCTCCTGAAACTTCCGGCTGGTTCGCCAAGCCAATCAATAAACCGGAAGATCTAAAAGGTCTCAACATGCGTTTCTTTGGTTTCGGTGCTCAAATCATGGAAAAACTTGGGGTAAGTACGGTTCAGCTTCCGGGTGGAGAGATATTTGGTGCGCTCGAAAAAGGGGCTATTGATGCCACAGAGTTCTCTCAGCCAGCTGTAGACCAGCGTTTAGGCTTCCACAAGATTGTGAAATACAACTACTTCCCTGGCTGGCACCAGCAGTCGACCGTTTGGGAACTGCTTATCAACAAAGATACCTGGAACAAAATGGACGCCAATCAACAAGGCGCGGTTGAAACAGTTTGTATGGCTTCCATGACTTATTCGATGGCAGAAGGTGAATCCCTTCAATACGACGCAATGCTTAAGGCGAAGGAAAGTGGCGTTAAGCAGCTCTACTGGAGTCAGGACATGTTGGATCTGTTTGAAAATACCTGGCTAGACGTAGTTGAAGAGCAGAAGAAAGACCCATTCTTCAACAAGGTCTGGGCAGATCTAACGCAATTCCGCGCCAACTACAAAGTGTGGTCTGACAAAGCATTTTTACCAAGAACTGGTGAGTAATCCCCTTTTTGAAGTACACCCAAATCGCATGAAGAGCGATTTGGGTGAGTTGTATTGGTTTTTGATAAAAAGGCAATTGCAGTGAACCACACTAGAACGTCTCTGCCTGCTCGTACTTCGAACAGGATAGACAAGTTTGTAAAACATTTAAGTTATGGCATCGCCTGGGTATACGTCCTTCTGGTCGTCGTCATTCTGGTTCAGGTCGTGATGAGAAAAGGGTTCTCACATGGTCTGATTGCATTGGAAGAGCTACAGTGGCATCTATATGCTCTGGGCGTCCTATTTGGTCTGGCTTACGCTGAAACCACCAATTCACACGTTCGCGTAGACATCTTATATCAGCACTTTAGCCCAAGAGCGAAAGCCTGGATTGAGATCATTGGCATTTCGTTGTTTCTTTTCCCTTTTGTATTCGTGGTGTTTATTCATTCTCTGGATTTTGTATACGAATCGTGGCGAGTAAGCGAGCGCTCTAACGCGCCATCTGGTCTGCCCTTCCGCTGGCTGATTAAATCAGCTATCCCGCTTGCTGTTACTCTTCTGGCATTAGCTGGTCTCTCTAAAATTCTGCGCTCCTTTGCACAGCTTCAATCTGGAGGGGCTCATGGAAATTAATGAAATACTTATCCTAGCGATGTTCGGGAGTTTTATTTTACTGCTCTTTTTGGGGATTCCCGTCGCATGGGTACTGGGCGGGATTGGGATCATCTTTGCTGGGATTGCTTACTATTCTGACATCTATCTGGACACAGTCACCGGGCTCGATTTTCAAACTCTGGGACTACTGGTCAATCGCCTCTATAAGATCATGGATAACTGGATTCTGGTCGCGCTTCCGATGTTCATATTCATGGGTAACATGCTCGACAAGTCTGGGGTTGCGGACCGTTTAATGCTTTCCATGCAGGCGATGTTTGGCAAGGTTCACGGAGGTCTTGCGATTACCGTTGTGTCCATCGGCATCATCTTGGCTGCTTCTACAGGCATTATTGGCGCTTCGGTTGTTCTACTTGCCATGATGGCGCTGCCGTCTATGTTGAAGCAAGGCTACAACAAACCACTGGCGCTCGGAACCATTGCCTCTGCTGGGTGTTTAGGTATTCTGATTCCACCCTCGATCATGTTGGTGATCATGGCAGATCAGCTGGGGTTGTCAGTGGGTGACTTGTTTATGGCAGCAGTCTTTCCGGGTCTGGCACTTGGTTCCATGTACATCCTATACCTTCTGGCTTATGGCATGTTCAGACCCAAGTCATTGCCACTGCCTGATACCGCAGAAAGAGTCTCCTTTGCGATTGTTTGGCAGGTCATCAAAGCGGTGATCCCTACCCTGCTTCTGATTGTTGCAGTACTGGGCTCTATTTTCGCGGGTATTGCAACCCCTACTGAAGCCTCCGGGGTTGGAGCAGCGGGTGCAACCCTGCTGGCGATTTATTATCGCAAGTTCTCTTTTGCCATTCTTAAGGAAGTCACACTAGAGAGCTACAAGACAACGGCTTACATCTTCGCCATTTTCATTGGTGCGACGTGTTTTTCTTTGGTGTTAAGGGAATTAGAAGGGGATGAATTCATAGAGAGTCTTTTTCAGCAACTGCCATTTGGTCCCTACGGCATAGTGGCATTCATACTCTTGATGGTGTTTCTGTTGGGCTTCTTTCTTGATTGGATCGAAATTACGTTAATCATTCTGCCCCTTCTTGCCCCGGTAGTGGCGGGCTTGGATCTCAATATTGGTGAGTTCGCTGGCATTGATGACTCCACGACGGTCTGGTTCGTGATGCTGGTGGCAATGACTCTCCAGACCAGCTTCTTAACGCCGCCAGTCGGATTTGCTCTGTTTTACTTAAAAGGAGTGTGCCCACCTGAAATCAAGCTATCTGAAATATACAAAGGCGTGGTGCCATTTATCATTCTTCAGCTGATTGCGCTTCTACTGATTCTGTTCTGGCCGAGTGTGGCTCTTTGGCTGCCTTCGGTCGCATACAACTAGGAAGAGAACAGCTTCCAGAGCTTTTAACTCCGCTTGCACCCGAGTTGGTGCTCTTTGTAGGCCCCCAACTGAACAATTCAATTGGGGGTATTTTTATGCGGTTTTGGTAGAGCCTAGTGGCTCTAAATTGGAAAAGGAGACGAGGTTATTTAGTACCAAAAATCTTGTCACCCGCATCACCCAAGCCTGGGACAATGTAACCTTTGTCGTTCAGCTTCTCGTCGATGGCAGCCGTGTAAAGCTCAACGTCTGGGTGTGCTTTTTTCAGTGCTTCGATGCCTTCTGGCGCTGCAACCAGAACCAGAACTTTAATTGCCTTACAGCCTTTTTCTTTCAGAAGGTCGATAGTGGCGATCATCGAACCACCGGTTGCCAGCATTGGGTCAACAACCAGGGCAATACGCTCATCGATGTTGGATGCAAGCTTGTTGAAGTATGGTACAGGCTCCAGTGTTTCCTCATCTCGGTAAATACCGACGACACTGATACGCGCACTAGGCATGTGCTCTAGTACACCGTCCATCATACCCAGACCTGCACGAAGGATTGGTACCACGGTGACCTTCTTACCTTTAATTTGATCAACTTCTACCGGACCATTCCAACCTTCAATGGTGACGCGCTCCATTTCGAAATCCGCGGTTGCTTCGTAAGTAAGCAGGCTGCCTACCTCAGTAGCGAGCTCACGAAAACGTTTAGTGCTGATGTCACCTTCTCGCATTAAACCCAGTTTGTGTTTAACTAACGGGTGTTTTACTTCAACAACTTTCATTTCCAACTCCGACAATTTTTAAATAAACCTTGGGATTATACCGAACTGGTCGGAATAGTTACAGAGCTGCATCTCTTTTCCCTCCAACCCTAATTGACCGAAAAATCAATCACTATCCAGCCTTTACTGGGCTTGATTTAAGCGACAAAAACGTGAAGAAAAAAAACTGCGCAAACGTTTTCCTTTTCCTTTCAACCCCTGTTAGAATAGCGCCGTTTTTCACATCCAACCTATGACGAGGACATCCCCGTGAGTGGTAACAACTCTTCTCTTAGTTATAAAGACGCTGGTGTAGATATTGATGCTGGTAATGCTCTGGTAGACCGAATTAAAGGTGTGGTTAAGCGCACTCGTCGCCCTGAAGTAATGGGCGGAATCGGTGGCTTTGGCGCACTTTGCGAATTGCCAACAAAATACAACGAACCAGTGCTTGTATCTGGCACAGATGGCGTGGGCACAAAGCTTCGCCTTGCATTGGATATGAAAAAACACGACACCATTGGTATCGACTTGGTTGCTATGTGTGTGAACGACCTTATCGTTCAAGGCGCTGAGCCTCTGTTCTTCCTGGACTACTACGCAACAGGTAAGCTGGACGTAGACACAGCAGCAGACGTTGTTGCTGGTATCGGTGAAGGCTGTGTACAAGCAGGCTGTGCGCTGATTGGCGGTGAAACTGCTGAAATGCCGGGCATGTACGAAGGCGAAGATTACGATGTTGCTGGCTTCTGTGTTGGTGTCGTAGAAAAATCTGAAGTAATCGACGGTACGAAAGTTGCGGCTGGCGATGCACTGATTGCTGTCGGTTCTAGCGGTCCTCACTCAAACGGTTACTCTCTGATCCGTAAGATTCTTGAAGTTTCAAATGCCGATTTGAACGAAGAGCTGAACGGTCGCACGATTGGCGAGCAATTGCTTGAGCCAACCAAAATTTACATCAAATCAGCACTTAAGATGATTGCAGAGCATGACATCCATGCTATCTCTCACATCACAGGTGGTGGTTTCTGGGAAAACATCCCACGCGTTCTACCTGAAGGCACTAAAGCCGTTGTCGATGGCAACAGCTGGGAATGGCCGGCAATTTTCTCTTGGCTACAAGAAAAAGGTAACGTTGAAACACACGAAATGTACCGCACATTCAACTGTGGTGTTGGTCTGATTGTTGCGCTACCAAAAGACCAGGCTGATGCAGCGGTTGAGCTGTTGAAAGCCGAAGGCGAAAACGCTTGGGTTATCGGTGAAATCGCATCGGCTGAAGCTGGTGAAGAGCAAGTAGAGATTCGCTAAGCAATGAAAAACATCGTTGTCTTAATTTCCGGTAATGGCAGTAATCTTCAGGCAGTGATTGATGCCTGTGAAAATCAGAGCATTGACGGAAAAATTAGCGCGGTTTTTTCCAACAAGGCTGACGCTTACGGGCTGGAAAGAGCGACACAGAGTGGGATTGATGCTCACTCTGTGAACCCCAAGGAATTTGAATCTCGCGAGCTGTTTGATTTGGCTTTAATGGCTGAAATCGATAAGTATCAGCCGGATTTGATCATTCTCGCTGGCTACATGCGTATTTTGAGCGAAGAGTTTGTTCGCCACTACATGGGCAAGATGATTAACATCCACCCATCTCTGTTGCCGAAGTACCCTGGGTTGCATACCCACCAGCGCGCTATAGATGCGGGGGATTCTGAACACGGCACCAGCGTGCACTTTGTGACAGAAGAACTCGACGGCGGTCCTGTTATTCTTCAGGCAAAAGTACCGGTGTTTGAGCAAGATGACGCATCAGAACTGGCGTCTCGAGTGCAAACTCAGGAACATCGAATCTACCCTCTGGTAGCGCAATGGTTTGTTTCCGGTCGACTGAAAATGGAATCTGGAAAAGCCGTGCTGGATGGAAACGTCCTAGGTGAATTCGGATACGCTGAAGAATAGTTTCAGACGAATGAAAAAAGGTGGCCATCTGGTCACCTTTTTTGTATCTTAATCTCAGCTTTAATGGCGTTGAGGCACTATTCCAGTGGCTCAGTTGGTGCCTGACATCTTGGTTTTGCTTCCGCATACGGAACATGCTCTAACGCATCGTGATTGCCATCTATCAGCTCACCAAAGTGGAAGATGTTGTACTCTCCCGGTTTCATTCGAAACCATTCTTCGTTGTCTGTTAAAGGCTGTGTCGCAATCACAGTCACAATGTCATTCGGTGTGGTTTCTTGCTGGAAATCGATGGTGACGTCTTCGTCAATCAGACTGGCTTCTCCAAATGGTGCACGTCTGGTTATCCAATACAGATGATTGGTGCAGTACGTCATCACATATTCACCATCACTCAATAGCATGTTGAATACCCCGAGTTCTCTCAGTTCGTCACAACATTCCGCTATGTATCGGAAAACGCCGACCATGTCCTGCGGCGGTTCTGGGTATCGTTCCTGTAATCGGTTAAGTAACCAGCAAAAAGACAGTTCACTGTCTGTTTCGCCCACTGGACGAGTTGACCCCGAATGTAAACCATCATAACCAGTCAGCTGACCGTTGTGCGCAAAAGTCCAGTAACGCCCCCAAAGCTCTCTGGTAAAAGGATGCGTATTTTCTAGATTCACCCCTCCCCGATTCGCTTGTCGAATGTGGCTGATTACGGCCTTACTTTTGATCGGATAATTCTGCACCAGTTCTGCAATTTTCGATCTGCAGCTGGGTTTCGGATCTTTAAACGTCCGAAACCCTTTTCCTTCGTAAAAGGTGATCCCCCAACCATCGCGGTGAGGACCTGTATTCCCGCCTCTTTGCATCAGCCCCGTGAAGCTGAAACAAATATCCGTTGGCACATTGGCGCTCATTCCGAGCAATTCGCACATAAGTCGTGGTACTCCTATTCCATCTCTTTTTCGATGAGCTGGATAACAATATGAATAATTTTGATGTGTATTTCTTGAATACGGTCAGCGTAACCAAAATGCGGAACGCGAATTTCAATATCCGCAAGACCAGCCATTTTTCCACCATCTTTACCCGTCAGACCAATGGTTTTCATGCCTTTGGCTTTTGCCGCGTCAATCGCTTTAAGAATATTGCCTGAATTTCCAGAAGTGGAAAGACCAAACAGAACATCGCCCTTCGAACCTACCGCTTCGACATAACGAGAAAACACAGACTCGTAGCCAAAATCATTACTAACACAAGAAAGGTGGCTTGGATCTGAAATCGCAATACCTGGGTAACCCGGACGGTTTTCGCGGTAGCGACCCGTTAGCTCTTCTGCAAAATGCATCGCATCACAATGGGAGCCGCCATTACCGCATGACAAAACTTTACCGCCTTGCTTAAAAGAATCGGCAATCATCTTTGCCGCTTTTTCTATCTGCTCAATATTTTCCTGGTCACTTAAAAATGCGTTCAGGACTTCGGCAGCTTCTTGCAGTTCATTTTTTATAAGGTCTTGGTACATGGTTATCTCTGAATAGTTGTTTTGCTTTCAGCCTTCCATTGTGGAGAGCCAACCTTTTTCTTATACCTGAGGAATCTGTTTTCATACCGCGTCGCAATCAACGTTCGTATGAGTATCTATGAGTTTACTTATTATTGAATTCCTGTCGATAGCCGAGCGCAGAATCCCTTCAATTGATGGCAGAAATTTTAGCTCAAAAACGGATTGGGCAATCCCTCACCAAATCGCGATCAAATCTTGAGCAAGAATCCAATTTACATACTGGTAACAAGTGAGTTACAATCAAAATTAACTGGTATGACCTCTTACCTGAATAAGGCAGAAAACTGTCATTAAAAAGGATAATAATTATGGATATCTTGCTCTCTACTATCGCTCTGGCACTGGCCGTCGGGCTAGTGCTCTATCACCGGGCATCGTTGATACAATCTCTCTTACTCGTTGGTGCCACTCTCTTGGCAACCACATTGCTTGGTGCTACCGGAGGAACAGCCTGGCTGATCTACATCGTGATTTGTGCAGTCATTGGCGTTCCTGCCATCCGACAGTCACTGTTCAGTGCTAAAGCCTTAACGTTTTTCAGGAAAGTGCTTCCTGCTATGTCTCAAACGGAAAAGGAAGCTTTAGATGCAGGTACAGTATGGTGGGAAGCAGAACTATTCAAAGGCAAACCAGACTGGCGAAAATTGCAATCCATCCCAACTCCGAAATTAACTGCCGAAGAACAGGCATTTCTTGATGGTCCAGTTAACGAAGTCTGTAAGATGACCAGTGACTTTCAGGTTACACACGAACTAGCGGACCTCCCTCCTGAAGTCTGGCAGTACCTGAAAGACAACAAATTCTTCGCCATGATCATCAAGAAAAAATACGGCGGTCTGGAATTTTCTGCCTACGCTCAATCCTTAGTACTTCAAAAACTGACCGGCGTATCCGGTGTACTTTCCTCTACAGTAGGCGTTCCAAACTCATTGGGTCCGGGTGAACTGTTACAACACTATGGGACTGAAGAACAAAAGAACCATTATCTGCCTCGTCTTGCTGTAGGTAAGGAGATCCCATGTTTTGCCCTGACGAGCCCAGAAGCGGGTTCAGATGCGGGGTCGATTCCTGATTACGGCATTGTTTGTAAAGGGGAATGGGAAGGCAAAGAAGTATTAGGTATGCGCCTGACCTGGAACAAGCGCTACATTACCCTAGCTCCTGTAGCGACCGTGCTGGGGCTGGCATTTAAACTGCGTGACCCAGAAGGTCTGCTGGGTGATACCGAAGAACTGGGTATTACCTGTGCCCTGATTCCAACCGATATCGACGGAGTGGAAATTGGTCGTCGCCATTTCCCTCTTAATGTGCCGTTCCAGAATGGTCCTACCAAAGGACAAGATGTGTTTGTTCCAATGGACTTCATCATTGGCGGCCCCAAAATGGCAGGACAAGGCTGGCGTATGCTGGTTGAATGTCTGAGCGTTGGTCGCGGAATTACTCTTCCTTCTAACTCAACGGGCGGTATTAAAACGGCTGCCTTGGCGACTGGCGCATACGCTCGTATTCGTCGTCAGTTTAAACAGCCTATTGGTCACATGGAAGGCATCGAAGAGCCATTGGCACGTCTAGGCGGAAATGCGTACGTGATGGATGCTGCAAGTGCCCTGACCGTAGCAGGTATCGATATGGGTGAAAAACCCTCAGTGATTTCTGCCATCGTGAAATACCACTGTACTCATCGTGGGCAGAAAAGCATCATTGACGCTATGGACATCGTAGGCGGTAAAGGCATTTGCATGGGCCCTTCCAACTTCCTTGCCCGTGGCTATCAGGGAGCACCTATTGCGGTAACCGTAGAAGGGGCGAACATACTGACACGTTCAATGATCATTTACGGTCAGGGCGCGATCCGTTGTCATCCATTTGTGCTTCAGGAAATGAACGCGGCGCACTCTGACAAATCAGATGCTCTGGACCAGTTTGATAAAGCGCTGATGGGGCATATCGGCTTTACGATGAGCAACTTTGCCCGCAGCTTATGGCTTGGCTTAACGGATGGTTGGGGATCTGAAAGCCCAACGAGCGACAAGACACGTCGCTACTACCAGCAGCTCAATCGCTACAGTGCCAACATGGCACTTCTATCTGATGTTTCCATGGCAATTTTAGGCGGATCGCTCAAGCGTAAAGAGCGTTTGAGTGCGAGGCTTGGAGACATTCTGAGCCAGCTTTATCTTGCCAGTGCAACACTAAAGCGTTTTGAAACAGAAGGAAGAAAGGCGGAAGATCTTCCGCTACTCGACTGGGGTATGCAAGATGCCTTGATTCAGACGGAAACCGCTATTGACGAGTTCTTGGCGAACTTCCCTAGCCCTTGGGTTGGACGAGTGTTGCGCCTGGTAATTTTGCCATTTGGACGTGTACGAAAATCACCTTCGGACAATCTGGACCACAAGGTTGCTGCATTATTACAGGAGCCAAGTGAAACTCGCTCACGCATCGGACGCAATCAATACCTGTTGCCCACAGAAAACAATCCAGCTGGAAAATTGGAACTCGCATTAGAAACCATTCTTCAAGCTGAGCCTGTTTTTAATAAAATCTGTAAAATCCATCGGCCAGAAAAAGCCGTTCATGCAATTAAATAAAGTGGCTGAAATTGGCATTGAGAATAATATTATTTCTCGCGAAGAAGCCGATTTATTAGTACTTGCTGAAAAACTTAGATTAGAAACTATCAATGTGGACGATTTCGACTTTAACGCTTTAGCAGCTCAATACGAAATTCACTCAAAAATGGATGAAGTTGCGTAGCCTTAAACAGGCAAGCTAAGTATTAGGAGCACTACCTGTGTTCCTAATACTTATTTAAACATGCACTTAGGTGACTCCAAAAATTTTCTCAAACTTGAGACATAAACTATCAGTCTCAAAATTAATACAAAAGAGCAATAGAGATCTTCCTCCAAACAATCCACAATCCCCTCGACAAAAATTTACATCACCTACGGCGTATTTGAGTTTAAAGTCAGCCTCAAAATAATGGTGATGAATAACAATTTAATTATTCTGAGCTTATATTCACTTCCTTTTAATATTTAGGATGCGGGACGTTCTTACTCTCAAACAAATAAAAAAGTGAATTCTAAATAAGCGAAGACTTATTTTAAATCAGTAGTTAAAGCGAAAGTTGTTTATTTAATTCATTAGCTCTCAGAGGGAAGAGAATAATGCTAAGAACTCCATTAGTGCTATCTGCCGTTGTACTTGGTTTGGGCGTTCAAGCGCCAGTCCAAGCAACAACATCATCGGCACAAGAGCCTGCAAAAGCATGTATCGTAAGCCGCGATACGGGTGCTAAATACTGCCTGCAAGCCGGGCAACGCTCTGGTTATTCATTGCCATCTTATATTCGTGGTCACGACGTTGACGTTATTGCACCAGAAGGACTGGGTGTAATGCTGAGTGACTGGGATAACCTTTCATACAACCGTTTAGCCGTTTTTGAACGCCATACTCACAATGAAGCGATGGAACACGTTTTAGCCCGTAACGGGCAGTACCTCGACTTCTCAAACCCACGTTCTATGCGAGTAGTGAGCACAGCTAAACCAGACGAAGCATGTATCGTTAGCCGTCAGACTGGTGCAGAGTACTGCCTTAAAGCCGGTCAACGCTCTGGATACTCGCTGCCTTACTACATTCGTGGTCATCAGGTTGATGTGATTGCCCCTGAAGGCTTAGCCGTTATGCTGAGCGACTGGGACAACCTGTCTTACAACCGTCTGGCCGTGTTTACAAAAGACACCAATAATGAAGATATGAAGAACGTTCGAGCTTACAACGGACGTTATCTTGATTTCTCACACCCACGCTCTATGCGCGTTTTGTCTCGCGCGACCATTCCTACTAATAAACAGCTGATTCAAGACTTCAACGACTTTACTGATCAGTATGACCGCGGTTCATGGGGTCTTGTCGAATTCGATAACAATGGTCAGCCTGTTACTGAAGACGACAAGAACACGTTTGTAGAAGGTCGTGAGATCCTGTTCCAGGTGAAATGGACAGAGCGTACTCTGCGCAAACTGTTGAGTGATGAAAGTTTTGAAACGTTGAAAACCAGCATCGGCGTCGACAAAATTCGTGAGCTCGTTGAAGACTACTGCCCGGCAAGACTCGAAGTAGGTACACACCGTACCTATGGCAGACACTTTGCTGCTGGACATACGTCTGAGCTGGATTCAGGTAACTACCACTGTCAGCGTGGCACATCGATTTACGTTGATGGAACCAGCTACCCACTGAACTTCTCTGGTCGCCAGGCTTCAACTGTGATCATCGAAAGCTTCTTGCCAACCGTTCCTGGTGCGACCTACGAACTGGACGTGGATTACCAAAAACGTAACTACAGCACCAACATCAACCCAGATCAGGCTTATCGTGAGCTGGTTGCCACAACGGCGGGTGATATTGAGAGCGTGACTGTTTCTGGTATTCCTGAAATCGAGCACGATAGCCACACTTCATATCTGCCAATTCTTCCGACTGTTAACGGACTAGACGATGTTTACACTCTGACTCAGGTGTTCAACATGTCTGATACGGGTATTGGTCAGAACGGTAGCCCAGTGGGTTACACCTTCACACTGCCTTCGGATTCATTCTCGGTTTCAGTAGAAGACGATGACAATCTGCTTGAAGACAACAATGGTTCGAACAACGTTGTAGGTTCACAGTCTCTTGACCCAACTAAACAGCGTTTGGCTGTGGCATTTGGTGCTTTCAACAAAGGCGCTTACATTCACTCCCGCGCTTTCCAAAACGTGTACAACCTGACAACAGGTCAGGCGGGTCGCGTTTATCAAATCCGTGTTTCTAACACTTACGACCCAGCCACTGGTGCAATCGCCAACGGCATAACTCACTGGGCATTCACCAACGATTTTATCGCTCGTAAAGGTGACAGAATCAAACTGACCAGTAACTTTAGTGCTGGCGGTAACGTAAGCTTTGATAAGCTTTATGCCTCAAGTGAAGCTCAGAATGAAGGGTTTAAAGCGGCTAAGATCACCTTCACGGCGGATCGTTTCTTTACCCCTATTTCGCTAAAAGATACTGGTCACCCAGACTCTTACGGTATTTTGGTCACTAAAGTTGTGTCAGACGAAACCAAAGCGAACCCGTTTGAAGTGGCGTGTCAGATGTTCCACCCGGATGATCTGGATCTTCAGAAAGAGTGTTTAACATCCACAGGCGCACCTACCCCAGTACCTGAGTCTTGTGACCTGAGCATTGATTCTGCTCTGGGTAACTTTGTGGTAAACAAAGCAGGTTTCCGTTTAGAAAACGAACCTTTCCGTTACGACCCACAAAACATCTTCCACCACAAAAACTACTACTCTGTAGGTAAAAGTGGTTACTCAACTCTGAATCTGGCTTACAACGGTGTCTATGCTGGTTGTGACATTCAGGATAAGACGTTGTCTCTTGAAGAATTCACAGGAAATAACTGGGATTACCAGCGCTATGCAGAGCAAGGGTTGATCAAGGTACTACTGGCTTGTGAACAAGATGATGAAACTGTGCTGAACTGGGAAACTCTGGAAACCACATTCCCAGACAACCTGTTGATCACTGCACATAAGATCAACAAGACGTTTAATGATGACAAGTACGCCAGCTGTAAGCTACGCGCTATCCGCTTCGTCGATCGCACTCACAAGATCCCGTCTTATCAGTCTGGGTACGATCAAAACAGTGACGGTTTCGAAATTCGCAACCTGAAACTGACCGACTAAGCCGACCCGGCTTTATCGGTAACATTGGATTTTCGGAAACATTGAAAGTTAAAAGGGTCTGACCATACGGTCAGACCCTTTTTTAATTTGTTGGTTAACTTTTTATTTATCCCGGGAACAAGTTGTTTAGATTAACTCTTCGGCGGCATGGAGAGCTGCATCTCAGGAATTTGAGCTCTTTGCATTCGAACCTTGCGAAGCACAAACCAGATAACAATACCCAGAATAATGGCGATCAGGTTACCAATCAGAATGATCATCATCCCTTTAAAACGCTCGTCTTCACGCTCTTTTTCACGCATCGCCTGTTCTTCAAGCATCCGCTTTTCTTCTTGCTCTTTCTTGTAAGCTTCCATAGAAGCCTCAACATCAACTTTTTCCACGACACTGAAAGACTGTTCTGCCAGCGGGAAAATTAACTCTCGCCCAGTGGCAGTTTCCGTTGCGTAAGCAATGCCTGCCCAAGTATGTTTTCCGGGCATGGCATTATTTGGCAGTCCGAAGTTTGCCTTAACGCCATCTTGTTCAGACTGACCCTGAGTGACCATCTCCTTCCCTTCAGGAGATGTCTGATGAATCGTAACAGCAACCGATCCAGGCTCAATTGCCCCTTCTTCACCCGTCACATTGATGGAGTGCTCCAGTTTTTCACTTCGCGCCTGAATAAACTGAGTCGAAATCGGTGTCGGATAGACCAATATCGTCTGTTCAATGGTTCTTAGGAAAACCCCATTTCCAGATGTAATTCGTGCTCGATATTTTCCGGGTTCAATCTGGATGGGAAGTTCGACTGTGAAAACACCGTCTGCAGGGTATTCATCCAGCCCCTGCCCGTTGTCTTCAAAATCTCCCATTACCTGAGGCTTGGGTTTGGCATCGGCACTGAGCGTTTCTTCGTTTTCGACATATTTAGTGAAAGTAACTTTTAGATTCACCCGATCCAAAAAATCTCTGAGAACCAAAGGTTTCTCATCATGTTGCAATCGGGCGGTAAACTTAAGACTTTCGCCAAGGTAAAGACGCTGAGGAAAACGATCCACACTTAACTGAAGATTAGAAAGAATTTTGATGTTGTTCTGCGGATGCACTTTACCCACCGCCTGCCATGGACCCGGCATCGGGTTGTCGATGGAAATGATGTCCATACCAGACTCTTCGTACCAGCGAACATTTTCCGGATGATTCCAGGCGTAATACTTGCTG
>NZ_AFWJ01000191.1 GCF_000222685.1 Vibrio nigripulchritudo ATCC 27043 | reverse complement strand
CATAATCTTGTAGATACGGTTGACCACCAGACCCAGACTGGTGTAATCGAGCCCGGTAAACGTATCCAGATAGATATCTGCAAAATAACCTACAGCAGCGAATACAACGCCGATTCCCCCTAAAACATAAGCAACAGGTATTCCTGTGAACAGCAGCAGGATAAAAGAGCCAAACATGGCGATGACGATCCACTCATTTGCTTCCATCCGTGCCTCCTTTAAATAACGTTTCAATGTTGCGCAGAAGCCTTGCAAACATGGAGAGAAGCAGAAGACCAAAGCTCAGCGGTATGACGCTCTTAATTAGCCAGCGATAAGGTAAACCGGATGGTGAAGCAGAGCTTTCGTTCACTCGCCAGGATTCATACGCGAAATCGTACGAGTGAAGAATCACGATAACGACAAAAGGAATGGCGAGAAACGTCAGCCCAAAAAAGTCGACAAGGGCTTTTCTGCGCTCAGACAATTTGTGGTAGAACAGGTCGACACGAACATGAAGGTTTGTCACCTGAGCGTAAGCGGTGCCAAACATCACGGCGGTCGCGTATAAGTGCCACTGCAACTCTTCCAGTGCAATTTGTCCGTTTGAAAACACTTTCCTGAGAACCACCTGAATGATGATTACAGCAACTAAGGCAAAGTTGGTCCATGCCAGCCATCGGCTGACGGCGATAGTAAACGTCTCTATTTGTTGATAAAGCGGGGGTGTTGGGGTCATAGCAAGCACCTTGTTCATTGGTTACTCCTTAGCGCAAATGGTCGGCATCTAGCACCGACCATTCAGTCCAATTCACAGGGTTATTGCTGGTTCTGTGTCGCGCGAGGCAGGAAGCCGTTCGCCTGCCACAGCGCATAACCTTCGCGGAACTCGCTTAGGTCTTTCCACACTTTGGCAAAAAACGGGTCTGCGGCGACTTTTTCATCGACCACATCCAACCAAGTGGTACGGAACAGGTTCAGCATCTCATCGTTCCAGTATCGAATTTCCACACCTTGCTCTTTTGCTTTCTGCATGGCGGAGAACTGAAGTGCTTCGCCCTCTGCAATGGAATAGGTCATGGTTGCCATACAGGTGGTCTCTACCGATGCCTGCTGACTGTCACTCATCTTGTTCCATGTATCTTTGTTGATCAGCAGTTCGAAAACCGTAGATTGCTGGTGCCAGCCCGGGAAGTAGTTGTATTTCGCGACTTTATGAAAGCCCAGTCGCTGGTCGATGGCTGGCTGAGAGAACTCGGATGCGTCTATCGCTCCTTTTTCTAATGCACCGAATATCTCTCCACCCGGCAGCTGAACTGTGCCCACACCGAGTTTTTCCATCACCGATGCACCCAGACCAAAGAAGCGCATGTTTAGCCCTTTCAGATCCTCTGGCTTTTCAATCGGTTTGCGGAACCAGCCAGAGGTTTCTGGAGAAATAATGGCACAAGGGAGCACCTTCACGTTGTATCCGCCCTGATCGTACATTTCCTGATACAGCTTCAAGCCATTGCCAAAGAACAGCCACGCCATGTATTCACCCGCTTCTGGGCCAAAAGGCACGGCAGAAAACAGCGCGGATGCGGGCAGTTTGCCTTGCCAGTAGCCTGCCGTGGAATAGCCTGAATTTACCTTACCAGTAGAAACGGCATCCAGAATTTCGGCAGGATTCACCAGCTTACCTGGTTCATAGATTTTCATCTTGATGGTGCCGCCCGATGTTTTGGTGATGTGGTCGGCATACCATTGAATCGGGCTGCCAAGCGCAGGAAGATGGCTGCCAAACGCGATAGGGGTCTTTAGTAGGACTTTCTTATCCTTTG
>NZ_AFWJ01000192.1 GCF_000222685.1 Vibrio nigripulchritudo ATCC 27043 | reverse complement strand
GACACCGCGCCACCAATCACCGCACCAGTTACGGCGTAGGATGACAGACGACCAAGGTTATAAAACAAGGTGATAAACAGGGTACGAGTTGAATTCGGGTTACCTACTGCGACTGCGGAAGCGATGCCACCACACATTCCCATGCAGTGACCAGCCCCTAAAATACCGATGATCAGTGCCCCTAACCAATCAGCCATAGATACCGTTACTCTTTACTACTTTGAGCATTGCTATTTTGATCATTTCTATTTTGATCAATGTGGCTTCGAGCATTTTTGTCTTCCGGCTTGTCATTCGTTTCATCTTCATCAAACAAAATGCTGTGTCCCTGACGTTCCAGATCTTCAAATTGCTCGCTTTTTACCGCCCACAAGAAAACGGCAACTGCCAGGCAGACAAGAACAATCGCAATCGGAATCAGAATATAAAGACTAGCCATTTTCTTTGAGCAACCTGAGTGAGTTAGTAACAACAATGATGGAACTGGCAGACATGCCGACGACGGCAATATAAGGAGCAACTAAGCCCGCGACTGCCAAGGGCAAAATCAATAAGTTGTATCCTAGCGACCACGCAAGATTTTCTCTAATAATTTTGCGTGTTTTGAGGGCGAGTGAACGTGCTTCAATCAATTTATCCAGTTTGTCACCCAGTAACACCATATCGGCGGACGACTTAGCCACATCCGCACCTCCACCCATTGCTACAGAAAGGTGCGCACCAGCAAGTGTAGGGGCATCGTTAATCCCGTCACCAATCATTAGGGAAACTTCGTTATCATCAAGTGTTGAAAGGAACGCAAGCTTATCTTCAGGTGTCGCACCAGCAACCACAGATTCAATCCCAATTTCTTCAGCAACAGGTTTTGCATTTGCCATCGAGTCGCCAGTCAGCAGCGTGGTTTTAATACCAGCTTCCGCGAGTTTTGAAACCAGCTTCTTGCTTTGCTTACGAATAGGGTCGTGATAGTAGAAAGTGGCAACGTGCTGATTATCTAGAGAGAGATAGACGCAAGGTTGTGAGGCATTCACTTCTTCACCGAGTACAAACGCAGCACTACCTATTTTACAGGATGCACCTTGATACTCACCGACAATGCCGAAGCCGATTCGGTTTTCAACATTAGTCACTTCAACGCCTTCTTCAGCAAAGGTTTTGAACGCTTTGGCAATCGGATGGTTGGCGTGCTGCTCCAGTGAGGCAGCGATAGCAAGGCACTCGTGTTCAGTGAGTTTCTCACTCGCCACTTCGGTTCTATCTATCTGAATGTTGCCTTCGGTGAGCGTTCCCGTTTTGTCCACCACCAAATGGTTTACTTTGCACAAGGTTTCAAACACGTGACCTTTGCGGAGAAGAATACCAAGGTTCCCCATCCGGGAAGTTGCGCAGGTTATCGCTGTCGGTGTTGCAAGTGAAAGTGCACAAGGGCAGGTTGCAACTAACACGGCAAGCATAATCCAGAACGCATCATCGGGTTTAGTCTGATGCCAGTACGCCCAAGTGCCTGCTGCAATGATCAAAATGGCTGCCACAAAGTAGCGAGCAACTACATCCGCAATCTCAGCAATTTTAGGCTTGGACATCTGCGCTTCATCCTGAAGGCGCACGATGTTGGAAATCATCGAGTTGGCTTTACTGGTGTTCACTTCCAAGTCGAAAGATTCTTCACCGTTTAACGTCCCGGCAAAGACCATATCGCCTTGCTTTTTCACAACAGGAATGGACTCGCCTGTCAGCATGGATTCATCAATATGGACACGACCATTCAGAATAAC
>NZ_AFWJ01000193.1 GCF_000222685.1 Vibrio nigripulchritudo ATCC 27043 | reverse complement strand
GCTCAACCGTCATGAGACAACCTTAAGGCATTTCAGCCAGTGTTCGGACCTACATCCCTTCCAGTTGACAACGGCACTGTACGGTTTGATTGGAGAGCTAGCGACTTTCTCGACCAAGTCTAAGCGTCCGCCTGTGTTACCGAAATACAAACATGGTGACATGGCAGAACTTTTCCATGTAGTGCATCAGATGCTCAGCCAGTATCTGAGTGTAGTACTTGAGCAAACGGCGACTAAGCTACCACTTGAGATCAGACAATACGGTATCCGTGTTTCTAGTATTCCCGACAAAAACATTCTTTCGAAGTGTCAGTTTGTTCTTGCCATCAAAGCTGACGTGGCAAGTGAAGAGCTGCGTAAACGCTTACCGTCTCAAATCAAGATCGGACCTGTCGAAAACATTCGCGATCTCATCAACAACCAGCTTCACGGTATCGCTATCTCGCCGCTGACTGTGGTTCCAAGACAAATTCCGTATCAGGCAGGTTACCAATACTTTGAAGTGACCAAGAAAGGTCCTTACTGGCAAAGACTGACTGAAAGTGGTGGTTTGGCAATTCATATCTCAGGTAACTACCCGGGGATCGATGTCGAGTTATGGACGATTAATCAATAAGTTGAAGTAGACTGATGGAAGACACTGTAATGAAACCTACTCCCGGACGTAGAGGTGGTGCTAAGCCAGCACCAGCAGCTCCCGCTTCTCCACCACCGCCCCAAGAGGGAGACAGCACTGTACTGCTTACAAAAGTAATCAAAGAGGAGAAATCCTCCAGTGTGATCGCGTTTGGCAAAAACCTGCTTCTGGCCGAAGCAAACGTCGTTCTCTCATTGATTGGTCAAATCAGAGCTACTAGCCAGTACGGTGATGTTCAACAGCTGCGAGAAGCTTTTGTCCAGAAAATTCGAGATTACGAAACCCGCTTAAGACTGCAAAATGCAAGAAACCAGGATATTGATATCGCACGTTTCTGCCTATGCTGTCTAATCGATGAAACCGTGCTGAACACAGTCTGGGGTGGTCAGTCAATTTGGGTAGACAACTCTCTGCTTTCAACTTTCTACGCCAATACTCAGGGCGGTGAGCAGTTTTATGATTACCTGGACAAAGCCATGTCCGCGCCAACCGAAAGCCTTGATATTCTGCAACTTCAGTATATTTGTATGTCTCTTGGTTTCATCGGGCGCTACCGATTAGAAAAGAACGGTGTCGAATCTCATCGCAGCTTGCGACAGCGTGTTTTCGACGTTATTACCACCGTAAGCGAGCGTCCACCTAAAGTTCTGAGTGATGGTTGGCAGGATAAGGTACGCCTGGGTGAGGAAATCACCGAAAGCACACCAGTGTGGGTGACGCTTTCCATTGCGGGAGCCATCCTTGCCGCTACGTATATGGGATTCAATTACAAGATCAATGAAGAATCTAACAGGACCTTTACCAACTTACTTAACCTCGTCCCTTCTGTTGAAATAACTGAATCGCCACCTTTGGCAGATGTTGCTCCTGTTGCCCTACGAATTCAGGACTATCTCGCTACCGAAATGGATCGTGGTGTTGTAGAGATCCAACAGCTTCCAGATAGAGTCAGAATCTCATTTGCAGCAAACGAACTATTTGATTCAGGCAGCGCTGAACTCACCCAGCATATCCGTCCGGTACTGTCCAAAGTAGGTCGTTCTTTAGAAGGAACGAAAGGTCGAATTATGATTGTCGGTCATACCGACAACAAGCCAATTTTTACTAGTAAGTTCCCGTCTAA
>NZ_AFWJ01000194.1 GCF_000222685.1 Vibrio nigripulchritudo ATCC 27043 | reverse complement strand
GCTCTTTAACAATTTGGAAAGCTGACGAATAACAACAATCCCCTTATCTACGGATAAGCGTTGTTATTCAATTAAAAGTTCTCAAATCCTAAAACTGTGTTTTAGGTACCAACACACATTCAAGTGTTCTTGGAAACATCCTTGTGATGTTTATATTTGAGTCCGGCAAAATCGAATGTCTCTCGCTCATTCAATAATGAGAGACAAAACCTTGGTTGTTTGAACATACAAGACCTCTTGGGGTTGTATGGTTAAGTGACTAAGCGTACACGGTGGATGCCTTGGCAGTCAGAGGCGATGAAGGACGTACTAACTTGCGATAAGCCCAGATAAGACAGTAAGAGTCATTTGAGTCTGGGATTTCCGAATGGGGAAACCCACTTACATAAGTAAGTATTGCTGAGTGAATACATAGCTCAGTGAAGCGAACTCGGGGAACTGAAACATCTAAGTACCCGAAGGAAGAGAAATCAACCGAGATTCCGAAAGTAGCGGCGAGCGAAATTGGATTAGCCCTTAAGCTTTTTATGCGTCAGGTGAAGCTTCTGGAAAGGAGCGCGATACAGGGTGATAGCCCCGTAACCGACAGCGCATTTACAGTGAAATCGAGTAAGGCGGGACACGTGATATCCTGTCTGAATATGGGGGGACCATCCTCCAAGGCTAAATACTACTGACTGACCGATAGTGAACCAGTACCGTGAGGGAAAGGCGAAAAGAACCCCTGTGAGGGGAGTGAAATAGAACCTGAAACCGTGTACGTACAAGCAGTAGGAGCCCTTCGGGGTGACTGCGTACCTTTTGTATAATGGGTCAGCGACTTATATTCAGTGGCAAGGTTAACCATCTAGGGGAGCCGTAGGGAAACCGAGTCTTAACTGGGCGCTCAGTCTCTGGATATAGACCCGAAACCAGGTGATCTAGCCATGGGCAGGTTGAAGGTTGAGTAACATCAACTGGAGGACCGAACCGACTAATGTTGAAAAATTAGCGGATGACTTGTGGCTAGGGGTGAAAGGCCAATCAAACCTGGAGATAGCTGGTTCTCCCCGAAAGCTATTTAGGTAGCGCCTCGGACGAATACTACTGGGGGTAGAGCACTGTTAAGGCTAGGGGGTCATCCCGACTTACCAACCCTTTGCAAACTCCGAATACCAGTAAGTACTATCCGGGAGACACACGGCGGGTGCTAACGTCCGTCGTGGAGAGGGAAACAACCCAGACCGCCAGCTAAGGTCCCAAAGTATTGCTAAGTGGGAAACGATGTGGGAAGGCTCAGACAGCCAGGATGTTGGCTTAGAAGCAGCCATCATTTAAAGAAAGCGTAATAGCTCACTGGTCGAGTCGGCCTGCGCGGAAGATGTAACGGGGCTAAGCAATACACCGAAGCTGCGGCTGCATACTTTGTATGCGGGGTAGGGGAGCGTTCTGTAAGCCGTTGAAGGTGGTTCGTAAGGGCTGCTGGAGGTATCAGAAGTGCGAATGCTGACATGAGTAACGATAAAGGGAGTGAAAAACTCCCTCGCCGGAAGACCAAGGGTTCCTGTCCAACGTTAATCGGGGCAGGGTAAGTCGACCCCTAAGGCGAGGCTGAAAAGCGTAGTCGATGGGAAACGGGTTAATATTCCCGTACTTCTTACAATTGCGATGGGGGGACGGAGAAGGCTAGGTGGGCCTGGCGACGGTTGTCCAGGTTCAAGTGCGTAGGCTTGAGAGTTAGGTAAATCCGGCTCTCTCTAAGGCTGAGACACGATGTC
>NZ_AFWJ01000195.1 GCF_000222685.1 Vibrio nigripulchritudo ATCC 27043 | reverse complement strand
GCATGGAGTCAGCGTAATCAGGCTAAAGGTGTTTTGCAGCCTGGCGTAGGTGGCAGACATACTACCAATTACATCTCCTTCGATTAAAAACGACTTCACCGATTCCTTCCCCTCGGCAGTAACATAATAGGCTTTCAACATGCCTTCCTGAATGATGTACATGCTGCCGTCGGAGTCACCTTGTCTGAACAGGTGCTCTCCTTCTTCTTTAATTACTTCTGTTCCGTACTTTTCTACAAACTCAAAAAAATTCATCGCTTTTAACCCGGGTTAACGCTGACCCTATCCAAACGCTCTAAAGTCCTTTTCAGAAAGACTAACTTAATAACCTGAAAGGGAGAAGTTCATGGAGCTAACGAATAAAAAAATAGTGATTACAGGGGGAACCTCTGGCATTGGGCTTGACGTTGTTAAGTCACTTGCAACCCGCAATGAGGTGATCGTTATTGGGCGAGATTCCGCAAAGCTGTCCCAGATTGAATCAAGCCTTAACGTAAAAACCTATCAGGCTGAGTTGTCTGACATTGCTTCAGTTGAATGGGTTGCCAGTGCAATATCAAATGAACATCCGACCATTGATGTGTTGATCAACAATGCTGCCGTTCAGTTTACCCCTAGCTTTATTAGCTCAGATTTTCGTTACGAAAATATCCAGAAAGAGATCACCACAAACTTTACTTCCATATGCTGCCTAACGTCGCTGCTACTGCCTTCGCTGATGTCATCCGCTTCAGCTGTGGTTCTCAATGTTAACTCCGGGTTAGGTTTAATGCCTAAAACGACGTCTGCGGTTTACTGTGCGACAAAAAGCGCACTCAATTCATTCTCGCAATCGCTTCGGTATCAGTTAGAAGGCACTAACGTAAGAGTGCTCCAGGCGTTAATGCCTCTAGTGGAAACCAAAATGACCGATGGGCGAGGGAGCGGAAAACTCACCTCGGAAGACGCTGCCCAAAGGCTGATTAGTGGAATCGAAAGACAGATCGAAGATAACGACATAGGCAAAGTGAAAATGCTTCGTTGGTTAATGCGTTTATCACCCAACGCCGCCGCCAATCTAATGAAGAGAGCGTAAAGATGAACAAGAAAACCGTAGCAATAGGAGTCGGGATCATGAGTGCTATATTTGAAGCGAATAGTGTAGAGATTGAAGTGACGGGTATCGAAACCAGCCGGGGAGGCAATGTCATTGTGTTTATCTTTGGAGAGCAGGGGTTCCCGAAAAAACATGAACAAGCCCTGCAAAGGCAAATCAAAACGGAGCTTAAGCCAACCATGACTTTTGAGTTCGAGATCCCTCAGCAAGAGATCGCCATCAAGGTGCTGCACGACGAAGACCAGAACGGAAAGGTCACTAAAAACTGGACAGGCATTTACCCCGCTGAAGGGCTTGGATTTTCAAAGGAACAGAAAATCACGTTAACGGGTGCTCCGATTTATCGAAAATCCCGCTTAGAGCGCGAAGAGTTCAGCTCTGGTGTTTCAATTCAAGTTGTTTATCCATAACAGGAGAGTAAAAAATGAAAGCACTCATCCGAATCATGTTTGTTGTGGCATTAGCGTTTGCCTCTACCTTCATTATTTTAAAAGTCGCTGGAGTTTTGAGTGTCGAGCAGATCGAAGGTTGGCTAACCTATGCTCAGTCGCTATCTCCTATTTACGTGGGGCACAACGTATTGTTATTGTTCGCCGATCTGTTTGTTG
>NZ_AFWJ01000196.1 GCF_000222685.1 Vibrio nigripulchritudo ATCC 27043 | reverse complement strand
GTCAGAGTTGCCGGCGACTCGTTGTAATATTGGTTGTATTGAATCACAGCTTCTTTCAACTGTTCACGGGTCATTGAAAGACCGCAGATATCCAATACATCAGCCACCAGCCTCTCAGAACCAAATCCGATAAAACGTTCAATTTCAGAGGTAGAAAGCGATTCCTGCCCAAAATCTGCCAGCACTCTATTCATGGATGCTGCGATGTCAGGAGCACTGTTGATCAAAGTGCCATCAAGATCGAAGATGAATGCGTCGTACTGTTTTAAGTGTTCGCTCATAACGCTGTTTCTCCGCTTGAATTGAGTGACTGAACGATGGGGCTTAAAAGAGGGTACAAAGCCTGATAAGCTTTGAACCTGTCCCTGTACATAATCTGGTTTTCTTTGTCAGGAGACTGAGTTGTGATTTCCTTGCAGCATAGGCTGGCTTCTTCGAGTGTGGACCAGTGACCAATACCTACACCTGCAAGCATGGCTGCCCCGAAAGCCGCCCCTTCAGCTGCACCGGAAACGGTCTGAACTTCAGCATCAAAAAGGTCTGCCTGAATCTGTCTCCACAATGAAGATTGGGCTCCGCCTCCGGATGCTTTTATGACGTCGCCATTAATGCCCATTGAGTTCATTAAGGAATAGATGTCATAAAGGGAATAGGCCACACCTTCCATTACCGCTCTGCATAAGTCGGGCGCTTGATGGGTTGAGTTCAGCCCAACAAACGTTCCTCGTGCGTCAGGATCTGGGTGAGGGCAACGTTCACCGTTCAAATAAGGCATCATCAATAGTCCGTTTGCGCCTGCAGATGACTGAATCGCCAGTTTTGCCATTGACTTGTAATCGGGGGCGGTCACACCAAAGCTCTGAATCAGTCTGGAAAGCCAGGTAAGGCATGAGCCAGCATTCAGTGATACTCCCATACAATGCCATTTATCGGGTGAGAGGTTACAAAAGACCTGGACTTTACCTTGTGGATTGGAAATGGGCGAGGAAAGTGCGGTAGCTAAAATGCCCGCTGTGCCGATGGTGGTTTGCAGTTCACCAGGTCGGACAACACCTGAACCAAACGTCTGAATCACTGCGTCGCCACCTCCGCCGATGACAGGTGTCCCTACTGGGATACCAAAAATTTGAGCGGCTGATGTGGAGACTTTTCCCGAAATCGCACTGGATTCATAGCAGGAGGGCAGCAGTGAACGGTCGATACCCAGTGAGTCAATAACATCCCATGCCCAAACCCTGTTAGCGACATTAAACAAGCCAGTACCAGAAGCGTCCGATACTTCTGTTGCGAGTTCTCCCGTCAAAACCAAGCGAAGGTAATCTTTGGGGTTAAGCACATGGCGTAATTTCTGATAGTTATCGGGCTCGTGATTTTTCATCCAGAGGATCTTTCCTCCGGTATATCCGACAAGCATTTGGTTACTTGTGCTTTCTGCTAACTTCTCTGCTCCGCCAAAATGGTCATGAATGGCGTCCGATTCGGCTTTGTTTCGCTGATCGTTCCATAAGATTGCAGGTCTTATAACCTTGAAATTGCTATCTAAGGGCGTTAAACCATGCATTTGTCCAGACAATCCCACGCAGGACACGGAAGGAACTCCTGATTTGGATAAGACTCGTTTTGTCGCGTTTGCTGCAGCTTGAATCCAACTCTCTGGGTCTTGTTCAACCCAGC
>NZ_AFWJ01000197.1 GCF_000222685.1 Vibrio nigripulchritudo ATCC 27043 | reverse complement strand
ATCGTATAAGGAGGTGATCCAGCCCCAGGTTCCCCTAGGGCTACCTTGTTACGACTTCACCCCAGTCATGAACCACAAAGTGGCAAGCGTCCTCCCGAAGGTTAAACTACCTGCTTCTTTTGCAGCCCACTCCCATGGTGTGACGGGCGGTGTGTACAAGGCCCGGGAACGTATTCACCGTGGCATTCTGATCCACGATTACTAGCGATTCCGACTTCATGGAGTCGAGTTGCAGACTCCAATCCGGACTACGACGCACTTTTTGGGATTCGCTCACTCTCGCAAGTTGGCCGCCCTCTGTATGCGCCATTGTAGCACGTGTGTAGCCCTACTCGTAAGGGCCATGATGACTTGACGTCGTCCCCACCTTCCTCCGGTTTATCACCGGCAGTCTCCCTGGAGTTCCCACCCGAAGTGCTGGCAAACAAGGATAAGGGTTGCGCTCGTTGCGGGACTTAACCCAACATTTCACAACACGAGCTGACGACAGCCATGCAGCACCTGTCTCATAGTTCCCGAAGGCACCAAAGCATCTCTGCTAAGTTCTATGGATGTCAAGAGTAGGTAAGGTTCTTCGCGTTGCATCGAATTAAACCACATGCTCCACCGCTTGTGCGGGCCCCCGTCAATTCATTTGAGTTTTAATCTTGCGACCGTACTCCCCAGGCGGTCTACTTAACGCGTTAGCTCCGAAAGCCACGGCTCAAGGCCACAACCTCCAAGTAGACATCGTTTACGGCGTGGACTACCAGGGTATCTAATCCTGTTTGCTCCCCACGCTTTCGCATCTGAGTGTCAGTATCTGTCCAGGGGGCCGCCTTCGCCACCGGTATTCCTTCAGATCTCTACGCATTTCACCGCTACACCTGAAATTCTACCCCCCTCTACAGTACTCTAGCCTGCCAGTTTCAAATGCAGTTCCGAGGTTGAGCCCCGGGCTTTCACATCTGACTTAACAAACCACCTGCATGCGCTTTACGCCCAGTAATTCCGATTAACGCTCGCACCCTCCGTATTACCGCGGCTGCTGGCACGGAGTTAGCCGGTGCTTCTTCTGCAGCTAACGTCAAAATGTGCATCTATTAAATACACACCCTTCCTCACTGCTGAAAGTGCTTTACAACCCGAAGGCCTTCTTCACACACGCGGCATGGCTGCATCAGGCTTGCGCCCATTGTGCAATATTCCCCACTGCTGCCTCCCGTAGGAGTCTGGACCGTGTCTCAGTTCCAGTGTGGCTGATCATCCTCTCAGACCAGCTAGGGATCGTCGCCTTGGTGAGCCTTTACCTCACCAACTAGCTAATCCCACCTGGGCATATCCTGACGCGAGAGGCCCGAAGGTCCCCCTCTTTGAGCCGAAGCTATTATGCGGTATTAGCCATCGTTTCCAATGGTTATCCCCCACATCAGGGCAATTTCCCAGGCATTACTCACCCGTCCGCCGCTCGACGCCGTTGTCGTTCCCCGAAGGTTCAGACAACTCGTTTCCGCTCGACTTGCATGTGTTAGGCCTGCCGCCAGCGTTCAATCTGAGCCATGATCAAACTCTTCAATTTAAGATTTTGGTCGGCTCAATGAATACTGATTACATTACATAGTAATGTTTGAATTGACTG
>NZ_AFWJ01000198.1 GCF_000222685.1 Vibrio nigripulchritudo ATCC 27043 | reverse complement strand
CAGTGGAAGTTATTGCAGGCAGCTGTCGCAGCTAACTGCATTGTGATTATGCAGGCGGCGAAAACGGGCTTGACGGAAGGCAGTGCTCCCAGCGGTAACGACTATGATCGAGAAGTCGTTGTGATTAACATCATGCGTATCAACCAGCTCCATTTAATCGAAGATGGTAAGCAGATCATCAGTTTACCAGGTGTCAGCTTGCACAAGCTTGAGAAAACGCTGAAAACGGTAAACCGAGCTCCCCATTCGGTGATCGGGTCTTCTTCTATTGGCGCTACCGTTGTCGGTGGTATTGCAAATAACTCTGGTGGCGCTCTGGTCAAACGGGGACCAGCTTATACCGAGCTGGCGTTGTTCGGTCAGGTAACAAAAGAAGGCGAACTGGTGCTTGTTAACCATCTGGGGATTGAAGGGCTTGGAGAAACACCGGAAGAGATCCTTGCCAATGTCGAAGCGGGTAACTTCGACACCAGCAAAATCATTCACAACGACGCCATGGCATCAGACAGAGAATACGACGAACGAGTCCGAGACGTAGATGCAGAAACCCCTTCTCGTTTTAACGCCGATTCACGTAGATTATTTGAAGCCAGTGGCTGTGCCGGAAAGCTGGCTGTTTTTGCAGTGCGTGTTGATACCTATCCGGTTCCCGAGAAAGAGCAGCTTTTTTATATTGGCTGTAACGACCCCGCTAAACTGACCATGCTTCGCCGTGAAATGCTGAGTAACTTCAAAAACTTGCCGGAAATGGGCGAATACATGCACCGCGACATATTCGACTTAGCGGAAAATTACGGTAAAGATGTATTCCTTTCTATCCATCATTTAGGTACAGACAAACTCCCCAAGTTTTTCGCTTTAAAAGCCAAAGTTGAGTCGGTTTTAAATCGCATTCCTTTTGTCTCGAAAGACCTTCCCGATACCCTACTCTATTGGATGAGCAAGCTCTTCCCTCAGCATTTGCCGGAACGCATGCTGGATTATCGGAATAAATACGAACATCACCTGATTCTTAAGATGAGTGATGGTGGAATTGAAGAAGCAAAAGCCTATCTGGGCAACGTTTGGTCTAAACAAGATGGCTGTGACTACTTCGAATGTACGGCTGATGAAGGTAAAAAAGCGCTGCTTCACCGGTTTGCAGCCGCAGGAGCAGCCATACGCTATGAGACCATCCATTCGAAAGAGGTGGAAGACATTCTCGCTCTGGACATCGCTTTGCGCCGAAACGACATTGACTGGGTGGAGCAGTTGCCAGAAGAAATCACAAACGACATGGTCATGGCACTCTACTACGGTCACTTCATGTGTCATGTATTCCATCAGGATTACATCTTCAAAAAAGGGGCTGACACCAAAAAGATCAAAGCCAAAATGTTGGAATTGCTTACCCAAAAAGGTGCGAAATACCCTGCCGAACACAACGTCGGGCATCTATACGAAGCAGAAAAGCAATTGCAGGCATTTTATCACTCACTTGATCCAACTAATACCTTTAACCCCGGTATTGGGAAAATGAGCAAGTACAAACGCAATTGCAGCTGTTGTGGCTAGAATCTGAC
>NZ_AFWJ01000199.1 GCF_000222685.1 Vibrio nigripulchritudo ATCC 27043 | reverse complement strand
TAAACTGATAGTCAGCAATACCGCATTGGTTTAAACGAATTGCCATCGTATTGGCGGCGGTTTCGCAATCCACTGCCCTTGTAAGATTTAAAGCAACCGCGCCTGATTCGGTTTTATGGACTAATTTTTCGCTCACACCTTTTAGAACTACCGGGAATCCAACCTTCTCAGAAGCTTCAGACACTTCTTCCAAGGCACACGATTTCCCAAGGGGTATGGAGAGACCATATTTGCTAAGAAGTTGTTTGGAATCCCACTCATTAAGTGACTGACTGATTCCATTCAAAGACGAGGCTTTTCTCAGAACGAGGGTATCTGATGGGTTTTGTTTCAGAAGTGCCTGCATTTTCTGGCTGTAAGCAATAAGGCTTGCCAGTGCTGAGACCCCATCCTGAAGCCCTTGAAGCGGAGCAATACCTGCATTAATCAGGCGTTTGCGAATATTTTCAGGAAGCAGCTCGCTGAGGTTACAGATGACAACGGTGGTTTTTTGTACCTCAAGGTGGGCATCAATAAGGGCATCGACGGTAATGTTCCATTCAGTCATGTTCTCACTGCTCTGATCCGGAAAATCAAGCATAAGAATCGAAACATCAAAGTCTCCCGACATCACGGTTTTAAACACTTTAGTGCAGGTTTCTCTGTCTCCCCAGATCGCGGTATTGTAATCAAGAGGGTTGGAGATACTGGCAAACTCTGGCAGCAAACTGTTGAGATCGGCTATTTGGGCTTGGCTGAGCCCGGGTAAGAGAACATCGTGCTTATCCAGACGGTCTGCAAGCATTGTACTGTCGCCACCAGAGCAGGTCAGCGCGCTCACTCTCTGAGTCCGAGGGAGTTTGCAGATCGACGCAATCTTCAACGTCTCCAAAAGCTCAGACAGGGAATACACCCGAATCACCCCTAAGCGTTCAAACATCGCCTGATACATGTCATCTGAACCAGACAAAGAGCTGGTGTGGCTCATGGTCAGCTGGGTTCCAACATCTGATGTGCCCGCCTTGAAGACAATCAGTGGAACCCCTTTTGTCGCGGCCCGGATTGCAACCTTGCTGAAAGCTGAAACGTCTTTAAGACCTTCCAGATAGATCCCAATGGCACGAACCTTGGGATTATCCAACAAAGGGGTCACAAAATCGCAGACGTCCATAACAGCCTGATTTCCGACACTTATCACGTGAGTAAAGGGCACCGAACGTTCGTTCATGGTCAGATTGAGGGCAACATTTCCACTTTGGCTAATGATCGCAACACCGCTGTCGGCATTGTCTCCGCAAACACGATCCGGCCACAGTGTCACACCATTAGTGAAATTCAGCAGACCATAGCAGTTGGGTCCCACTACTGCCATATCGCCAGCCTGACGAACAAGCTCTTCCTGCAGCCGTTCCCCGCGAGATCCTGCTTCTGCAAAACCTGCCGCGTAGCAGACTACGCCTCCGCACCCTTTCAATCGCAGAAGGGAAACAACTTCCACACTCAGTTCTGCATTGACCGAAACAAAAGCAGCATCGGGAGATCCAGGCAGTTCCGAAATCGATCGATAACAAGGAAAACCCGCGACGTC
>NZ_AFWJ01000200.1 GCF_000222685.1 Vibrio nigripulchritudo ATCC 27043 | reverse complement strand
GCAGTACTGCAAACGCCGGTCACTTCAGCCCCCAGCCATTTTGCAATTTGAACGGCTCGCCGCCCCCAGCGCACCGGATGCGCCATTAATCAGTACCTTTTGACCTACCTGAACTTTGGCTTTATCGCGTAACATCTGAAGTGCGATCAATGCGCCATAAGGCAAAGAAGCGGCTTCTTCAAATGTTGTATTTTCTGGCATGAGGGTGATCATGCTGTCATCTTGTACACGAATGTATTCCGCATAAGTTCCACTGTTTACCCCGACAATCCCAAATACATGATCATTGGGCTTAAACAGGCGAACGTTTTTACCTACCGCTTCAACGACTCCTGCAAATTCCGTCCCGAGAATTTCTTCTGATGGCATAAAGGCACCTAACGCAATTCGCGAAGGCACCCAAAGCAGTTTCGGAATGTGGTGTGGAGCGTCACTTTTGGTCACTGTCGTCGCTTTTACGCGAATCAGGACATCATCAGCAGCAGGTTTTGGCTTTTCAACTTCTGAGAAATGCAATACATCGGTGTCCCCAAAGGGCGTATATACCATTGCTTTCATGGCTGTTGCTCTCCATTAGCAGTGCAGGTGCACATCCAAGCCTTTTGCTACTAGCCATTCTTAACACCCGGATTCCCTCTAAATCACCACTTACTGATGGATGGGAGAAGGTTCGGGTATCTTTGTTTTCCTTAGGAGACCAACATTAACAATGAGAATCAGTCACATCAAATGACAATTGTATTAATAGTGATACTTACCCACATAATCTCAATAAATATATGAAATCGGTGCGGGAATATGATGCATTAAACCTCGATCTCACTTCCTATACTTCGATTTCACCTTCCAGGTATTTCACTGCTCTGCCAGAGACATAAACGCTGTCTTTTGTCACACGGCAATCTAACTCACCCGATCGTCTGGATGCCTGCAAAGCTTTCAGTTCCGACTTACCTAAAACTTCTGCCCAATAAGGTGCCAGACCCGCATGAATAGAACCCGTCACCGGATCTTCATCGCCACCATTGGCTGGCCAGAAATAACGGGATACAAAATCGTGGCTGCTTCCTCTGGCGGTTACTACTACGTCGTAAGGTGCCAGTTTTTTAAGACTTTCCTGCTCCTGTTCTACATTCAGAACATCTGATTCGTTATCGTAAATCGCAAAATACGCCTGCGGGCTGCGCAGTACTTTTGCTGGTCGAACAGATAAGCCTTCAAGTAAAGGTTCTGGAACGTCTACCGGCTCTGGAGCCCGGATCGGAAAACGCATTTCTATCATCCCATCTTCTCGCTTTTTGACCGTTAGATTCCCTACTTCATTGGTCGAAAATTCAAGTTCATCATACTCAGGAAAGTCAGAAAACAGAGCATAAGATGAGGCAAGCGTAGCGTGTCCGCAGAAGTCGATTTCGGTTATGGGTGAAAACCAACGAATTGCATATTTATTGCCCCCTTCAGGAATCAGATACGCTGTTTCGGAGAGGTTATTCTCAATGGCAATGTTCTGCATCAG
>NZ_AFWJ01000201.1 GCF_000222685.1 Vibrio nigripulchritudo ATCC 27043 | reverse complement strand
ATTCTTATTCTGACACAAAGACGAAAGGAATCGTATATATGAGAGTAAACTATGAAGCATTAGTTATGCTAATTGCAATAATTATATTTTTGATAACTATCATATGGAGGATTTATTCATGGATAAAGAGTATATATTTGAAATCCCCAAAAAATATAGGAACAGAAATCAAAAAACATTTAACATTCTATTTTCTAGCCATTGTATTTATTGAATCATTAAGTTACTACATAAGAAATAACTTAGATGCACAAAATGTATTAATAGAAATTTATATTATTATCTCTTATAATATAGAATACATATTGCATATATTTATTGCTGTAGTATTATTTTGGGGGATTTTTTATGATAAGGGTAAAGAAATAAACAAAGGAGATAAAAGAAAATATATAGAAGATATTGTATGTGAGACTTTAGATTCAAAAGACTTTGCGACAGCTCTAAGAACATCCTTACCGAGAGGAGAAAATGATAATAAAAATGGCTTGGATTTTATCCCTTTTTTACTACATAGATTAGATGAAAAACGTATTTCTTATCAAAAATCAACAAATAGATTTTTAATTTCTCTAATATCAATGGGACTAGTTTTTGTATTCACAATTTCATTTTTTGGATACATCATAATCAACACTTCAAGTTCAGGTGTTTATAAATACACATCTAGCTTAAATGATGAGATAAAAAACATATCTATTAACATTACAAAGAAAAACAAATCACTAGAAGAATTCCTCGCAGATGAGGGGATTAAAAAAGATAATATTTCTATAGATCTAGAAGGTGAAAAACTGTCAAGAGCTATAGAGGAAATAGATAAATTAATTAAAAGCCAGGACATAATAGAACTAAAATATTTTTTGAGGAATTTGCCGAAAAAAAACAATTATGATATGAAAGAAAAAAATGTTAAAAAATTCTCACCATTAGCAGTAATTAATATAATAAACTCTTATAGCGATTCAAGAATTGATAGTAAGTTTGAAATCGAAAGAGCGCTAGAATTAGCAAAAGAAGCATCTTCAGAAATTATCGAAGAAATACACAAACCTGAGTTTTTAAGAGATGACTTGATTAAGCGGCTTTCAATATCATTAATTGTTGCAACATTTTTCATTGCAATTTTAAGATATCTTTCTAACTTATATAAAAGCCATTACGCAGAACTTATTAAAACAGAAGAGCAAGATATGTTTATTAGAAAGTTCTATGTCGCTTATAAAGGTTCATCTGATGATAATTCTTCTAAGGATAAAATTGTTGAAGCATTCTTGAGCAAAGATCACGACTTACATGGAAACAACTCTTCAAGGTTAGGAAGTGAAGAAGTAGGGATCATTGGAGAACTTCTAAAATCCATCGGCAGGAAAATATAGCTTAAAGAACTCAGGTTTCGGCTATCTGAGCCGAAGCCTGATTAAACCTTTACTTGCTAATTCAAGATGAGTGGAGTGCTATACAGTTGCCTTCAATATCTTCAAATTCGGCAACCCAGCCTAACTCTCCAATCGATGTTTTGGGGTAAAGCACTCTACCTCCTTGAGACAACACTTTAGCCAATGTTTCTTCTATATTTTCTGTATTGAAATAGAGTCGAGAACCGTCTTTTGAAGGGACATAACTTTCTCCCTTAACCAAAGCTCCGGAGATCCCTTCCCACTGATCGTTGGATGAAAATATTGCCATTTCATTGCCATCAATTACGGCTCGTTCAAACTGATGACCAAACACGACCTCATAAAATTTTATGGCTCTGTCAATGTCACGCACAGGAATTTCAAAATAGCCAACTGGGTTCTTCATTTCTGACTATCCTTTTATATCAACCTACTATGAATCTTTACTATTAGCCATTAGTTGGTCTGCTCTCTCTAGAGTGACTAGTGTTTCTTTAAACACGTCATCAATTTTTTCTCTTTCTGGCAGATCCGGCAGGCTATTTGAAATGGACAATTGATCGGCTTTGACTCCTTCAATCATATCTTTTATCAATCCTGAATTTCCCTTTTCCAAGCGCTGTAACAGTCCCGTCAATATGTACAAACAAGCACCTGCTTTTGCATCACTCATCCTTTCTCCTAAATTCTTCCTCTTGGATACCATCAAAGTAAGAATATCATTGAATACATAGGTCTAGCTGGCTAAATCTGATCTTTCGGTTCACCTAAATCGCATTTTTTGCAATTCAGTTCGTAGCCCAACATAGAGTCACGACCTGTCTCCGTTTCAACCCAAGGTCTGTTTATAAAGGGAGGTTTATTCCGGACATGTTGAAAATGACCGCACTGTAATTCGGCCACCCAATCATCAAACTCATCTTTATGGTAACCGACAATGGACTGTTTCATCTTTCTTAATAGCCATACAACACCCTCATAAGTAGTTGTCAGACTACCACAACAATAAAGCTTTCTATCAAAAAGAGGAGAAGTCCATTAGCGTGGCTCGCTCTCTTTTTTGAAGTAGGCGGTAAAGCTTAAAACTATCGCTAATGCAGAGACAACAGTCATAATTGTTCCTGGAACAAAATTTACGTAACCACCTAAATCTAGGAAGATGAAATATCCCAGATCAGCCATACCACCTACAAGTGCCGAAACAAAAATAGCGGTGGCATTATTGCGCCAAATAAACACAGCTCCAACAACTGTTGCTACGCCAAACCAAGCCAAGTTCCAACCGTGCTGGTTGATAATGGCACCAGCCGCATCGGGATATGTCGCATCAAGCAAGCCTATGCTAACGCCATCTGCAACAGCCTGAACGGCTGCTGGAGTCTCATTACCCATAACTGTAACGCCAGCTAAGATATGAACCAGCCCCCAAATGACCCACAGAACGGCGGATATTTTTAACAACATCGATGTTTTCATAACTTGCTCCTTTTTAAAAAGACACTAAAAAGGTTACAATTAAGATATCAATAATGCAACCTATGTAGTTACAATTAAAATATGAATATTGATTTTGCTATAGGGCTTCACATTGTGGGCTTTCTTACCTCTAACGACGGTGAGCTAGTTTCATCCAACGTGTTAGCCGCAAGTTTTGGCACTAGCCCTGTCGTCCTTAGAAGAGTATTGGTTCGATTAAACCAATCTGGATTAGTCGACACAAAGAGAGGTGCGAATGGTGGAAGCCGACTTGCGCGCCCTGCTTCAAACATCAATTTGAGAGAAGTCTATGAAGCAGCATCTCAGAACATTGAACTGTTCGCACGGCACCCTGCTGGTACAGAACCGATATCGAACATACTAGGAAGCTATATTAACGAATTCTATTTGGAAGCCGAAAACTCATTGCTTACGCATTTAGAATCCATAAGTGTTGCTGATATGGATGTCTCTGTAAGACCAAAAATTATGGAAGCACTAAATTGCAATCCGAATTAACACCAATGAAAAACAAAAAAGGCTAAAGAGTTCTTTATTTAGCCTTTTCTATTGCGTGCCTTTTTATTTCTCTACATTCTTACGTGTCCAATATTTCCATATGAAGGTCCCACCCAGTGAGTTTTACCACAACTTGGAACAACGTAAACATTAACAGGTTTTCCTGCCATGTATGCTGAAAGGAATACTGTAAACCATGTTTTTTGTGTTACTGGATTGAGTATTACATCGCCATTTGAGTCAATATTACAGTTATGAGGATTACTAAAGCTTTGTAATTTAATTAAAGCTGTAGTTTCGTTTAGCACATAAATGCCATTTATTTTCGATGTGCCCGACCAGCCTGCTGCTGAGATAGCACTAAAAGATGTTACAAGGCAGATCAAGCCCACTAGAATTTTTATTTGTTTGATCATGTATTTCTCCTTCTCAAATATTGCCAATAAATTGAACTTCCTAATTAGGGATTTTAACGCACAGATTTTTCATCCAAATACGCCAGAGGATCCATCTCCAATTACACTAGGTTCAAAGAGATCGATTTAGCTAAAATTCGCGTCTCGCCTCATGTTCTTAGCTCTGAAGCTAAAGTCAATTTCAATGAATATTTTCCTGCTATAACCGTTTGATGAAATGCCAAATTTTACACTTATACGTATAGAAATGGGGATGAACTGCAGACGAAAATTGCGACGATAATCACTTTAACAACCCTATAGCATCTCTTTGTGAGTTACTCGCTAAAGCATGTATATCAGAATATTGCTTTCAGGTTCATGAATGTTCTCAAACTCATCAACTTGATAGAGCAGGTAATTAGAAATGATTGAAAGTGGAATACCACTATATTTGGGGTTAATTAGATATTAACCAAGTGAGTTCTCATAACCCGTTAAATATAAATGTAGATGTCTATATTTATAATCATCATATTCGAAAAATTAAACTGCATGGAGTTTTTATAGATTAAAAAATCGTAAATTAGATTAGTTCTCTAAGGATTGACAAATATAAGAGAGTATGAATATTCGTTTCTAAATTAGCTGATTAATTCTAGTGATGACTATATGATCAAACTTTCCGAAATCGTGTATTTTTTTCAGCAACTTGAAAATCTACATCTTACTTATCTTTATAGACACTATGCTTACTGGCTTCTCTACACATAACAAGTAGAGCAATGGTATAGATAAAAATCTAATGTCACCTTATTTGAATATCGCAAAAAAGTGACATTGGCTTTTAATCTAATGACAAAACGAATTAGTGCTAGTGCGAGGTAGATAACCTTACATATGCCAATTCACATTTTGCATGACCTTCTTTAATACGTAGTTGAATTTTCTTTCCAGACATAAAAGCCGCGAGCATGCTAGAGTAGACTTCTTTAGCGTTACTTGAAGATGAATCCAATGTGAAGTAAACGCCTGATACCGCAGTACAATTTGCTTTTTTCTCATCGCCATATGTACCCACATAAATTGCCCCATCAGCATTTGTATACAGATCACTTATAACTGAAGTACACCCCCACGTTGTGCATTCTTGACCAAACGTGGAAACGGAAAACAAGCACAAAGAGGCTAATAAGAACTTTTTCATAGCTATACCTTTTTATAAATAGTAATTAATAAACAAAAATAACATTCAATATCCTGATATTTAAACAAAAGATAAAGGCATGGGAAATGTTATGAACAGAAATAGATAAGCAGGAGGAAAAGAGGACAAAGAAATGAGCGTCATCTCACTAAAAATCAACAACACATTTTCGCGATTAAGAAAGACTTTAACAAAGCGAAAATTCATCACGTTTTATGGCAAATAACGAACTCATCTCGCTAAGCCAGGCAATTGTATCTTTCAGGAAAAAGGCTGCGAGCGCAGCCAAACAGAAGTGGTTGAGTTTTCGGTTTGAAGTCAACAGCTCTTAAACCGCTCTACACACATCTCCAGTACTTTTCGGGGGTGCTGGCTCCACCAGTATTCAGAGAATATTTCGATTTCGCACAGTCCCTGATAGCCAGCGACGTCCTCGACGATTCGGCGTATTTCTGGGATGTCGGCGACACCATCACCCATCATGCCTCGGTCCAGAAGCAGGTCTTTGGTTTCAGCCAGCCAGTCACACAGATGGAAGGAGAACACTTTATCTGTGCCTTTAAGGGAAGCTTCTAATTGGGAATCCCACCACACGTGGTACACATCAACGGCAATACCCAGATTTTGCGCACCTACGTTTTCGCAGATGGTCAGTGCATCTTTTACGGTCACAATGCAGGAACGATCGCCGCCGTACATTGGGTGTAAAGGCTCTAACGCCAGTTTGACTCCACTTTGGGCGGCATATTCCGCAGCTTCTGCAAGAATGGATTCAATCAAACCCCAGCCCGCAGTTATGCCTTTCATCCCAATAGGTACACCCCCGGTCAGAATCACCAGACATTCTGCCTGAAGTTCGGCAGTCTGATCGATGGCGAGTTTAAAATCATCCTTCACCTGCTGCACATCGGGTGCAAAGGGTCCACAAAAAAATGGGGAGCGGCATAGTCCCGACACCGACATGCCTGCCCCCCTAACGGCTCTACCTACTGAATCTAAATTCTGATGCTGGCTGAACTCCTGACGCCAGAACGTGATGCCTGAAAAGCCAAGTTCTGCACAGTTATCGATAAGCGCTTCTGTGCTCCAGCCAAATCCTTTACCCGGAACGTTGTGCCCCAATGTTGCTGTGTTCAGTGCTAACGCCTGCGTGCTGGATGAAAAATCACGCATTGGCGCTATCCAGTGCGATCACAGGTTTAAAAGGAAGCCTGTCGAGCACATCTTTCTGAAGGTCGACTCCCTTGGCTATCTCTATCAGTGTTAAACCCTGTTCGGTCAGTTTGAACACCGCACGTTCGGTCACGTAGATAACCTGTTGTCCGTTTTTAAACGCCTGCTTTCCGCTGAAGGTAATGTGCCCGACTTGTTCAACCACTTTTGGAACGCTGCCATATTGGTCAATAATCAAGCTGTTTTTCGCATCTTTGTGAACCTTTAACCCCTTGGCTTCGAAGGTGCCGCAGAATACGACTTTTTGAGCACCGGAAGTGATGTCGATAAAACCACCTGGACCAACAAGGTTGTCACCAATTTTAGAGACATTCACATTGCCCTCTAGGTCGACTTCTCCCATCCCAAGGAAGGTGATATCAATACCGCCACCAGTAAAGAAGTCGAATTGCTCCGGTGAGCTGATGATGACCTGTGGGTTTCTCGCCGCGCCAAACATTTCACCATCCAACATGTCGCCGTTGTGAATGCCCTGCTCTACAGTTCCCCAGTAACGTACACCTCGCTTAGCGAGTACCGCCGGGATACCCCCCGAAATACCAAAACCAAAGTTGGCTGAGCGAGCACCGTTGATTTCATTGGCTGCGCGTTCGCAGATATACAGGCGCACACCAGAAGGAAGTTCATTCAGTTCAGGATTGCTGCCTTCATCGTGGCTCCACTGTTCACCACTGATGGATGGGTCGTACTCCGATATCCGGCACTGCTCCTGGCTGGGTTCGACAAACACATGATCGAGAATAATACCGGGCACAGTGACGGCTCGGGCAGGCAAAATGGGCGAATCGGTCAAGCTTTTGACCTGCGCAATCACCTTACCACCGCAGTTGTGGGCGGCTAATGCCATGGTGTACGCATCCAGATCAACCGGTTCATGACGAGTGGAAAGATTGCCATTATTGTCGACCACACTGCCGCGAATAAAACTGAAATCCACTTTTATGGGTTTGAAGTGCAATATGTCTTCACCATCCACGTTCAGCTTTTCAACTAAATCCTGCTTGGTGACGTCGTTGCTTTTTCCGCCACCGTGGTCCGGGTCAACAAACGTACCCAACCCAACCTTGGTAAAAAAGCCGGGGCGACCAGCGCCAGTCTCGCGCAGTACCCCTGAGATCACCCCGGCAGGAAACGTATAAGCTTCAATGTGGTTATTACGACACAGTGCCTGCATGTTGGGTGCCCAGCTCCAGTGTGCCCCAATCACCCTTTTCACCATGCCTTTGTGAGCAAAGCGCTGTAACCCTTTTTCCTGAGCGTCGCCGATGCCTAAAACATGGACCAAAGTGAGATCTTTAGGGTGCCCTGTTGTCAGAAAGCTTTGTTCCAATTCCTTGAACAGAGCATCGGCTTCCAGCAAACCACCTCCAGAACCACACAACGCGATGGTTGCCCCGTCAAATATCAACGGCGCGACCTCACCCACCTGCAATTGTTTTGATTTTCCTACGTGCTCCATGAACACCTCAATATATAACCAACTAGTTAGTTAACTTAAATTCAAATAAAAAGCGCGCTATCAGGCGCTTTTTCCTAGCACTAAATCTGCACCTTTCTCTGCCACCATAATGGCTGCAGCATTGGTGTTTGAGCTGACAATAGTTGGAATCACCGATGCGTCAATCACACGAAGGTTTTTGATGCCTTTCACCCGCAGATCGGTATCGACCACCGCCATAGCATCGTCCTCTGCACCCATCTTGCACGTCCCGACTGGATGGTAAGCGGTACGACCATGATCGCGGCAGAACTGGATGATCTGTTCATCAGATTCCACCTGCGTCCCAGGGAAATGCTCACGCTCAATCAAGCCATTGAAAGCATGCTGATTGATCATATTTCGGCATAACTTAACCCCTTCAATCGCGACCTGAACGTCGTAAGGGTCAGACATGTGATTGGTATTCACTATCGGATTATCAGCAGGATTAGTGCTGGCAAGTTCCACTGTGCCACGGCTACGTGGTCGCAGTTGGTAGAAATTTAACGTCACGCCGTAACCAGAAGGCACTTCTGGAATACCCGCTTCAACGCCAGCGCCAGGCAGGAAGTGGAACTGAATGTCTGGCGTTTTTTGCTCCTTGTCTCCCCACCAAAACGCCCCCGCTTCAGCGATGTTGGAAGTCACAGGACCCGTTTTAAAAATCAGATATTGCAGCGCAACCATCAGCTTGCTGAGCGGCTTGTTGTAGCGCTCCATGCTGTAAGGTCCGTTCAGCTCGTGAATCGTATCGATGTCATAATGGTCTTGTAGGTTCTTACCAACACCCGGCAACTCCTGAACCACATCGATACCATGTTCTTCCAACCATTCTGAATCGCCAACACCACTTAGCATAAGGATTTTTGGTGATGCTATCGCCCCAGCAGCGAGAATCACTTCCTGATTTGCCTTGTAAGTATGCTTCTCGCCGCCATGTTCACATTCCACCCCAATGGCAGACTTGCCTTCAAACAGCAGCTTATGAACCATACAACCAGTGATCACTGTTAAGTTTGGTCGCTTGAGCGCTGGGGCTAAATAACCAGCTGCGGCACTGCAGCGTTTACCATCTTTTTGAGTTACCTGATAAAAACCCACACCCGCTTGCTTCCCATCGTTAAAATCTGGGTTGTAAGGTAACCCCGCCTGTTGAGCACTGCGGATAAATCGGTGAGAGAGTGGATCTTTATAAATAAGATTGGAAACCGACAGTGGACCTTCGGTGCCATGATGTTCGTTGGCAAACGTCTGGTTGGATTCTGAGCGTACAAAGTAAGGTTTTACGTCTTCATATGACCAGCCAGCGCAGCCATCTTCATTCGCCCAGCGGTCGTAATCTTCTGGGCAGCCACGAGTAAATACCTGTGCGTTAACCGAGCTGCCGCCCCCAATCACTTTTCCCTGTGGGTAAACAATGGAACGGTTAGAAAGATGCTCCGTTGGTTTTGTAAAGTAATCCCAAACCAAAGGACCTTTGGTGGTCTTAAAGAAGCCAATGGGCATATGGATATACATGTCTTTGTCGACAGGTCCCGCTTCCAGCAGCAGAACACGATTGTTGGGATTTTCAGTGAGTCGGGAAGCCAATACGCAACCAGCCGAACCCCCACCAATGATGAGATAGTCGTACATCTTTTATCCTTAAATGTTAGTGCCTTAGCACATTCCTTTGTTTCACTTTTTGGCGTTTTGTAATGGTTATTTTGTATGAATTAACACCAAGTAACTATTTAGTTATATAATTGAACGATTAAATTTTCAACTGTTATTTATGTGACCTCCCGAGCAGATGAAAAGATTCACCCCGTATCACAAATGGAGTTTAGACATAGAAAACTTATAGAAAGATCGCACTGTACCGATTAGCAGTTGCAGGCTAGTAAATATATAGTTACTTTATGATACCCAATATTCCGCACAACTCTTGTGCATAACGGTAAACATACTCAACAGGAAACAATTGTGGCGAATCAGAAAGCGAAAAAACCGATTCATCAAAGGGACAGCGAAGCCACTAAAGAACGTATTCTTCAGGCAGCCAAATACGAATTTGCGCAAAATGGATACGCAGGAGCAAGGGTCGACGAAATATCCGAACGGTCTGAAACCAACAAACGCATGATCTATCACTACTTTGGTGGTAAACAGAAGCTGTTTAAAGCGGTTCTGGAGCAAGCCTACTTCGACATTCGAAAAGCCGAACGAGCGCTTCACCTTGAAGAAATGGAGCCTGAGAGAGCACTGACCGTACTGGTCGAGTTTACCTGGCAATACTATTTGGATAACCCTGAATTCCTCACACTGGTTAACAGTGAGAACCTTCATAAAGCTGAGCATTTGAAATCATCGGAAGTCATCGAATCTTTACGTGACCCGTTCGTTTCGATGATTCAGGAGATTCTTAAGCGCGGAGTAAAATCTGGGGTTTTCCGTGAAGACGTCAATCCTGTTCAGCTGATCATCACCATGGCTGCGGTGAGCTACTACTATTTCACCAACCGTTACACTGGCTCAATTTTATTTAACCGCGATCTGATGGCTGAGGATGCACTAAAAGAGCGTCTCGCATTTAATGTGGAAACCATTTTGCGAATGGTTAAAGCCTGATTGTAAGCTGTGCTCGCCAAGCCGTGCGGGCACACCTCCAGCCTCTTCTTTTCATTCCTCACGCTCTATTCCATCTTTCTCTGTTCGACCATTTCAAACTACGCCTTCGTCACTTTTCTTAGAGCTATTACTTGCAAATATGTAACTAACTATTTACATACTATCACATCCATCTCTCACTAAAATACGTTCGCCTTGAACGGCAACAAGGAGGTTTATATGAGTGAAATGCAAGCCGCATACCTGACCAAGCCAGGGAAATTCGAGCTGAGAACAGTAGCAAAACCCACCCCAAAAGACGATGAGGTAATAATTAAGGTATCTAACTGCAACATTTGCGGAACCGATATGCACATCTTCAACGGTCATTACTCCGCCGACAAACTGCCCATGGTGTTAGGGCATGAGTTTTCAGGGGTGATAACGGAATTAGGCAAGAGCGTGAACCACCTTTCAATTGGTCAGTCTGTCACCGTGGACATCAATAAAGGCTGCGGTCACTGCTACTACTGCCGCCAGAATGAGATCATGAATTGCCCGGATATTTCGCAAATAGGCATTCATGAAAACGGCGCTTTTGCCGAGTACATTGCCGTCCCAGCCAGATTGGTGCTGGTTGCACCTGAGGGAACATCGTTAGAATTACTTTCCCTTGTTGAACCGGTTGCTTGTGTGGTTCGGGCAGCGCGCAAAGCACAGGTCAGTTTCGGTCAAAGTGTCGTTATTCTGGGAGCTGGACCCATTGGCAATTTACACGTTCAAATGATGCGGTTGATTGGCGCAGCGCCCATTATCATTGCTGATCTTTCAGAAGAAAGAACGCAAATGGCACTGGATGTCGGTGCTGATATTGCGGTAACGAATATGGATCAGCTTCAGCAAGTAGTCAGGAACCATACCGAAGGCAGAGGAGCGGACATTGTTATCGAGAGTGTTGGCATTCCGCAACTTTACGAAAAAGCGTTTGAGCTGATCAGACCGGGAGGACACGTCGGTGCGTTTGGTATTACAGATGAACACGGTGCCCTTTCACTAAAGCTGTTGGATATGGTGTTGAGAGAAACCTCCATCAAGGGATCTGTTGCCGGAATGGGTCAGGACATGCACGATGCGATGACGCTGCTTCTTCACTACCGGTTCAAAACGGATGCTTTTAACAGCTGTACTTTCCCGCTTGAGGATATCCAGAATGCCTTTGAGCAGGTTGCTAACCAAAGCCGACCAGACGTATTGAAAGTTCAGGTAAAAGTTTCCTAAATTCATCAAACAAGGAGTTCGGCGCTCGTCGGTCAGCACGAGCGTCGCCTCCACGAAATCAGCCAAACTTCTCTCTTATATACTCTATTCCATGTGCCCACAACTCCATATGGTGACGTCACAGGAAAACGTCTCCATCACCTTTCTTAGAATTGACACTTGCAAAATAAGTAACTAACTGTTTACATAATTACAACATTGCTTTTTCATTCTCATGCAGTATGGAGCCGGTAGGCTTCAAGAGAAGACACTTCAAATTGTAGATTCTGTTGACCAGAGGAATGGTTATGAAAGCAAATAAAATCAATACGTTCAGTCGAAGTGGCGTTGAGGTAACCGCCATGGGGTTCGGTGCCGCGCCGATAGGAAATATCTTCCGCCCTATTGATGAATCCACCTCCGAAGCCATGATTGAAAAGTCCTGGAATGCAGGCATCCGTTACTTCGATACTGCGCCTATGTACGGTCATGGTCTGTCAGAAGTACGTGTCGGTCATGCCCTGCGCTGGAAACCCCGCAACGAGTTCACCTTATCCACAAAAGTGGGTCGAATTCTAAAACCTCAGGCTCGCGAAAAAATCGATTTTACGCCTTGGGTGAACGCCCTCCCTTTCGAAATGCAATTTGATTACAGCTACGACGGCACCATGCGCAGCATTGAAGATTCGATTCAGCGTATGGGGCTGGAGCGAATTGATGTCGCCTTCATACACGACATCGATAACTTTACTCACGGGAAAGATGCGCAGCCTGCTCGTTTTCGCGAGGCCATGGATGGCGCATACAAAGCGTTGAGCCAACTTCGTGACGAAGGGGTTGTTAAATCGATTGGTGTGGGTGTAAACGAATGGCAGGTTTGCCATCAAGCCTTGATTGAAAGGGACTTCGACAGCTTTTTGCTGGCTGGTCGCTACACCTTGTTAGAACAGGAAGCACTGGACGAATTTCTGCCACTGTGTGAAAGTCGCGGCGCGTCCATCATTATTGGTGGGGGTTTCAACAGCGGTATTCTTGCTACAGGTGCCACCGAAAAAGCCAAATACAACTACGCCCCCGCTCCTGCTGAGATCAAACAGAAAGTCGCGAAGATAGAAGCCGTTTGTGAAGAGTTTAACGTCGCCCTCCCAGCGGCTGCGCTGCAATTTGTGCTCGCGCACCCTTGTGTACCTTCCATAATTCCGGGAACCCGGGACGTTTCACAGCTTCAGCAGAATCTTGACTGGATCAATCAGGCAATTCCGACCGAATTCTGGGAAACGCTGAAAAAACAACAATTGATCCGAGAAGACGCCCCAACACCTAACGATTGATTTTTGCCCCCCAATAAAGGATGGGGGGTATTTTACCCTAACAATAACTAACTAACTAGTTACTTATAGGCATATGAATATGATCAAAGTACATGGAATTAACCACATTGGCTTCACCGTTCCAGACATCGAGCAAGCCGTCGAGTTTTTTACCGAAGTATTCGGAGCAGAAACCATCATGAATGTGGGGTATGTGGACGTCGATGATGAGTTCATGGACAGAAGACTCGGTGTAAACGCGGGCAGAAGAATCAAAGACATGCGCGTTTTGCAGTGTGGTAAAGGCGGCGCACTGGAAATATTCGAATACAGCGGTGAAGACGCTTCACCACTGAAAATGAACAGTGAGATTGGCGGTTTTCATATCGCGCTTGAAGTCGACAACGTTTACGAAAGCGCCGAAAAAATGAAAGCCATGGGTGTCGACTTACTTGAAGGTCCCACTCTGATTGATGCAGGTCCAATGGAAGGGCTGAACTGGCTGTATTTCCGTACTCCCTGGGGTCAGTACATGGAAATCGTCAGCACCGAAGGTCCAATGGGCTACGAAAAGGACGGCGGTCCTAAAATGTGGTCGCCAAAACCCTAAGAAAGACAACATCGCGCCAGGACGTAATGCGCGAATTTAACCAAACTACGAACAGCACAAGGAACCATAGCCATGAAAAGGATGATATCGGCTTGCTTGATCAGTCTGTCTGCGCTGCTGGCAATGCCCGGACACGCACAGGACAAACCTTTCGCAGGAACCAAACTGAAAATGCTCGCCATTGGGGATACCTCGGTAACCCGAGTCGCACCCATCATTGGAGAGTTTAAAGAAAAAACAGGGATCGACGTTCAAATTGATCAGTTCCCTTACCCGGGTCTTATCGACAAAATCATTATTGAATCGAGCGCAAATAGCCCGACTTATCAACTACTTTGGGTAGACAGCCCATGGGTGGGGGTTCTGGGTGAATCCGGCGCGCTCGAAGATCTTACCTCTCGCGTGAAGCGCGATGCCGATGAAGTTCACCTGGATGACATCATCCCAATTCAGCTACAAGAAAATTCTTGGCAGGGCAAACTGCTCGCCTTCCCGGCGTCTGGCATGATTTGGTCGGTGAACTACCGTAAAGATCTGTATGAAAATGCCGACGAGAAAGCCGCTTTTAAAGCGAAATATGGCTACGACCTAGCCCCTGCTAAATCCTGGAAACAGTACATTGATATCGCAGAATTCTTTACGCGTAAGAAAGGTGACACCTTAGCAGGTAAAACGTTAACCAAGGACTTCTACGGTAACGCGCAGGCATTTAGCCGGGTAGCGGGTGCAATCACGCACGATTACTTCCCCATCATGAGAAGTTTCGGTGGTGATTACTGGGATCCGAAAACAGGTCTTTGCGCCATGACGGGCGAACCGCATGTGAAAGCTGCAAACGTGATGAAGGAGCTGGTGAAGTTCAACCCGCCTGATTACCTGGGTTTGATGTGGGACATCCGCACAGGCTACATGGAGCGTGGCGAAACCGCGACATCCGGTTACTGGTCGGTCAGAACCGTCCGTCTGACCAACCCTGAAGAAGCGGTACTGCCTACTATTGGTGAGGCAGGGTATGCACCAAGCCCAACGGGAGAAGGTAAACCGCAACCGACTTACACCGGTGCTCTGTCTTTTGCTATTAACAGCAAATCTTCCACCAAGCAAAAAGATGCGGCTTGGGAATTCATCAAATGGAGTACCAGTCGCGATCTGATGCGCCGCTTTGCTAATGAAGGTTCTGGCGTAAGTCAGTTCCATAAATCAATTCTTGCCGATCCTGAACTTCAGAAAAAATACCCTTACTACAAGGTGCTTCTGGAAACACAGGACAACGCCAAACGCCGTATCTTCCACCCGTTTTACGCCGATGTTGAAGAGTCGTTTGGTATTGAGTTGAACAAGTTTGTCGCAGGAGAAACCGCAACCGCTGAAGAAGCGTTGGAGAAAGCCTGTACGCAAATCAACTCTCGCCTGAAGATCTTCCCAACAGACATGCGCTTACGTTGGATCAACGACGTGCCTGTCGAGGTTCTTCAATAACTTAGGGTTTGCAGACCTTAGGGCTTGCGAACCTTAGGGTTTTGTTGACCTTTGTATTACGGACAAAGGCTGGGCAGGCGCTCAGTCTTCTTCGCACAGAATGTGCTGACACGGATTTCGTCTATGAGTTTTATCAAACAGAGAAACCGAGCACTCGCCACAACGTTTCTGTTGCCCGCGGTTGTTGTTCTGTTTTCCGTCACTATTTACCCAATGCTGTATGCACTTTGGCTAAGCTTTCGCAGTTATGACCTTGCGAAGCCATTTATTCCCAGAGTGTTCGTTGGGATTGCGAATTACCAAGAAATTCTGACTTCTTCACCCTTTTTTCATTCACTGGTCACCACCTTCAAACTGATGGGGGCCACTTTATCGGTGCAATTAATTCTGGGGTTGGGGCTGGCGTATCTCGTTACGCGTCCAATTCCCGGAATGGCTGTAGTAAGAACGCTGCTTTTGATCCCTATGATGATCGCCCCTGTGATTGTCGGGCTGGTGTGGCTGTTCCTCTACTTCCCGGAATTGGGTTATCTCAACTATTTTCTGGGGCTGGTCGGCATTGATTCTGTAGGCTGGATCACCAGCACCAACTGGGCGCTTACCGCCATAGCCATTGCCGACATCTGGCAGTGGACGCCTTTCTTTATGATGGGTATCGCCGCATCGATTCAGAGCATGCCGCCGGAACCGCTAGAAGCGGCAAAGATCGATGGCAATTCCAACTGGGATGTGTTCTTCCATATCACTCTGCCACAGCTCAAGCCTGTGTTGATCAGCCTGCTGTTTTTGCGAGCCATTGATGCCTTCAAAATTTACGACATCATTTTCGTGCTGACCAAAGGCGGACCGGGCGATTCAACCGAAGTGCTTTCGCTGTTCATTTATCGCCAAAGCTTTACTTTCTGGCGTATGGGAGTCGGTGCTGCCGCGTCGTTCGTTTCACTGATCATCATCGTTGTGCTGATCACGCTGTTCTTCCGCTCGTTGCAGAAGAACCCACAGACAAATGGCTAAGGAGCGTATCGCATGAAACAGAAATTACTCACTTATTTCTTTGTCGCCATTGCGCTTGTGCTGTTTATGACGCCCATCTATCTGATTCTGATGTCGTCGTTAAAACCGTCTGCGTACATGTTTTCTCAGCCACCAGCATTCTTCTTCGAGCCAACACTGCAACACTATTACGATCTGTTCACCATGAGGCCGTTTCATCTGCAGATCCTCAACAGCCTGATTGTTGCGCTTGGATCAACCGCATTCAGCCTTATTGTGGGCGCATCGGCAGCCTATGCTCTGTCTCGGATTCAGGGGAAATGGGTAGGCGATGTCGCGTTCTGGATCCTTTCTCTCAGAATGTTCCCGCCGATTGCAGTGGTAGTGCCTTACTACATCATCTTTAAATCGGTCAATCTGTTGGATTCCCCGCTGGCACTCATCATTGTTTACTCCACGTTTAACATTCCGCTGACGGTTTGGTTAATGAAAGGGTTCTTCGATGAGATCCCAATGGCACTGGAAGAAGCCGCACAAGTAGACGGACACGGGCTGCTTTCAGTGTTCTTCCGGGTCACTTTGCCGCTGACCGCTCCAGGGCTCGCGGTGTCTGCCGTGTTCTGCTTTATCTTTTCGTGGAACGAGTTCCTGTTCGCGCTGATGCTCACTGGGTCTAACGCTCAGACAGTCACCGTAGCGGTCATGTCGTTCTGGTCGAGCGATGCGGTGCAGTGGGGTCGAATTATGGCGGGCTCATTCATCATTTTGATTCCGGGGGTTATTTTCGTTCTCACTTGCCAGCGCTGGCTGGTGAAAGGGCTCACCATGGGTTCGGTTAAAGGTTAAGAGGAAAAATTCATGACATCAGTGACATTAACAAATATCACGAAAAGCTATGGAGAGACCGAAATCGTCCATGGTATTGATTTGAACATTGAGCCGGGCGAATTCGTTGTCCTGCTTGGTCCATCTGGGTGCGGTAAAACCACAACCCTTCGTATGATTGCAGGGCTGGAAGACGTCACCTCGGGAGATTTGCGCATCGGTGATTCGCGGGTTAACGATGTGCCTCCTAAAGATCGTGGCATTGCCATGGTGTTTCAGAATTACGCTCTTTATCCGCATATGACGGTTCGGGGAAATATGGCGTTTGCCCTGAAACCTCAGAAGCTTTCGCAGTCGGAAGTGGAGGAGCGCATCAAAAACGTCTCTGAAACGCTGGGGCTGGACACCTTGTTAGAAAGAAAGCCCAGCCAGCTTTCGGGCGGTCAAAGACAAAGGGTTGCCATGGGCAGAGCCATGGTGCGCACACCCAATGTGTTTCTGTTTGACGAACCTTTATCCAACTTGGATGCCAAGCTAAGAAGTAAAGTGCGTTTTGAAATCGCCAAGCTCCACCAGACGTTAAAATCGACGGTTGTTTACGTTACCCACGACCAAATCGAAGCCATGACGCTGGCGGATAAAATCGTGGTGATGCGGGACGGGCTGATAGAGCAAATCGGCTCACCAGAATCCATCTACCGCCACCCTGCAAATACCTTTGTAGCAACCTTTATCGGTAGCCCGGAAATGAACCTGCTGGATGCGCAGCTCCAACAAAACGGGGCAGAAAATCAGGTTCTGTTTAATGGTGCCAGCTTTCCACTCAGTGCTATCAAGCTGGCGAAAGCGCCCACCGATTCCAACATTGTTCTTGGGGTTCGCCCTGATCACCTTCTTCTCTCTCATCAGGCATTTAAAGATGTACCGTCACTGGAAGCGAAAGTGACTCTGATTGAGTATTTGGGTCAGGAGAAACTGATTAACCTGACGGTTGGGGATGTCGACATGTGTGCGCTGGTTTCCAGTACCACGTCTTTTTCTGAGGGGCAGAGCCTGTTCGTCAGCTTCGATATGTCTCAGGTCAGTATTTTTGACAAAGCAACTCAGGAAAACCTTCTGCCAAATGGCGGTTCTTCATCAGCAAAACGGAGCGCAGCATGAACAAAGAAATCGTATTCACCGCCCCCAATACGGCTGAATTGTGGGAGTTTGAATTCCCACCTTTAGGAGAGACAGAAGTCCGGGGTAGAACGGTATGTTCTCTGATTAGCCCCGGCACAGAAACCGCGTGGTTTACCCAGGGGGAATATCCGTTGAAACCGGGGTACGCCGCAGTTTTTGAAGCTCAGGAGTTAGGCAGCAAGGTTAGTAGCATCAAACCGGGACAGCTCGTTTTGTGTATGGGCGGACATCGCTCTGTACAACAGTTTGATGAAAAGTATGTGGTGCCTTTGCCCGAAGGAATGTCAGCATCTACGGGCGTGATAGCTCGGTTGATGGGCGTTTCCATGACCACCTTGATGACCACAAAAGCCAGGCCGGGCGACAAAGTAATTGTGTCTGGCGCGGGCCCCGTTGGTTATCTCGCTGCTCATCAATGTAAACTGGCGGGCTACGACGTTGCAGTGATAGATCCCAATCCGCAACGCCGTGAAGAAGCGATAAAAAGCGGGCTTACTGCTCTGGCTTCTTTCCCTATAGAGGATCCCGATTACGCGAAAAAAGTCGCGCTGGTGATAGACTGCTCCGGTCACGAAGCCGCCATACTCGATGCCTGTCGAATAGTACGCAAAAACGGCGAAGTCGTCTTGGTAGGCGTACCCTGGAAAGCCAACACCGACATGCTGGCTCATGCGATTTTGAATGAGGTGTTTTTCAACTACATCAACCTTCGTTCTGGCTGGGAATGGGAAGTGCCTTTGCTTTCAAGGGACTTTGTCTGGGAAGAGCTTTACGAAGGTTACAATAACGCACCTTACAGTACCTTCGATGGGTTCAAACGTGCGCTTAAGTGGTTGTCTTTGGATGGAGTGATTCCCCTGAATGATCTTATTCAAGATCTGAAAATGGACGATCCTCAAGCCATATACAGTGACTTGGTCAGTGGCAAACTCTCTAAGCCGTTCAATGTGTTGAATTGGTAACGTCTCCTCCACCTCAAAATATTTTGAGGTGGGGGTTTGTTTTCAGGGTATGCCGACCTACTGAACGGGTTGCCCAGTATGTCCATCCATTCCACCTGAAATAGGCAGGTTCACCCCGTTGCATGAACGGGAGGCTTCAGTTGCGAGGAAGTACATGGCTTCAGCGACTTCATCAGGAGTACAGATTCTGCCAAGCGGGTTTTTCTTGTTGAACAGATCAATCACATCATCTGGATTCGCTAAAAACATCGGGGTCGCGCAGGCAGAAGGGCAGACGCTATTCACTCGAATATTGTACTTTCCATAGTCCAGAGCCATGGCTCGGGTCAGGTTCACCACTGCGCCTTTTGCTGCGTTGTAAGCCGCCATGCTGTAATCACCGTAAAGTCCAGACACCGACGCGGTGTTCACTATGGTGCCTCCCCCATTTTCAATCATATGCGGTACAAAGCTTCGAGTCGTCAGAAAAACAGATTTAACGTCCACATCAAAAATCGCATCCCAGTCCTCTTCAGACGTTTCGTGCAGTTCGCCACCACGCCAGATCCCAGCGTTATTGATAACACAATCTACGTGCTTGGCGTTTTCCATGGTAAAGCTGGCGAGCTTTTCTACATCGTCACGCTTGCCGATATTACAGCAGTAAAACCAGACGTTTTCATAACCTGTTTCTTTGAGCTGTCTGACGTGCTCAGCACCCGCATCCTCACTAATGTCTACCATCACGACGCCCCAGCCTCTTTCCAGAAAAAGCTTGGTCGCACTGAGCCCCATTCCTGAGCAGGCACCTGTAATTACTGCATTTTTCATTTTGCACTCCTTTGCATTAGTAAATGATCAAAAACGAATAATTTAAATTGTAACTATCTAGTTATATACCTTGAAAATAAAAAAAGCAATGCGCAAAAATTAGACAAGGTATGTCGCTTTTCAATATTGATCAGCATGAGTGTTTAATGCAGTTACTCAGTCACCTTCAGCAATTATGTTCCTTCCAAATCACCACTGTTTAGTAACCCCGAGAGATAACTTTGCTTCTTCATGGCAAAAGCAATAAGCGCCGAATCAAAATCTTTGGCTACTGCCTCTTTAACGGACGATCTTGAAGCCAGTATCTCTCGCCATTGCCCTACTTTCTCAAGCCCATCAAACAAGTCGCTGCTCATGCGCTGTTCAAAAACATCAAAGTAGCGAAAAACGGGAGCATAAGCCGCATCAACAAGCATGAATGCTGTTCCTGAAAAATAAGGACCAGATATCACCTTTTCAAGTGTTTCAAAGCGGCTGCGCAATTGTTGCCTGGCGTGGTTGAAAGTTGCTCTGTCTTTGGCTGAATAGTACTGCCCTATCGCATTTAAGGTCTGTGAAGCAAACTCTATCCATGAGCGGTGTTTTGCTCGTGCCAGTGGTGTGTCAGGCAACAAGGTGCCACCTGAACTGTCATTGAGAAACTCACAAATGACCGCCGATTCAAAAACAATATGCTCATTATCTAGTCGCAATAGAGGGACTTTGCCATTGGGTGAAAGTGCGTTAAACCAGTCGGGTTTAGAGGAAAGGTCTATATCTGTACGCGTAAAAGGTATGCCTTTTTCCAGCAATGTAATCACAGATCTTTGCACATAAGGGCACAGTTTATAACTAATGAGTTCTAAGCTTTCAGTTTGCATGGTTTACCTCCTTGGTAATAGCGTATTGGCCACTGCGAATGTCAGGCAGTGGATAGGTTCAGCGAGCGTTACCTTGGTGAAATATTCATGAAGGCTTCCTGTTTGATACACAATCAAAGCTTACAAGTTGCATTAATGCGTTGGTAGTTGTAATTTTTGCATTAAACAACTGCAAAATTGCAACCATGGACTGGAACTCACTCAAGACGCTGACCTACGTATCCCAAAACGGCTCAATCACCTCAGCCGCTAAGGCTTTAGGGGTTAACTACACCACGGTGTTGAGAAGAATCGAGTCTCTGGAAAAAGAGGTTGGTGGCAAGCTTTTTGAGCGTGGCTCGAAAGGATACAAACCAACTCCGCTGGCAGAAGAAGTACTGGCGCTGGCATTTTCAATGCAGGAGAGCGCAGAGAAAATTGAGCGTCATATCGTCGGAAAGGAGTTTTTACCTATGGGGATCGTGAAAATTACGGCTCCGTTTAATATTACCAACCATTATTTGCCTCCGGTCTTAGCTTCCATTACTCGTGACTATCCCGATATCCGATACGAAGTTCTGTCTAGTAATGATTTATACAACCTTAACTCCCGAGTCGCCGATATTGCGATCAGAGCCACCAGCTCTCCGCCTGAACACTTAATAGGGCGAAAAGCAGCAACTATTCCTTGGGGAATGTTTGTTTCAAAGCAGTTTGAGAATTCCTATTCAGCCTTACCTACTTTAGAAACACTAGCCGACTTCCCTTTAATTGGTGGCATGGGGAACATGCTTAACCTGCCTGCTTTTTCTTGGTTAGAAGCCCACTTTTCTCGTTCTATTGTGATGCGGTGTGATGAGTTAACCGCAATGTCTTATTACGCTCAAAGCGGACACGGCATTGCCTTTTTGCCCGTTGACCAGCGGCGGGAAGGACTGTTAGAAGTCGCCGAATTTGAACCTGGGAAAACCAGTGATCTATGGATACTTACGCATCCAGACTTACGTAAATCAGAGCGCGTCCGTATCGTCTCGCAATATCTTGTGGACTACTTTAAAGCGATAAACTTTGAAACACCCTCTAGTCCTAAATGAACCATGGGTCACCTAATCTTGAATGGCTTTATACTTGGCGAACACTGCATCTTGAAGCCATTTGACTATACCTTTTGCTTAATTGTGTATACCCTCTTCGCCAAACAAAAAATAGGGATACCAGATGCATACTGAAACGGAACTTGCCACCATTGCCATCGTCGATCAACAACTCGACGCCTACAACGCTCGTGATATCGAAGCTTTTGCTGCGACCTATCACGATGATGTGGAAATACACTCTTTCTCTCAAGGCTTAATGTACACGGGAAAAGATACGCTGATTGAGCGCTATGGAAAGAAGTTCGCCAGCCTGAATTACCTGAATGCCAGCTCACTCAAACGTATTGTTCACGACCGTTTTCTGGTGGATCATGAACTGGCAGAATCTTCCAGCCTGCCTTCTTGCGAAGTGGAAAACAGCGTGAAAGTTATCGCCGCTTATGAAGTGGTAGATGGACTGATTAAGCGCGTCACTTTTATGGGCTGATGGGCTCTAGGGCAAATATACTCTTAGCCTAATAGACAACAAGAGAATAGGTGATCAGCGCCTGCGCTCCGTAGTAGCTGGTCATCAACATTTGCTGAGCATAGCGCCCTGCACTTCTAAACCGATCCATTGCTAACACAAGATCCGAAACCATAAAGACAATGGCACCCACAAACGCCGCTTTGGCTGCGAGAGAATGATCCTGTAACCACCAGGCTCCTGCCGCCCAGGTCATCTGAACAATCACCAAAATGTAAAACGCAACAGGCAGCTTAAGCTTTCCAAGTGAAGGGAGCAAAAGCAGATACACCATGATGCCTGCCGAAAATAGCACGGCTGGCAACCAGGCAGTCATACTGCCCTCTATCAGACTCCAAAAGGCACATCCATAGGCGACATGGGCAATAAAGAAAGACACCAGCCCGGCGATAAACCTGTCTTTCGGTTGCATTAAAAACACGTCACCAATAGCAGAGAACGCGAGTCCAAAAGCAATAAGCCAGGCAAATGGGTAAGTTTCTGAATGCGTTGCAGCGAGCACCAGAAAACAAATAACAGGAAGCGGTTTGCTCAGATAAAAAGCCCAGCTACGGGCTTTGGAAAGAGTAAATAAATGAATGACTGCCGCCAGCAGCGCAAATGACCAAGTCACAATAAAGCCCTGACCTAATGTGCCGTCATTTCGTTATACGCTTTGATAGCGTGGAACTTTTCTATCACGAGAATGTAATCTTCGCGGCAAATGGTTTTGTGAAGCCCTGTATCCAGATCCTGTGTTTCTGGGTTACCAGATTTCACAATAGCGCGTAATTCATACACGGGTGACTTAACGTAGGTGTACCAGAAAACCAATAAGAATATAGGCAAACCTGCGTACAGAGGGTGGACAAGAAGACCAACAAAACTGAAAACAAACGCAATCAGCAACGCGCGTTTCATTTTGTCCGAGGTGGTGTAATCCTTAACATAAAGCTCTTCAATCTTTTCTATATCAATCACAGAGTCACCGACTTTCAACCCTGCGGAAGTCATACTAGGAACGTCCACTTTTTTAAACATCAAAACATCCTATTTCAACGTAACCTACTTGTTCATATCTGGCATTTTGTGAGCCATTAACCTTTATAATTTTAGGTATATTTTACGGCTCAAGACCAAGAGGAAATAAAAGTTAACATATAACTTATTGATCTGGTGTGCACCAGATTACAAAACCATCAAGAAACTGGCGGATTTCTGCGCTTTATCGCAAGATTTTTAACCATCACGGTTATGGAATTGACTTCTCACATCTCGTTGTAATAAGAATTTTTTACCTGACTGCCTCTGAATCAAACATAAAAAAAGCGCTCTGTTTAGAGCGCTTTTACTGACTTAACTATTCGTACATCGAAAGTTCCGTCAAGCTGGTCCAGGGAATAATACCTGGAGGAAATTCCGTTACCGTTAACCTAAGTTTTGACGTGTTAACAGGGTTAGCCAATATGTGCTGAACACCGGGTTGTGCTGAAGCGGAATCACGTTCATCAATCACTTCATAGTTACCACTGGCTGCCAGTGCCTCCAGTTTGTACCCGTATTTTCTATCCTGATACGTACTCAAACTGTAGGCTCGTAGAGCCTTCTGGCTGCCAAAGTCAATATCAACGATGCCGTATCCGTCTGTAGACCAGCGATCACCTGAAGAAGTACTGCCATCAAACAGGTTTTCGCACCCATATTGCGCTTGTGGTTCCTTATTACAGGTATAAGACGCCGGTTGAATCAATTCTGGCGTGTACTCTCTCCCATATAAATCCCACTCTCGCAGACTTACCCAATTAGACGTGTTGTTTGCAATCCCTGTTACGGTCAGTTTCGCGAATCGGGCGACAACCTGAGGGAGCGATTGATACTGCCCAGAACCATCACCACCATTTATCTGAGCAATGGTCTGGTAGTCTGCCTCTTGTGTGGCTTTCACTTCAATTTTGTAATCGTAGTTTCGGTTGTAGAGTGCACTCAACGCAAACCCATTTAAGGTGTGCAAGTCACCAAGATCAACTGTCACCGATTGAGGGAAAGTCATAGCTGACCAGCGATCCGCTGATCCTGTTTTGCCATCGACGATTTGGTCACAGCTGTATTGTGGCTGAGGTTCATCGCTACAACTGACCGATTTGTTCAGCGCGATACTTTCCAGAGTCGAAGGTTTTCCAAACACCTCTATCTCTCTTACGCTGACCCATGGACCGTTGTAAGTTGCGGCACCTTCCACCATCACCCGGACATATCGCCCAAACGTATTGTCAGGGAAACCAATCAGGCTTGCCCGACCGTCGGTGTTATCCGACTGATCAATAACCGTCTCATATTGGCTCCCAGCATCGACTTTCACCTCAACTTTATATTGGTAGTCGCGGTCAAAATAGAAGTTGCCTCTGAATGCCGAAAGCTCGCTAATCTCACCGAGATCGATTTCGATCCAGGCAGGAAACTCATCCGCAGACCAGCGCTTATGTCCTGCCAAGTTTCCGTCGACCGCCTGACTGCACGGCGCAACCGAGGGCTGAGGTTCTTTTGAACATGTCACTGATTTATTTTTTGCGATGTTTGAGTCAGCCAGAAGGTGGTATATCTCACCCGATGCCGCCAGATAAGAACCTACGGTATAAGGCTGACTGGAACCCGCTCTGGCGTATGCCATGTAGGGTTCATGAGCCACACCTTGTGCCCAACCTAATCGGCCAGAATCCTGCAGCGCAGTGTTCGCCAGCGCCAGCCACCCTTTCTCGATCACTGGCATATAAGTGTCTGCATCTAATAATCCCAGTCGCACACCAATTGCCATGCCATAAACAAAGAAGGTCGTGCCACTCGATTCAGGGGCATTGATATGATGAGGTTCAATCAGATCGGCTCCCCAGAATCCATCGTCCTGCTGAGCATTTTTGAGTGCTGCCGCCACTTTGACAAAGTTAGTCACGTATTCATCATAGTGGGGAGCATCGGCCGGTAAACGATCCAATAGCCTAGCGATGCCAGCGAACACCCAACCATTCCCCCGAGACCAGAACATCGGGCTACCGTCTGGGCTAGGGTTTCTGGGATAAACGTACCGTGAATCTCGTGCCCAGAGATCGTACTCTTCATTCCAGAGCTGATCGTAAGTGGATCTATATTGGGTATACAGCGACTGATAAACCGTTTCTTTTTCTGATTCATCAGAGAGAGTATCAGCCATCAGCGGCCAGACTGCTGGTGCCATATATAGGGCATCTGCCCATGACCAGTAACGGGGGTAAGAAGAATTCACCACCCCCATGACACTTTCTTTTAAGCAATCCAGAATGGTGTCAGGTTCATTCGCCAGTGGTGCCAGTTCAAAGAAAACCTGCCCTGCCGCCTGATGATCCGCATGAGTTGTTGAACATGAACCGTGTGGTTCATAAGAAAAATCTCTCGCCCAACTTAGTGTGTTGTCCCACGCTTTTCCGTTTCCAACCAGTTTGAAATATTCAAACTCACCGATGTGGTATGCCCCATAAATCCAGTTTGTGTCTGGAGTGTACTGGCTGTTGTAGAAGCCATTATCTACCCAGTAATCGTGTACCAGTTTTGAGGTATTTAGCATGTCGTTTGGGGTAAATTTGTAAGCCCCGGAAGCAGTTGCGCTCGCTAACATTGCGCCTAATAGCGACAACTTTATCATTGATAACTTGTTCATTTTAACTGTCCTTAGTTAAAAAGGATGATGATTAAACCTTACGCTTTGACCTATAGTGCCGGGTCGCATCGGTCATCAATCTGGTTTCCGTTTGCATCGTCAAACACACGTACATTGCGGAAAACCGACTCGCCGTTCTTTTCACCATTGTCATGGTCAGCAATCAGAACTAAGTACTTGGTGTTTTCAGCCGAAGCATGTTGACCGACAGGAATCGTGAAGTGCTGGAACTCTCCGCTGCCGTCGTAGTTTTTGTAGGATTCGTTTGAACTCGGATCGGCTTGAGTTCCGTAGAGAGAAAACCGGGTTTCACCATTGTTCAGGACTAAATCTCTGTCCATCGCAATGCCATGAAACTCGCCTTGCTGAGCACTCTTGAACTCAAATGTGATAACGGTATTTGGTGTGATGTCATAAGGGAGTTCAACTACCCGCCAGCCGTTGTCGCTGATTGACAATGTGCTGCCGTCAGGAGAAACCGTGAATGTTCCACCATCTCCCTGATTCGGGTCGTAAACATCAACTTGATTGCGACTGAAATAGATGTCGCTGTAGTCTTCAAACAGAGTGATATTTCGGAAGGTAGAATCGCCCTGAGCGTTCGCGTCGTCGTCTGCGTTTAATACCAGATAATTGGCATTAAATGGCTGATTGGCGATGGCTTTTCCGAGCGGCGCTATGTAACGGGCAAACGCTCCACTGGTGTGATAGGTATCGAACCTGCCTTCAATATTGGCGTCTTTTTGTGTGCCATATAAACGTGCTCGCAGGTGATTGCTGACCGACAGGTTATTATCAAACCCAATGGCGTGCTCTTCACCCTGAGTATCCGATTTAAATTCAAAGGAAACTGTGGTGTTTGGTGTTACCCGGTAGTCGATATCAATCGCCTTCCAGCTGTTCCCTGTTAGGGTTATGCCATTACCGCTGAATGTTGCACTTCCCTGATCCTGACTGCCACCATATGAAGTTGTATTTGAGTTCGACGGGCTTACTTCTACCGCACGGCATGTGCCCGCGATGTATGAACCTTGTCTGCTAATGTATTTACCGACAATTTTCGAATCGTAGCCTTTGAAATAATAACGTTCGCCCGTGCTCTGTAGGTTCTTATAGCCGTTCACGAAAGACTCATACTTTCCGGTAAACCAGATCACTACCTGTTCGCTGGAATTTGAGGCACCAAAGGGGACAAACGGTCGGTAGTTATTGTCTGGAGAATCCGAAGTCAGTGCTTCCCATGTGAAGCCAGACCCATTGAACGATCCTTTGTAGATTTCAAACTTGCTTGTATCTAAACCCGTTGTTGGGTTCACATTGGTGGAAATAAAAAGTTCAGAAGAATTATATGGGTTAAGCGTGATGCCCCCGGCATAGTCAATCTGAGAACCGCCAAATCGCGTTCCATCTGGCGCAGTCATCGCCTGAGGGATTAGTGAATCTCCCGCGTCTGCCACCCATATCTTGTTCCACTGATTCGCAGTGTCGTCCCAAACCGCCATGTAGTAATCGATGGTATTTTTGTCTTGCTGATGGCTGTAAAGAAGTACCGGATTTCCGGATGCGTCGTAGCGAACTTCGTGGTTCCACGGAGAGCGGTTGGTACCGTCTTCACCTTGCTGATACACGACCGTTCCGTCAGACACCACAAATGGTGCATCGACCAGATTTCCGATCAGAGTGCCATCGGTTTTGTAGGTTTTTCCGTTTTTAATGTAGAGGTGGTATAGGCTGGTCCGTTTTTGGGTTGGGTGACCGTCCGTAAAGAAAAAATCGATGCGATCAACGCCATTCGACGCATATTTTGCGTAAGCTCTGTCCCACCATTGGTTGCCGTTCTGAATAAAATGTTTCGCTTCAGTGGGGTTGTCACCATTAGCGTCGAAGGTGACGTAATAAGGGTCGCGCGCACCTACTCGAAAGAAGTTATAGATTTTGCCGTTTTCAGCAGAGAGCTGATACGCATTGTTGTAGGTTGCAGAACCCGGAATGGGATAGGTTTTCTCGTCTCCCCAATCTTCAAGGGTCAGTGGCAGAGAAGTGTTAGAAACCCGATAGTATTGTGTTCGCCTTGCATCATGAAGAGTGTAAAGCGACATCATTTTCCCATTTTGTAATGGAAGAATGGCGCCATTATTGTGGTCGTCAGCTTGCTGAAAGCTACTGAGATCGATGTCGTCACCGATCCTGGAACCTGACTCCAGATCCAGCGTGGACATACCCGTGTAGCCATCAATCTTCACATAGGACGTATACAGAACCCCATTGTTAATTCGAGCTCGTTCATCAATAAACCAGATGTATGTGCCGTCTTCCGTGACGACAAAATCGTAGTCGTTTGATACTGGGGATGCATTAAGTGCATTGGCAAACACCAGACAGGCGGAACATAACGCGCCTGCTGTAAACCTGGTATAGCTTACTTGCCATGTTGAGGTGAGCATTGTTGTTACCTCTCAATCAATTGATCCAGTTAATAAACTGAACCAAAGAAATATCGAAAAGTAACCGACAATAAAGCAGCTAAAAATAACTATTCTTCTTTGTCGATTACCACTTAAACAACTAAAAAAAGCATTAAAGTTGTCGACAAAGAATGAACAACGCAGGACAATTTTAAATTACTAAATGATCATATTGTCAATATAAACCAGTGTAAAAACCATCCTTTTTGAGATATTAATCACATCAAAAATAATAAGTCTGAGAAACGAGATAGAAGAGTAATATTTTATTAAATGAGTAAAGTTGCTTAACTAGCGACTGGATTCAGAATCCAGTTTTTTATATCTGGAAATTCCTTTTTCTAAATGGGCAGCCATTGTTTTACCTGCATTTTCTATATCCCTTTGTGCAATACATTCATACATTGCTTTATGTTCCAGATATACGCGATCAAGAAAGTCCGCTTCGTCATCAGGTAATTGATAAAGATCTATCCTCGAATGAGGAATAATCTGGGGTCCCAGATGCTCTAGCAATTTAAGGAAATAAGGGTTGCCAGAGGCTTCAGCAATGGCGATGTGAAATTGAAAATCAGCAATGGAAACTTCGCTGTAATCGTATTCTGCATTTTTAAACGCATCCAACGCATCTGCGATTTTTTCTAACTGAGATTCGGTGCGATACTCGGCAGCAAGTTGAGCGGCTTTTGTTTCCAGACACAACCGAAGATCAAGCACATGAAGTATGTCTTTCAATGTCTTAGGATTAAAAAGCTCCAGCTTACTCACTGGGTTTTCTGTAACGAATGCACCAATGCCCTGACGTGTCACCACCATTCCATCGGCTCTTAATCCGGCAATCGCTTCACGCACAACCGTTCGACTGACACCATATTGATTAATCAGGCTCTGTTCTGATGGCAATTTATCTCCGGGAGACAGAACACCATCAATAATATTTTTCTTTATTTTCTCAATAAGTTGAGACGCTAGTGTTTTTCTTTTTCCTAACATATTTCTGAACCGTCTACACCGACATTAATTGTTCCATTTAAGGCTGTATGACACTCTTTTAAATCTTTTTTATACGCATCTGGCAATATCATCCTAATTCAATTTCATAGAAATAAACAACTTCGATTAAAAACCAATATGAGCGTACTCGTCTATTAAAAGAGATAAATTTCCCATCTCTCTATGTCTCAAAAATAATAATTATTGACATTGCGCACAATACAAAAAATCAATTTCTGAATTTTATGCCCTGATTATCAATTTATCTCGACCCCACAAAACCATAATTTTCATAAGGTTGATTCTCGAAAACATTCCAAAATAAGCAACTTTACTCATATAAAGCATGGCAAAAGTTGGTTAAAAAAACAACTTGTATGATGACATACATGTGTTAATTTTTAACCGAAAGAATGACAACGCATATACATTCAAATCAAAAAGCAACCAAAAAACACCTAATCCAAGGAGCGTACAATGGACAGAAGGAATTGGCTCAAACGCGCAGCAGTAAGCTTCACAGTTGCATCTTTCGCACTATCTGGTTTGTTTTCTCCAGTAGCGATTTCAGGCGAAAAGCTCAAATGGGCACACGTATATGAAACGTCTACTCCCTATCACAAATGGGCTGAATGGGCAGCGGAGCAAATCGGGAAACGAAGTAACGGAAAATACGAGGTTCAGGTTTTTCCTGCTGCGTCTTTAGGGAAAGAAAATGAGATCAACGAATCATTGAGCTTGGGCACCATTGATATTATTTATACTGGCTCGACGTTTGTGGGCCGGTCATATGGTCCGCTTGCGATCCCCAGCGCTCCATTTATGCTGCGCGACTTTGATCACTTCAATGCTTATGCCAGCAGCCCGCTTTTTTCCGAGCTGAGTGATGGTTATCGGTCGGTCACTGGTCACAACATTCAATCACTAACTTATTACGGTCAGCGGATGGTGACTTCCAATAAACCTGTTTATAAACCCGCAGACATGAAGGACATGAAGTTGCGCGTTCCACCCGCTCCGCTTTTCCAAATGTTTACGGATTCAGTGGAGGCAAATGCCACGCCTATTGCGTTTTCTGAAGTTTACTTGGCGCTGTCACAAGGCGTTGTTGACGGACAGGAAAACCCACTCCCAACCATCAAAGCCAAAAAGTTCTATGAGGTGCAAAAGTACATCAATCTGACGGGGCACATTATCGACAGCCTGGTAACGGTGGTTGGTGGACCTACCTGGAACAAGCTGTCTGACAGCGACCGAGCCATGTTTAAAGAAGTGTTTGTAGAAGCTGCGGCAGGGGCAAGTAACGACATCCAGAAATCGGAAAAAGAACTTGTCGCCTGGTTTGTTGCTCAGGGCGTAAACATCAATACAGAAATTGACCGCAAGGCATTCCGTAAAGCAGCGATGACCGTTCATAACGGTAAACATGCTTCATGGTCAGAAGATGTCTACAAGCGATTCCAGGAACTTTAATATCAATTTCAGTCTGGTTCGCCCGTGGAGTTTACACGCGAACCTTTCTGTAACCCATAGGAGGGTGAAATGTTAGAAGTAAAGGATGCGGTCGCCTCTCAAACTTACCGGTCAGGTAACGAAGAAATGAGTTCAAAAGCTACAGCAGGTGAACAACAGCCCGGCATTCAGCAAGCAGAGGAAAAAAGCGGGTTTATCGAAGACGAAGATAAGAACTTCGCGTGGCGAGATATAGGAATACTGGAGTGGTTTTGTATATTCGCCTTCTGGGTCTTGGCGTTTGTAGTGTTTTACCAGTTTTTTACCCGATATTTTCTCAATGACTCGGCTGTCTGGACGGAGGAAATCGCAAGAAATATTCTGATTATTCTTACATTCTTTGGTTCTGCACTCGCCCTTAAAAGGCAGGCACACATCAGTGTCCAGTTTTTTGTTTCCAAGCTTGCTGTCTCTCATCAGAAAAAGATGGTCTGGATTAGCTCGATATTGCAGTCAGTGTTTTTCGCCTTTGCGGTTTACCTCTGTCTAACGGTCGCGGAAGCGATGAAATTCCAGAAGCTGATGGCTATCGATTTATCCAGAAGTGTTATCTACCGGGCGGTCGCTCTGTCTTTCGTTGCCATGCTCATCATTGAGCTTTACCAGTCGCTAAAACGGCTTAAAAGCAACGAAGATCGTTCACCAGGAGGTCAGTCATGATTGCCGTTCTCTTTATTGCCGCAGCGGTCTTTATCTTTATTGGTTTGCCTGTGGCGGTATCACTGGCAGGCGCATCCTTGCTGTTTATTTTGGTCGACGACAGCCTGCCGAGCATGGTGGTGCTCCATCGTATGGTCAGTGGTGTTGATAGCTTCCCGCTGTTGGCGGTGCCCTTCTTTATTCTTGCTGGAAACCTGATGAATTCGGCTGGAATAACCAATCGTATCTTTGATTTTGCGAAGTCCATTGTTGGCTGGTTGCCGGGTGGTTTAGGTCATGTCAATGTCGGCGGAAGCGTGGTGTTTGCGGGCATGTCCGGCGCTGCGGTTGCAGACGCTGGCGGGCTTGGAGCTATTGAGCTGAAAGCAATGCGCGAAGCGGGTTACGACACCGAGTTTTCTGTTGGTATTACCGCTGCGTCTTCCACAATCGGACCTATTATTCCCCCGTCCTTACCTATGGTGATTTACGGCGTTCTGGCGTCAGCATCCATTGGTAAGCTGTTCGCCGCAGGGCTCATTCCGGGGCTGATGATGGCTGTGGCGCTAATGCTGATGATCGCCTGGTATGCAAAACGCAGAAATTACCCAGTAGACAGTGCATTTTCTTTTAAAAGGGTGGCATCAAGCAGTAAAGGCGCATTTTTGTCTCTGCTGACTCCCATTATCGTTGTCGGGGGCATCACTACCGGAGTCCTGACACCCACAGAAGCCGCGATTGCTGCCGTTGCATGGGCGCTGTTCTTGGGTTCTTGTGTCTACAGGACGTTAAACCTGAAACGTCTGGCGGTTGTATCACTCAAATCCATCGAAACAACAGCGGTGGTGCTGTTTGTTGTGGCAGCGGCTTCCATATTTGCCTGGCTACTCACCAACCACAATATCGCCACTGCGATGGCTGATGGACTAATGACACTCTCGGAGAATAAGTACGTCATCCTCAGTATTATTCTGCTCCTTTTGCTGGTTATTGGTTGTTTTATGGAAACCATTGCCGCCATGACGATTCTTGTCCCGGTTATGCTGCCCACGGTTACTCAGCTTGGAGTCGACCCAGTTCACTTTGGTGTCATCATGGTGCTGACTCTGATGATCAGCCTGCTGACTCCCCCAGTCGGAGTGGTGCTTTACGTTTTATCCAGTATTTCAAAACTGAGCTTCGAACGCTGTGTCGTGGCCACAATGCCGTTTCTGGTGCCCCTTGTCGTCGTGTTACTGATCGTCACCTTTATGCCGGGTCTGGTTATGTGGCTACCTAACCTGCTTTACCCGTAAACCGATAACCAACAAAACTCTACGCGAACCCATCATGCATCCATGGGTTGGGTTCGCTCGTTTCAAATTTAACGGAATCATAATATGAAGAGCTATTACTCAACGCATTCTGATGATTACAGAAGCTACGACACACAAACTTTGCGAGACAGGTATCTGATTGAATCGGTATTTAAACTCGGACATGTTCAACAATATTATTGCCACGATGACAGGCTCATCATTGCCGGGATTTGCCCAGATCATTCGCCACTGATGCTTGCCGAAGGTAAAGAGCTTGGAGGGCTGAGTTTCTTTGAACGCCGTGAAGCGGCTACCATCAATTTAGGTGGTGAAGGTCGGGTAAAAGTTGGCAATGAGACTTTCTCTTTAGGTCACAAAGATGCTTTGTATATTGGTCAGGGACCACATACCGTGACTTTCGAAAGTGTTGATCCTGACCAGCCAGCACGTTTTTATCTGTGCAGCTCGCCAAGTCATTATTCATATTCCACCACCCTGATAAGACGTTCGGAAGCGAAGCAAATTCGTCTAGGCGACCCAAAAGCTTCAAACGAAAGAATCATCAACCAGTACATTCATCCCAATGTGTGTGAAAGCTCTCAACTTGTTATGGGGCTGACGGAACTCATCAACACCTCCAACTGGAACACCATGCCCTGTCATACCCACGCTCGCCGGATGGAGGCTTACTTCTATTTTTCAGAACTGGAAGACGCGCAGGTGTTTCACTTTATGGGTAAACCTGATGAAACCCGACACATCGTTATCTCCAATGAGCAAGCGGTGATCTCGCCGAGCTGGTCAATTCACAGCGGCGTCGGTACTTCTCCATACAGTTTTATCTGGGCAATGGCGGGCGAAAACCAAGAATTCGATGACATGGATTTTGTCGCTCCACAGGAAATGCGTTAAGAGGTCGTTATGGAATTATTCAATCTAGAGGGAAAAGTGGCGTTAGTGACTGGCGCATCTAAAGGTTTGGGACAGGCGATGAGTATTGCTCTGGCGAAAGCAGGAGCCGATATCGTTGGTGTTGCCCGTTCATCTACAGAGCAAACACAGGCAGGCGTTGAGCGTCAGGGCAGAAAATTTATCGGCATTGAAACGGATTTAGGAAGAAGAGACGCCATTGATAGCATCATTCAGACGCTCGCCGTTCTCGATTCCACACCAGATATTTTGGTCAACAATGCCGGAATCATAAGAAGAGAAGACAGCATTAATTTTTCAGAAGACGACTGGGACAGCGTGATGGACATAAACCTGAAATCTCTGTTCTTCCTGAGTCAGGCAGCGGTTAAACAGTGGGTGGCGCAAAACCGTACCGGGAAAATCATTAACATTGCTTCCATGTTGTCGTTTCAGGGAGGGATACGCGTCCCATCCTATACGGCAAGCAAAACCGGCGTATTGGGCTTAACCCGAATCGGCGCATGTGAATGGGCAAAATATGGCATTAACGTTAACGCCATTGCGCCGGGCTACATGGCAACGGATAACACTCAAGCGTTAAGAGAAGATTCCAATAGAAATTCCGAGATTCTGAATCGAATTCCAGCGGGAAGATGGGGAGAGCCTGAAGACATGCAAGGTGCCGCTATTTTCTTAGCCTCTTCAGCTTCTGATTATGTTAATGGAGCGGTACTCACTGTCGATGGCGGCTGGCAAGCCCGATAGAGTACCGATAAACGGATTCCTGATTTCCAATTAGCGATTATTTTGCCTGTTTCAGGCGGCTCATCCCCAGGGTTTGCCCGGTTTCGCCGGGCTTTTTTTTGATGCTAACTACGGAAGAACAATCACACCCAAAGGTTCAAGGAGTTGTTCTTGTTGCCACTCGCAGATTTTCACACCATTTAAGGAAATACGCCTCGGATCCAGACCATAAAGCTCCGTATGAGTGAGATCACAATGCTCAAAACGGAATTGCGACCACGCATCTTCTGAGAATTCTCCTCGAGACAGATCCGAACCTTTAAAAGAAGCCCCATTGAGGTTGGCACCTGTCCAGCGATTTTCAAACAGGTCGCACTTCTCGATACAGGCATTTTCAAAGTTCACGTAAGAGAGGTTGCAACCCGTTATGTAAACAGAGCAGAAGTAAACCTGATGACTCACACGGTTTGCGAAATTGACCTTCAGAAAATTCGCGCCTTTCATGTCGCATTGACGAAATTCGGTACCGAGACAGTTGGCACCTGTAAACTGCGCCAATGCCAGCTGACAGTTTTTAAAACTGGCGTCTTTCAAATTGGCATACTGAAACTGACACCCTTCATGCGCCCCTGCCTGAAAGAACTGGCAATCTTCAAAAAGTGCGTCAGTTAAGTCGGCACGTGAAAAGTCACACCTTTCAAAGGTGCACCTGAAAAATCGATACTCCATCATTTCGTTTCGGGCAAAAGACTCTTCAGTGAAATGCTGTTCGATAAATTCCATTAGGGCTCTCTCAAAAACTGAATGTGTCGCTAAACTACCACTCTAACCCTTTGAAAAACAAACATTTTAAAACCTTAAAAAACAAGAACTTAAAAATCCTCAAAATCGCCAATTTAAGGCACCTAGAAAGCTCTCTAAGCCCTCTGTTTTTAAATAATCGATAGCGCATATTCAGAAAAAAGTTATTCGCGGCTCATACACAATCAAAAAATCGCGGGGTTGCTCAAGAATTCTGCTCAACATAATCAAATAAATGACCTTGTTACACACCTGATACAAACTGTATGGTATTCGTAAACAACCAAAAAATTTCAGGGAAGATCTATGCCCCAAAAGAAAGTTCTGGTGCTTTTTGCACATCCGTCTCATAAAAAATCTGAAGTGAACATCCCGCTGTTCCGAGCGGCTCAACACGTTGAAGGCGTCACTTTGGTCGACCTTTATCACGAGTACCCTCGCTTCAACATCAATATCGACCGGGAACAACAAAGGCTTCGAGATCATGACATTGTGATATTTCAGTTTCCTCTGTATTGGTACTCGACCCCTGCCATTCTTAAAGAGTGGCAGGATCTGGTGCTGGAATACGGCTTTGCCTACGGCTCTGAAGGTAAAGCTCTTCATGGAAAATACTTTATGTGCGCCATCACTGCTGGTGGCACAGAAAGCGCTTACTGTACCGACGGATACAACCACTTCACCATTGGCGAGTTACTCCAGCCTCTGGAGCAGATGTCGTCTCTTACCGGAATGAACTACTTAGCTCCGTTCGTTCTGTTTGGTTCGCGCACCGCAGCGGAAGAAGGAAGGATCGAAGGGCACACCAAACGATATCAGGAACTGCTTACCGCTCTGGTGGAAGACGAGATTGATATGGATAAAGCGGCGATCGCATCCAAAATTACCAACGACTTATCACCGCTGCTTAAGGAGAAGGCGCAATGACCAGTTATTTTCTTCAAGCCTTTATCTACCTGATTGCCGCGGTGGTCATGGTTCCTATCGCCAAAAGGCTCGGCTTAGGCAGCGTGTTGGGGTACCTTATTGCAGGCGTCATCATTGGTCCGGTTATTGGATTAGTTGGTGAAGAGACAACGACGATTCAGCATTTTGCAGAGTTCGGTGTTGTCATGATGCTGTTTTTAGTTGGCTTAGAGCTGGAACCCAAAATGCTCTGGTCGATGAAAAACAGGCTGATCGGATTGGGTGGTCTGCAAGTCGGTTTAACTACGGCTGCCGTTATGGGCATTGCCCTTTGGCTTGATCAACCTTGGACTATTGCACTCAGTATCGGCCTCATTTTCGCGCTCTCTTCTACCGCTATTGTTCTGCAAACTTTCAATGAGAAAGGTTTGTCTAAAACCGAAGGCGGACGTAATGCCTTCTCGGTATTACTTTTCCAAGATATCGCCGTTATCCCAATGCTGGCGTTTATTCCGTTACTAGCGCTGCCGGAACTGGTTGAAAAAGCGCAAAGTGCAGCGCAAGCGGCAGCTGACCATCACGAAGAAATGAGTCTGGTGGCGGGTTTACCGGGCTGGGCTTACGGGCTGGTGATCATCGTTACTATTGTTGCCTTGGTCGTCGGCGGTCACTTTGCCAGCCGACCGCTGTTCCGGTTTGTGGCAAGTTCCGGGCTGCGTGAAATATTCACCGCTACCGCGCTGATGCTGGTCGTCGGAATTGCCGCGCTAATGAGCTTGGTCGGGCTCTCCCCCGCGCTTGGTACATTCCTCGCAGGTGTGGTGTTGGCAAACAGTGAGTTTCGACATGAGCTCGAATCCAATATCGATCCGTTTAAGGGGCTGTTGTTAGGTCTTTTCTTCATCACCGTTGGTGCTGGCATTAACTTCGATATTCTGGGTAACCAGTTCTTTGCCATTATAGGAATGACCATCGGAGTTATGTTACTCAAAGCCTTAGTGCTATTGGTTCTGAGTTTATTCTTCGGGATTCGCGCCAGCGACCGCTGGCTGTTCTCACTCAGTCTGGCTCAGGCAGGTGAATTCGGTTTTGTTCTGCTGAGTTTCACGGTGCAAAGCCATGTATTGCCAACCGAACTGGCGCAAACTTTATCCATGGTTGTTGCCCTGTCTATGTTCCTAACACCGGGGCTGTTCATTCTGTTTGATAAAGTGATCGTGCCGAAATACATCGACAATGAAAACAGCCGTGCCGAGGACGATATTGAGGAAACGGGCAAGGTCATTATTGCAGGTGTCGGTCGGTTTGGTCAGATAGTCAACCGACTGCTGGTGAGCAATCACATCCCTACCGTGGTTCTGGACTGCGAGGCTTCTCAGGTAGATAACCTGCGCAAGATTAACACTAAGGCTTACTTTGGTGACGCCACTCGTCCAGATTTGCTACACACGGCAGGCATTGAAGAATCCAAGCTTTTGGTTGTGGCGATGGATGCCCGAGAAAGTGCGGTTGAACTGGTGCAGTACGTGAAACACACCTACCCGAAAGTGACCATCCTTGCACGCGCTTACGACAGAGTTCATGAGCACGCCCTTCGCCAGGCTGGCGCTGACTTTATCGAAAAGGAAACATTCCACAGTGCACTGGAGGTTGGAGCACAAGCTCTGAGAAGCCTGGGCACGCATCCATTCCAGGTGGAACAGCAAAAAGCCGCCTATGTCGATGTAGAAAAAGAAGGTTCTGAAGTTCTGTATCAAGCCTGGGTAGAAGAGTCAGACGGAGAACAGCGTTTTGATAACAATTATCTCAAGCTCTTTATGCAGTTAGAGGAAACGCTGAAAGCGTCTTTACACAGTGACCGACGCGGCAAACACGATGTGTCTGAGCGAAGCTGGACTCCTCCTCCAAAAGGTTACTTAAAAGATTTTGAAGAGTAGCCGATTTAAAAGTCAATTTGCTGATGGAAACTTTACAAACATCTAGACGGAGTTTTACCTAGCCTGACGGACTCTTTACAAAGTAATCAGTAATATGAGTGTTACCAGCTTGATAGCAACAGAGCTAATCGCTCACTAGCCTCTCGGCGAGTCTCGGATAGCTATCAGGCTGGTTTACCCCAAGAATCTTTTAAGGAGTATTGTTATGAAGAAAGTAACCGTGTTAGCTACCGCCCTGTTACTAAGTTCTACGGCATTCGCTTCAACTCAGTTGAACAACAGTGCCACTTCGATAACAACAGAAGGCTTTGCCACGCAGGAGCAGGCAATGAACGCCGGATATACTCTCATGGATGAAATCAACCAAATGACGTCGAGTGAGCTAGCCAAGAAGCTGCCGATAACCGCCTACACTGTCTCTTACAACAGCGTCGAAGTGAAAGACATTGAAATGCATATCGAAGCGTTCTCGAAAAAACGTGGAGAAGTGCAATACCGTGCGGTAGTCGATGTGGATTATCAGTACGAATCCCGTGACAGCTGATTCACGTTAAACCCAAAATCATTCAGAACTTAAAAAAGCGAAAACCGGGCGAATCACAGCCCGGTTTTATCTATACCTAAGTGGTCTCTGGAAGTCACTTGGCTATAAATTTATAACTCATCTGGTAGATGGGCCACTCGACTCCATTAAACACTTTAAAGTACGGCGCTTTATCCACGACCTCAAAACCCACCGAATCATAACAGCGTTTTGCTGACGTGTTACTGTGAAATACCGCCAATGACACTTCTTCTACCGCAGGATCTTGCCTGATTTGCTGCATTGAAAATTCAACCAGTTTCCTGCCTACCCCTTTGCCTCGAATATCCGGATTGACGGCAACTCGGCAAAGGCGGGATTCAGTTGTAGACACACGATTGATTTCGATAAACCCGACCGGAGCTTCATCATCAATCAAAACATAGAATTTAAGATTTTCTTCTTTCGATCGTTGGCAAATTGATTCTGCCGTTAGTGGCCAGTGAAACACGCGCCCACCCCAAGCCAAAAATTCATCTCTGGTTCTAAACCATGTAGTGATGGTTTCTGCGTGTTTAGGTTTGAAAGGAATGAATTCCATTTAAATTCCTTAGAACTGTTTTAGGTCTACTTTAACAACAGCAAATCGACTGACCTTAATTAGTCATGGTGTACTCTGGATAGCCAGTGTGCTCGTCCGTTTGTTCACTGATCACTTTAAACCCTTGTGAAAGATAGAACTGGTAACTTGCCTGATTGTCTTTATAAACCGATAAGGTCAGGGAATCACGACGTGACTTTGCATGCGTAATGAGTTTTTTCCCTAACCCTTGCCCCTGAAAGTCGGGGTAGACAAAAATCGCCGCTAAGCTGTCTTCGTACAACGCATAAAAGCCGACGACGTCACCGTTTAGTTCAAATACGTAAACTTCCGACGCTGGAATGTACACGTCTCGCATATTACTTATCTGATTTCGCCAAAAATCAGCTTCAACAAAATTGTGTGCGTCTATGGAAGCTGTCAGCCAAATATCCAGTACCGCATCGATATCTGACTGGGTAAATTTTCTTATCATTATTAACCTCAAATAAACTGACTTGCTATACACACCAATAGCGCTGGAACACCGGAAACAAAAAACTTCTGGTAAAGCACTACATTCTCTTCAAAACGTTCTTCATCAATCTCATCAGCAACTTCAGTATCTACAAGAGATCCTGCCGCATCTGCTGGTCTGTTATCTGCATCAGAGAAATCATTAGTCAACGGAGGAAACTTGAATAGCACCATGGCTATTCCCCATAAGACCAAAAGATTGAAAAACGCGTAGTCCGTCCAATATTGAAGACCGAAAAAACCAGTCGAATATTCCAGAATCACGATGAGCGCGAGCACTAGTGTGTTGCTGACTATTGCAAAAGTTGCAAAGCCTTTCATTTTTACTCCTTACCGTCATGAAGCTAACCTACGCGCTGTTTAAACTCTGCGGGAGTAATGCCCGTTGTTTTTTTAAACAGCTTGGTAAAATTACTGACGTCTATATACCCTACCGCAGCTCCCGCCGCTTCAATAGTAATATTTTCCAGTTCTATCAATTGTTTGGCGCGTTCAACCCTAAGTTGAATGATGTATTGCTTTGGTGTGTAGCCCGTCGCACTCTTAAATCGACGTAGCAGGCTTCGCTCGCTCAAGTGACAGTGCTGTGCAATATCTGCCACCGCTATATCTTCACTAAAGTTCGCGTCACAAAACTGCTGCGCTTTGAGCACTACAACATCACCATGGGTAAGATCAGGAATAAACCTCTGGTAGTACGCCTGCATCCGACCTTTAAAATCTAACAGGCAAAAATCTGCGACCTGTTTAGCCAGCTCAAAATTGGCGTATCTCGCCATAACGTGAAGCGCCAAATC
>NZ_AFWJ01000202.1 GCF_000222685.1 Vibrio nigripulchritudo ATCC 27043 | reverse complement strand
ATTGCATCTGGACGGTGCTCGTGTTTATAACGCAGCGGTTGCTCTGGATGTAGATATTAAAGAAATCGCTCAACATTTTGATTCCATGACAATTTGTCTTTCTAAGGGACTGTCCGCCCCGATTGGATCGCTGTTACTCGGTGACAAAGCGTTGATCGAAAAAGCTCGCCGTATTCGAAAAATGCTGGGTGGCGCGATGCGACAGGTCGGTATTCTCGCAGCAGCAGGTAAAATCGCGTTAACTGAGCAAGTAGAGCAGCTCAAAGCTGATCACAAACACGCTAAGCAGTTAGCAGAAGGCTTGGCAACAATACCTGGGTTTAGTGTAAAGCCTGAACTGGTTCAGACGAATATTGTGTTTGCGAAAGTAGATGAAACGATAGACGTTGATAGCCTCACGAATAAGCTGGCTGAACAAGGTATTATCATTAACCCACGAAGCCCGATTCGATTTGTTACACACAAAGACGTATCGTCGGATGATGTGAACACTTTGGTTGATACCATTAAACGTTTGATTTAACGCAAACTAAGAATGAATTGTGATTGAGCTTCCCCCTAGGGGAAGCTTTATTTTTGCCTAAAACAAGAAGCAAATTAGGCTGAAGCAATTACATGAGAAGTACCAAATCAATCGTTACCCTGTCCCTTTTCACACTATTTTTCTCCCCCTTACAGTCATTCGCCGGTGATCCGGAAATGGGCAAATTGAAATCATCGAGTTGTGTTTTTTGCCACGCGACGAACTCTGATGCCGAAACAACGCATCCCAGCCTTCTTGGGAAAGATGCTCAAGCGCTGATTGATGCAATGGAAGAATACAAAAATGGAAACAGAAAAGGTGCGATGGCTGACATAATGAGAGCTCAGCTTCAGCATCTAGACAGCAATGACATAGCCGATATCGCTGCGTTTTATACGGAGCTTAATTAGGGTCTGTTGACCTTTAGAAAAACAAAAGGGAAGAGCATGCCCTTCCCTTTGCCGATACCGTTCCTAGGCGATTGACCAGAATGACCCAGGTAAGATCGGCGAAATCTAACGTCAGGTGACCTACATTTTCATGCAGTTCGCATAGTAAGTCGTGGTCGCAGGCCAGTCTGAGAACACACCTAACACACCGACATCTTTAGCCAGCACGTCCAGTAATACCATGGTGTCGCCATCATTATTGGTTGCGTCTTTGATGGTTTGATAATACCAGCCACCACCCTTACCCAGAGGACCAGAGCGCTCAAGTGTCCAGGTGATGATGTCTAAACCCGCTTTCTTCGCCAGTTTGGTGTATTCAGATGGAACAATTTTTCCAGAATCATCAAGAGTAACCAGTGCCCACATTGGAGGCGCAATGATCTGTACTCCATCCGCTACCAATGCTTTCATGTCGGCTAGAGTCGCTTTGAAGTTTTCGTCGTTATAGACGCGATCATCCAGATACACTG
>NZ_AFWJ01000203.1 GCF_000222685.1 Vibrio nigripulchritudo ATCC 27043 | reverse complement strand
CAGTTAAGAGATAAATGATCGGTTGAACGATCCTACAGTTGGCTTATAAAGGCTCTAAGTCCCCAATACTTAGAGCCTTTTATTTTGCAATTAACCACAGCCCTCACACTCGCCAATCGTTACGCCCCCAATACTGAACAACTTGGAAAACTCAGTGACATTCTTTGTCCTGATTTCATCAACCAATGCTTAGAGGCTTCCGGTGTGGTCACCATTCGTAAACGCCGCATCCCTCTTGATATGGCCGTTTGGGCGGTCGTTGCTATGTCGCTTTACCGGCAAGAGCCTCTGTGGTCAATTGTCTCCAAAGCGCAATTAATGCTACCTGGGAAACGAAGTCTCGTTGCCCCTAGTGCCATCGTTCAAGCAAGGCAACGGCTCGGGGCTGATGCAATGAAAGAAGTATTTCACCAAAGCCAGCGCTTGTGGAATGAAACGGCTGACCATCCAACTTGGTGTGGATTAAAGCTCCTCGCTGTCGATGGTGTGGTATGGCGGACGCCGGATACCAAAGAAAATCGCGATGCGTTTCAATCTGCGTCAAATCAAAATGGTGAGGGGAGCTTTCCTCAGGTACGCATGGTTTGCCAGATGGAATTGACCAGTCACATGTTAGTCGCCAGTGCTTTCGCAAGTTATAAAACCAATGAGATGGTATTGGCGGAGCAATTGATTGAAACGACACCAGACTACAGCCTCACAATGTTCGACAGAGGGTTCTACTCTCTTAGTCTTCTTCACCGCTGGGCAAATACAGGTATTGAAAGGCATTGGCTGATGCCAATGCGCAAAAATACTCAATTTACTGAAATTAGAAAACTGGGTCGCAATGACCGGATTGTCGAAATCAAGACAACGCCTCAGGCGAGAAAGAACTCCCCCTCACTACCTGAAACCATCGAAGTCCGCCTGATAAAGAAAACGTTCAAAGGGAAAGAAGTGAGTATCTTGACCTCGATGACAGACCATCGTCGTTATCCGTCAGCGGACATCGCCGAGCTTTATAGCCATAGATGGGAAATCGAAGTGGGATATCGGGAAATGAAGTCTTCACTGTTGAACAACGAGTTCACACTGAGAAGCAAGAAACCAGAGATGGTGAAGCAAGAGTTATGGGGCTTATTGCTTAGCTATAACATCATTAGATATCAGATGGTTAACATGGCTAAAGCGGTGCCTGGTATCTACCCCAATCAACTGAGTTTCACAACGTGTGCTCACTCTATCATTCACGTCATTTTAGGGTTCTGGTTGGAGTCAGCGGGAACAATCCCTAAGCGCATTACTCACTTGCAGGAGGAGGCGATACACCATGTGTTGCCCATTAAACGAGAAGAGCGGCTCTATCCGAGAGCAATAAAGCCAAAGGCAAAGAAATACCCCAATAAAAAGAAAGCCAGTCAGCTTAACTGACTGGCATTAG
>NZ_AFWJ01000204.1 GCF_000222685.1 Vibrio nigripulchritudo ATCC 27043 | reverse complement strand
GCAAGCCGATGAAGACGGTTTGACGACCAAAGATGGCGAGCGAATCAAAGCGCAAATCATGGTTTGGGCAGCAGGCATCAAAGCTCCGGACTTTATTAAAGACATCGCTGGGTTGGAAACTAACCGCATCAATCAGCTTGTTGTTAAAGATACGCTGCAAACGACGCGCGACGATGACATCTTTGTCATTGGTGACTTGGCACAATGTACTCAGGCAGACGGTAAGTTTGTTCCGCCTCGTGCTCAAGCTGCACACCAGATGGCGAGTCAGGCATTCTCTAACATTGTGGCTAAAATCAATGGTCGCGATCTAAAGCCTTACATCTACAAGGATCACGGTTCTTTGGTTTCACTAAGCCGTTTCTCCACAGTAGGTAGCCTGATGGGTAACCTGACCAAAGGTTCAATGATGGTTGAAGGTCGCATCGCTCGTGTTGTGTACATTTCACTGTACCGAATGCACCAGATGGCACTACATGGTGTGATCAAGACCGGTTTGATGATGCTGGTAGGGCGAATTAACCGAGTGTTGCGTCCAAACCTGAAACTGCACTAAGAAGAAACATTCAAACAAAGAAAAGGGTTCATATGAGCCCTTTCGTTTATCTGGATTCTAATCAGGTGTCTATTCAGGTATCACGGAATAGACAATGCCATCTTTTGGCTTTCCGTGGTGAATGAATCGGTTACGAGCCAACCCTTCACACACGGCACCGCATTTTTCAGCAATCTTATGACTGGCAAAATTTTCTGGGTCACAGACAATTTCCAACCGCGTAAGCTTTATTTTGCTGAAACAGCATTCGATGAGCGCGTCTAACGCTTCTGTACCATAGCCTTTCTTTTGCTGAGCATCCGATATCCAATACCCCAAACTGCCCATATTGAATGACAAATAACGTTCTGTGAGAGCGACCATTCCAAGAAATTCATTGGTTTCCCGACTAAAGATGCCAAAGCCATACGCAAGCCCTTTTAGCCAGTTTAGGCGGTTGGCGATCAGAAAATCATAACCGTCTTCGGTTGAAAACTCGCTGTCACACCAATCGAGCCATTGATGCAGAGAAGGGGAGTTTCTAATTGCTTGAGTGAACGACCCGACTTCTTCATTTTTAATCAGTCGAAGTTCGAGCCGTTTGGTGATGATGCAGAAATCTGGAGCAAAATGCATATAGGTGATATTGCTCAGATTTAACTTTGAACTCGACGAACTTGAATGATCATTCCCATTAGCGGGTGATCAAGGTAATGAGTTTCACTGCTTCGCATACGACGTTTCTGATCCATACGGTAAGACTTAAGGAATTCTTCCACCTGAAGTGTTGGAGAAACGGACTCAAGATTACCAACCTGAGTAGTGTCGTCACCTTCCGTATCCGCCAAGTCTAAAGACTTCTCTTCAAACGTAATGTCTC
>NZ_AFWJ01000205.1 GCF_000222685.1 Vibrio nigripulchritudo ATCC 27043 | reverse complement strand
CGTTCACACCTAGCTTTGTCAGCTCTTGATGCGCTGCCGCAGAAATACGAGGAGGAAGTGCAGGAAGAATACGTTCACCCGCTTCAATCAGGTTAACGTTCAGTTTGCTTGAGTCTAGGTCGCCGAAACCGTAGGTACGCAATTCTTTCACTGCGTTATGAAGCTCAGCAGAAAGCTCAACACCCGTTGCACCGGCACCGACAATAGCAATGTCTACAGAGCCCTGACCGCTTTTTGCGTGCAGCTTCAGGAATTCGTTGTTCATTTCGGTACGGAAACGGTGTGCCTGTTCAGGGCTATCAAGGAAGATACAGTTGTCTCGAACACCTGGTGTATTGAAGTCGTTGGACGTTGAGCCGATTGCCATCACCAGAATGTCGTATTCCAGTTCACGTTCAGGCATCAAAAGTTCATCTTGCTCATCACGCAGTTCACTCAGGTAAATGACTTTGCGCTCACGGTCAATGTCTTTGAGGCTGCCCATTTGAAAATCAAAGTGGTGGTTTTTTGCATGAGCACGATAGCTTAGAGCATCCACACCCTCATCGAGAGAGCCGGTTGCCACTTCATGCAGAAGAGGTTTCCATAAATGGCTGGCTTTACGGTCAACTAAGGTTACGTTTGCACGCCCTTTTCGACCTAAAGTTCGTCCTAGCTTGGTCGCAAGTTCAAGTCCGCCTGCGCCACCGCCAACAACAATAATACGCGTCACAACGACACTCCTATGTAATATGAAAAATATTTGCTCTCGCTTTTATGCAAAGCCAAAGCATTGAATTCTTAAGTGCTTTTTCAAAGCCTCATATCAACGAAGTGAAGGGGACCCTTTTTATACAATCACGGATAGGATCAAAATGTGCTCTAGCACATAATACTTGGGCAAGTTATCTTCTTGCTCTCAAATTTTTTTGATATTTATCAAAAATATCTTCAAAAAGCATTATAAAGACCCATATCATCTTGGCAACTTAAGTTTGTAAGAAATCACTGGTTTCCCGACTAACTGACGAGATTTTGCACCATTCGAACCCGTCAATTTCTTTCTGCGGTATTTCACGTCCTTACCAATCAATTCTGTTTTATGTATGGTTGATTTCGTTTAACTGTTACCAAGCTTTCATATTGAGCGACTCTTCTTCAATGCCTACCATTTTACGTCTTACTAACTTAATGCTCGATTAAAGAACAGACCAAGAAATGAAGAAAACACAGAGTGGTTTTACCCTTTTGGAAATGATTGTTGTAATTGCCATTTTAGGGGTGCTCGCTTCGTTCGCGACCCCAAGATATGTGGACGTGGTAGACAAATCTAAGACCAGTATTATTGAGAGTGCTGGTAGTGCAGTAAGAAGTGCAAACACCTTTGCAAGAGGGGTAGCGCTAACTGAAAGTCTTCACAATCTTCCTGAA
>NZ_AFWJ01000206.1 GCF_000222685.1 Vibrio nigripulchritudo ATCC 27043 | reverse complement strand
AACGAAGATGTTATTTATGCTGGTAACCGTTTCTTAATCTACGCGCTTTATCCGCAGTGTAATATCTCGATTCATAAAATGTGGGGTTTCCAGAAGCAAAACATTGTTTTCGCGACAGGTAAATCCATTTTTGATCGTGGCTCAAAAACCAATGTTGGTGAATTGATGCTGAAATACGGCGGCGGTGGTCACCAGGCAGCAGGTACCTGTCAGATTACCATCGACAGCGCTGACGCAGTTCAACAGGAATTGATCGAAACCATTAATGCTGATGGTTAATTTCCGGCGAACCGAATGCCTTTAAGCTAACTGGATACATGAAAAGCTCTGCAAATTGCGGAGCTTTTCTTTTCTAATAGGTCGTTATACTTCTCGCTCCTTATCCAAACCGCAGCAGTATATGAGACACCTTAAGACAACCGTTCACCCAGATATTGGTCACCTAGACGATAAGAAGATTGTTAACCGAAATGCCGCACGAGCAATTGTGCTGAAAGGAGACGACATTCTTATGCTCTATACCGAGCGGTATCACGACTACACCATACCCGGTGGTGGTCTGGATGAAGGTGAAGACATCATCGCAGGCATGATACGTGAACTGGAAGAGGAAACGGGTGCTCAGAACATTCGGGATATCAAGCCATTTGGCATCTATGAAGAGTTCCGTCCGTGGTACAAAGACGATGCTGATGTCATACACATGATCTCTTATTGCTATACGTGCAATATTGATAGTGAGTTGGGTGATACACGCTACGAAGATTACGAAATTAAAAACGGCATGAAGGCAGTTTGGATTAACATTCACGACGCTATTGCCCACAATGAAAAAACCATGGCGGAAAGTGATAAGAAAGGCATGAGCATTGAGAGAGAAACCTTTCTTCTTCACTTGATAGCAAAAGAAAAACTTTAAAAAAAACGCTGCTGAATGCAGCGTTTTTTCGTTCAAACTTAGGCAACCAAATCTTCAGATTCTTTGATAGGAATACGGATCTCGAACAGAGAATGCCCCTTATGGCTGATTTTCCCTTCTAAAGAAAATGAGACCAGGTTTTCAGCAATGTTTAACCCTAAACCCGTGTGCCCTTTAATTCTGGCGGTTGAATAGAAAGGGGAGAACACCTGTTTACTGTGAGTTTCGCTGATCCCTTTTCCGGTATCCTGATACTGAATGTACAGGTCATCTCTTAAGTACAGAGAAATACTTATTGATCGAACCGTATCGGAATCGTGAAAGGCGTGCGCAATGCTGTTGTCCACGAGTTCAGATAAGACCTGAACCAGTGCATTTGCCCGATAACTGGTTTCAAATCCCTTTGGAAGATTGTTATCGAGTGTCAGAGATATCCCCTGCTTGGT
>NZ_AFWJ01000207.1 GCF_000222685.1 Vibrio nigripulchritudo ATCC 27043 | reverse complement strand
AAATCATCACAGATGGTGGCGCAACTCGTCAGGAATACGAGGTTTTCCTCAAACCTTACCTGGAAAAAACGCAGCTTGCGGCGTACGACTTTCCACTCTTCAACACTCTTTTTAATGCACTAGGTGACAAAGGCAGTTTCGAATCTCTGGTCAACCCTTATGCACTGGGGCAGGCTCTGTCTAACCCAAGGGCTGTCACTTTTGCAACCACTCACGACATTCCAAATAATCGCGTGTTTGAAGATTTGGTGATGTCAGAGTCGAACGAATGGCTGGCTTATGCCTATATTCTTGGGCGTGATGGTGGGGTACCGCTGATTTATGCTGAGCCACCAGAGCGAACTTTTTCAGAAAAAGAGAATATATCTCGTTGGGCGGAAAACTGGCGCAGCCAAAAAATGAAATCTTTATTGGAATTTCATAATTTGACTTACGGTCATCAAATGAAAGTCGAATTTGTAGATAAAGATGCCATTATAATTTCCAGAGGTAAAGTAGGGTTAATAGCACTAAACAAAGGTAAAAATATAAAATCTGTTGATGAACTATTAGTGAGTAATACATCAATTGATTATGATTTTAAATGCATTTCCGAATCTCTTGAAATTAAACCGAATAGCTATGTAATCGTCTATCTGTAATTTTCTCATTGGCTCATTTTCTTTTTTATTTAGGTCTTGTGATTAAACTTAATCCTTATATTAAAAGTGGTTATATCAAATTCCTATAAAATATATGTCTTAAATACAAGACATTATTCAAATAATCGTGATCTTTATACGAAGGTGGTATGTATCTCATTACATTTTGTACCACACTGAGAAATGTGGACTATTTTTTAAAATATTTATAGCAAAGTCAGCAGGCTAGAATTAGGTTCTATGAATTTATTGCCTACATTCTTATAAAAATAATGGTAGAAAGGCTGATAGGGTTGGAAACATGAAGATCGCAACAAAAATTATTATCGCTTGTTCTTCACTCTGCGCGATAGGCGTTATCGTTAGCGGAAACTTCGTTGCCTGGAGAGCATCAGGGTTATCGGAACAGGCTATTTATGATAGAGCAACTAGCCAACTTATTTCTATTCGGGAAATAAAAAACGGGAAATCGAAAGTTACTTCGATCAGATTCGATATCAATTAGAAACCTTAGCGGATAATAATTCCACTAAGTCGGCACTTAAAGACTTCACCGCCGCTTTTAATTCTTATCCAGAAAATCGTGTATCTGAATCTGACAAAAATAAACTTAAAAACTATTACAGCAGTGAGTTTGGGAAAACTTACCGCGAAAGTAATGGTCAGAACTCAGCGAACGAGCTCAACCGACTCAGCCAAATAAA
>NZ_AFWJ01000208.1 GCF_000222685.1 Vibrio nigripulchritudo ATCC 27043 | reverse complement strand
GTTTCGCAGTAGGATGAGTTCGTCACAAAATTCTGCCGCCAGATTGAGGTCGTGAAGTGCTGCGATAACGGTAAAGTTTTCCTCAACGGCTTTCTTTTTCACCATCGTCATTATGGAAAGCTGATGCCCATTCCTTCTGAGTTGGATTTCAACACCACCGCGCACGCTGTGTTGGACAGCACATTAGCTAAGGCATTTTCTATCTCACCCAGCTCTATCCGGTAGCCGTTAAGCTTCACTTGCTCGTCGTTTCGACCGCAGTAAATCAGTTCGCCTTGCTCATTCCAATAGCCAAGATCGCCGGTTTTGTAGAGCCTGTGAGTTTCCCCAAACACGTTCACTCGGACGAAACGTTCTAGCGTGGTATCTGGCTGATTCAAATACCCATTCGCTAACCCGTTTCCGCTTATGTAGATTTCTCCTTGAACACCGACAGGACAGGGTTGAGCGTATGGATTTAGCACATAGATTGCCGTGCCGCTGATCGGCTTGCCAATAGGCACTGAAGCTAGCTTAGACTCGGAATGGAACGTGTCTTTATAGCTGTAAGAGTACGTAGTGCACCCCACTGTGGCTTCGGTTGGTCCGTATTCATTAATGATTCGTGCATTGGGCAGCGAATTTGCGATACGTTTTGCGGTCATCGCATCAAACGCTTCTCCACCAACGACCAACGTGTGATTGGACAAAAGCGGTTGTTCTAAATCCAAGTAAAAACTCAAGGCTTTCAAATGGGTCGGCGTTAGCTTGAACACCGCTGGCTCTGAACTTGTCAGCGCATTGAGAATAGATTGGATTTCACTGCCGTCTTGCTCTATCAACGAAACCATTTTGCCTGCGACAAGCGGCGCTAATAAGGTGGTAATCGTGGCGTCAAAGTTGATTGATGAAGACACAATGCCGCGCTCAGCACTCCTGTAATACTGATGGGTACAATGCAACAGGTAGTTGAGCAGCGAACGGTGTGATACATCGACACCCTTGGGCGTACCCGTCGAGCCTGACGTATAAAGTACGTAAGCTCTGTCCGTCTTCATTTCCGCGCGGTTTAGAAGTTTATCCGGCGCGTTCAGCCCATCGAATCCCTGAAGTAACCGTTCGATGGTTTTGAATGAGGAGTGGTGTTGAAGTGCGGAATGCGCGCCTCCGAGCGTGAGCGCCACCCCAGACATTTCGACCATTCTCTCCAACCGTTCACTTGGGTAATCAGGATCAAGAGGCAGGTACGCTGCACCTGCTTTCAAAATTCCGAGTATCGCAATCAACACCTCGGGGCTACGATGAAAACTTACCCCAACTATACTGCTGCAGTCTGGCTCAAC
>NZ_AFWJ01000209.1 GCF_000222685.1 Vibrio nigripulchritudo ATCC 27043 | reverse complement strand
AGTGGCTGTGAGCAGTTGAGATGCGTGATTCAACCTCAGTTTCATCAAGTAAGAGGTATAGCTTTCGTTAAAGTGTTGGATAAACCAACGATGTATGGTGTTTTCACTCACGTACATATAATCCGCGAGGCTTTTTAACGTGATATCGGATGAGTAATGGTTGTCGATGTACTTACAGACTTGGTCAACTCGACTGAAATTACTGTTTGTTTTTTCTCTTTCCCCTTCCGAAAGGTAGGAAAGCAAAGTTGTGTGGGATTGGTCGGCACACAAATCCCCAAGAATCTGAATTAATACTGCAAGCTGCCCTATGGGGGTCAGGCTGTTGAAGTTATCGAGATGCTGGAAAACTTTTTCTGCGGTGTCTGCGGAAAACCTGACACCTTTGCTCGCATTTTTAATAACGGGACCTAACTGCCGGAGTTCGACGCAGCTGTACATGAGTTTGGCAATCCATTCCTCACGAAACCAGATAACGTGAGTTTCACACGGATTTTGTTCACTGGAATTTATTGATTCAAAACTGTGCGCAATACCCGGACCAATCAGAAGCAGTTCGTTGTGCTCAATCTGACCTTCAAAATAGCCCGACCTCTCGATTTGCCCTGAAAGTTTCTGTGTAAAACAAGTTCAAACTCTTGATGGGCATGCCAATATTCTGGCTTCGTCACCTCCTCAAACATCTTATAGCGCCAAGACCAACCGACCCGTTGAGGGACTTTTTGCATCGTTGCTTTCATTTGGATTCGACTCCCACTCACCTATCACTTCGATGTGTTTGGCAGTGATACCACGCACAATCAGCAATAATCAAGAAAAGTATCAATAGTCGATAGAATAGTATCAGGAACGCAAAATGGAAGTGTTACGGTTAATAAGTCGGCACAGTAAAGGAGAAACAAAGTATGTCCGAATATTTTAACCACTTACTGCCAAAGCTCACCTCGCTTGTAGAATCCAATCAGCAGGCTTTGTCTCAGGCAACGGAGCTGTTCACAAAAGCTATTGTTGAGGACAACATGATACAGGTTCTGGGAACGGGTCATTCTCATATGATTGGTTTAGAGGGATTTATTCGTGCAGGTGGTCTTGGCAACATCAACGCTATTTTGGATTCGGTATTGCTCACCAACGACGGAGCACTCCGTGGTTCAGCAATGGAAAAACTGCCGGGGCTGGCTGAAGTCATCTGGAATGATCAGAACATCTCCCCTAACGATGTGATTATGGTGATTTCCAATTCTGGGCGAAATCCACTTCCCATAGAATTTGCACAAATCGCAAAGTCCAAAGGTCATTCGGTTATCG
>NZ_AFWJ01000210.1 GCF_000222685.1 Vibrio nigripulchritudo ATCC 27043 | reverse complement strand
ATTGGCTCCAAGCAGGGAGACAATTTCTCCCCGCTTGAGGTCGAAGTTTACATCGCTAAGAACGCGAACTCCGTTGAAGGCTTTGTTTATGTTTTTTAGATTGAAGACAACGTCTTTCATTAAACAAACCTCGATTGCGCTTAAGGCTGAGCCGGAACCAGACTTTCAAAGCCCTTCAGATTTGGATCGCTGCGCAGAGAATCCAGATGAGCTGAAAGCTTCGCGGTATCCAGTTCTAACTGCATGCCTTTGCCGTCGCGGCATTTGTGTTCGTAGTAGAACTCACAGATGTTGTTTTTGGTCACCATGACGTGATTCACCAATACAGATTCGGGAATATCTAGACCAGCTAACGACATCAGTGCGATAGGAACCAGATAGTTTCCGTAGCGTTCAGGGAAATAACCCACAGAGGCAACAAAACGATCTTCACTCACTAATGGTTCAAGTTCATCTGCCCCCATACCAACGAATAAGCTTTGATCTTCCCTTTGCGCTTGCTGTACAGCACGCAACATACCCAATGCGGATTGGTCGTTAATCGCAATCCCCATTACTACTGCGTCTTTTGGAATTCGCCCCAGAACGTTTTTCATTTGATTGAACGATTCCTGAAGGGTGTTTTTGGTATCGATAATGATGATGTTATCTTCATTGAAGCCGGGAAGTTTGGCTTGAAAACCTGCTATCTGACCGCCTGTTCTCATGCCCACAACGGCACCGGATTGCGCTAAACCGCCAACAACCAGATACCCTTTACTTACCTTGTCTTCGCCCCATTCAGCTACCGCCGCCTGCGCTAAGAAAGTGCCGCCCATAAATCCGGATTTGGGGTTGTTTGCTCCGAAGAATGTTGCGCCCTTCATCGGAATATCGATGGCAGTAACACCAATACTCTTTTGGTTAAAAGGCTTCATTACTGCGGGACCAAAGTTGATGTCCGTTTGGAACTCGATAGCATAATCCACATTTCGGCGAGCAAACGACTGTGCGTTTTTAAGAGCCGTTGGACCATCAAGACGGTTGTCTGCAATTACCAGCGCAACTCCCGCTTTATTGGCGTTCTTCTCGATCCCTTGTTCAACCTTTACGCCAAAGGCAATGTTTCTTTGAAGATTGGCAAAACCAAACACATATTGTTTGCCATTCTTTGGTGGATTCTTTTCTTTTGCCAGCGCGACCAGATCCGCGTACTCGCTGTCACTGAGCAGTTGCCCTTTCAAAAAATCCGTAGATGCGCTGACACTAACACTGGTTAGCGACAGCGCGACGCCAAACACAAAGC
>NZ_AFWJ01000211.1 GCF_000222685.1 Vibrio nigripulchritudo ATCC 27043 | reverse complement strand
CAAGTATAGCTAAGCGCCACTCACACCTTAATGCGGCGTTAGTTTGCCAAAATTTAAAGATCGAGTTTTTGATGGAAGAATATTTTAAAATTATCATTCCTTTGATAGCAGTTTTGCTTGGCTGGCTGCTTAGTCAGCTGTCTGGTTTATTTGCAATTGGTCGTGAGGAAAAGCAGTTTCGGTCAAGTGCTTTACCTGCAATGCTAGATCTGTATTTTCAAAAGAATAGAATTGATCATGTATTAGCTTTCTTTAATGAGAAGCTAGGCGATAGTATGGAGATGCTGCATGATATATTTGTAAAACATGATGCAGATTTAGACAGCAGACGAAAGCTTATCGACGAACTAATGTCCAAATTTGAAAGTACTCGACAATCTAACTTAGACTTGCCGGAGAAGAATAAGATAAGTTTGGATAAATCGATAGAACGTTCGATAAACGAACTATCAAAGGTAGATGCTGTGTCTGCTTATAAGCTGGAGCGCATTTACAATGAGTTTATTCTTCTAATGGAAATACGATTCCCAGAAGAGCAACTTGATGCAAACTATTATCTAGATGTCTGGTCTGAATTACTTGGTGTATTCCGTCAAGATTTGCGAACACTACGTAAGTTGATTCTTAAAGTTGCTAGATCGATAAGCTTCTGTGATTACATCAAGGTACTTATGCTTTTGAGTGCTGAAGAGAAGCTATTGAAAAGTGTACCCAAGGAATCATTGGAGTCGATACTCAAAATAAAAAGACGAGTAAGTTCATAATCATATTAGGGTTTGGCAACTAACAAAGCGTTTAAGACAGATTCGCAACGCTCGGCATTTTCAGTTTGATTCAGCTTTAGTGTTTACGGCACAATGGTTTAGGTCTTGTGGTGGCGTTGCTCACTACTTAACGCGGCGTTATGTTGTACGTGAATTTTTGTGTCATAAGGGTTCGTCGTAAATTGTTCATTTTCAGCTAATATGTCTTTGGTTTACGTTTGCTTTTGGGTTTGATGGTTGCCGTTTTTGCCAATGCTGAAAAGGTCTTGCAGTGCAATAACTACCACTTTCCCAATTGTTCTTGGGCAACTTAAATCTGAGCTGATGGGGTTAACTTCTCACTTTTTATGAGCACCTCAATTCTTTGGTATGGTGGAGCTCGAGAAAATGGTAAACATAACAAAAAATTCAAGCAGACCAAAAACGCATGGCATTTTCAGCTTGCGTTGAGTATCGTGTTTACGGTGGTTTGCATAAAACGTGTTGGTGCGTTTTTGGCAGCTTAATTAGGC
>NZ_AFWJ01000212.1 GCF_000222685.1 Vibrio nigripulchritudo ATCC 27043 | reverse complement strand
ACCATCAGCAGAAACTCAGAAATTCCTAGACTGGATGGTTGCTGCTGAAGCGCAATCTCTGGTAGCGAAGAAAGGCTACATCACAGTTAACTAATTAAAGCTGTACGAACACTTTGCTCAGCCCGCGAGGGCTGAGCGTTTTCCATTTCGAAACTTTCGAATATGAGTATTTTTTATGACCATCGCGATTAATAGTGAAAAGTCTATGAATGGCGAAAATGCATCAAAACCGCGTCAGCTTCGCAGACAAAAGCGTGTTGACTGGCGTGAACGCATTTTCCACTCTTTGTTTCTTAGCAGTGCCATTATCGGTATTGTTTCTCTTGCCACCATTGCTTACTTCATCTTTGCTGAAAGTATCCCAGCGTTTCAGGAAGCAGGCGTAACAGGCATTGTAACCGGGCAAGACTGGCTACCTCCAGCGCTATACGGTGTCGCAACCATGATTGTTGCATCGGTAGTATCGACCTTTGGCGCTGTGATTGTCGGTGTTCCTATTGGTGTTCTCACCGCGATTTTTATTGCGGAAATCGCACCGAAACGCTTGGCAGATATCATCCGTCCTGCGGTCGAGCTTTTGGCTGGTATTCCATCTGTAGTTTACGGCTTCTTCGGCCTGGTCATCATCGTCCCTTTGATTCAGCAAGTGTTTAATGTACCTGCGGGTAACACCATTCTTGCCGGTATCATTGTGTTGGGTGTGATGATTCTTCCTACTGTTATCACGGTTTCAGAAACCTCGATTCGCGCCGTCCCAAGAACATACAAAGAAGGTTCTCTGGCACTGGGTGCATCGAAAATCTACACCATCTTTAAACTGCTTGTTCCAGCCGCTCGCTCCGGGATCATGACGGGCGTGATTCTGGGGATTGCCCGCGCTCTGGGTGAAACCATGGCAATCATCATGGTAATGGGTAACGCGCCAGCAATGCCTGAAGGCATTCTGGATTCTGCCCGTACCCTGACGGCGAACATTGCGATAGAAATGTCTTACGCAAGCGGTGTTCACGCAAGTGCACTCTACGCAACGGGTGTTGTGCTTCTGGTATTCATCATGGTGTTGAACGCTGTGCTTCTTTACCTGAACCGTGAGAAGGCGAAGTAATCATGAATAATAATCAAGCAATGAAGCTGAAGCAGGCACGCAATTTCAAAGACGGTGTGCTCAATACATTCGTATGGATCTCGGCAGCGTTAACCGTCGGGTTTCTGTTCTGGATCATCTGGTACATCTTGTCCAATGGCTTAAAACATGTTGATTGGGCATTCATTACCGACAACTACACTCGCACAGGCGACGAGCAGGGTATTTTCCCGATGATTGTGTCGACCATCTATATGGTTATCGCGTCCATCGCTGTGGCTGCTCCGCTGGGCATCATGACTGCTATCTATCTAACTGAATACGCCAAAGTCGGTAGCAAGCTGGTGAAAATTATCCGTTTCTGTACCGAATCGCTGGCGGGGATTCCGTCGATTATTTTCGGTCTGTTCGGTATGACGTTTTTCGTGGCGATTCTTGGCTTAGGCTTCTCGATTCTCTCGGGTGCGCTAACACTGAGTATTCTGATTCTGCCAGTGATCATCCGTACTACGGAAGAAGCACTGATGGCGGTGCCACAAACTTACCGCGAAGGCTCTTACGGTCTTGGCGCATCGAAAATCTACACTATCTGGCGCTTGATTTTGCCAAGTGCAATGCCAGGTATTCTTACCTCGGTCATTCTTAGTATTGGTCGTGTCATTGGTGAGTCTGCTCCTGTCTTCCTGACAGCGGGCATGGTTGCTCGTATCCCGGATTCTTTGCTGGATTCTGGTCGTACGTTAACCGTCCACCTATACAAGCTGACAACGGAACTGTTCACCATTGAAGAATGGAATCAGGCTTATGGAACAGCCACTGTCCTTATCGTCGTGGTATTGGTCATCAACATGATCACCAAACTGATTGCAAAACGCTTTAACACTGCAACGTACTAATTCCGCCGCAGCAGACTGACACAGAATTTAAGAATTGAGAGCAAGAAAAATGAACAAGTTTGATATTGAAAATCTAGACCTTTACTACGGCAGCAATCAGGCCCTGAAAAGCATTAACCTGCCAATCCCCTCTCGTCAGGTGACCGCATTAATCGGTCCTTCGGGTTGTGGTAAATCCACCCTTCTGCGTTGCCTGAATCGTATGAACGATCTGATCGAAGGCGTGAAGATTGAAGGCAAGCTGGATATGGATGGCGAGAACATCTACGGCAACATCGACGTAGCGGATCTTCGCATCAAAGTGGGTATGGTTTTCCAGAAGCCGAACCCATTCCCGATGAGCATCTACGAGAACGTGGCTTACGGCTTGCGTGCTCAGGGTGTGAAAGACAAGAAACATATCGATACTGTGGTTGAAAGATCACTTCGTGGTGCAGCATTGTGGGATGAGGTGAAAGATCGTCTGAAGTCGCACGCGTTTGGTTTGTCTGGTGGTCAGCAGCAACGCCTGTGTATCGCACGTACCATTGCAATGGAACCCGATGTGATTCTGATGGACGAACCGACTTCTGCACTCGACCCAATTGCCACCCACAAAATTGAAGAACTGATGGAGTCTCTGAAGCAGGACTACACCATTGTGATCGTGACGCACTCCATGCAGCAGGCACGTCGTATTTCAGACCGTACCGCTTTCTTCCTGATGGGTGAATTGGTTGAACACGATGACACTCAGGTGATTTTCAGCCAGCCGAAAGATGATCGCACACAGGGTTACGTGAACGGCGACTTCGGCTAACAAACGGCTTTATCAGAACCGCTTTTACTGGCATAGACTTATAACTATAAGCGATGGTAACTCTTGCCCCTCCACTGGAGGGGCTTTTTTCTACCCTAACAGTTTGCGTTAGTTTTAATCTCTTCAATCAGGGCGTTAAGTTGAACTACGTATTCCTGATGGTTGGCGAAAGGAACTTCAAAGTCTGTAAAAGCGACGCCCGCGGTAGCGCCTTCAATTGAAAATGAACTGGCAATATTCACCACAGCCTGCTGTTCATCCTGATGGAGTATGTAGCCATCGGCGCGGATCTGCTTTATCTGAGACTGGATCTGAGCTTTCTGAGGTTCTGTCCAGTGGGCTATTCGGGATTCGATTTCTTCGTCATCCAGATCCGCCAGAAGTACCTGTCCAATGGACGACTGAGAGACATGGTAAATATGGTAACCACCTAACCCTTCCGCTGGGCTTTGATCTGCTTTTGCGTGGTACATATAGACCACCATATCTTTCCACAGGACTCCGATAGCCAGAGTGCGATCCGTGTAATTGGTTCGGATGGCAACACTGGTGGCACTGCGAAACAAAACCGAGCTATGAAAGCTTTGGGCCGCCAGCAAATGCACTGCAGGACCGGGCATGTATTTCTTCTGCGCATTCTGTTCTGCCATGCCGATGGATTTTAGCGTTCTGAGTAATCGGTTTACTCGTACGACGTTAATGTCCAGACGCTCTGCCAGCTCTTTGTTGCCAAGTGGGGTATCGCTGGTGGTCAGTTCCTGAAAACAGCGGATCCCATCAATTAAGCTTTGGTTTGGTTGTGACGACAAAGTACTTCTCCTCAAAATCAGGAAGAAGGCTCACGAAACTTCGCAAGTCTTCTTCTGTTTCTAATCATGCCATTCCTTTGGCTTTATACTCAAGTAACCTCAACAAACCCTAACCACCCGTAACCAATGCAGGAAGGAACAGTGTAATAGTCGGGACAAAGGTAATGATCAACAGCGTAATCAATATGGGCAGATAGAACGGAATGATCGCCCGCACTAATGCGCCATAACTCACCTTAGCGATGTCCATCATAATGAAAAGAATCACCCCAAATGGCGGGGTAATCGCACCAATCAACAGGTTAAAAATCATCATGACGCCAAACTGTGTGGGGTCCATTCCAATGGCTTCAACCAAAGGCAGCAGCGTCGGGACACCAATCAGCAAGATGGCGGTTGTTTCCAGCAGCAGACCAGCAATCAGCAACATGCCATTAATCATTAAGAGCAGCACGATGGGGTTGTCTGAAATAGCCAGCAACGCTTGCTGAAGAGTCGCTGGGACATTCAGTACCGATATCAGCCATGAAATTGGCGCAGCGCAGGCGAGAATAAATACCAATGCGCCAATGGTGTAAACCGTTGCTCTCAATGCATTAATGAAATTGCTGTAGGTGAGCTCTTTAGTGGATAAACCGAGTACCACCGCATAGATGGTCACGATAGCCCCTAATTCTGTTGGTGTTGCGACACCCGTCAGCAGACCGCCAATCAAAATAATGGGGGCGAGCAGACCGGGCAGCGCTTTCCACGCGGTATAAAGCACGTGCTTGAACGTGGCTCTGGGCTTTACCGGAGAATAAACCCGACCCGTCACCGACAAGAAGTAAATCAGCAACATCAGAATGCCGCCCAGAAACAGCCCTGGGATAATTCCGGCTAAGAACAGTTTGGCAATTGATTCACCCGAAAGCACCGCGTAAATCACCATGATGACGCTGGGCGGAATGATAGGACCAATGATAGACGACGTCGCCGTGACCGCCGCGCTGAACGCTTTGTCATAGCCCGCTTTTTTCATCGCTTTGATTTCAATGGTGCCCAACCCGGCGGCATCAGCGGTAGCCACACCAGACATACCGGAAAACACAATCGAGGCGAGAATGTTCACATGCGCCAGACCACCATGGATATGCTCCACCAACGCGCGAGCAAAGGCGAAGATGCGATCGGTAATGCCCGACACATTTAACAGGTTACCTGCCAGCACGAACAGGGGAATGGCAAGCAACGGAAAACTTTCCAGAGAGGGCGGAATGCGCTGCGGGATGATTTTGAGACCAGCAGCCGAAAACAGTGGCATACCACCTGTCCATTTCTGAATCAGAATGAACACGACGGCGGCGGTTAGCATCGCAAAGGGAACGGGCATGCGAAGGAATATCAACCCGAACAGAATCGCTAAAAGTAGAAGTGCTTCCATAGTTAAACCAATGCCTCCTGATCCGCTTTGCGTTCAAACATAACGTCATAAGTGATGGACATGCAGATGGAGACGAAGCAGTAGATCAAAGGGACCGAATTGTAGAACGCAATTGGAAAGTTCATCGGCAGTGAAATAGTACTGCGGCGCAGCTCGGTTTTAATGATTGGGCTGATGTGAAACAGCAGAGTAATCAGAGTGACCACAGTAATGATCGACATGATGATACTGAGCGCGCGAGCAATCTCCCCTTTAGGGAATAAATCGACAATGATGTGCCTTTTCTCTTTAGTCGCAACCGCAGCGGATAGGAGCGTCAGCAGAATGAACATGATGGTGACGGCTTCTTCCATCCAGGCAATCGGCGCGTTAAAGAAAAAACGGGCAATAATTTGATAAGCAATGGTGGCAACAATAGCAAGGGTCAGAAACATGCACACAGCCATTTCAATTTTGCCCTGCCAGCTAATCAAGGACTTAAAGAATTTTTGCATTCGAAACTCCTGTGAAATGCATGGGTACGGGCACGCTCAGTTAGGTAAGAAGAAGCGTGCCCTTTGTAGTTATAGTTTCTGTACCGCTTCAAATAAGCCTTTTTTCCACAGACCCTGATCTTCCACCTTGCTAACGGCTTTCAGTGCCGCTTCGCGCAGAGGAGCTGAGTCGTATTCATTGATGGTGGCACCAGCCGCCTTCATCTTAGAAAGCACCTGCTCTCGGCGGTTAGTCGCATCATCGTATGCCCATCTGGACGCGTCCTTGGCAGCCTGAACCAGAAGCTTCTGATGCTCTGCAGACATGCTGTTGAACTTGTCTTCATTAAAGACGATGGTCGATGTTGCCCAGACGTGGTTAGTCAGGTAGATGTTAGGAGCAACTTCATGAAAACGCTGAGCAACAGCCGCAGTTGGGGGGCCTTCCGCGCCGTCTACAATGCCGGTACTCATAGCCAGATACACCTCGCCCCACGCCACCTGAGTTGGCTGAGCACCTAATGCTCCCCATAGCTCAAGGTATGACTGGATTTGCGGGATACGCATCTTTCTGCCTGTGAATGCACCATCTTTACCAAGTGATTTCACAAGGTAAGCGATACGAGGTTCAGTAGGTCCGGCAGAAAGGACACGGATGCGATCTTCTGTGCGCATTTCTTCCGTTAGCCCCTGAAACAGCTCGCTGTCGAAGAAGTCAAACATATGTTGACCGTCGCGGAACGTGAAGCCCCAGGTCAGGATCTGAGTATCGGGAGCATACGAAGACAACCACGCTGCGGCAGTTCCCAGCGCATCGACAGAACCAGAGGCAATCTGATCCATCACCTGCGGTGGTGTTCCTAATTGCGTACCCGTAATGTAATTGACTTTGATTTTGCCGTCAGAACGCTGTTCAACCAGCTCAGCAAAGTGTTTGTTCATCTCGTCCATTGGTGAACCAATGGAGTCGGCGTTAACAAGAACGAACGTTTCAGCGGCAGCAGAAAAGGCTGCTGATAATGCTAAAACTCCGCCCAGTAGTGTGGATTTCATATTCATAATCTTCCTTAATCGTTGTGAACACGATATGCCTATTAGGTTTACCTGCATAAAGGTCAGCAGACCCTGTTGAGAGCGGTAAACGTTATGGATTTCAAACGAGTAGTTTCAAATTCTCCTTGTTTCACTATCGGTTATTTCTGAAAGGTTTGCTTTCAACTTATTGTTATTTGTTCTGCGCAACTTCTTTGAGCATCGCGCTAAAGCTGTATTGGGGTTGATAGCCCAACATCTGCTTGATCTTTTTGTTACTGGTCACGTAGCGAATCGCTTTACCGGGCATGTAGACATTGGTAACCGGCAACCCAAGCTGGTCAGCGATTTGAGGCACATCTTTGTCGAACTCGACCACGTCATCCGGTTCCAGATTGAACACCTGATTCGCCGCGTTTTCGTGAATGGCTGCCAGCAGGACGCCCGCCGCTGTGTCTCGCACATCACAGATGTGCATCATGTAAGGTTTGTTGTCTTCTTCACCATACTGAATGATGATTTGCTCCCCCTTGTCTGCCAAAGGTTTCAGCTTGTCTGCGACCTTCTGATTTCCGAAGAATTCCAGTTGCCTGATCTTCCCACTCAGGAAGAAACGGGCACCAGAAAAGAAAGAGTTGGGGTCGATAAGCTCGTCAGCCGACTGAGTATGAGGGAAACGAAGGACACAGGTTTCCAGCCCCTGCTGCTGGTAGAAAGCCACCAGATCTTCGCCTAACTTCTTGGTCAGTCCATAGAAAGAGCTGGGATTGCGAGGGTGATCTTCCGTGATCGGCAAGAACTTTGCGTTGATTTCCGGGTAGACTTCTCCGGTACTGGCAAACACAAAACGCTTGATGGTGTTCTTTTGGCTGGCAGCTTCAAGCAACATCTGCGTCGCGGTAACATTCGCCTGATACATGGCACTGTTGTCCTGCTTTCGCCAAGACATAAACGCTCCGATATGAAGAACAATTTCAACGCCCTCCATCGACTGATTCAATAACTCTGGATCACTGAAATCTGTCTGAATGTGAGTGTATTGCTCCGCCTCTAAGCGGCTTTCCTGCAAATCCAGCCCTATGACTTGATTGCCTGAATCCAGAAGCTGCTGTGCGAGCACCGATCCAATCCGACCTGAAGCACCTGTCACAAGATACGTTGTCATCCTAATTCCACCTTTTTAATTTCTGTTCTTTTTAGCCTAGAAGGTTATTCATCTATACGAATACCAAAAACCGCAACCGGTGCTCCCTGAGAGTTTCTGAGTGAAAGCCCCAGCTTCTCTAAGGGCTTTTCAGGGTTGAGCTCAATCCGGATTACACCCATTCGGTTGTCGTGGATCTGCCGATAAAGCTGACCATTTACAAAGCACCGAATCTGGTGAGCCAGAAGAGGCATGACCCGATCGTGATGGCGGTATTGCACGCTTTCCAGCGGGTGGTCGTAATCGCAGTCCAGGTACAGCGTCAGAGTTTTAGCTGTTACGGGCTTGTCCCATTCCAGCGTAATATTCGGATATGGGTCGCTCGGTTTTGCCATCCAAACGTTGGGCAATGCTGTCGGTCTTAACGCCCCTTTGGTTAAAGACTGTTTCGAAAACGAGTGCAGAGAAGTTGCCGACTGAAAGGCTATGTTTTGACCTTTTGGTCGTCGCTCCGGAACCCAGAACTCAAAACTGTCGACACCTAACCCTTCAGGTGCGTCCTGTTTCGCTTTAGTACTGACTTTTGCCAGCCCACCTTGCTTAACGGTAAGAATCCCGGCGGCGAAATCCTGACTTAGCCCTATGGACACTAATGGGTTTTTCTTGAAGCAGACGAATTGGTACTGGCTGGCAAACTCACCCTGTAGAGGAATGCTTATCAGCTGCTCACCAGAAGTCAGCGTGTGTTTGTGCTCGGCAACCACTCTTTCCGGGGTGTGATTGCTTGGCTTTTCGGCTACCCGAATCTCAATGGTCAGTTCGGTGGGTTCACTGGCAATGCAGGGCACAGTAATAAGGTGATCCCCAGAATTGGTAACAGGCAAAAGCTGACCGTAACTCTCATTGAGTGGCTTCCATCCACCGGAGTGTTCAAAGCCCGTCAGTCGGTATTCGGAACTGACAGTAATCTTCGCTTCAGAGACCAGATTATCGTGACTTAATGCATCGAAGTCCGGCACATAATGCCCGTCTGCTGAGAGCTGATTTTTCAGGGTATGCATCAGCTCAGAATCAGGCAGTTCATGTGGTAGGGCATTGTGTTTTTTACACACGGCTGCCGCTGTGCCGATTGCCTGCCCAACCGCCGATGAAGTGGCCATCACTCTTGTACTGCCAAACGCAACGTGCGAAGCAGAAAGTAACCGACCATTTAGGAACAGGTTACGAATGTTTTGGCTATACATACAGCGGAATGGGATGCCGTAGATGCCCTTTGCGTGGTATTGGTTGCAACCTTGCTCCTGACCGTAAATGCCGTCAGCAGGGTGAAGATCAATCGACCAGCCACCATGAGATACTGAGTCTGAATGCGGAATTTGCTGAACGATGTCTTTTTGCGTCAGCATGTAGGCACCTTCACCGCGTCGGCTTTCCCGTTTTCCGGGTATTGTTCCGACCCATTCCAGCGCAAGGTTTCTGGCTTCAGGAAACTCGCCGGAATTTTTAATGTAGTTCCATACGCCGTAGACGATCTTCTGAAGCTCAATTTTGATCTCTTCGGACTGATGAATGGTATCCAGCCTTCCACCCCACTCAATCCACCAAAGCGAGCAGCCATGCTCTGATGTTTTAAAGCTGCGATAACGGGGGATTAAAGCGGGAACGTCTTTAAGAGCAAGTTCCGGTGCCACATAGTCGACAGGGTGACCAACGTCTTTGGAGTAGAAATACAAAGAGTGCCCCAGCAGCTTGCCATAGTCTTCGCCGGGAGCCATGGGCTCATCAAACTCCTCAGCCTGTTCTGCGCCCATTCGATACGCAGCACCAGACAAGTGGACCAAAATTCCGTCACCGCTTGAATCGGCAAACAGTGAACCTGTAACGTGATACATGGTGCTGTTTTGAGAGTTAAATCCGTGCACTTTACGGATCTGGTTATCGGAACTTTCGCAGTGAAACACCACGGTGTTCACTAAAAGCGTCAGGTTGTCCTCTCTGTCTGCCCAGTCTTGCAGAATAGAGTCGAAGATCACCGGGTTGCCCCCCGGATTTCGGAACTGATTTTCAAGCAGAAGCTCGTTAATGATCCCGCCTTCGCGAGCCCAACGATTGTTGTTTCCACCATGAGATGTCGCCCCTAACACCCAGAGACGAACTTCACTTGAGGCGTTTCCGCCCAATACCGGTCTGTCCTGAATCAGAACAACCTTAAGCCCGTTTCTGGCAGCAGCGATGGCTGCGCAAAGACCAGACAGCCCTCCTCCGACAACAACTAAATCCGAATCGAGATTCTTTATTTTTAAGCTTCTTGGCTCTGAAGCAGACTCTTTAATCATATTTAATTTCTATAATAGTAATATCTATAATAGAAATGATCATAAAATAACCACTCATCAAATGATGTGACTCAAGTAACAAAAATGTTAATAGCGATGTTGGGACGGAAAAGTGAGGATCTTGGGCGAATCTAACTCTTTGAAAAATAAAAAATGCCTGACGGAGTCAGGCATTGGATTCAGGTATTTGAATTAGAATTTAAACTTCTTATTTAGGAGGGATCTCTTTATCCATGAACCATTGAGGAGGAATCCAGGTTCCATCGATATGCTTGTTACTCCAGCGAGAAATGGCTTGAAGGATCGGCAATATTTCCATGCCTTTGTCTGTAAGCAAATATTGGTAGCGTTTTGGACGTTCCTGATAAAGCTCTTTGGTGATAAGCCCTTCTGACTCCAGTTTTTTTAGTCTCTCTGCCAGTCGGTTTGTCGGGATATGTTCTGGTGAATCAGCCAGTTCACCATAAGTCTTTTTACCGCAGTGCAAGTCCCTCAGAACCACAAGTGTCCACTTGTCACCAAAGATATCTAACCCGTTAACAATCGGGCATCCAGAACGCAAAAATGCAGGTTCGCTACTCGAACTAGTGTTACTCAAAAGGTGCCTCCATGCATAAATTATGTGTTCTTCGGAGTATAAAAAAGTTACTTGCAAAATTGAAGTGACTTATTTAATGTTAAAGATACTTCAATTTCGTAAGTAACTGAGCCAACCGTTCACATGAACAAACAAGGAGAGGTGTCATGAGCAAATTAACAGGGCGGTGTCTATGTGGACATGTTCGCTATGAATGCAATTCAGAAGCAATTATGGGCGGTCATTGTCAATGCAAGGACTGTCAGAAAATTAGTGGCTCTGGCCACATGTCTAACATCGCAGTACCAAGAGGAAGTATTACGTTTTACGGGGAAATGGCTTTTCACGAGAAAGAAGCAGATAGTGGAAACATGATCCGTAGAGGGTTTTGTCCAAAGTGTGGGAGTCACATTTATGCGGAAAACTCTGGTATGCAGGAGATGGAGTTTATTCGAGCGGGCAGTTTAGACGACCTTGAACAATTCCAGCCAAGCATGGTGGTTTATTCCGACAGCGGCGCTTCCTGGGATCACATGCCAGATGAGCTGCCCAAATTTGGAGGTATGCCAAAAATGTAAAAACCGGGCATCTGAAATGCCCGGTATAGTCGACTGGTTATTAATTACAGGTCTTAATAAACGACCAGATTCCCCAGTAATCGTAGTATGGGTTGTAGCCCCACTGGTTGTAGTTAGACTCGAACAGGAAGCCATTCACTACAGCGCGATCACCTACATAGTAGAACTTGTACGGATCCCATTGACCTACACCAGCACACTCATCCGCTGGCGGCGGTGGTGGAGGAGGTGTTGTACCACCGCCATCAGGTGTGATTCCTGATTTCTGGGTGATCCAGGAAACGTAATCCGTCACGTCAGTAAAGGCGGTTGCGGATGTACAGTTTTCCAGCCCCCAGCTAACTGCGCCGAAAACGTAATAGTCGCTGCCAGAACGGGCAACCCAAGGACCGCCACTGTCGCCGTTACATGAGGTAGACGAACGGTCGTAACCACATATGTAAGCGCCAGATACGGAAATGCCGTTCATCAGGCTGGTACATTCAGAATTGGTCACCACTTCCAGGTTCGTCGCCTTCAGTACCGGGCTTCCGGCGTTGGAATTGCGGCTGGTTCTGCCCCAGCCAGATACTTTCAGGCTCTGACCCGGAGCAGCCAGGCTGGCTTTGATTTGAGGAGTTGGCAGTTTCGCTGGTGTATAAGCGGAACTTACGTTGCTGGACAATCGAAGCAACGCAATATCGTTTCCGTTTGCCAGACTACCTGTCCAGTTTTCGTGGACATAAATTCTCGAAACCTGATGTGTTTCCCCTTGCGACGTTCTCAGGTCTGATGCACCAATTCGAATCTGCACCGAGCCAGCGGATGATCGTTCCACACAGTGTGCCGCGGTCAGTACCCACTGAGGTGAAATCAGAGTACCGCCACAAAATTGCCGCCCCGATGAGACTAACGCAACTTGGTACGGCACGGTGGAATGGTTGACGGTTGACCCGCCAATTATTCTCGGTTCCACACTTGGTTCTGCAGCCTGGACTTGTGCCATGCCTAAGGCTGTAACGAACAGCGCGGTAAGCAGGCTGTTTTTTCCTTTCATTTTATTATTTCCTTTCTACATAGACTTGTTACTCAGAAAGTCGTACCTGACTTTCTAAACGAAGCCTGCAGAGACAGCTTAACTAACTGCAAGCGATACACTGACCGACGCCTTCCCTTGCACTGGCGTCAGTCTGGTGTGCTTTTTTCTTGGTGCTATTAAAAATGCAAAGTGACTATTATATTTATTCTTACTATATGAAATGAGTTTCCCTTGTTTTTTGGTTAGCTTTAAAGTAAATAATTAAGTTTGATTTGATTTAATAAATACTAATTGAAAGTCAGATATTAATTATCGACTTTTAAATTTGGTGGTTATTTAAATAGGGGAGTGGCGTTTAAATTAAAAATTCTATTTAGTTAATTGTGAGTATTGTCACTAACGGTATTTTTGTATGGAATTGAAGTCACAGTGCAAAGTTGAAATTCAATTTGATGGTGGTTTCTTAATGTGATTTTACTTCTATTTTTAAATTGTGGTCGATAACTTAATGTTTATATAAGGCGTTGTTTTTAAAGGTTTGTACAGGTATTTTGTAGAGGGTTTTGAAATTACTCCCACTGAATTCTACGTTTAGTGTACAGGTATGTTATATGACTTTTTATTTGAGTGATTGATAATTTATAAGGTTCTAATATTTATCAATTGAGATTATTTCCCATTTAATATTTGAAATTGATCTCATAACTATTTTATAAATTGATTCTTTTTTGATACATGGATAAATGTTGACTTTATTCTGAAGGTTTATCTATTTTATTTTTTAGAAAAATTTCATTTCAACGCATTATTAATACAGAATATTAAAACTACCAATTAACCACTCTTATATTGTGTATTTAATAAGCCAAATAATAAATTTTATTTAAGGGGTGTTTTTGAAAGAGAAAGTATATACCCAAGTGACCTCAAGATGCAGGATTCAGAGCCTCATATTCTGTTTCAGTTCAAGCCTCTCTATACCAAAATCAGGAACGCAGCGGAATGACTGGTCCTTTCCAAGTTCTTTGACGATGAAATGGGACAGAATATGGGCTCCCAAGGGCGAGTTTAACTGACTTTCATACTGCGTTACCGATTTTTGATTTAGAGCCACTAGATCTTCAAATCGGTGTCTTGTCTGAAAGCCAGTTCCCTATTCTTAAATAGAGAAGTCGCTGAACCGAGTATCTTGAGGTCACTTGGGTATGAAGCCAGCATTTCGCTGGCTTGGGTTACTAAACTATTCTATTCATTCTGCTCCTGCATTTAGCCGACCAAGAACATCCAGCCCTTGTTGATGCCAGAAATGCAGCAGGTCGATGAAAATCCAGTTTTCAGCCAGTTTGTCGCCATCGCGTCGGTAGATGTCGATCACTCGCATATCCACGGGTTTATTGAAGGCGGGCATGCCCATAAAGCCGCCTTTTGGGGTTAGCGTTAGATTTGGCCATCCAAAGAAACCACCGAATTCCCCTTCGGCTAAACGGCAAATATGCCCGTTGAAGATTCGGTCATCAAACGCTTCACGAAAAGGACCAGAATGCTGTTTGGCGTAACGTTCGATGGTGTAGCTGGCACCGATTCCGGCTGGTCCCCACCATATCATGTCGTCGTGCCACGTCAGTGCCAGTTCTTCCTCCAGAGACAGCGCATTTTTCCAGTTACCAATATCACTGATCATACTGTTAATGAGTGCCAGTGTTTTATCACTTTCCTCCGGTGACGGTGTATCAATCATCACGCCGTTGTGTGTCATCGGACCGGGTTGCACCATAAATGCCCCCGTTTGTGGCGGAAACGGGTTTACTCCCGCCTGAACCATCAGATGAGGAATGTCAAAGAACATCGCGGTTTGTTGAATTTTGCCATTCGAGACTTCATGAAACTCGCAGTAGCGTAAAAATGCCATCTTATGAGTCGCTGGAATCCCGAGCCAGTTTTGATCCAAAAGCCCCATTAAGTGCCCCATGGAAACCACCCAAACAGAGGAGTCATCGGACAAACTGTTTTGTGCCGCCATCAGCACGTCTTGTCGGCGCTGAATACGTTTTAGGGATTGCTTCAATGGCTGCCAGAACGATGTACTCAATTCATTCAGTGAGTTGATTTCATTGAACGGATGGCACCCTCGCCATTGGTAATGTTCTGAGGTGTGGCGCGCCAGTACTTCCTCCACATTTTCTGGGCTGGCGTTGTCTAGCTCTTTGAAAAATGCCAATACAACCTGTTTGGCATTTTGAGTGTCTGATGACATGAATTTTCCTTATATAACCTGAATCTTGAGGTCACTTGGGTGTAGAACGTTAGCCTTTCACTGCGCCAGCGGTCAGTCCTGATACAATCTGACGCTGGAAGAAAAGCACTAAGAAGAACAGAGGCACCATGGCAGACACTACTGCGGCAACCGCAAACATCACATTGCCTTCTACCTGAGTTGTGCCAAGGAAGCTGGCGATCTTCGGAATCATGGTCTGATTATCCTGGCTGAGCAGCATACCAGTGACGGCAAAATCGTTGTAAGCCAGCAAGAAACTGAACAGCCCGGTCGTGACCACCCCCGGCCACATCACCGGAATGATCACGTGACGAAATGCCTGAAAGCGAGTGCACCCATCCACCATGGCACTCTCGTCCATGTCTTTCGGGATATTCAAAAAGAACGAATGCAACATCCACAAGGTGAAGGGCTGATTGATGGCAACCAGCACTATGATCGTAGTAGGCAAATGCCCCCATAAATTCCATTCGAAGAAGGGCAGCAGGTAACCGGACACCAAGGAGATGTGTGGCATCGCGCGAAACACCAACGCAATCATCAAAATCCATAATGAATAGCGAAAACCGGAGCGCGCCAGCGCGTAGCCGCCCAATGTGCCAATGGTCAGAGAAATCACCACCGCACAAACCACCACGACCATGGTGTTTATAGAAGCGACCCAAAAGCCTTGTTCTACCCATGCGCCGTAATAACCCTTGAAGGTGAACTCACTGCCTGTTTCGACCAGAGTTTTTACCCCATAGATGGCGTTCATCCAGTCAGACTTTGAAAAGAAATCGCCCTGAACTTTAAAGGAGCCCCAGGTGGTCCAGAGGAAAGGTCCTGCCGCCACAATCAACCATCCGATCACAAATAAAATCGAGGCGGTTTTCAGCCATGGGGATTTTTTATCTATTGCTTGTTCCATGTGCATTTCTCCTACGCGGGTTTCTTATTAAATCCACGCCAGGTGCGGATCAGTACAGGGGTAAGCAGAATGGCGATACCCACAATGGTTAACATGGAAGTCGCGGCGGCCGAGCCAAAGAGCTGTGCGTCGCCTTCTTTCAGATCGTGATAAATGATCCAGCTTAGCGAGGTAGCGTTGGCTTCGGCAGCAAACCCAACAATCGGTTCAAATACGCGGAAGTTATCCATCAACTGCATCAGGGCAACGAATGTGACTAGCGGTGCCATATGAGGAATCACAATATAACGAATGCGTTCCCAGCGAGATGCCCCGTCGATCATCGCCGCTTCAACCGTATCCGTTGGTACGGTTTGCAAACCGGCATAAAACACGATGAAAGAGAAAGGAATCGAGTGCCAGACGCCATACACAAACAAGGTGATCCAAGTGAGTGTCGGTGACGCTTTCAACGATAAATCGGGATCATCAAATAAGATTTGCAGTGAAGCGCCAATCACACCGTCGGCATCGATCATCCAGAACAGAATCAACGAACCGATAAGTGGCGTAACAATCATGGGCAGAAGCGAGAAGAAGATCGTCGGTCCTTTGAAAAGCTTGGGCAACGCATTTACTCCAAGCGCGACCAGCATCCCCAAAACAATCACTAGCGGCGTAACAATAAAGGTATAACTGAGGGTAAAAATCAGCGCCTTGTAAAACGGCATATTCAGCAGTTTCGAGGTGAAATCAGACAGAGACTCTGAGCTGTCCCACGCTTCGCCCACTTCGGAAAACGCCAGATGATTTCGGTTAGTGTAGGTGCCGAAACCGTTGAAGCGTCCTAACGGTTGCTCCTCACGCAGTTTGTTGGTGGCATCCAAATCGATGGCAGTGGTTTTGGTGCAGCCAAAAGGACCACACTGTTCGGTTTCTATCACCACTTGCTCGTGCTCGACATAAAGCGACTGCACAAAAATGGAGACGATGGGAAAAGCGATCAACAGAATCATGATCGTCAGAGACGGCCACATAAACTGCAAAAAAGTGCGATGGGGCATACGTATAACCTCAATGCCAGACACCACTCCCTCTGACTTTTCTCAAGCGAGAGGGAGTGGGAGAAGTGAATTACAAGAACCCTTGTTCTTTCGCAGACGCGGTATAAGCGGCTTCGGCATCTTTCAATGCCTGTTCTGCGGACTCTTTGCCTTGCAGGAAGTCGGACAGTTCAGAACCAAGTGCGGAGTGAAGCGACCCCATATAAGGCAGCATTGGGTATGGGCGCGCTTTGTTTTGCACAGAGTCGATAACCCCTTTAGCCGCATCGTTAGGCTGATAGCCTTCAATCAGCCAGACCGCTTTTTCGCTGTTGGCTTTCATCATTTCTGTTGAAGTGGCCTTAACCATCACTTTGAATGTCGCTTCGGCATCTGCGTCTGAAAGATTCTTAGAGACTGTCCAGCCATCCCACCATAATGTGGTGGCAGGCAAACCGCCTTTCTCCAGCGATGGGGTACTGACTAAACGAGTGGAAGCCACAATGTCTGGCTCAGATCCTTCATCGTCTAAGATGGCACTGCCGCGCGATCCCCACATCACGGCAAACGCCACTTTTCCGTCTTCCCATAACGACTGAGTCACGTTGGAATCAAACGTCAGATAGTCTGGGTTAGACAGTTCCGTCAGGGCTTTGAGCGTATTCAGTGCTTTCACCCCCATCGGGTTGTTGATATTGGGCTGTGCGCTGTTGCCTTTAAAGAAATCACCGCCCGTTGCGCAGTACATATTGATGAATTCCTCACCGAGGTTCCAGCCAGTTTTGGTGTTCAGGGCAATAGGATTAGACATAATGCCCTTGTCGCGAATGACTTTCGCCGCAGCAATCAGTTCGTCGTAGGTTGTTGGCGGCTCTACGCCAGCCAGTTTAAGGATGTCTTCGCGGTAGAAGAGATGCTGACTGTTCGCCATGAATGCTACAGCCATGACTTTGCCATCCACACGAATCAACTGAGAAGGTTGCAGGCTGGCACCGTATTTAGCCACTAAATCATCCAAAGGACGAACCAAGCCTTCGTTAAGTAACGGAACAATCGAGCTGGTGGAGACGATAGCGCTTGAATACTTCGCAGGGTTGGCTTTGAGTGCCGCTACCTGAAGATTACGGTGGTCTTTCGTCTGGTTTTTGGTCACCGTGACTTTATCGCTGGCGCACGTTTCTGCCATGTTGGCCACGGCGTGCAATGCAGGGAAGTCGTTGGAAAGAATGCTTACTTTACCCGACTCCACTCCACAACTCGCGTACACGTTGCTTGCGCTGGCGATGGCGACGGTGGCAGCAGCACGCAACGCCCATTGAGTTACATTTGCCATGTTTTCTACTCCTTTAGCTGGCAGCATCAAGTGGGCAATACCACGACAGGCGGCTGATTTCGCCGTTAAACGACTTGGATAACTCAGCAGCACTTCCTTGCCCTTTTCCTAAAAAATGGGAACGTATGCAAAAATCCTATGCTTTAAAGTTACGTTTGATCAAGATTTGTATTTTATTTGTGAATAAATTGTATTTATTTATTTAACTTTATGAATTTAAATAATTTATTTTAATTTCTAAGTGTTTTGAGTATCGCTGTAACTCTTTGAATTATTGAAAATATCCGGTTTTTCACACTTTTTGATTGAATTGTTATTAGTGTGATCATCTTCTAATTTGCTTAAATTGTGACCTTGTTGATTAAAAAGTCGTCTGATAATTTTGAATACGTACCCAAAATTTGAAAAAGGACATTTCATGGCGGAAATACAACTACGACACGTCAATAAGCGTTGGGGCGGATTTATCGGGGTCAACGACTTTGATTTGACGATCTCCGATCAGGAGTTCCTGGTTTTGCTTGGTCCCTCCGGTTGTGGAAAAACCACCACCATGAGAATCATCGCAGGGCTTGAAAGCGTTTCTGATGGCGAAATTCTGATTGACGGAAAAGTGGTGAACGAGCTTGAACCAAAGGATCGAGACGTCGCCATGGTGTTCCAGAGCTATGCGTTGTATCCGAATATGACGGTGTATGAAAACATCCGGTTTCCGCTCAAGGTACGTAAGATCGACCCAGAAACTCACGATGAAAAGGTCATGAAAGCCGCAGAGATGGTCGAGCTAAATGAGTTCTTGCATCGCAAACCTTCAGAGCTGTCTGGCGGTCAGCGCCAGCGTGTGGCTTTGGCTCGGGCGATTGTGCGTGAGCCGAATGTCTTTTTAATGGATGAACCCTTATCTAACCTCGACGCAAAATTGCGTGTCTCGACCCGCGCGCAAATCAAGAACCTGACACACGAGCTCAAAGTCACCACGATTTACGTGACGCACGATCAAATCGAAGCCATGACTCTGGCCGATCGTGTTGTTGTCATGAACAAAGGGGTGGTTCAGCAAGTGGGTTCCCCAACCGAGATTTACAACAACCCTGCCAATACCTTTGTGGCGAGCTTTATTGGCTCCCCGGCAATGAACTTAGTGGAAGGTACGATTACCGACGGCACATTCGAAGCTGAGGGGATCACCATTTCTGGTCTGGATGCTTCGTTGTCTGGCAAGGTCACATTAGGTTTCAGAGCGGAGGACGCCAGTTTGAGCGGGGAGTCTGCTCAGGTTCAGGCTGATGTGTATTCCATGGAGCTTCTGGGTGACGCCACCATGATCACCGCCAAAGTTGGTCATGCGTTTGTCGCAATCAAGGCGGACAAAGATTTCAGAATCGATATTGGTCAGCCCTTTTCGGCACACATTCCCATTGCTTCATGTCACCTGTTTGATGCACAGACCGGAGCGCGAATTTCCCCTGTTTTGGCGGAGGCATCATGAAAGGTTCAAGACCTCAGCAAGCTGAATTATCCCGCGATACCGATATGAGCAAAACCGACGAAACCCGAGCGGTGATCGAAGGCATGGTTGACGGGTTAAACGATCACCGAATTGACGACATAGGTCAGTTTTTCTCTCAGCAGTTTCGTTGGTTAGGCAATCAAGGATGTGGCAGGAAAAACGGGCTGCAAGAGTTTCAGGAAAACTGGCAGCGACCTTTTCAAGCGGCATTTTCCGACAAATCGTGTGTCGATGAAGCGCGTTTGTATATGGGGGAATGGGCAGCAGCATTTGGTCGACAGGAAGCCACCCACAGCGGCGAGTTTATGGGCGTTGCCCCTACAGGGAAAAAAGTGGAAATCCGCTATATGGATTTCTGGAAAGTGCAGGACGGAAAAATTGTCGACAACTGGGTCATGGTGGACTTTCCCCATGTACTTGCGCAGTTAGGGGTGGACGTCTTCAACGGTGAAGGCTGGGAAGCCTATGACCGGGGCGAACGAACCCCACCAAGACCACAGCGATAGAAGCAATCAAACAGGATGAATGGAAATCATGACAATTGAATATTTAAAAAGCAGCAAACCAGAGCAGGACAAAGCGTCAGATAACGCCAAGGTTGCATCTGTGGTCGCCGATACACTGGCGTACATCGAACGCGAAGGCGACAAAGCGGTACGTGAACTGTCGGATAAATTCGATAGCTATTCCCCAGACTCATTCCGACTCTCTGAAGAACAGATCCAAGCTCTGATTGCCAAAGTGCCTGAGCGGGATTTGGCGGATATTCAATTTGCACACGACCAAGTAGTTAATTTTGCCAAAGCACAGCGCGATTCCATGCAAGATATCGAAGTGGAGACGCTGCCCGGTGTGATATTAGGTCACAAGCATATTCCGGTGCAAAGTGTTGGCTGCTATGTCCCTGGTGGCAAATTCCCCATGGTGGCTTCGGCGCACATGTCGGTAGCCACTGCCAAAGTGGCAGGGGTTCCGCGCATTGTTGCCTGTACTCCTCCTTTTAAAGGGGAGCCGAACCCAGCGGTTGTAGCGGCTATGCACATCGGTGGTGCCGATGAAATTTACGTGATTGGTGGCATTCAGGCTGTAGGCGCCATGGCGATTGGCACCGACACCATCGACCCTGTTCACCTGTTGGTAGGCCCCGGCAATGCCTTTGTGGCAGAAGCCAAGCGCCAACTTTTCGGGCGAGTGGGCATCGACCTGTTTGCCGGACCAACCGAAACCATGGTGATTGCCGACGACACCGTCGATGCAGAAATGTGTGCCACAGACTTGTTAGGTCAGGCGGAGCACGGTTTTAACTCCCCCGCGGCTTTGGTGACCAACAGCCGAAAACTGGCAGAAGACACCATGGCTGAAATTGAACGCATCCTTAAGATTCTGCCGACGGCGGAAACCGCGTCTGCCAGCTGGGAAGATTACGGTGAAATCATTCTCTGCGAAAGTTACGAAGAAATGCTGCAAGTCTCGGAAGACAAAGCGTACGAGCACGTGCAAGTGATGACGGATCGCGACGACTGGTTCCTAGAAAACATGACCTGCTACGGTGGTTTGTTCTTGGGAGCAAGAACCAATGTTGCCAACGGCGACAAGGTGATTGGCACCAACCACACTCTGCCAACCCAAAAAGCGGGACGCTACACTGGTGGGCTGTGGGTAGGTAAATACCTGAAAACCCACAGCTACCAAAAAGTAACAACCGATGAAGCCGCCACTCAAATAGGTGAATACGGTTCGCGGCTTTGTATTCTGGAAGGGTTTGTTGGTCATGCCGAACAGTGCAACTTGCGAGTGCGTCGCTACGGCAATAAAGACGTGCCCTACGGACAACCGGCTCAGTAACGACTGATGGAGGTGGCAATGTCAGATTCCCAGCATGCAGCAGAACAGTTATTCAGCCTGCTAGCACAATGGCGACAGTCTCTTTATAAGGGAGACATCGCCTTAGCCCGAATGCAGGTGGGCTCTGTTTTTGCTTCCGACGCCACGTTTCACATGTGCGCGCCATTTGGGGATTACCATTCGCCTGCGGACTGGTTCGATGCTTGTGTTACTTCACTTGCTGATGCGATGCCGGATCTGGAGCGACGTGATTACATTGTTATCTCGGGCATAGATGCCGACCAAAATGGGTGGATAGGGTGTGCCGGTTATTACTGCGGCACCTTTATCAAACCTTGGCTGGACATTCCGGCTACCGGGCACTTTGCCCATATGCGGTTCCACGAATTTTACCGGATGGAAGACGATGCCATCGTCGAAGCGCAAATCATCTGGGACATTCCAGAACTCATGATGCAAGCCAACGCCTGGCCGCTGGTGCCGTCATTAGGGCGAGAAGGTTTAGTGCCAGCACCTGCAACCTGCGACGGTATCGACAATACATGGAGCCTCCCTTTGCGGAAATCAGAAAAATCGCAGAAATCAAAGGCTAGCCGCCAACACGTTTTGGATATGCTGGAGCACTTGCAGCGTTATCCGAGTCAGGGTGGACCAGAAGTGATGGCGCTGGATCGATTCTGGCACCAAAACCTGAGCTGGTATGGTCCAGCTGGCATCGGCACCTGTCGGGGCATTGCGGGCTTTCGACACTGGCATCAAATACCGTTTCTCAATGCCATGCCAGATCGCGGTCAGCATGAAGAAGAAATCGACGCACACTTTTTTGCCTCTGGTGAATATGTCGCGGTAACAGGCTGGCCCAATATGTGTCAGACACTGACGCACGGCGGCTGGCTAGGCATCGTCCCATCTGGAAAGAAAATCACCCTACGCAGTCTGGACTTCTGGCGACTGGAAGACGGAAAAATTCGGGAAAACTGGGTACTGGTGGACTTAATCGACGCCTATTCACAACTCGGTATTGATGTAATTGCCAGAATGAAAGAATTCAATAAAGCTCGTGTGATTGGCGACATCCAACTACCACAGGGAATGTGATATGAAAATTCTTCCAACTTCACCCGGATTCGATTTAACAGGTAAGCGAGCTTTGATTTGTGGCGCATCGTCGGGCATTGGACTGGGGTGCGCTGCTGCATTAGCAGAAGCTGGGGCTCACGTTACGCTTGCAGCGCGCAGAGCGGATTTGCTTGAAGACGCTAAGCAGCAGTTTGAACGCCAGCAATGGCAGGTCGATGTCCTGCAAATGGATGTTGCAGATATTGAAGGTACTCAGGCACTGATCCATCAGCAAGAAGCGTTTGATGTGTTGGTGAACTCCGCTGGGTTAGCTCGCCATTCCGATGCGTTATCGACTCAGCCTGACGACTACGACGCCGTGATGAATGTGAACGTGAAAGGGGCATATTTCTTATGCCAGGCAGTGGCGAAAAAGCTGATTGATACCAACCGAGGTGGAAGCCTTATCACCATATCAAGCCAGATGGCGCACGTTGGTGGGCTGGAGCGCGCTGTCTACTGTGCCTCAAAGCACGCGGTTGAAGGCTTTACCAAAGCCATGGCCATCGAATGGGGCAAGCACCAGGTTCGGGTCAATACCATTTGCCCGACTTTCATCAAAACCGAATTAACAAAAAGCACGTTTGAAAACCCTGATCTCCGAGCGTGGATTGAGAGCAAAATCCACATTGGAAGAGTGGGAGAAGTCGAAGATGTGATGGGCGCGGTGGTGTTTCTCGCCAGTGACGCGTCCGCCATGATCACCGGCACTTCGTTACGTGTGGACGGAGGTTGGACAGCAGAATAATGGCAAATGAAAAAGTTACCTCAACCGATGTCGCCAAACACGCTGGTGTAAGCCAATCTGCGGTGAGCCGCGTATTCACGCCCGGTGCATCGGTATCACAGAAAACCATGGACAAAGTGAAGAAAGCCGCGGATGAGCTTGGGTATCGCCCCAATTCGCTGGCACGTGCCATGGTATCAGGCAAGAGCCGAATCATAGGTTTAATTGTGGCGTATCTGGATAACCAGTTTTACCCCGATGCGTTAGAAAAACTCTCCAATTCTCTGCAAGAACAGGGCTACCACGTTCTGATGTTTATGGCATCCAAGACAGCAGACTCCATCGATTCTGTGGTGGAAGAGATTCTGGATTATCAGGTCGATGGCATTATCGCGGCTTCGGTCGCCATGACTTCAGAGCTCGCCGAACGGTGCCGCCAGGCCAACGTACCTATTGTGTTGTTCAACCGTTCTCAGGAAGAAGGGGATTTTTCTGCGGTGACCTCAGACAACTTTGTTGGTGGTCTGAAAGCCGCTCAGTTCCTGATTCGGGGTGGTCATAAGAAATTCGGCTACATTGCCGGTTGGGAAGGCGCGTCTACTCAGCGCGATCGCGAACTGGGCTTCAAAGCCGGTTTATCGCAAGAGGGGTTTGAGCTACATGCCAGAGAAGTCGGGGATTTTTCGATGGAAAAAGCCAAAGAGGCTACCCGAAAGATGTTCCGAAACGATCCGCCTGATGCGCTGTTTATCGCCAATGATCACATGGCACTTGCGGTTATGGACACCTTGCGCTTCGAGTTGAACATCAAGGTGCCAGAGGACGTGTCCGTCGTGGGGTACGACAACGTTCCTGCGGCAAGCTGGCCGAGTTATAACCTGACCACACTGAGCCAGCAAGCGGACGCTATGGTCAGTGAAACCATACGAATTTTGCTTCAACAAATTGATGGTGACAGCGCGTCACCGCAGAAAATTGCCATCGGATCGCCGCTCGTGATCCGAGGCTCAGCCAAATTGCCAAAGGACATTAACTAGATGATGAAAGGATTCGACAGCAAGTTTCAGGACTTCCCCGATTACATTCTGTCCATCACCAAAGAGATTTGGGAAGACAGAGAGATTGCGACGCTAGAGCATTACTACTCACCCGATATTATCGTTCGCACACCTGCCAGTATTTCAGTGGGAAATGAAGGGGTCATTGCTGCCACCTTATCGACATTACATGAATTTCCAGACAGGCAACTGCTGGGGGAAGACGTGATATGGAGTGGCACGCCTGAAACGGGCATGTTGTCCTCGCATCGAATTCTTTCTACAGCGACACATTTAGGAGACGGCATTTTCGGTAACGCCACGGGCGCACCGCTCAAGTACCGAGTGATCGCCGATTGCCACGCCATCAACAATCAGATCAATGACGAATGGCTGATTCGGGATCTGGGTGCCATCGTTAAACAGATGGGCTGGGAGCCAAAACAATATGCTCTCACTCAGATCGAAAATGAAGGGGGAGCGCAAACGTGCACAGTGCCCTTTACTCCGGAACAAGACAAGAAAGGACCGTACCAAGGCACAGGAAACGACAACGCCTACGGCAAACAGTACGCCGAAGTGCTCAAGCGCATTATGAATGCCGATATTGCCTGCATTCGAAATGAATACGATCGTGCTTGTACGGGTGAATACCCATGTGGTGAAACCATCCACTCTTGGGCTGGGATTGAAGCCTTCTGGCAAGGGTTACGAGCCAGCTTCCCGAACGCAGAATTTACCATAGAACACCAAATTGGACGCGAAGATCCAATGATGCCACCGAGAGCCGCCATTCGGTTCTCATTACAAGGAAAGCATGATGGGTGGGGGCGATTTGGCGCACCAACGGGGGCAGACGTTTATGTCATGGCAGCCGCTCATGTCGAGTTTGGCCCTTGGGGCATTCGACGCGAGTTTGTTGTATTTGACGAGACCTCCGTCTGGAAACAAATCGCTCTGCATACAGGGTAACTCAGTCTAGTGAGTTGCATGATCGGGATTGGGTGTTCAAGCCGCTCAACCCGATGAATTTCGCTTATTGCTGACATGACGGATGCAAGACGGCTTAGTACTTGTCCGCGTGTTGGAATCCAAAGGAGATAACGAGAATGGAAAGCCCACAATGGGTGCGATTTGGGGAACTCAAACCCTGTCGCACAGCATTTATTGATGCTCATACACCCGGTTCATCACAAAAAGAAAACTTCACGATTATTGGCGGGGGAGTCTCGGAGAGCCCTGACCAGCATGTACATATTACTGCCACGCCGGGCTTCAATATTGGAGCAGCAGGTCAACCGCCAAAGTGCTTTAACTCATTGCATTATCACCACACGGCAGAAGTCTTTTTCGTGTTGAAAGGTCGCTGGCGTTTCTTCTGGGGGCACGATGGTAAAGCCGGAGAAGTGACGTTATCGGAAGGCGACATCTTTAATATCCCAACACACGTTTTCCGCGGTTTTGAAAACGTAGGAACTGATTACGGCATGATCATGTCCATTCTGGGCGGCGATGATGCCGGTGGTGGCGTTGTATGGGCACCTCAGGTGTTAAGAGATGCAGTCGCGCATGGTTTAAAACTGAGTGAAACCGGCAGGCTCTACGACACCAAAAAAGGGGAGAACCTCCCTGAAGGCGTGAAAGAGATGCCTATGCTGACTCAAGAAGAACTTGACCAGATTGGTCAGCCAAGTGTTAGCGAAGTTGTCCCGAAATACGTGGCACGCTACCTCGACATGATGGCTCTGGCGAACGATAAGCCATGCAGTGTGATCGGTGAAAATGCCCTTATCGTCGATAAGCCGGGTTTTGAAGTCGATTTCTTTAACCACAATACGCCACAAGCCAGGTCGTATCACGCAGAGCAGGATCAGGTTTTGATGGTGATGTACGGTCATTGGCAAGTTCAGTGGGGGCAAGACGCCGTCACTTTAAATCCGGGTGACACCATCTGGATGCCAGCTGGTAGTGACTACTCACTTTCGGTGACTGCGTCTGGCGACGCAAGTTTGTACCGAATCAGCAAGACACTCGATAGTGCCGGACCAACATGGACTCCCAAACGATGAATACACCGCTGGTATTGCTGCCCGGCATGATGTGCGACGAGCGGTTGTTTGACGCTCAGGTGGCGGAGTTCAGCTCTGAGCGACAGGTTATTGTTTTGCCTGTAACGCAAGCTGACAGCATGCAAGAACTGGCGAAGAAGGTGCTTGAAAAAGCGCCTTCCACTTTCGCGCTGGCGGGATTGTCGATGGGTGGCATCGTTGCCATGGAAGTCTTCAGGCAGCAGCCCGAGCGCATTGAGCGTCTGGCGTTACTAGACACGAATCCCCGGGCAGAGCTGGACGAAGTGAAACAAGGGCGAGCAAGGCAACTGGATCGCGTTGCAAAAGGCGAGATGCTGAAAGTGATGAGTGAGGAGATGATCCCAAGATATTGCCACCGAGATTTCCCCAATCCCAGTATCGACAAGCTTTGCCTGGATATGGCAAATGAGCTGGGGAACGAAGTGTTTGTTCGTCAGTCGCTGGCATTGCGGGATCGCCCTGATCAGCAACAAACGCTGACCACCGTCATTCAGCCTACCCTGATTCTGGCTGGGGAAGACGATCAACTCTGCCCGTTAGACAGACACGAATGCATGAAAGCGCTAATTCCTCATGCCACACTTGCCCTGATCCCCAAAGCGGGGCATCTGACAACTTTAGAGCAACCGGAGGCGACAAACGCCGCTTTGCGCGCGTGGTTAGAATCATGAACGAGTCTTTATTAAAGCTATTACAACGTGTAGATACGCCAACGGTGTGCAATGCCATCGAAGTGGCACAGGGTAAACGCGGATTCGACCGCTTTACCAAGCAGACCATGCTGATTTCAGACACTAGGTGCGGGGCAATGGTGGGTTATGCGAAAACAGCCCAAATTGCTGCGCTAGAACCGGCTCAGGAACCCGCCGATGTGATTCGGGAAAGGCGCATGACGTATTATCGTTATATGTCGGAGTCCCCATTCCCTTCTGTTGCTGTGATAGAGGATATCGATTTCCCCAATGCGATTGGTGCTTATTGGGGAGAGCTGAACACCAATATTCATAAAGGGTTTGGGATGAGTGGCGTGGTCACAAACGGTGTGATGCGCGATCTTGATGACCTGCCGGAAAATTTCCCTGTGCTCGCGGGTTCTATTGGTCCAAGCCATGGGTTTGTGCACGTAAAATCCATCGACCAGCCTGTCAGTGTAATGGGGTTAACTGTGGAACCGGGCGAGCTGATTCATGCGGATCGCCACGGCGCACTGGTGATTCCAAATGAGGTTTTACCTGGCTTAGAAACCGCGATCACCACCTTGCTGGCTAACGAGCAAATCGTTTTGAAAGCCACTAAACAGGACGACTTCGATTTTGAGGCGTTTGAAAAAGCATGGGCAGAGTTTGAGCGAGTTCGGACTTAATAATCCCGCGTCTCAGACGTTAGATAGAGTATGTGAAAGATTTATCTTTTCTCCGTAAATGACCGCTCAGTAACTTTCTGAGAGGTTCTCCAATGAGACAATGTGACTTGGTTTTAACAGGTGGCATTGTTTAAGTTGGAGAGGCTATGATTTCACATTTCATTTTTTACGTACTGGATCAGGAAGCAAGCACCCGATTTTACGAACGTGTTCTCCTGTCCAGCCCAGTACTCAACGTTCCCGGTATGACTGAGTTTCAATTAGATCAGGGTTCGAAACTTGGATTGATGCCTTACGAGGGGATAAACCGACTGCTAGGTTCACACCTTACTTCACCCGATCAGGCATGTGGCAATCCAAATTCCGAGTTGTATCTGACTGTGGATGACCCATTTGAATACCATCAACGCAGCTTAAAGCACGGAGCGACAGAACTCAGCCCTGTTCAAGAAAGGGATTGGGGGGCTCTGGTTGGATACAGCAAGGATATAGATGGTCACATTCTGGCTTTCGCAAAACCAAGCTAGTACCGGGAAGGAAATCAAGACGTTGAGTCAGGCTGCTATCCTTATAAGAATCTGTTGACCTTACCCCTAGGGTAAGGTTTAGAGTCGGGATGCGATTGACTTAAAGGTGCGCTATGAACAGACGATTAAAAACAACCTGGATTACAATGCTCAGCATTGTTGCCTTGTTGTTTTCAGGGTTTGTCACCAGTGCCCCTGTTATGATGATGACAATGGCGGAACATCAGATTGAAAGTAATGTTTCTCCCTGTCATGCCAGTTCCTCTCCTATGGCAGATAACCCATCTGCTCACAAATCGCATTCCCCAGACAGACCCATCCATTCATTGATGGTGGAAAGCGGCAAAAACAACGCGTCAGACGCTTGTTCTTCCGCGTCCCATGAAGGACATACCTGTTGTGCTGCTGTGTGTGGTGTCACTTTTGTGCCTTTGCTTACTCGTAGCTCGATGAATGTGGCAGACTTTGCCCTTGCTCCAATTGCTTCCATCACTATCGGTGATGCACTTTCTCGTACTCAATCCCTTTTCCGACCCCCAATCACTGAATCCATTTTCTGATTTCACCGCTTCTGAATGAAGCCCGATTTATTGGCGCATTGCGCCCAGATTTTGGATATACACAGTGACAATACAATTTAGAAAGCTCGCACTGGTTGTTGGTGTAAGCTTGGCTGCAACGCCTTTATGGGTGGGTGCTTCCGAGTCTTCATCGATAACGACCAAGCAAGCTGGATCGACTCAAGTGGCACGTTATGAACCCTTGATGCAATTGATTCATGCCGCCATAGAACAAGACGCTGCCAGAAAGCAGTTCTACACTCAGTCCCTTGCCATGCGCGAGATGGGCGTGGCCAGCGCCACATTGATGGACCCAAAAGTCAAAGTCGGATTTGGCGGTTTACCCATCGACAGTTTTCAGTTCGATCAAGACCCGATGACCAACCTGTCGGTTGGGGTCATGCAGCAATTTGAGCGCGGTTCAACCCTAGAGCTCAACCAGAAAAAAGCCAATCAGCAGGCGCAGGGTGTGAACCTTAAGGTCGAAGCCAGAGAACTGGACATTGCCAACAGCATGACCACCCTTTGGCTTGAGCTTGGGTATCAGCAGGTAACGGAGCAAATCCTAAGAGAGAAAAAACGCCTGATGACGGAGCTGGAAAGCTTTGTCAAAACCAACTATTCCAATGGGAAAAGCGAAGCGCAGGACTTGCTAGACGCTCAGCTTCAAGTGGCTAAGCTGGACGAAAAACTCGAAGCCAACCGACAAATGCAGCGTCGTCTGATGGCTCAGATGTCCGAGTGGCTGGGTGCAGGCTGGCTCGACAGTTTCGCTTCTTCGCAGCGTAAACTGGAGGCGTCTAATCAGCGTAACTGGCTGAAACTGGAACAAGTACTTGATTCAACGCCTGATGCCTCCAGACATTACACTGCGCTGCGATTGCACCCAATGGTGAAAATGGCAGACAGCCAGATTCAGGTCAGTAAAACGCAGGTGGACATTGCCGAACAGGCGTACACGCCACAGTTTGGCATCGAGGTGATGTACGCCCACAGACAGGCCAACAACATGCGAGGTGAACCAGCATCGGATTTGGTCAGCGCGTACCTCACTTTAGACATTCCGCTATTTACGGAAAACCGACAAGACAAAAACAAGTCTGCCGCGCAATATCAGGTTGGAGCGGCGCAGCTTCAAAGAGACACCTTACTTCAGCAAATGAACGCCAAGGTGAACACCCTTCTGAGTGACCGAATCAATCTGCAACAGCGATTGGCGCGTTACCAGTCTTCCCTTATGCCTCAAATCAACGCGCGGATTCGTGCGGTAGAGCGGGGTTATCAGAACAACACCGCCCAGTTCAGCGATGTGATTGCCGCCTCTAACGATGAGCTGGCACTCCAACTTGAACAGCAACGGTTGCTGGCTGACCTGAATGTGGTGAACAGCAATCTCGCGGCTCTGCTCAGCGCCTTTGAGTTTCAGGTCAAATCGCCTGAGCTCACGCACACCTATCGCTCAAGTCAATAAAGGAAACAACAAATGAAAACAATGCAAGTTGCCGCCGTTGCGCTTTTGGTGGGCGGAGCCCTGGGGTATGGGGTGAATCATTACGTCGCAGGTGAAAACCACAATATGGGTGCTGTTGCCAGCCCAGCAGCCAGCTCCAATGAACCTTTGTACTGGGTCGCGCCTATGGACCCGAATTACCAACGAGACAAACCGGGGAAATCACCAATGGGAATGGACCTTGTTCCCGTTTACGCAGAAGACTTGAATGGCGATAACGATCAGCCGGGCACGGTCAAGATTGATCCATCGGTCGAAAACAATCTCGGGGTGAAAACCGCCTCGGTCAGTCGCGAGCCGTTGGCACCAAAAGTCGACACCGTAGGTTACATCGCCTTTGATGAAAGCCAACTCTGGCAAACCAATGTGCGTGTTGCTGGTTGGGTAGAAAAGCTGTTCATCAACGCCGTGGGGGAGAAAGTCAACGAGGGAGACGTACTGTTCACCCTGTATTCGCCTGAACTGGTTAAAGCGCAGGAAGAACTGATCAGTGCTTACCAGACGGGGCGAAAGGGCTTAGTGAAAGGGGCGACCGAACGCCTGTTGACACTGGGTGTTGACCGAAGCCAGATCCGAAACATCACCCGTCGCGGTCGAGCGTCGCAAACCATCGAAACCAAAGCACCTGCGGATGGCGTGATAGCCAGCCTGAACATTCGTGAGGGTGGGTATTTATCGCCTTCTCAGGCGGTGATCAGTGCCGGACCGCTCGACAACGTGTGGGTCGATGCTGAAGTGTTTGAGCGTCAGGCACACTGGGTGAATGCAGGCAGCAACGCCAAGATGACTCTGGATTCTGTTCCGGGTAATGAGTGGCAGGGTGAGGTGGATTACATCTACCCGATTCTCGACCCTAAAACCCGCACGCTTCGTGTCCGACTGAAATTTCCTAATCCTCAGGGTGATTTGAAACCCAACATGTTCGCCAATATCACCTTGCAACCCGTCAGCGAAGAATCGGTGCTGACGATTCCTAAATCGTCGGTGATTCGCTCTGGTGGCATGACCCGAGTGGTGCTTGCCGAAGGAGAAGGGAAATATCGCTCCGCCCGCATTCAGGTCGGGCGTGAAGCGGGTGAAAAAGTGGAAGTGCTGCAAGGGCTGAAACCGGAAGATCGAATTGTTACGTCTGCTCATTTCATGCTGGATTCTGAATCGAGCCAAACCGCCGATCTGGCGCGCATCAACGGAGTGGAGGCAGATGCCGAGACCGTCTGGGCGAAAGGGGAAATCACCGATGTCATGGAAGGACACCGGATGCTGACCATCAATCATCATCCTGTACCGGAGTGGAACTGGCCAGGCATGATGATGAATTTCACCTTTGCTGAAAACGTGGAAATGAAAGGGCTTGGCAAAGGGCAAGCCATCGATTTTGAAATGCAGAAAACCGAGTCCGGTCAATACGAAATTGTGGACTACAAAGTGGGGGAAAGCGTTCTGGCGAGTGAAGTCTGGTTAACCGGAGACGTCACTCTATTGATGGCGGATTTCGGGATGATCACCCTAAGCCATTCACCCGTTGCCGAGTGGAACTGGGAAGCAGGAGAGATGAATTTCACGGTTGAGGAAGGCATTGATCTTACCGAGTTTCAGGAAGCCCAAAAGGTTCGATTTCGAGTCGAAAAGCAAGGAAGCGAATATCGACTTAAGCAAATAGAAGCTGAGGGCTGAGTATGATAAATGCAATCATTCGCTGGTCCATCAGTAACCGATTCTTGGTGCTGATTTCTACCTTAGCTCTGGTGCTCGGTGGACTTTACAGTGTGAAAAACACGCCTGTGGATGCGATTCCGGATTTGTCAGATGTACAGGTGATCATCAAAACCAGTTACCCCGGTCAGGCACCTCAAGTGGTGGAAGATCAGGTGACCTATCCGCTGACAACCGCCATGTTAGCGGTGCCCGGAGCCGAAACCGTGCGCGGTTACTCCTTCTTTGGAGATTCGTACGTTTACATCATCTTCAATGACGATACCGACATGTACTGGGCACGTTCGCGGGTGTTGGAGTACCTCAGTCAGGTTGCCCCTAATTTGCCTCCGAATGCAAAGCCAACGTTGGGACCAGACGCCACGGGAGTCGGTTGGGTTTACAGTTACGTACTGCAAGATAAAACCGGTCAGCACGATCTGGCTCAGCTACGCAGTCTGCAAGACTGGTTCTTGAAATACGAATTGCAAACGGTCGATGGCGTATCGGAAGTTGCTACTGTGGGCGGCATGGTCAAGCAGTACCAAATCCAGATAGACCCTGCCAAATTACGGGCTTACAACCTGACGTTGCAGCAAGTGAATATGGCGATTCAAAACGGCAATCAGGAAACTGGCGCGTCGGTGATTGAAGTAGCCGAAGCTGAACACATGGTACGTACCACGGGTTATCTGAGCAGCATTGAAGATATTCAGTCGCTGCCGTTAAAGGTCACCGAAAAAGGCACACCACTGCTGCTTGGCGATGTGGCAGACATTAATCTCGGACCCCAAATGCGCCGTGGTATTTCTGAGTTTAACGGCGAAGGGGAAGCCGTAGGCGGTGTGATCGTGATGCGCTTTGGTGAGAACGCCAGTGAGGTGATTGCCAAAGTCAAAACTAAGCTGACCGAGTTACAACGCAGTTTGCCTGAGGGCGTTGAGATTGTGGCGACGTACGACCGCTCTACGCTGATCAACGCGGCGGTGGAAAACCTTTGGAAGAAACTGGCAGAAGAGTTCATTGTGGTGGCGATTGTCTGTGCCTTGTTCCTGTTCCACATTCGTTCTTCTTTGGTTATCGCGCTGAGTTTGCCCGTTGGGATACTGGCTGCGTTTATGGTCATGCACTGGCAGGGTATCAACGCTAACATCATGTCGCTTGGGGGAATCGCGATCGCCATTGGTGCCATGGTGGATGGGGCCATCGTCATGATCGAGAACGTGCACAAGCACATTGAGCGCACGCCCCTGACCGATAAGAACCGCTGGCAAGTCATTGGCAAAGCGGCGGAGGAGGTGGGCGCCCCCCTGTTTTTCTCGCTACTCATCATCACATTGAGCTTCGTTCCCGTGTTCGCTTTAGAAGGTCAGGAGGGGAAAATGTTCTCGCCCCTCGCGTTCACTAAAACTTATGCCATGGCGGCATCGGCTGGGCTGGCGATTACGCTGGTGCCTGTGCTTATGGGCTACTTCATTCGCGGAAAGGTACTGCCAGAGCACCGCAATCCGGTCAACAAGGGGCTGGTGGCGCTGTACAAGCCGCTGCTCAGTATCAGCCTGCGTTTTCCTAAAACTATGATCGTCTTAGCGCTTGGGCTGATGGCTTCTGCCTATTACCCAACCAGTAAACTGGGCAGCGAGTTCATCCCGCCACTGGATGAAGGCGATTTGATGTATATGCCGACGACCTATCCCGGTATTTCAATTGGTAAAGCGCGAGAAATATTGCAGCAGACCAACAAGCTGATCAAAACCGTGCCTGAGGTGCACACTGTGTGGGGCAAGATTGGACGGGCTGAAACCGCTACCGATCCTGCTCCGCTGACGATGATTGAAACCGTTATTCAGCTTAAGCCCAAATCGGAATGGCGAGCAGGGGTGACGTCTGAGTCTTTGCGGAAAGAGTTTGATGATCTGGTTCAGTTCCCTGGCTTAACCAACGCTTGGGTTATGCCGATCAAAACCCGCATCGACATGCTGGCAACTGGCATCAAAACCCCGATTGGCATAAAGATAGCGGGTCCTGACCTTAAGGTGATTGAAACCATAGGTGCAGAGCTCGAACCCATCCTGAATGATATTAGCGGCACCGCTTCCGTTTACGCAGAACGTGTAGCGGGTGGACGCTATGTCACCATCGACATCAAACGCCGCTCGGCTGCCCGATATGGTTTGAGCATTAAAGATGTTCAGCAAGTGATCTCGACAGCGGTCGGGGGCATGAACGTGGGCGAAACCATTGAAGGGCTGGAACGCTATCCGATCAATGTTCGCTACCCACAGGAGTATCGTAATTCTGTGGTGATGTTGGAAAACCTGCCTTTGGTCACACCAAACGGTGCGCGTATTGCCCTCGCCGATGTTGCCGACATTCGTTATGAAGATGGCCCCCCAATGATCAAAACAGAAAATGCTCGCCCCAACGGCTGGGTGTTTGTCGATATTGAAGGTCGTGATCTGGGCTCTTATGTGGCCGAAGCGCAGCAAGTTGTGGCTAGCGAGTTATCGCTTCCCGCCGGATATTCGCTGGCTTGGTCGGGGCAGTACGAATATATGGAGCGAGCGAAAGAGCGCTTGAGTGTCGTCGTACCGATCACCATTGCCATCATTATGCTGCTGCTCTACTTCAGCTTCCGACGTGTCGGAGAGGTGCTGATCATCATGCTGACATTACCACTCGCCATGGTTGGCGGTTTGTGGCTGATGCACTACCTCGGTTACAACTTCTCCATTGCGGTTGGGGTCGGGTTTATCGCTTTGGCAGGGGTGGCGGTTGAGATTGGGGTCATCATGCTGGTTTACCTCAATCAAGCGTGGCATTACAAAAAGCTCGATGCAGCAGAAACAGACACCGCATTGACGAAAGACGACCTGAGCAACGCCATTCGTGAAGGGGCAGGGCTGCGTGTTCGCCCAGTCATGATGACGGTTCTGACGGTAATCATTGGTTTGATACCAATCATGTATGGGGATGGCACGGGTTCTGAGGTGATGCAGCGCATTGCAGCCCCAATGATTGGCGGTATGGCGTCGGCACTGTTACTGACTTTGTTGGTGCTCCCTGCCATTTTCAAATTGTGGAAACAACGCGAAGTGCGCGAGTAACTCTAGATCAGGGTTACCCGCTGGTTGACCCTGAATTCAAATTCAAAAAAAGAAGGATATTCAGATGAAAAAATCAATCATTGCACTGATTCTCGGTATGGCAACAACCGGCGTTTTCGCTCAAGGAATGGACCACTCTAAGATGGATCATTCCAAAATGGATCACAGCAAGATGGACCACTCCAATATGATGAACATGGAAGGCATGTCGGATGTAGGGATGCCCGCCAAAGGCGCGAAGCCAGACAAGGTAGTACATGTTATTTTGAGCGACGACATGACCATCAAGTTTAAGAAAGAGGTGGATATCGAGCCTAATGATGTGGTTCAGTTTGTGGTGATCAACACTGGAAAGATCGACCATGAGTTTGCGATTGGTTCACTTGCAGAGCAGGAAAAGCATCGCGCCATGATGAAAGAGCAAGGCGCACATGCTCACGATACGGGTAGTGCTGTGACGGTTAAGCCCGGCAAAGCGAAACAATTGACGTGGCACTTTCATGGTGACACCAATGTCGAGTTTGCCTGCAACATTGCTGGGCACTACGAAGCAGGCATGGTGAAGTCGATTCAAATCTAAGTAGAATTCATAGCTCATTGAGATTGAAACTCGGGCGGTATTCGTATCGTTCGAGTTTTTCTAATTTACATTGTAAATTCCTCCAATATTTAGAGGCTGTTTAGTTTGATTTCCTTAGACTCTTGCAACACATCAGGGAGGAGAAATCACAATGTATATTGGAGAGTTATCGAAAAAGACCGGAGTCAGCGTTAAAGCGATTCGACATTACGAAGACATTGCGTTGATAAAATCCCCCCAACGCGATGGCAAATACCGAGTCTACGACGACAGTTATATTCAAGTGCTAGGCATGATCAAAGCCGCCAAAGGGTTAGGGTTTACTTTGGAGGAACTTCGAACCATTGCGAAAGCCAAAACACAGGAAGGCTTGGTGCCGATGGACTTACTGAAAGCCGAACTGCAAAAAAAGCGCACCGATATTCTTGTCAAAAAAGCGGAGTTGGAAAAAAGACTCAAAGAAATGGATGAGCTGGAAATCAGCGTTCAACATTACAATCAGTGTCTATTGGAAAATATTAATCAATAATTTTTTGGTAAATAGGTGTTGACTCTCCCCTATACGGGAGACTTTAGGATGAAGACCTCAACAGACAAAACAGAGGTCAACATTATGAAAACGGCATTCATCACAGGCGCAACATCTGGCATTGGTTTCGAATTTGCAAAGTCTCTTTCTGAGCAAGGCTACGCACTGATCGTTCACGGACGCAACCCTCAGAAATTGGCAGAACTCGAACGCCAAATTGAAGGCGTCACACAAACCATTTGTGCTGACCTGTCCGATCCGGTTACGCATGCTCAGGTGATTCAACAGCTTGAAGCTTATTCCAACTCCATCGACGTTGCCATTAATAATGCAGGTTACGGATTGTATGGTGCGCATATCGAGCACACGTCGGCACAAATACAGCAAATGGTGTCGGTCAACGTGTTAGCGCTGACTTCCTTGAGTGAATACTTTGTCAGACGAATGGAAAAACAGGGCAAAGGATACCTAATGAATGTGGCGTCTACCGCTGCTTATCAGCCTCAGCCTTATATGGCAGCGTATGCGGCCAGCAAAGCGTATGTCGCCAGTTTTACTGAAGCCTTAGCCGTAGAAATGAAAGGCAAAGGTGTGAACATCACTTGTTTGTCACCGGGGCGAACAGATACTGGCTTCTTTACTTTCGATGGCAAAGACGAGTCTAGCTCAGGCTCGGGGACATTTGCGGCAAAATACCGAGTCAGCCCAGCAAAAGTCGCACAGAAAGGGTTGGATGCTTTGTTCAAGGGACGTTTTAGAGAGATTCCGTTTCTAGACAATAAGTTCTACGTTTTCCTGAATCGAATTCTGTCTAAAGATGGGATGCTGAAAATGTACAGCAGCGCGATGAAGAATGTATAAAATCAAAGCTATTTGATGCCACTGTTTATGAGTATATTGGAGAGGATGGAAACGGTTTTACTCAAGTTTCCCTTCCTTCCTCTAATTCAGGAGTTTGAAGCAGTATGGAAAAATTAAGTTGCGCGCTTGTCCCTTTTTCGGAAGATGATTTTGAGCATCTGACTGATTGGATAGTGTCAGAAGAGCTTACTTACCTTTGGGCTGGTCCCACTTTTCAGTATCCGCTTACTCATGAACAATTACGCAAGCACTGCCAGCAACCAGAAGTTATCCCTTTCTTGATCAAATATGATGATCAGGCAGCCGGTTTTGTTGAACTCAACCGACAATCAGAAACGCACTGCCGTATCTGTTTGGTGTTTGTTTCGGATTCGTTCCGCGGCAAGGGCATTTCAAAAACTATCCTGACAATGCTTGCTGATGTGGCTAAGAATGATTATGGCTGTAACAAACTCAGCCTTGCAGTATTCAGTCACAACCAAAGGGCAAAAAAGGTGTATCAGTCGCTTGGGTTTGAAACCGTTTCGATTGAAAAAGAAGCCATGCACTTCAAAGAAAATGTCTGGGATCTAGAACGAATGGAAAAGTTGTTATAGATTTGTTTTTCAAACAATTATGAGCAAATTTATGAGTATAGAAATAGTCGAAAAAGCGCCGACTCCTGAAGAGTTTGTAGCCATGAGGATTACCGCGGGTTTGTCTGCAAAGTCACTGGAAGCCGCCAGAATAGGACTACCTAATTCACTTTATGCAGTATCAATTAGAGACGAAAGCAAACTTATTGGAATGGGGCGAGTCGTCGGCGATGGGGCATGCAACTTTGAAGTGGTAGATGTCGCGGTTGACCCGAGTTATCAAGGTAAAGGGCTGGGCAAACAAATCATGCAGTACATTGATGCGTACATCGCTTCTGTGGCGCTTGAAGGTTCCTATGTTTCGATGATTGCCGACGAGCCGGAATTCTACCAGAAGTTAGGCTACAGATTGGTGTCACCAAGAAGCCATGGAATGACCAAGAAATTTGCTCCTAAACACTCCTAGTATTTACACTGCACGCAAAGGACAGTAATGACAGTTAAGTTTGCCCCTTCCCGCGATCGAGATTACGCCGAAGATCTCACAAAAACCAATATGGCTCCTTACTACCAAAAACGCGGGATTGATTGGAGCCATGAGTTGTTTGTGAAAAGCTGGGAAGAGTACGACAACTTTGAAGTAATTAGCGAAGACCTGCGAGTCGGAGTTGTACGATTTACCTACGAAGAGAACATTACTTACCTTCGAGACTTTCAGCTGTCTTCTGAATTTCAAGGCAAAGGAATTGGGTCTGAAAGCCTGAAGCTGGCACTAGCGCATGCGATGCAGCGTGGCTCATCTGAAATTCGTCTTCGTGTATTCAGCGAAAACCCCGCTGTGGCTTTGTATCGAAAACACGGATTTATTCTTCTGTCAGAAGAAAATGCGTTGATAACGATGAGCTTAAAAATTGACTAGGATTTCATTTGATACGAAGGGCTAAAAAGACGGATATTCACGCACTTGCGACGCTGATTCATAATGCATGGCAGAAAGATCTGATAGAACTGGTTTCTCCAAGCGTATCCAGTTTATTTACCATTGATTGGTTTGCTTCAAAATTGCAGAAAGACTTAGAGCGAGAGTCAGCGTTTTCAAAGGTTTTCGAGCGAGATGGTTCCATTGTTGGGTATGCAGCAGGCAGATACAGTGAAGAAGACGATGTTGCTGAACTGATGGGCTTATATGTTTGCCCGAGCGCCCAAAATCAGGGAATTGGAAGTGCGCTGATTCAAGATGCAAAGTCGTATTTTTGCGATAAGAAAAAGAACGCTATGATTGTTTGGACTCTGCTAGGAGCAAAAAATAATGCTTTCTACAACAGGCATAATCCAGTTCGGAAGAAGGAGCGAGACATAACGATATCTAAGCTTAGCTACCGCGGTATTGGTTATGTCTACGCGCTGGATGAACCTTCAAGTCTTTGTCTAGTCCTAAAATAGGTTGACGCTTTTTTATGAAGCCAGTAGATAATCCCTGCTGGCTTTTTCATGCACTTCACTCGGGGTTTTCATCCCCAAGCTCATGTGCGGCCTCAAGTCGTTATATATCGATATCGACTCTTTTACTAACACTATGAGCTCCTTCATCGTACTGCATTGATAGAGCAAGAACTCACTCTTTAGTATCCCGTTAACTCGTTCTGCAAGAGCGTTTTGATAACAGTCATAACCGTCCGTCATTGATGGAACCATGCCGTTAGCATTTAACTTTTCTTGATATTCTGACGAACAATACTGTAGACCTCTGTCTGAGTGATGGATAGTGGCTGCATTTGTTTTCCGATTCATGATGGTCATGTCTAACGCTTTTACAACATCACTCGCTTTCATTTCATTACTCAGTTCATAGCCCAATATTTTTCGAGAGTAAGCGTCCGTAACTAACGAGAGATAGTGTGTACCTTCATCTGTTTTTACGTATGTGATGTCGCTGACAACAACTTCTTCTACATGGTTAACTGCTCTTTCTTTTAGCAGGTTAGGATGTTTTCTTAACCAATGCCTGCTGTTCGTTGTCTTGGTGTAGTTCTTCCTTGGTTTGACTAACATATTCTCGTTTTTTAAATACTTAAATAGACCGTCTCGCCCCAGCTTTATCCCTAACCTCTCAAGCTGAGGTTTAATCAGCAGGTATAGCTTGCAAGTGCCGACCCGCGGCATGTACTGCCGCCAATACATCACCATTCCTTTCACTGGCAAAAGCTCATCAACACGCGCTTCTAGGCGCTGTTTCCATTGATACACTGCTTGTCGAGATAAATTGAACTGTCTGCATGCAGAAGCCAGCTTTACTTTTCCTTGCTCTTTGGCGAGCCAGAGCGTTCGGCTAAGTACTTTTTTTCCAAATCAATTCCGTAGTCATCTTTAAGAAGCTCAACCATATCGCCATAAATCATGTTTTTCATTTCGGCGTTGGCAAGGGCTTTTTCAAGGCGCTTAATCTTTTGAGCAGGTGTTTCTTTGGATTTAGACATTGGAGAGTGCTCTATTGGTTTCGACCAATCCAACTTACCATGTTTTCTAAGCCAAACAAGAACGGTACTGCGCCCCTGAATGCCATAGTGAGCTTGAGCCTGTTTGTATGTCATCTCGCCTTTTTCAACTTGGGCTACGACAGCCAATTTAAAGCCTATTGTGTAATCTCGCTGTGAGCGCTTTGTTGTTGTATTACTTGAAGAGTTCATTGATAAGTCTCCAAAGTGTCAACTTATCTCAGGACGGGACACTTCTTTAAAACAACAAGCCAGTGACAACATCACTGGCTTTTTTAGTTCTTTGATTCTTGAGTCGGTTAGACCTTAGCGACTTTCTTTGGCCATGGGTCATCGAACTCTCCGCCGTTTTTCCACAGTTCCAGTTCTTCATCCGTTAAGAAACAGCGATTTAACGCTTCGATAAAGGTATCGGCTTCGTCACTTTGACCAATCACGGTCAGTCGGCATCGGCGATCACCAAACCGACTTTCAACGGCATCGATTTTCTCCTGTATTATGGCTCTCTGTTCTGGAGTGAAGTCTTGTGATTCATCATGAATAACAGATTCACGCCAGAATCCTACTACCTCAAGCCCAACGTTTCCGTTTGCCTGACTCCACAGTA
>NZ_AFWJ01000213.1 GCF_000222685.1 Vibrio nigripulchritudo ATCC 27043 | reverse complement strand
GCCAGTTCACACCTTCAGGTCGAAGTGCGTGACAGGCTCGCATTACGTCCAGCAAATCCCATCGAGAGTTTCCGTGCTGCCAGCTCCAGGCATACGGGTCATAAAAGTTTCGATAAAGAGTATAGCGAGAGACTTCGTCATCAAATCGAATACTGTTGTAACCAAGGCTTGTGGTATTTGGCGTAGAAAGTTCATCGTGAATCTTTTTAATGAACTCAGGCTCGGGTAGCCCTTTACTCACAGCTGTTTGTGGAGAGATTCCAGTAATAAGCGCGGCTTCAGGCGAAGGGAGGTAATCAGAGGGAGGCTGGCAATAAATGACAAGCGGTTCACCTATGATATTCAGATCCATGTCTGTGCGAACTCCGGCAAACTGGCTAGGTCGATCTTTAGCGGGGCTGGTCCCCCAGGTTTCGTAATCGAAAAAGAACAGAGTCGGCTGGTTTTCTTTTGACATGAATGGTTTCCAATAAATTAAGCGTTCATCCGTATTAGACCACCGCATTCGTGACAGGTAAACCAGAACTCAAGATTTAGAGTGTTTTCGAAAAGCGTTTGCGCAGATTTTGATTGTGGAGTGAAGAATTTTTCGACAGCTTCAGTGTGCTGAAAAAAGAAAAGCCCGCTAAAAGCGGGCTAGAGCAAATGGCTCATGAGTCTCAATTAGGGATAAACACAGTTTGTGACTAATTCAAACTGTAGGTGATGGTGTGAATTGTTGCATAGCCGGAGATATCTAATGTCATCATTTTGTTAGGTATTTGATTGGATTGTTTCATCGTTGTGTTGGTGATGAATTGCATTTTAGCGATCTGTAAATAGCAGACATGAAATACAATATATGAAAATACTATAGACAAAATGTCATTTTGATCATATTTTAATCGTAGTGTTTTCGGTTTTGGTAGTTTGATATGAAAATGAAAGATAAAAAGGCTGAGGTTAGGCGCAGAATTATTGATGCGGCGGTCGATTTAATGTCAGAGGACGGTTTTAAAAATGTCTCAATGAGGAAAATCGCAAAAGCTGCAGAAGTGGGTGATGCGACGATCTACAATTACTTTCCAAGTAAAGAGAAGATTCTCTATGGCTATTTTGAAGTGGTGATGGAAGACACTTTGAAAGAGCTGGACACTATTGAAGAATTTGAATCCTACCAATTACATGAAAAAGTTCAGTGCTTTATTGAAACCAACCTGAGTTTACTTCTGTCGAATCGCG
>NZ_AFWJ01000214.1 GCF_000222685.1 Vibrio nigripulchritudo ATCC 27043 | reverse complement strand
TGAGCAAACCATCACTGGACAGAATCGACAGGGAGCTTCTTATCCTGTTGCAGCAAGATTCCACGTTGTCATTAAACGAACTGGCAGAGAAAGTCCATTTGACGACAACACCTTGTTGGAAAAGGCTCAAGCGTTTGGAGGAAGAAGGGTTTATCGACAAAAGGGTCGCGTTGCTTAACCCAGAAAAGCTAGGTCTTTGCTTTACGGCGTTTGTGTTGGTGAAAACCAGCGACCACTCTCATGAGTGGTACAGCACATTTGTGGAAACCGTATCTGAATTTCCTGAAGTGATGGAATTCTACCGCATGGCAGGCGAATACGATTACATGATGCGGGTTCTGGTTGAAGATATGAAAACCTTTGATAGCTTTTATAAGCGGCTCGTTAACAGTGTTGATGGCATTACAAATGTAACCTCAACATTCGCGATGGAATCCTTAAAGTACACCACAGCCCTACCTGTATAGGTCAAGCTTAGTCAATCGATGTAAAGCTGCGTAAAGGACCTCGATTTCATTAACTCTCTGTCTAAACTGATTAATAAGGTTTAGATTCAGTAAGGGAAAAAGATGAAATTGATTTACGCAGTGATGCTTACCTCCACACTCGTCGGGTGCAACGGCGGCAGTTCAGACTCAGATTCTGCTTCTCCATCCAATATCAACAACAGCTCATCCGGTTTACCTCAGGATGGCAATATCACCAACTACAATTTTACTTCCCTTTCTGGTGATTGCTTAGACTACATTGGTTCCCTTACCTCCAGCGTGATGGATATTCAGCGCTCCCTCGCGTTCAATGGCTCTGTCAGCATCTCTTCGGCAGGCAACAAATGTGTGATTGAGAGTAATCACATTCCTAATCACGATTTTAATGATCAGTCTGCGTCGTTTGCGACCAATGTGAGCGAGCAGGATTCCGACTATGAGATCACGGCTAACCCAAGTTTCGCGACCTCTACCACTGCATTGAGTATGTCGATTTCCGAAGGTGTATTTCTAAATGGAGTCAACGTCGATATGTTGGCTGCTGCTTGTTATGCCGTTGGCAGCGAACCTCTAGGACGGGAAAAGATCGGTTGTGGGCAAAGCGAAATTAACAACCCATGGCGATACGATCCTATGTCTAGCCTGAATGGCTTTGGCACTGATCAGCATAATGCGCATGTTCAGCCGAC
>NZ_AFWJ01000215.1 GCF_000222685.1 Vibrio nigripulchritudo ATCC 27043 | reverse complement strand
GTACGTTGTCGCCAGGCATTACCATTTCAACGCCTTCTGGAAGCTGGATGTCACCAGTTACGTCAGTTGTACGGAAGTAGAACTGTGGACGGTAACCTTTGAAGAATGGAGTGTGACGACCACCTTCATCTTTAGACAGTACGTATACTTCTGATTCGAACTTAGTGTGTGGGTTGATTGAACCAGGTGCAGCCAGTACTTGACCACGCTCTACTTCATCACGCTTAGTACCACGTAGAAGTGCACCAACGTTCTCACCCGCACGACCTTCGTCTAGAAGCTTACGGAACATCTCTACACCAGTACATGTAGTAGTTGTCGTTTCTTTGATACCTACGATCTCTACGTCGTCACCTACTGTTAGGATACCACGCTCGATACGACCAGTTACTACTGTACCACGACCCTGGATTGAGAATACGTCTTCAATCGGTAGTAGGAACGGCTGGTCTACAGCACGCTCTGGCTCTGGGATGTAAGAGTCTAGTGCTTCTGCAAGCTCAACAATCTTGTCTTCCCACTGCTTTTCGCCGTTTAGAGCGCCAAGAGCTGAACCTTGGATTACTGGTAGGTCATCACCTGGGAATTCGTACTCAGAAAGAAGTTCACGAACTTCCATTTCTACTAGCTCTAGAAGCTCTTCATCATCAACCATGTCACACTTGTTCATGAATACGATGATGTATGGGATACCAACCTGACGGCCTAGTAGGATGTGCTCACGAGTTTGAGGCATTGGGCCATCAGTCGCAGCTACAACTAGGATACCACCATCCATTTGCGCAGCACCTGTGATCATGTTTTTAACATAGTCAGCGTGTCCTGGGCAGTCTACGTGTGCGTAGTGACGTGATGGAGTGTCGTACTCAACGTGAGACGTTGCGATTGTGATACCACGCTCACGCTCTTCTGGAGCGTTATCGATAGATGCGAAGTCTTTCGCTTCACCGCCGTACACTTTAGCTAGAGTAGTACAGATTGCAGCAGTTAGAGTTGTTTTACCGTGGTCAACGTGGCCGATAGTACCAACGTTTACGTGCGGTTTCGTACGTTCAAATTTTTCTTTAG
>NZ_AFWJ01000216.1 GCF_000222685.1 Vibrio nigripulchritudo ATCC 27043 | reverse complement strand
CGGACGAAGCTCTTGATCGAAGCCCCGGTAAACGGCGGCCGTAACTATAACGGTCCTAAGGTAGCGAAATTCCTTGTCGGGTAAGTTCCGACCTGCACGAATGGCGTAATGATGGCCACGCTGTCTCCACCCGAGACTCAGTGAAATTGAAATCGCTGTGAAGATGCAGTGTACCCGCGGCTAGACGGAAAGACCCCGTGAACCTTTACTACAGCTTGGCACTGAACATTGAACCTACATGTGTAGGATAGGTGGGAGGCTTTGAAACGCAGTCGCCAGATTGCGTGGAGCCGTCCTTGAAATACCACCCTTGTAGCTTTGATGTTCTAACTTGGCTCCCTTATCGGGAGTGAGGACAGTGCCTGGTGGGTAGTTTGACTGGGGCGGTCTCCTCCCAAAGAGTAACGGAGGAGCACGAAGGTGGGCTAAACACGGTTGGACATCGTGTGGTTAGTGCAATGGCATAAGCCCGCTTGACTGCGAGAATGACAATTCGAGCAGGTGCGAAAGCAGGTCATAGTGATCCGGTGGTTCTGAATGGAAGGGCCATCGCTCAACGGATAAAAGGTACTCCGGGGATAACAGGCTGATACCGCCCAAGAGTTCATATCGACGGCGGTGTTTGGCACCTCGATGTCGGCTCATCACATCCTGGGGCTGAAGTCGGTCCCAAGGGTATGGCTGTTCGCCATTTAAAGTGGTACGCGAGCTGGGTTTAGAACGTCGTGAGACAGTTCGGTCCCTATCTGCCGTGGGCGTTGGAAGATTGAAGGGGGCTGCTCCTAGTACGAGAGGACCGGAGTGGACGAACCTCTGGTGTTCGGGTTGTCATGCCAATGGCATTGCCCGGTAGCTAAGTTCGGAATCGATAACCGCTGAAAGCATCTAAGCGGGAAGCGAGCCCTGAGATGAGTCTTCCCTGATACTTTAAGTATCCTGAAGGGTTGTTCGAGACCAGAACGTTGATAGGCAGGGTGTGTAAGCGTTGTGAGGCGTTGAGCTAACCTGTACTAATTGCCCGTGAGGCTTAACCATACAACACCCAAGGGGTTTTGAGTGGACTCAGA
>NZ_AFWJ01000217.1 GCF_000222685.1 Vibrio nigripulchritudo ATCC 27043 | reverse complement strand
TCGTTTGTGCCGTCGATTCGGATAGTGATGGTTGTTGGTGTGCCATCTTCGGTAAAGACGTTAAAGGTTTCTGTAACGTGTTCGCCATCGTCTAGATGATCGTATGTGCCATCAGCAACAAACTGCCATTCGCCGCTTTTGTGCATGTAGAGTGTGCCGATATCACCTTCGATAGTGTCGGCTTTAAAGGTGTTATCCGCACCATCAACATCAGTGTGCGTCAGAGTGCCACTGGTTCTTAGCACTGCATCGGTTTCTGTAAGTGTCTTTGATGCTGCGGTGACGTCGGCAGCATCGTTCTTACCTATGATGGTTACCGTTACGTCTACGACTGTTGTCGCACCCTGAGAGTCTTTGACTTCGATTTGGTAAACTTCGTTGAGCTTATGACCTTCAGGAAGTTTATCAGCGGCTTCGGTATCGGTTAGAACAAACGTCCAGCTACCGTCTGCTCGCATTTCAAATTCACCAAGACTGGTATCTGGTTGGGAAACAATGGTGAACGTATGACTGTCACTGGCATCAGGGTCATTAACCGTAAAGCCTTTTACGGTCTTTGATGTGTCATCTTCGAAAATCCAGGCTTGAGTCTGAGTTTCAACAACAGGGGCATCGTTGGTTCCCTGAATGTTGATGTCAATGGTGGTTTTTGTTCCGTCTTCGGTCTCAACAACAAATTGTTCCGTTACCTTGTCGTTTGCGTCCAGCTCATCCAAAGCCGTGTGGGATTCGAAGTTCCATGCACCGTCTGCCTGAAGAGTCAGCACACCGTAGGTACCATTGATCGTTGTAGGTTTGAACGTATTGTCGTTACCATCAGGGTCGGTACTTTCAAGCTTCCCGTTTGCTAACAATACTGAATCGGATTCTGTGAGATTTGCAACACCCGCCGTTACGTCAGCAGGATCGTTACTGCCAGTCACGGTAATGGTGAGTGTTGTTGTAGTGCTGCCGCCTGCATCGTCTGTAACAGTAACAGGCACACTAATGACGAGCTCCTGACCTTCTTTCAGATCATCATATTCACTTGCGTCGAATGTATAC
>NZ_AFWJ01000218.1 GCF_000222685.1 Vibrio nigripulchritudo ATCC 27043 | reverse complement strand
ACAAACACCGCAAGACAACAAAAAAGGCTTTCTGGTACCTTCTGAACTGCGCCCTTCCGCCACATTTGAACGGCAAAGCAGCGTCATTAATGAATTTACTAAGGGCATCGTCGGGCGTTCTAAAATCATTGATGCCAATCTGAAAGAAGCCAAAATTGGTCAGTTTACGATTGATGTCGGCAGCGAAAGCAAATCACTCTCTTCCCTGCTTGAACAGGCACGTCACTTCAAAGCTGGGATTCAGGCTTTCAACCCAGTCGATTTAACCCGAATTGGATTTCTCGCTACCAAGGAAGCCGGAGCGGATCTGACGGACAGCACGCGAAAAATTCTGACTGCCAGAAAGCTGGATATCACCCGACGTCCGATTGATGAAATCATTCAGGTTCTGGAAGAGGAAGTTGAGTCTCTCGCTCATGAACTGGATGGTTTGCTGGGCAAACCCATGAAGAAGTCGTTCAAGCGAATGGGCAGAGCATTGGTGATGACCAAGACCCCTATTTCAACTGCCTGGAATAATATCGCGATTGGTACACTCAGCCCGTCACTCGCGCCATTATTGATTGATAACCGTGTACCGCGTTCACACGGCAGCATTGCACCTGCTGGTATTGCAGACCTTCTGGTCGTGAAGCAACAACTTAAAGGCTACGAAGGCACCGATGTCGCCCACATTGAAAATGTTCTGAAAGGTGAAAAGAAAGAACGCGAGCACATTCGTCGCCGTGAAACAGAAGAACTGCTGTTTCAGGAAACGGAAATCACCACCACAGAAGAACGCTCTCTGGAATCCACCAGCCGCTTTGAAATGAGCCGTGAAACCAGCGAAACCATTCAACAGGATTCATCTTTGAAAGCGGGGTTGAGTGTGTCCGGTAAATACGGTCCGGTGGTGGAATTTTCTGCCAGTGCAGAAGGGTCTATCTCGCGCAGCAAGCAGGAAGCAACCAAAACCGCGGCGAACTTTTCTCAGGATGTGACTCAGAGAAGCGCCAATAAGATCACGGAAAGAGTGCTGGAACGTTCTTCC
>NZ_AFWJ01000219.1 GCF_000222685.1 Vibrio nigripulchritudo ATCC 27043 | reverse complement strand
GTTTATAGCTATTGTAAGATCGTTGGCAGCAACCCGAAAGCATCCATCTCTCATTGGAACAGACGTTGGCAAATCTGGGATTTGATTGCCCTTCACTACCTTTAAATAGCGCATCACCTAAGCCATTGACTGAACTTCAAAAATCTTATCTCTTAGGTCGCTCCACTCAGATTCCGATGGGTGGCACTGCAATGCATGAATTCAGGGAATACCGAGGCAAGATCGACTCAAGTTTGGTTGAATCCCGCTTAAAATTGTTAGTTAAAAAATTCGACGCACTTCGCACGCATATAGATGAGCATAAGCTTCTTCAGCATGTCTCTGCTAAAGCAGTTCTTAACTTTCATTCTCACGATCTTCGACACCTTTCCATTGAACAATCACTGGAAGAAATAGAAACAATTCGCGTGGCAAGTAATCATGCGATGCACGATCTCTCAAGGTCTCCTTGGTCTGTATCAGTAATCCAATTACCTGAATCGGAGTTGGATTATCAAACAGTTGTATTTACAAGCTTTGATGCGTTAATCGTTGATGGAAGAACACATTCTCTTATTCTTTCTGAGTTACTGAAAAAGAATAGCGATCAACTGCAAGAGATCAGCACGAATCAAGCGCCTGTTTCAAACCAAGAAACCGAAAAAGATAACACTAAAAAACTTGCAGATGAAACATACTGGGAGAACAAACTGAATCCAGAGTGCGCGCCACCTTCACTTCCTTGGAAGCAACGATTAGAAAACATTAAAGCTTCACGTTATCAACGAGAAAGTATCGTCATCGAGAAATCGATGGTGACTCAGTTAACGATGGCGAGTGCTGCTAACAGTTTGTTCTTAAATTCAGCCCTTTCAGCTCTAATTCTTGAAGGGATGTCTTATTGGACTACTGAGCAAGAGATGAGGGTAGGGTTTCCAGTTGCTATCCCGCAAAATGATCGTCCACTGGGGAATGACTCTACGTTTGTTATTCTGGAATACCGTAAAAATGAAGGCACCTTATTAGAGCGTGCTCGAA
>NZ_AFWJ01000220.1 GCF_000222685.1 Vibrio nigripulchritudo ATCC 27043 | reverse complement strand
GTCGATGATACTCCACCAGGAAAACCAACCATCACCAACATCACCGATGATTCAGCGAATAGTGACTACTCTGATGTGACTCTGCATGGTACGGGTAGTGAAGTCGGTAATACTATTGAGGTATTTGCTAAAGATGCTGACGGTAACTATGTATCTATTGGTACTGCTACCGTCCAGGATGATTTGAGTTGGACTCTTGATATCTCTAGTATTAGCGTAACGCCGATCAACGACAATGAATTCATGTTTGCTAAGGAAACGGATTCTGCTGGAAATGTGAGTGAGGCATCCGATACCGTTCATTACTACCATGGTAGTTTCGATCCAGCTGTTACGGAGTCTTCTGATGACTATGTACTTCTTGGTGGAGGTCGAGATGATCTACAAATGGTTTCCGATGACGACAATGACTATTTTGTCGCGGATGGCGGTGCCCACGATGACAAGGCAATTTTCTCTGATTCCATTGAAAACTATGTGATCAGTGTTAACAGTGCTGGCGAGGTTGTAGTATTTGAGCCATCTGAAAATGATACGAACGTATTCCGAGAGTTTGAACGCTTTGAGTTTGGCGATGAGACTTATACAGTTGAAGAGCTTCTGAAACCTACTGTTACCATTACCAGCGATGTGAATGACGACGGTGTTCTTGCCGGTTCTGAAGTTGAGTCATCTGTAAGCTACCGAGTTGATCTTCCTGCCGGTGCAGCAGTGGGTACAGTTCTGCTTGTAACGCTACCTTCCGGAGTTCAGTCTATTACTCTTACAGAACAGCAGATTGAAGACGGTCATGTAACTGGTTCTTACACTACGCCATCAGAAGGTAGTGATTTGACTATTAGCGTTTCTATTACACATGCGAACGGTCAGGAATACACGTCGTCTGATTCTGTTCATGTGAATGAAGCTCCAGAAGTTAATGATTTCACAGTGTCTTCAACATCCAGCGTCTTCAATATTCCTTTCTCTGGTAATGCAACGGATACAGAGGACGACAGTAGTG
>NZ_AFWJ01000221.1 GCF_000222685.1 Vibrio nigripulchritudo ATCC 27043 | reverse complement strand
GCTTTAGATATGTTCTTTAAGCTGAGTACGGTTCGACCGTTGCGCTGCATAGTGCGTCGTTCTAGCCCGGCGTCAATAACGGCAGAGATATTTGGAATGGTCAGTGACGTTTCAGCGACATTGGTTGCCAGCACCACCTTTTGCTGCGTTTGCTGATTCAGTGCAAGGCTGCGCTGGGTATCGGAGACCGAAGCGTGAAGCGGAACGACCAACACATTCTCTAGTTGAGACAAAGCTTGCTGGCACTGGGTGATTTCCTTTCTGCCTGGCAGAAATACCAGAATGTCTCCCGCTACATCTTCAAGGCAATGTAGTACTTCTTTTTTACTTTTTGCTCCAGACCTCGAATGTCTGGCAAGTGTCGGCTATCCATCGCCCGATGACCAATCGCCACAGAGTAGACTCTACCCTCAGCCTTCAAACGTTTTCCACCGATGTAATCCACCAGTTTCTGAGATTCAAGTGTGGCCGATGTGATGATAAGGCGGTGCTGATCTTCTTTCTTTAAAATGGAAACCAGCAAGTCGGTGTCCCATCGACGTTCATGGAACTCATCGACCATTACGATATCGAAATCAGAGAGTTTGTTTTCTGAATACCACCTCAATGCCACTCCTGGCGTCACAAACACAACTTTGGTGGACTCGTTAAAGTGCGCTTGTAATTTGATGGCGTAGCCAATTTTATCTCCTAATGAACTGCCATCTTCACTCGCCAAGAATTCAGCTAGAGACGTGCAGGCAATACGACGAGGTTCAACCACCAAAACCCTGCCCTTCTCGGCACTCCAAAGAGGCAGACGCGTTGATTTACCAGAACCTGTTTCCGCCTCCACGACGAGATGATGATGAGAAACTAAA
>NZ_AFWJ01000222.1 GCF_000222685.1 Vibrio nigripulchritudo ATCC 27043 | reverse complement strand
TTTTGTCGTCAGCAGTACGACGCCACTGATCAGTATCAGCTGGGTCGTTGCTAATTGGCGTTAGGAAACCAGACAGGTCTTCAAAACCTGTGTCTGCTTCTTTCACCGCAGTGTTTTTAATTAATTCGCCTTTCAGACCATCAGCAGAAATATAGTAGTTAGGCATGAAGTCGCTATTTACGATCTGCCAGTATTCTGCATCGTATTCTACAGTGACGGACTCGCCAGGTTGCAAGCCGTTAAATTTCGCAGTTGGGGATACACGGTGTAAGTCACCGTCAATGTGAGTGATAGTAAATAAATCACCACGAGTATCAAGAACACGGTGAATGCTTGGGAAATATAGATCCCAATCTTTATTTACCGCTTTATCACTTGTGTTAGTAATTGTAATTTCAGCTCGGTAGCAAAGTCCCCAAGGACACTCTGCTTTTGAGTCAGTAGGTTGGTTTACAACCAGAGAAGTGGATACGTTTAATGAATCAGCAGTGGCTTTAAGATCTTGTTGTGTCTGAGCGTGAACGCCAGAACTAGCAAGGGCTAGAGCCATAGTCAAAGCAGTTACTTTAAATTTCAAAACTCAATCCTTTATGTTTTTATACGCGTTAAAGCTATGTCAGGTTACGACTTGATTCTGCCACCAGAATCTACCTGATAGTATTGATGAACCTGTCAATTCAAGCTCATTTCTCCTTCCTATTTAGTTAAATTATCAGGAGCTTTTCAATCGATTAATTCGCGTTGCGAAATAAAATTTTTAAAAATATGCCATACAGCAAATAAAGGAATGAAACTTGTAACTGATATTAATAACATTAGGTTATTAAATTGATTTAA
>NZ_AFWJ01000223.1 GCF_000222685.1 Vibrio nigripulchritudo ATCC 27043 | reverse complement strand
AGGTACCTGTATTTCCATCTTTATCCTTTATATAAGTACCTTTGACGCAAGGCCCCCCTTCTTTGCTGTCGCTGTAAATTTTTTCTTCTTATAGCTGTTGCCCCCCCCGCAATAACTACCTGAACCACTAATTTCTCCTGTTTCTGTCTCTATTTTGAACGTTCCATTGACAGAAATTAGTTGATAGTTCCCAGTACTCTTTGTTGTTTCATTACCGTCAGGATCAACAACTGTCCAACCTACAAAATCAGGCTTACTGAACTCGCAATATTCCGTGCCGACCTGATCCCAACCTCTTTTAATACCGTATTTATCCAGATGTCCATCTCTATTGGTATCCACAAACTTTGGAAAAATAAAGCTCGTATTTGAACTTGTAACGGTGGCATTACCCTGAGATTTCCATTCAAAGCTTATTGGGCTAGAGCACTCGGTTCCCTTGCCCGTGCACATCTGGATTGACGAGAGCAAACTACGGTTTGTAACATCGGACTCGCCGTAGGCTAATATATAATTCCTGACGGCTTGTTCAGATTGGTTATTTACCACGATTTTTGATAATCGCTGTGATCTTGTCAGTTTTGACCCCATCAGATACTGAGACGTTGAATCTGTTCTCCCCACATAATCAAACTTAATTGAGCCACCCTCGTATGAAATGACATCGATCTTATGAGTCCCTGCTGCCGTGTTTTCAACGTATTTGAATATGATGTGGTTGTTCTTGGTATGATCTGTAACCTTGTTTAAGGCCCATTTGTAGATATGATGAGGGTGTCCTGGCAGATTAACTTGCGCTGTATTTTCCATTCCATACTCATAAACTGAGCCGTCTTTTTTCCAAACCTTAAAATGGGAAGGTCCATGACCACGGTAATCGGTTTTATACGACACAATCTTTGAATAGCCGTTATTCTCTAAGCGATATTCGGTTAAATCCCCGCCATCTTGCCCTGTAATCGCCACTAACCTTTGACCGTCTAAACAGTAACGGTCGTCGTTATTTAAACGTACGCCCCCCCAACGCCCATCCTTATGTAGGTTTTTTCCACATCGAGTAATGGCAGAGAGCCCTGATATGTCCCACCCCATTCCGAGGTACCCATTTGGGGAATCACTAGCGTAGCTGATTGCGAGTGATGGCTGATGCCCATTTCTTCCGGGTACCACTTCGATTGGCAATGAATACGTTGCCTGCCCACCAGACACATTAAAATCGCCTCGAATAACTGGTGCCGCCGCGTAAACTATAACGCTGAACAGCGACAAAAGACTGAATAATGTAAGCCTTAGATAGTGATGTAACTTAGATTGTTTAACCATCGGATTTTTTAAACAAAATAAGGTAGGCGTTTTTGTATTCATTGAGTTCGTTATCCGTTACGAAAGGTGAAAATAAATTGTGTATACCCAAGTCACCTCAAGATGCTTGGTTCAGCGAGAAATATCTGGCTAGTTAGTGGAAGTCGCCATCAAAGATTCAAGACGCTCAAGTTCTTGATTTAGCTTTTGTAGTTCTTCTGGGGGTGGAATATCGTCTGGCATATTCTTTTCCGAAAAATCACTCAGTTCGCCCTGAACAAGGGGCAATTCAGGGGCATCCAGATTTTGAATACCATGCGCTAATGTTTGTTGGAGCTCGACAACAGGAGAAGGATAAGAAATATCATCACTGAATAGGTCATCAGTATGGTTAATTTCAGATTCCGTCGAATCTAATTCGACAGCCTTACTTTGATGTATTTCAAGATCGGAGTGATCTTGAGAAATGTAAAAATAAGTTGCCAGTCCCCCAAAAATGAGAACTGACACCATTACCACTGATTTCATAATCTATTTCTTATATTACTTAGTTGTATTTATTAGAGTCGGAAACGTTAAAGTTTAAAATTACAATCTATCGCCCTTCCCATTTTAAGAAACGCCAATAAAATACCTTTAAACTACTTCAGGTGCATTTACCTTAATTTGCAAATGCGAACCATATCAACAAACTTTATAACCAAAACTCATTGATACCTATCAATTATTTTTTAACAATATAAATTAAACAACTTGATAACAATGTTATTTGGAAAGCCATTCGGTTATATAAGGACTGGTCAGGTCTGAACAAGGAAAAAAAGGTTGGTTATTAAGCATTTCATTCTGTCGCTACTCTCGGTTAGCTCTATAACAGCCTCTCAATATAAAACTAACCACTCCATTTATAAGTCAGCCCTTACATTCTGATACATGTATCAAATATCAGATTGTGATGAAAACGTCTCAAAAACTGACACTTTAATCACCGTGCACTTTCAGATGCTTTTTTATACGAAAATAAGCATCGCTAGGTATATGATTAAATGGAAGTTTTTATGAAAATGTTTACACGTAAAGCTTTGGCAGGCTTACTGGGGCTTTGTTCCTTTGCGTCTTTCGCGACAGTGTTGCCTTCCCCTCACCCTCATCAAATAACATTGTCAGATGGGAGCTCGATGGAAGTTAGATTGAAAGGAACGAAACAATTCCACTGGTATGAAACCTCTGACGGTCACGCTTTAATTAAGCAAAATAATAATTGGCACTTTGCGAAGCTCAGTCAAACCAGTGGAGAACTTATCTCGGCGGGCGAAATATTCTCTTCTACAACGCCACCACCTCCAGCTTCACTCATTGACTCCTCAACCGCATTTAAAATGCAGGTGAAAGCACAAAAATTATCAATGACACAAGATAGCGGGCTTTACACAACTCTATCGAGCTATGTTCCTTCAATACAGCAAGGCGCTTACCGCAATCAGGAAGCAAATGGGCTAGTCGAGCAGCCATTGCTAGTGGTACAAGTCTCTTTCAGCGATGTGACTATGAATCACGACTTTACTGACCTTGTATTTTCCACAACGGAACAAAGTGTAAAAGATTATTTTCGCAAGAATTCCTCGAACAACTACGAGGTAATCCCTGCTAAAGAAACTGATGGTACCGTCAATGACGGCGTAGTGAGTATTGCCCTTGCTCAAAATCATCCAAATTGTATCAATCAATGCTGGGATACCTTCGCGCCTGTGTTCGAAGAGATTTACAGTAAGCTTGATCCACTGGTCAATTTTGCAGAGTTTGACAAAAACCTCGATGGCAGTATCACCCCTTCAGAGCTTTCTGTTATGTTCGTATTTGCAGGATATGACCGAGCAGTAGGTTCTGAAAATCCAGCTATCTGGCCACATAAATGGAACCACGCCCCAATCACCGTAGATGGCGTTAAAATTAACTCATATTGCTTGTTTGCAGATTATCAGAGCGACCACCAATCAACATTAGGCGTTATTGTGCATGAACTCGGTCACCTAATGCTTGCTCTACCTGATTTATACCCGGGAACAGACAACCCAGACAGAGGGTCAGTTGGAAAATGGGGTCTTATGAGTGGTGGTTCCTGGTCGATGAAGCCGGGTGACTTGTACGCAGGGCAAACACCTTCGAATATGCTGGCTTGGACTAAAGAAGCTGCTGGGTTTGTTACGCCTCAAGTATTGACATCCTCTGGTCGAAAAGAAATTCAAACAACGAATGACTCTGCCGTCATTTACATCGATCCTTACCTTAAAGAAAAAGGAAGCCGAGTTTACTTAGAAAATCGACAAGCTCAAGATTACGATGCTGGTGTACCTGGTGAAGGTCTGCTTGTTACCTCGGTCAACATTAATAACCAGGCGCGTAATAACGGTCCGATGCAGGTTCAGATTTTACAGGCTGATGGATTAGATGAACTTGGAAGAGGCTGGAGAGCAGACAATGGAGATGTCTTCCCCGGTAGTACAAACCAAAACAGCTTGTCTGATTCCACAAGGCCATCACTGTCTGATTTTGTTGGAATCAATTCCGAAGTCGAATTCAACAATATCGCAAGCGATTTAAATGCGGCAAGTTTTGACTTAAACATGATTGATGAGCCAAATAAATATTCTTGGGCAACCTCTTTCCAACGCTCATATTTGCAACTTTATACAAATGTCAATGTTGCCGCGTTTGCCATCAATACTCGCGATTCCCTTAGTGTGTTAGATGGATTGCACATCAATACGCATCCTACAGGTATTGAAGACACCCAATACAAACTTTGGTTGTTTCCTTACCAACCTGCTGAGCATGTTCTTTCAGTAACACCAGCTGAAGGTCAACTTCTGGCTCAAGGCTACATTCCGGCAAACAATAGAATACTATTGGACAGCAGCATCTCTCTACCTAATGGCAAAAGTACTCTGATATTGGAGCTCACCGATGGAGTAATCGAAATAGAGCAAAAACGTGTAGAGACGTACATTAACTACAGCGAGGTGGAATCTTGGTGGGCAAGTAACACAGACTTCAGCGATCATAATCATCTTATTGCTATATACCCTTGGCAGCAATATAACTTTGGCGCACTTCTGCGCTCCGACACGAGCTCTGTGATCACAGCGAGAAACGATGCATTCTCTGTAGATGAAGATACGGTTGCTTCCTACAATCTGCGAGATAACGACATCGTTGATTTTTCCCAACAAATCGAAGGGGTTGAAATCATCACACCGCCGTCTAGCGGGCAACTTTCTGGGATGGACTATACGCCTAATGCCAATTTCCATGGTAACGATTCATTTACGTACCGCTTGAAAACAACGGAGGGGTTGACCTCGAATGTCGCGACTGTTGATATCACGGTAAACTCGATAAATGATCTGCCAACCGCTCTTATTTCCAACCGTTCAACAACCATCAGTGCTGGTGAGTATTTCACGGTTTCTGGTCTGGAAAGTACCGATGTAGAATCGTCGAATCTTGCGTATCAGTGGAGCACATCAGAGGATTACGTTTTATTTGGTAAACGTTCGTCCCAGCTAACGGTTAGCCTACCTCATCTAACTGTAAATAAGACCTTAGACGTAACGCTTATCGTAACCGATGAATCGGGAGCGCAATCTTCAGATACAGTCACTTTCAACATTCTTGCGAGTAATAATGTTCCCGTGACTCAAAATGATTCTGTAACGCTGACTTACGGCAATTCAGTCTCAATTAAACCGCTTGAAAATGACACAGATGCCGATGGTGATAACTTGTCTCTGATACTGACGTCACTGCCTTCAAAGGGGAACACCTCCATTCAAGGAAACGAGATCATTTACACCGCAACAGGCGCACACGGGCAAGCCCAATGGGTTGAAACCTTCTCTTATGAAGCTGTTGATGAAAAAGGCGGCAGAGCATCTGGTGAAATAACCGTCACTGTACAACCTAAAACCAAGACGACAACTACTGTCACTTCAACCAGCTCATCATCCGGAGGTTCGATGAGTTTGTATGGGATGCTTGTATTGTTTGCATTAGGGGCTTTTAGAGGGGTATGGACACGCCGCAAGAGCTCAACTATTCACTAAAGCCTGATTAGAACTGAATTACCTGATTCTAAATCACTAAAAGCCCCAGTATCTCGCGATACTGGGGCTTTTTACACTATATAGGTAAACGCCTAGGAACCACAGGTTCGAATCTAAGCCACAACAGCAACTTCCGATGCATTTACAATGCGATTCCTGCCATGATCCTTAGCCTGATACAACGCCTTATCGGCTTTTTGATACATAGAATCAAAGTCGAATTTGGATGGAAGAACGGATTCTGTTAAATAGCCGATGGATACCGTGAGTACTGACGAGCTGTCGTTCAAAGCATGGGGAATGGCGTCTGTTTCAATGCACTGGCGAATGTTTTCTGCTAGCTTTCTGGTTTTGTCTTCCGTGGTATCGGAAAGCAGTAACGCAAATTCTTCACCGCCGATACGGCAAAAAGTTTCATCATTGCTGTCGCAGAAGTTGCTCAAAATGTTACCCAACCGAATCAAAGCGATGTCACCTTCTAAATGCCCATACTCCTGATTGAACAATCCAAAATGGTCAATATCCAGCAATATCAATCCAATATTCTGAGGTGCAGACTCCTGACGGTTTCGGATTTCATCCATATGCTTTACTAACTGACGGCGATTTCCTAAACGGGTAAGCGGGTCGATACTCGACAGAGCTTCAAGCTGCTGGTTGGCTAATTCTAGCTCCAGAGTGCGGTTGCGCACTTCCTGTTCCAGATTTTCGTTAAGAGTACGGATGGCTTCCTGTGCTTTTGTGCGTTGCAAAACTTCCGTTAAGTTTGATGCAAACAGCAGCATCATTTCCTGAAGCTGGCTGGTAAGAGGGCGGCGAGTTAAAAGGTTATCGGCGGCTAAAAATGCAATAGGTCCATCGGTGCTGCTTTTAAGCATGGTCATGGCTGTCCAGCCAAACCCGACAATGCGCTTGTCGTGATAAATGGGCACCGACTCTTCAACTGATAACGTATTCGGATTATGAATGGCACTGGCGACGAGTGGTCGGTCTATCTGCATTTCGGTTTCATAGTAACTTTCATTCACCACATTCCCTTGAATGTCCGTACCCCATGTCCCATACAAACGGGTCAGTTCCGGATCGGTCAGGAAGACCGCCATACGATCTAAGCCCAAATTGTTGATGGCAAAATCTACTGCGGACTTACACACGTCATTCACCGTTGTACAACGGGAAAGCGCGACCATACTGGAATGGAGCCAACGTACGTTTTGCTCCTGTTTCTTGCGGATATAGATTTGAGCAAGGAGTGAACCAAAAGACTTCAGCATCTCACGCTGGTAATCGGTAATCGGTTCCCGATGTATAAAGTTGTCCAGCGCCAGCCACCCGATAGGCTCATTCTCATGGCGTAATATGAGCATGCCGTTCCAGCCCTGCCCCACCACATTACCCGTGGTGTACAAGGGCGCGTTTTCGATAATCACCAACGACTCGTCGTTGGTGTGAAGCGCCTCAATATATTCTTCTTCAAGCTGGTGAAGATCATAAATAGTATGGTGCTCTGCCACTGTTTTTCCGTACTCGTCTGTACCATAAGTTCCGGTAAAACAGCGTTTCTTCATGTCCAGTAGCATAAATACGCTGCGGTCAAAACCTAGACGGTCTCGGACCGCTTCCACTGCACCTTTATACAAATCATCCAGTGTTGCAGGGTTCGAAAGCTCCAACGCTACCTGCTGGACTAGCTTCATTTTATCGATAAACGTTTCACGCTGGCGGATCTCATCCAGATACTTCGCTTCACGTATATCACGGTTTTTAAACTCCAGAGAAGCGTTGCGCTCTGCCCTCAAACATTGCCATCTGGCAGAGGCAATGTTCAGGATATCGATAAAAGATTCCGCTGAATTGACCTGATATTTCTCCAGTTCCACTTTCTCAATAAACAGGTATGTGCGCCATTCTGGATGGTTGTCGATCATCATGATCAGGCATTCACCACCCAAGGCGTCGAGATAGTTCCAGGAGCAAGTGTTGATTTCTAAAGGGATAAGACCATCGGAGGTATCAAACTGAGCTGCCCATGTCCAAAATGAGCCGGGAAAGCAATGTGGGGAAGTAAAAGAGCCTTTTGAATAGCTGGGAGATAACTGCTTACCAAGAGAAGGGTCCCGGACAAAATACATAGCCTTGGGAGAAAAGCTCTCAGACAGAAACTGGAACATTCCGTCGGCGATCACTTTGTGATCTCGAGCTGATGACACAACTCGTAGTAATGCATGTCTATCCAAAATTTCACCCAGCTAACGGTATTTTTATGTTTATGGCTCAACGTTAGCGAGAGCGAAATTTGTATGCAACAGAACGGACATTCAGTTGTTACAAATTCCGCATTTTTAAGCGGTCATTTTGATTAATTCGCGATTCAAAGCAAATTTTTGGCACAACATCACACATAGCGTTACATCACATTATTGTGTTTACATCGTCACAACGCGACATAACTTATAAAATAATACAAATTTAAAGTCAGTTATATAAATAACTACATGTTGGGTAATGCCTTATCAACTGGTGCTTCCAAATCCAACTGACTGCCTTTTCGCTGAAATGAATAAAGTGCAATTAAACTTAGTGTTCCAACCAGTAAAAATGCGCCAAGCAGAGCCTTAGTTGTAATAAATGAAGCAATTAGTCCGCCAAACACGCCTGTGACTAACATTTGTAACGATCCAGACAAGGCTGTGACGGTTCCCGCACGTTCTTTGTGTGGCTCAAGAAGTATTCGTCCAATGACAGGGAACATTAACCCCTGAGCAATAGCAATCCCTGTTAGTGCCCCAATTAGGTTGAAAACACTCACCGAACCGATAAGCATCCATACTCCCGAAAGGAAAGCAATGCCTAACCCAACACCTAAAATCGACTTAGGCAACAATCGACGATTCAAAAAGTTTTGCAGCACACTGCCAATCATCAGCCCGAAAGATGGCAGTATCATCACCAAACCATAATGCGCGGCACTCATTTCTAACTGCTCCTGAACCAGATACGGCATCACCGACAATGAAAGCATAATCATCAAAAAATTTACCCAGCCATAAGTTGTTGTTGCGATCACTTGTGGCGTTTTAATCAGGTCTGCATAGGCTCTGAAAGATTCGAATAGCTGCGGTGCTTTAGCTGGATAGGGCAGTGTTTCCGGTAAAATCAGCAATCCGGTTACGTAAATCAGCGCAACGTAAGCAAAGACAAAAACAAACACCGATTCCCATCCAAATTGCCACGTTAGCCAACCGCCAAGCACTGGCGCAACCATCGGCATCACCGATGCCATGATCGACACGTAAGACAAGGCTTTTGCAAGGGTGTTGCCATCGTAACTGTCGCGCAAAATACTGTTGGCAATGACCGCAGTACTTCCTGCTCCCAACCCCTGAAGCAAGCGACCAAAAATAATCCAGTTCAGGTCGTGCTGAAGGAACACACAGATGCTGGTTCCAACAAGGTAAAGCCCCTGCCCAAAGATAAAGACGGGTTTTCTGCCCAAGGAATCCGCAACAGGTCCGTAAATAAGCTGCGCCGCTCCCAACCCAACCATATAAATGGTGACCAGCCATTGGATATCCAGAGTCGCATCAGAAAACTGCCTGCTCATTTCTGGCAGCCCGGGTAAGTAAATGCTTACCCCGACCTGTCCGGTAGCGATAACCATCATCGCAAGCATTAAAGGCAATTTACTGAAGTTTTCTCTTTTCATAAATATACAGGCACTCGGTTAGAAAATTAGGCAAGTTCACACATAGGGGTATGCTTACAAATCAGTTTACTTTGTTATCAATGAATGATAATCACGTAATTGGGAAACGGATTACATCCTGACAGGAACTAATAGAGGAGCAGTAATGGACTGGATGCAGAGCGTAAAAAGTTACATCAGAGTGGTTGAAGAAGGGAGTTTTAATGGCGCTGCCAGGCGCTTGAATACCACAAGCTCAGCCATCAGTAAGCGCATACTCTGGTTAGAAGGAGTAGTGGGCGCACAGCTGCTAAAAAGAACCACACGCTCAATCAGCCTGACTGAGGCTGGTGCCCTGTTTTTTGAACGCTCCGTATCTCAAATGGAGCAATGGCAATCTATTGTGGATGAAACCCGATCTGTTACCCAAGCGCCAGTCGGTCGGTTAAAAATCGGCGCTACCGTCGCCGTAGGCTCTCGATTTATTGTCCGGTATCTGGATGATTTTCTTTCTCAGTATCCAGACATCAAAGTCCAGCTAGTGACGACCGTTCCAGGTCAGTTGCCGGAGCTGGATTTGGATGTGTACATCAGTCGGGAGCTGGAGCAAATGAACTCACTCAGTTTTATCGCCACCCCGCTGTTCGAGTATCCGTTTGAATTTTTTGCCTCACCTCAATACCTTGAACAACATGGAGTACCCCAACAACTCGATGATCTCTCCAAACACAATATGTTGATTTGGGGCGAGCAGCTTGAACGGGAATTCTTTTTCGAAAACAAAAAGAGAGTCGTTTTTAAAGGCAATTTCGCCACGACCAATCCAGAAGCGCTGTATCACGCGGTAAAAACAGGAATGGGAATACTGATTTCCAGTAAGATGATGATCCGTGACATGCTTGATTCCGGAGAAGTTGTACAAGTACTTCCCGGATTGAAAACCGAAACGACCACCATTTACGCGTATTACCCAAAGCTGGATTATGAGCACACCCGTACCCGTCTTTTCATCGAACATTTGAAAAATCGGCTGGCTCAGGAAATTCCTTCAAAGTGACCCATTCTGCACTCAAAGCGCAACTTGAGCCCGACTGTAAAGCCACTTGGCTGAAAGATGAATTTTTCTAGTGAATGATGGTCATTGCTTATGACTAAGTGCGCACATCATTCTCAATAAAGAGTCAGATCGGGATATTTCTTACTCGCACGTATTTTTAGATCTTATACTTCTGTTCTATAAGAAATTTATATCTATATTTTATAAAATAACATACGGTATGTGTGTTTGTATCTGATGATTGAGAAATCAGGTCGGCGCTGGGTTTTGGTAGGTCATGGAAAGAAAGGACTTCAATGATACAACCATCAGTATAAGTGACATCAACAGGATACTTTTACTGGATGGAAATGAGCTTCTGGAGCAAACCTGTATGTTGCTTCATGAAAAGCTTCATTCGTTCTGTACCTGCATAGTGGAACTGAACGAAGCAAATCACGTTGCATCTACGCTGGCGTATGTGCAGGAAAATACCGTAATGGATGACCTGCAATACGACATCAACAACACACCTTGTGAACAGGCCTCTAACTCAGATACCGAGTTCTGCATATACGCAGAGAAAGCCTACCAACATTTTCCTAAAGACCCGTTTTTGGTTGATCTTCAACTCGAATCGTATTTGGGTTATCCGTTGAAAAATGCGCAAGGGCAAACCTTGGGGATATTAATTTCAACATTTAAAACCCCCATCACTAATCCAGATCCCATTCTTCACTACCACAAACTCTTTTCAAAAATCATCATCCACCAGCTCCGAGCAAAATGGCTGGTTGAAAAAACCGATACCTTGCTAAGCCAGCTTAGTGAACAGACCAAGCGAGACAATCTCACTAATCTGTACAATCGATTTTCCCTTGCCAACCATCTGAAACATTTGATGGAAGTGAAAGGAAAGAAATCGAGTCTGGTTCTGATCGACATTGATGGTTTTAAAGAGTTTAACGACTTGTACGGCACCCATATCGCCGATCGCGTGTTACTGCATTCTGCCAGTGCCATCAGAAGTGCTTTCGACAATGTGGATACTATCTATCGCATTGGTGGAGACGAATTTGCCGCCATATGTGAAGGCGACGTAGTCGAACAACGGGCAGATGCTTTGTTTGAGCAGCTTCATTCTGGCTTTCAGTATGAAGACTTGCAGCTTAACTTCAGTGTCAGCCTGGGGATCGTCAGCTTTTCAGATGCTGAAAGCGGTGACGACTTGTTGCTTAAAGCTAACCTTGCATTAAAACTGTGTAAGCAGAGCCAGAACTGCCATATCCAATACTATGACAGCCGACTAAGTGCGATGCATTTACGCCGATCTCAGGTCATCGAGGCACTAAAGCTGGATTTAGCGGCAACTGTTGAAAAAAGCGCACTCAGTGTCGCTCTGCAACCTATTGTGCTTCTAAATGGTGACAATTGGAGTCGGTTTGAAGTTCTGGCAAGGTGGAATGACCCTAAACTGGGTGTTGTCACGCCCGACGAATTTATTGAAGCGGCTGAACATACCGGGCTTATCAATCGTTTGGGCGAACGTGTTTTCGAACTGGCCTGCGAAGCCAAACGCTTCCTGGAACAGACATTGGGCTACTCCGTTGAACTGAGTGTGAACTGTTCAGCAAAAGAGTTGGCGCAGCCAAGGCAGTACTTGTCCCAACTGACTCAAAAGCTAGAGCGTTATGGGTTTGCCGCAGATGAGTTCACCATAGAGCTTACCGAAACCGTCCTTATGACTCAGTCTGGTGATATTCGTCAGGCTCTGCGAGGGTTGCACGAAAAAGGATTCAAGATCGCGCTGGACGATTTTGGAACCGGTTACTCCAGTCTGAATTACATTCACCGTTACGACATCGACTGCATCAAGATCGATAAAACTTTTGTTCAGAACATGCTGACCAATTTGAAGTCTGAACGAATCGTAAAATTGATTGTTGAACTGGCGAAACAGCTTCAGGTAAGTATCGTGGCCGAGGGAGTAGAAACGGAGCTGGAACTGAACAAGCTGGTTGGAATGGGTTGTACCTCTATTCAGGGCTATCTCTATTCCTGCCCGCTTTCACCGCCTCAGCTCATTCAAAAAATTGAGAATCTACCTCCGCAGAGCAGTTCTTCAAAATAAATCAGCTTCCAGATAGGAAGCTGATTATTGCCAAGTGTTCTTCGAAACCGCTCACATTTCACGAGTCGAAACTAGGCAGTTGTCCTGACCAAACGAGTTCGGTACATATCTGTCGGCATTGGAGTCATTGACCCAATTAGAATCATTCACCAGATAGCGGAACTCAAATTCCTGATCTTTGGGTAAACGGGTTTTAAACTTAAACGTTTTGTCTTTTTTATTGCGCTTCATTGGCGTTGCTTTCCAATCCAGAAAGTCCGCCACGATCGCTACTGAGCTGGCTTCTTTCTCATCCAACTCAAAGGTAACTTCCACTTCGTTCTTAGTCTTAAAAAATTTTTTGTTAATCACAACCAACTCCATCATTTATCGCAGTTTTCGTTTTTAATAATACAACCAGTTTCATATTTCAAGACAACATACCATTCGATTTCTTACTTGGTCAAAGAAGCTGGCATTTACTGGTATTCGCTTAAGTGTCATGAGACGACTTAAATAGCGCCATATATGAGTGTAGAAGTGCTTATCGAGTTCGGAAATATTCAGGACAAAAAAGAAGCACGTAAATATTCAACTTAGCTCGTAAAGAAAATTAAGCTCGAAGTGGAATCTATTCAATATATGAACGATAGATAGAAAAAATACAAATCATTTGCATAATTATCCAACGTAAAACCTTGTCTCATACCTTAGTTTACTTTCAAAATTAGGATCATTATCAAATAATTTAATCTTGTAAAATCATAAGGATAATGGGCAATAAATTGCCCAGTTATGAAATAGAAAAGTATTTTACATAGAATCATAAAGTGACTGATCGCAAAAAAATGTATTTACTCATTAAATACCTTTTACTTCGAACCTTGATATGCTTAAGATATGGTTATAGATCATATGAATAAGTCGAGGGCCAATAACGTGGCAGACAAAAAACACCCAAAACCTTACGAAACAACGGCTGGAATCAGTTGGATCGCGACTCGTCAGATGCAGAACAGAATCCAGCTGGAAATCCAAAAACTTTACAAAGAGATCAATGTAGAACAGCTGCTTGTTTTGATGGAGCTGGACTATGAAGACGGTCTTCGTCCAAGTGTGTTAGCTGAGCGTCTGCAACGTAGTAAAGGCACCATGACCAGCCTTATTCGTCACGCAGAAAAGAATGAATACATCGCCTCGACTCCAGATCCAACGCATAAGAACGCGAAAAAGATCTTCCTGACGTTGAAAGGTAAAAAAGTGCACGACGAGCTGTCGCAAATCATCAATAAAGAACTGCAAGATGCCATGGCTCACGTTAACGAAGAGCATCAGGCAATCATTCATGAAGCCATGAAAGGCATGGTGATGCGCTATAACCCGAGCATTTTCGAATACTGATCAACCCCAAATCTCACCATTAACGCCAGCCTATGCTGGCGTTTTTTTATGTTCAATGAATCTCTTTAGCGTTCAACATATTCGCTGTTCATAATCCCACGTTTCAACCCGTCCTAATCTTGCAACATTGCGCCTTAAAAGCTTCAACCTGATGGATCTTTAACCAATTGTGGTATTACCATAAATGATATTTTTGGTAGTACAAGGAAGCACTATGGAAAATCAACATTACGTATGTGAAGAGCAGGAAATGGAATTGGAGAGCGTAAAAAGGTTCGATTTAGGCAATCATACTTACGCTATTTATCGCAGCCCAGATGGGGAGTTTTACGCCACCGCAGGATATTGTACACACGAAGAGGCGCATTTATCTGAAGGATTAGTCGATGAGTACGAAATAGAGTGCCCACGGCACTTTGGTGCGTTTGATTACAGGAATGGTATGGCAACGGTTGCCCCTGCCTGTATCGACTTAAAAACATACCCAGTCACTCTCAAAGAGGGCAAGGTTTACATAGAATTAGGGTAGCTTAGCTACCCTTTTAATCTTGAGGTTTAGACAAGATCCCTTATCGAATGAGAGGGATCTTTTAGTTTATCGGAATCGACCACTTTGCCTTTTGCAATCGCTTTCTGAATGGCTCGAACGTCTCTTGCCAGTGCATTTCCCTCAGACACCGCAGCCACACACTTCACTCGCTCGAATTCATCCAACTGAAAATGCATCAGCTTATCGTCGGCGAGCTTTCTGGTAACGTTTTTCGTTCCCAAATTTGGGTAGCCAGCAACTTGTAAGGTCATAGCCATTTGATCAGACCAAAAATAAGGCACATCCGAATACACGCTGTTTTCACCTGCGGCGTTTTTTCCTGCAACAGTGCCTTGCTGCCCAGCCGTTAACCAGGACTCCAACCGCAGCGAACAACCCACAGGTGTTTGATAGCGACAACAATCGCCCGCCGCATAAATATGAGGGTTGGAAGTACGCAGCGTCTCATCCACCAGAATACCGTTTTCAACCAACAACCCCGCTTGTTCGGCAAGTTGGGTATTGGGCACCGACCCGATTCCGACAACCACGCAATCCGCTTCAACCGACTCGCCACTTTCTAACTGCACAACAACGCCTTGTTCTGATTGCAGCATAGATTGGCAAACTTCACCCAGTTTGAATTCAACGCCGTTTCCAACATGCTTGCGATACAGAATGTTTGCGATTTCGGTGGGTACAGCCCGACTCAGTATTTGCGAAGCCTGTTCAATAACTGTCACCTCTATCCCCATTGCACGCATTGAGGCAGCGAGCTCTAACCCGATAAACCCGGCACCAATCAGAGCCACTTTCTCTGCATTCATGCAGTTGCGTTGGATTTTTTGAGCATCCTGCAACGTCCTAAGGTAATGCACTCGTTCGGATCTTTCGAACCCTGGCAATGTGCGAGCCGTGGCACCAGTTGCCAATATTAACTTGTCATAAGTCAGGCTGAGCCCTTTGCGGGTAACTACCTGCTTAGTATCGATATTTATGGATTCAACGCGCTCCCCTGAATGCACCGAGATACCAGAGTCTCCATAAAAGCTTTCAGGAAAAACGGGCTTATTCTGAACGGCTTCTCCTTGCCATTTCGACAATGGAGGGCGCTCGTACGCCAGTCCGCCTTCTTCGCCGATTAGATGGATACTCCCTTCAAAGCCCACTTTTCTGGCAGAGATTGCCGCTGATGCCCCTGCGTATCCGCCTCCAACAATCACAATGTGTTTGCTCATCTGCTCCCTCATGTTGCTGATTTTTCATTGGACTCACGCGCTTTTCGCTTGGACTGGCGAAACGCTTCTTCAGCTTCCGGAGAGCCGTTGTGAAAGCTGCCAAACCACTTATCCAGCGGGATAATGCTTTCACCAAAATTCACTGTGTGATAGCGGTGATGCATGTAATGCATGATTTGCGCATTCTTCACACTCATTTCATCTCCCAGGACAATTTCATCAAACCCAGAATGCCCTTGTGCTGGGGTAACGCCGGTGTGAATGCCATTGAACAGCATGTGGAATGGGTGACTCGGCACAATAAGGTGGATCAGCATGCAGCTGAAATAGAGAACATGCTCGACGGGGTGCATCGCCATACCCGACCAGGGACCGATATTCACGTTCTTGTGATGCAGATAATGCACGCGCTGGTAAAGCGGCTCCCAATGGATCAGACGATGAATCCAGTAGAAATGGAACAGTCGCCAGACTGGCATCAACACCAGCCACAACACAAACCAGACCGGGTTTGACTGGAAGTCGATATAAGGCAGCAGGCTGTTGGCGTACATCCACCAGAGCACGACTTCATAAGCGGTCCAGATGGTGCAGCCAGACACAATGCTCCAGAACATGTTGTCGAAAACCTGATCCTTGAATAGAAACAGAGAGTCGTTCTTCGCCATCCATCGACCGTTGTATTTAAATTTCCTGCCCTGCTTTTTGTAGCTATAGAGCCAGAGGTGCAGCGACCCAGCCACAATAAACAGCAAGACAATATTACGTAACAGGATTTCCACCACCCAATCCGTTGCAAATGTCTCCATTCGGCTAAGTTCCGGAGTGAAATACATCATCACAATCACGGTCATGATGAGGTAACCCAAATTCCACGGAAACAGGTACCCCGGCATTCCAAAAAACCACTTCAGGAAAGCTTTTGGCTTTGGCGGCCAGACAAACACTGGCTCCTCAAACACGGGGTTACCTGAACGCCACTCCCCTCTTCTGTCGCGGACTTGCCCATGCTCGTCCACTACTTCTTTTGTTCGTTTTGTCATCACATCCTCCGAGTTGAGCGACGTTTCGCCTCTCAGTTCGTTATGCGAAAATTTGCGTTAGCTGGCAGACTTTACGCCCGCCATATCTGCCAACATCTGCTCTTTATCCATATCCTGCAGACCGTAATCGGCAACAATTTTGCCTTCGTACATGGTCAGCACCCGATCTGCCAGCATGATCACTTCATCAATTTCATAAGACAGCACCAGCACCGCGACTCCCCGACTGGCAAGCTCTTCGATGATTCGGTAGATATCGGCTTTGGCATGTACATCGATGCCCCGAGTGGGTTCTAGCAAAATCAGCAGTTTCAGATCTTTGTCCAGCCAGCGGGAGAAACAGATTTTCTGCTTGTTACCGCCACTGAGAAAACGGATTTCCTGTTCGGGAGATTCCGTTTTGGTGCTGGTTTCTCTGATGGCGTTTGCCACCACTTCCTGCACATCGCTTTGCTGAATCAACCCACCTTTGGTTCGTTTGTGAATGAAGGGCAGCACGATATTACTTTCGACCGAAAGCGAAGGAAGAATGCCGTTTTTGTCGCGGTTTTCCGACACAAACCCCATACCCATATTGACTGCAGAATCGGGACCCTGACCCGGCTTTAAGGTTGTCCCTTCATACACCACGTTTCCGGTGTAATGCTTGTCTAAACCGAATATCGCTTTAGCAATTTCAGGTGCGCCGCAGCCCCTCAGCCCTGTCATCACCACAATTTCACCGCAGCGAATATCGAATGAAATGTTTTCGAAATCACCCGGTTTGGAAAGGCTTCTGAGTGAAAGCAGAACCTCTTCGCTCACCTGCTTTTCAGGTTTCACAAAGTCATCCAGATCGTCACCTGTCATAGCTCGAATCACGTCATTTTCTGAGGTATCCGAGACTTTGTCGCTGAGCACAATTTTGCCATCGCGCATCACTGTTACCCGATCCGCAATACCGAAGATTTCCGGCATATGGTGAGAGATATAGATGATGCTGATGTTCTGCTGCGTCATTTTTTCTACAAACTCAAATAGCTTGAGTTTGTCTTCTTCAGAAAGGGCGGAAGTCGGTTCGTCCATCACGATCAACCAGCTGTCGGTCATGATGGAACGGATGATTTCCACAATCTGCTTTTCACCCGAATTCAGGGTGTGAACCGGAGCGGCTGGGTCGATGCTTAAACCAAAGAGATCCAACTGTTCCTGCACTCGTCGAATCATTTCTTTTTTATTCAGAAAAGGCGTGCCCGAATAGTGTATTTCTCGCCCTAAAAATATGTTGCCAAACACCGTCAGTTCATTGATCAGGGAATATTCTTGGTGAATGGTGCTAATGCCATGGTCGTTAGCATCGGAAGGTTTATCGATCTGAATCGGAGAACCATTGAGTAATATTTCCCCTTCATCGGCAGAATATACGCCCCCTAATACCTTAGTCAGGGTCGATTTACCTGCACCATTTAACCCCACCAGCGCATGCACCTCGCCGGACTGGCAGGTAAAATCCACCGCATCCAACGCTTTGGTTTCGAAGAAGCGCTTGCAGATGTTGTTCATTTCAAGCCGTTTTTCGCTTTTCATTCTGAGCACTCCTTTATCCGTTAGCGTTATGGCGACGTTGACTCAAGGTGTCGATCAGTACAACGCCTAGCAGAATCGAGCCCTTGATAACACTCTGAAGATACGGATTGGTGTTGGTCAGAATCAGACCATTAACTATGATGCCGTACAGCAAGACCCCTAAAATGGTGCCGAATAAGCGCCCTCTTCCACCAAACAGGCTGGTTCCGCCCAGAACCACCGCGGTAATGGCGTCGAATTCAAGGTATAACCCTGCCCATGGCTGACCAGACGAGACACGCCCGACTGTCACAATCGCTGCCAACCCTGCCATTAACCCCGCCAGCATGTACACCAACATAATGGTGCGCTGAGGTCTGCGTCCGTTGACGTACGCGGTGTCTTCATTACTGCCAACTGCGTAAACATCACGCCCGTAAGCGGTGCGATAAAGCAGGGTCGCCAGAACGAGATAAACCAAAGCAACAAAAACAATCACCACAGGGAAAGAGCCGTAAGACGTCCCACCAAGCCATAGAAAAACAGGGTCGGTCACATCGATGGAGTCGGCATCATAAATGACCAGTGCCAGCCCCCGCGCCAGTGCCATGGTAGCGAGCGTGATCATAAAGGCGCTGAGTTTGAGTTTTCCGACAAAGAATCCGTTGATAAAACCGATCGCAACCCCTGCCACCAACGCAGCAGCAAAACCCAGAACCGGAATGCCTGTGGTAGTCAGGACGATTACCCCAACCCCTCCAGAAAAGGCGACGTTAGAGCCCACCGATAAGTCGATGCCTGCGGTCAACATAATGTAAGTCATTGCCATACTGAGCAGGAAAAGCACGGCGATGCTTCTGAGAAGGATCCCTATGTTCGCCAGAGAATAAAAGTTTTCGTTCGCAATACTGAAGCCAACCGCTGTAATCACAATTAGCCCAATCAGCAACATATAACGGGTTCGAAACGCATTCCCATTGCTGTTTGTTGGCTTGGTGTTGGCTGTTGCTGATTCGGTGCCCATTTTCGTTACCGTTCTGTCCATCCTTCATCACCTAATTCAATCGTTTGATCCAGGCTGCCAGCGCACGCTGACAGCCACCCAGCTTATTTCACTGAGTCAGGACCAAACTCCAGATAGCCGTACTGAGCCACTTCCAGCGCCTTGTCTACGTCATACACCACAATGTCTTTGGGGAAGCCGTTTTTCAGTGCTTTGTCGTGGTTCTCCTTGGTCATCACCAAAGGCGTGTAGAAGTCGTATACCTTGTCGACTGTCTCACCCTTATGGATGCGATACGCCATTTGGACGAAGTTCCACCCTTCGCGTGTACCACTCAAAAGAATGTCCGCTTTCACAGGAGAATTGTTCGCCTTCATTTGCTGGAGAATAGGAATGTCGCCGTCGTAACCCCAGAAGGTAATGTTGTCGATACCTCGGTTTTGGGCGATGGCAAGAGAGGGATACAGATAGCCGTCCGTCACTACGGAGATCGCATCCAGTTTAGGGAACTTGGTGTACCAGTTTTCGGCAATGCTCTGCGCTTTGATGGTATCCCAGTCGGCAGGCTGCTCGGCAACCACCTTAACATTCGGGTAGTGACTCAATCCTTTGAGAATGCCTTCACGGCGCGCTTCGCCTGAAGGATTACCCGCCTGTCCAAGCATGATCGCAACCGTCACGTCGCCTTCCAGCAATGCACCAAGTGCGCGACCCTGATTGTAGCCATTGGTCACATCACCCAGCGTAAAGCTGTAGTCTGCAGATTCCATCGGGCTATGAACCGCAACCCAGGTAATACCGGTATCCTGTGCCTTCTTCACCAAAGGTTCAAAGGCGTCTACGTTGATGGCGTTGACAAACATTACATCCGGCTTTTCGTTGATCGTAGTTTCCACCTGAAGCAGCATTTTTTCCAGGCTGCCTTCTGCGCTTAGCCAGCGACCAGAAACGTTTCCGAACTCTTTGTCATATGCCTTAATGGCGTCTTCAAACCCAGACAGCCACGCTACGTGATACGGTGCGACGTGACCGTCATTGATGAATACAATGTCCAAACCTTCGTCGGCCAGAGTTGGCGAAGCCAATCCTAGCGACACCAGTGCAGCCATTGCCACACGTTTAATCTTCTTCACAGTGTTGAGCATGACAATCTCCTTATTGTCGTTAGCGATCTGCCGGCGAGATTGGCTTAGCCTGTAATAGAGGTCGCCTGACGGATCTGGAAAGGGTCACACTGCGCCCTTTCCGGGTATCAATGATGTTGATATTGATGCAACTTTGGGCTCCTGATGAGTAATACACTCAGTAACTTGTGGATTGACGTGACTGCCAAAGCAGCCAGTTCAGTGCTAAGGCGGCAATGATCACCGAGCCTTTAAACACCAAATGCCAGACGTCTTCCACGTTCAAAAGATTTAAACTGTTGTTGATGACACCGATAAAAAGCACGCCCCAGAAAGCGCCGCCTATGGTGCCTTTGCCCCCCAGAATAAGGGTGCCTCCGATGATGATGGCAGCAATGCCATCCATTAAAATTCCGTTGCCGTCCAGTCCCGGTTGCACAAACCCCATTCGGGTCGACAACACCAGTCCAGCGAAGCCGCTGCACAGACCAGCAAAGGTAAACACGCCCACTTTGACCGCATCCACATTGATGCCGGAAAGCTTGGCGTTTTCTTCGTTATTACCAATGGCAATGATGTACGCGCCAATGCGGGTGTGGTTGTAAACCACGTAAGCCAGGGCATACAGCAATACAAGAAACAGGAAAGAGATATAAAAACCGGCGAACTTCTCCGCCCCTACAAAGCGGAAGAAGTCGCCTACCAAAAAGATCATCTGACCTTTGGGAATGATTAATCCCGACAAACCTGTCGCGATAAAGAGGGTAGACAGGGTAACGATGAAAGCTGGCAATTTAAGACGAGACACTAACAACCCATTTGCCAATCCCATCGCCACAGAGCATACGACCACCGCCACAATGCCCCATTCCACGCCACCCGTTAATCCAAAAAGCACTCCTAAGACAATGGAAAACAGGACGGATCCCATACCTAAAGACAAATCGATATTGCCTGAAACAACGACAAAGAATTGCCCTAATGCAATCAGCCCAATCGGCACAATCTGCCGGGAAATTGCCGACATGTTGTCGATGCTCATAAACCGCGGGCTGATCAGGTAAAACACAATGCAACACGCGATAGTGACAAATATGATGTTCTTTTCCATTACAGTTCGTACAACGGCGTTCATTCCATTCTCCTTGCCATTTCGCGGAGCCAGTTCAGGCTCCGCTATCCCAATCCTCGGGGTACAAATTACTTATCTCGGAATACCAGTTTTTCTGAATACAAAAGGTCTATTGAGCGCGAACGCGATTAGTCATGTCCTCAGCCCATGGATGACGCTTAAACATGTTCTGATACAGAGGTTTCATCGCATCCTGATTCCACTTCACCAGCTCGTCACTTGGGGTGATCACTTCCACACCCTGCTCAACAAAGAAGGCTTTCGTTGCGTCGTTGTCTTTCACCACTGCCTGCCAGGAGTTGGTGCTGTACTTAGCTGCCGCTTCCGTCACCACTTTCTGCTGTTCGGCAGTCAGACCTTCGAAAAACGCTTTGTTGATACCAAGGTTAAGCGAGGTAAACATGTGGTTGGTTTCAATGATGTACTTCTGCACTTCGTAGAAGCCCTGAGCTTTAATCAGACTCATTGGGTTTTCCTGAGCATCGACCACACCCTGTTCCAGCGCGGTAAATACCTCAGTAAACGCCATTGCCTGACCGTTCACTCCAAGAAGCCCTGCCATTTCAAGGAACATGGCAACGTTAGGCACACGCATACGCAAGCCGCCGTAGTCTTCCGGTTTCTCGATTTTCTTGTTGGAAGAAATCACACGGAAACCGGATACCGAATACGCCAGGTGCTTCACACCAAACTCTTCAAATACACCAGCGATTTCTGTACCCACATCAGAATCCAGCACTTTACGGGCATGGTCGTAGTTACGGATAAGGAAAGGGGTTTCGGTAAACCCAAGGCGCGGATCCAGGCTTTGCATCAGTGAACCAAACAGCGCCACTTCAATGGTGCCATTTCGCATACCGTTGATAAGCTGTTCTTCCGAACCCAGTTGAGCGTTAGGGAAGATCTTCACATCAATGTCGCCATTGGTTTTCTCTTCCACTTCTTTTTCAAATTGTTGGAGGGCTATATGCTGAGGATGAGATTCAGCAAAATAATGACCAATCTTGATGGTTTTGTCGGAGCCAAACAGCCCCGCATGCGACACAGCACTTACCAGCAACAAAGGTGAAATCATTAGTGTTTTCAGTTGTTTCATTATAATTTCCTTATCAACCAATCCATTGGATAGGGAGAGTTATTATTTCTGGGACAAACACCAGCAGGAACAAGATGGCAATGTGAACCGCAAGGAATGGCCATATCCCTCGGGTCAGTTCACCCATTTTGATCTTGGAAATGCTTGAACCCACGTAGAGCACCGTTCCAATCGGTGGGGTAATCAAACCAATACTCAGGTTGATCACCATAAGCACCCCGAAATACACCGGATCAATCCCGAAGGACTTCACCACAGGCAGCAAAACAGGGGCAAAAATTAAGATGGCTGGCACGAGATCCATCACGCAACCCACCACCAGCAAGAACAACATAATGGTCAGAAGCACAACAGTGCCGTTATCTGAAATACTCTTCAGCAGTTGAATCAGTTCCGCTGGAATCTGAGCAACGGTAATCGCGTAACCCGACACCATAGCCGCAGAAGCGACGAACATGACAATGCCAGTGGTTTTTACAGTTGAGCGGAAGATATCCAACAGCTTATTGAGCTTTAATTCTCGATAGAAAAGAGAAATCAAAGCAGCATAAATAGCAGCGATTACCCCCGCCTCTGTTGGTGTAAAGATACCGCCACGTAAACCCACAATGATGATTACGGGTAGCAACAATGCCCAGAAAGCATCTTTGAATTTTTTCCAACGTTCGGACCAGGGTTCGCGATCAAACACCAGGCTGTCTGAGCCACGGTAGAGATACGCCCACATGGCAGACAAACCAATGGCCATTAAAATCCCGACAGGCGCGCCGCCAATGAACATCTTGGTAATTGACACACCACCAATCACCCCGAAAATGATCATCGGAATCGAAGGCGGAATCGCCAGCGCGACAATCCCCACTGCACACACAATTCCGGTCGCGGATTTCGCTGAATACCCTTTCGACATCATCATGGGGATCAGAATCGCGCCAAGTGCCGCCGTGTCTGCAACCGCAGAACCCGACAGACCCGCAAAGATAAGACCAGAGATGATCACCACATAGCCAAGACCACCTTTGATGTGCCCGACCAGTGAAATCGCAAAGTCCACGATGCGCTGCGATACCCCGCCCTGCTTCATGATTTCCCCGGTTAGGATGAAGAAGGGGATCGCCATCAAGGCAAAGTTGTTGGCACCATTGATGAAGTATTCAGCCATGGTTTGGTGATCATAAAGCCCGACCACAAATAGCAGTGCGGCAGCAGAACCCAAAAGAGCAATCGCAACAGGCACACCACTGAACAACAACCCAAACAGAGAGACAAGAAATAGCCAGATCATGCTTCTTCCTCCCCTTTATTTTGGCGTCGGAAGAACAGCAGAATCACGCAGCAGGCTAAGCAGGACAAGACGCCAGCCAGGTATATAATGCCTGTAGGTAACCCCGTTGACGGCAGCCCCTGCCCCTGAGTCAGCAGCATTAGTTTGTAGCCACCAATGACACAGGCAAGCAATACCAGTACGGAGATAATGGTACGAATCACGCCCATCACTTTGGCAGTTTTTCCTTTCAGACGAGAAACCACAATGTCGACTGCCAGATGCTCGTTTTCCTGATACGCAATCACGATTCCAAGAAACACCACCCAGACAAATGCGATTCGGGATACTTCTTCCGACCAGGCAAGCCCGGAATCGAAGACATAGCGCAGCACGACATTCGCAAAGACCAGCCCCACCATGGCAACCAGTGTTGCAGCCGACAGTAAGTCGACACTAAAACGGAATAATTTACGGCTCCATTCCATTGTTATGCACCCTGCTTACTTAGCCTGACTCAGGAAGTCATAAACGCCGGAGGGCACAGGTATGCCTTCTCGCTCGCACTGCTTCTGATACGCGACTTGGGGTTCGTTAGGAGCGAGTACTTTATCCACTCCGGGTGCGGTCGGGGCTTCGTGAAGCTCCTGTACCATGGCTGCCATCATGCCCGCAAAAGAGTGACCACCAAACTTGGCAGGATCTACCACAATCACCAGACTCGCGAGCTTGCGCATCTTGTCGTAGTCGTCGTACATGCGCACGATGTGGTTGCTGTAGTTAGCCCCCATTAACACACCGGTAAGCGCATCAATGGCAAGTGCGATGCCGAAACCTTTGTGACCACCGAAGGGCAGCAGTGTTTTGGCTTTGTGCGGATCAGTGGTTTCGTTGCCATCTTCGTCGATAGCCAGACCTAAGCCGATGGCATTCCCCGTTTCTTTTGCATGAAGCAATTTGCCGTAAGCCGTGGCGCTGGTCGCCATATCGACAATAACCGGATCGCCATTTTCAACCGGGAAACCGAAAGCAATGGGGTTGGTGCCAAAGAACGGCTTAGCACCACCATAAGGGGCTACACAGGTATCCGTTTGAGTCATACAGATGCAGATCTTGCCTGCGTCAGTGACTTGTTTAGCAAAGTAGGAAAGCGCACCACAGTGACTGGTGTTTTTAACCGGTACAAAACCAATGCCTGTTTCGCCAGCAAGCGAAATAGCCAGCTCAGTGGCTTCAATCAGCGCGGTATGTCCCATACCATCGTCTGAATCCAGCACCGCAACAGAAGGGGAAACCTCTTCAATTTTGTATTGAGGGCGAACATTCATGCCCCCCTCGGCAATGCGTTTGCAATAGTGTTCAACTCGCATCACACCATGAGAGTGAACGCCGCGAATGTCAGCATGCACTAAAACATCGGCGACCTGGCTGGCTTCTTTTTCTGTCAGACCCGCTTCAGCCAGTCTTTGTTGTGCCAGTTGGTGTAGGGTATCTGGGCTTACTTTTATTGTTGTCATCTTTCGTCCTTGTATTAAACCTAAAGCTTAATATTTCACTACGCCTTTAATCAGAGTCTGGTTGCTCGCAACCACCGAGGCGTAATCTTCACCAAAGGTATGGAAATCGAATTCTTGGTTGACCATCATGTCTTCCGAAAGCGCGCCGCTTTCAAAAAATGCCAGTACCGTTTCGAAATCTTCTCTTGTCGCATTACGGCTACTAATCAGTGTGGTCTCTTTTTTGTGGAAAGTCGGATCATCAATCTGCAAATCGCCAATGTATAAGCCAATAAAGACCATCTTTCCGCCATGTCGGATGAAATTCACCGCGTTGGTCATGGAGGCTTTGTTGCCCGTCGCATCCATTAACGTATCGGCTAATTCACCGGAAAACTGGGCTCTCAAATCTGCTTCAAATGAGTCCGAAAGTGGATTGACGGCTTTGACGTTCAATGTTGATTCCACATGAGCCTGTCGAGATGGGTTCACATCTGCGACCACAACATTGGCACCACGCGCTTTAGCGATCGCCGCCGCTCCAATGCCTATAGGACCGGCACCAATCACCAGAACATTCTCGCCATCGGCAACCTGACCACGACGGACAGCATGAGCACCAATGGCGAAGCATTCGGTTAACGCGACCGTTGAATCGGAGAGATTAGAATTCACCTTAACCAGATTGCTTTCCAGAACCGCCAGATATTCACAGAACCCACCGTCCTGATGAACCCCGTAAAGAGAGACATTTTCGCAGCAGTTGGTTTTGCCTTCAGCGCACGCCACGCAGTCGCCACAAGCCACGCATGGAATCACAGAAACGCGGTCGCCAATTCGAATGTCGGAGCAACTTTCTCCACACTCCTCCACTACCCCACAAAGCTCATGTCCCAGAACTCTCGGGTAGGAAAAGAAGGGTTGATTACCGGTGTAAGCATGAATATCGGTACCGCAGATACCCGCTGCTTTCAGTTTGATAAGAGCCTCATTCGGCTGGTACGTTGGCTTATCGCGCTCAATGTATTCCATGTCATGAGGGGCATTACAAATTAACGTTTTCATTGCATTCCTTTAGTGTGTAAAGACTGGCGGCTTAAACTGTTCAGAACTGTGCTCAAGCTACTTTCTTGTATTTGGTCATACCAACTCTCAATGAAAGGCAGCAAATCTGAAAAAGTCGGGTCATCCAGCTTGAAGAAACCAGATGCCACCAGAACTCTTTGGCAAACGGATTCGTTTGCTCCTTGAGAAGACATAAGCTCAGACAGCACTTCAGACTTTGGATCTGCTAATCCTTCGTCGGCATAGCGCTCGACAAATTTCACCCACGCCGCCAGCAGAAACAGCTGCGGTTCTATGCTCTGATTCGAATCTCGCAACGTTTTCATCGGAGCGATAATTCGTACTGGAATTTTCTGGCTGCTGTCCGTGGCAATTTGCTTTAGCAGATGCTCGATATTGGGGTTTTCAAAACGGGTAATCAGCGCGCTGATGTAAGTATCAATATCGATATTGAGCTTGGGGTTAAGCGAGCACTTCTGGGTATGCATTAAGGTAAGTAACGCGGGTTTTAATTCGGGATGAACCACAGCCTGACTGACCGACTGAAGCCCCATCAATGAACCGACAATAGCCAGGAAGGTGTGGCTGCCATTGAGCAGGCGAAGCTTCATCTCTTCATAAGGCACTACATCAGACACCAGACTCGCGCCAGCCTGCTGCCAGTTTGGTCGCCCAGCGACAAAGTTGTCTTCAATCACCCACTGCTTGAAAGACTCACCCACCACACCACATTTGTCATCAGCACCGACTAACGCTTTTAATTGCTGATGAGAATGCTCCGTCATCGCTGGGACAATGCGATCTACCATGGTAGATGGGAAGCTAACGTTACTTTTGGCCCAGTCAGCCACGTCCGGATTCACTTTCAGTAGAAATCCCATCACCGCGGCTTTAAGTACGTCGCCATTTTCGGGCATGTTGTCACAGGAAAGAACGCTCACTCCTGAAAGAGACCTGTCGTAACGGGTATCGATGGCTTTGGCAATCAGCCCGATTGCCGACTTGGGTTGCTGTGGATTCAACAAGTCGTGAGTTATGTCTGGATGATCCAGATTCAGCTCTCCTGTTGAAGGATGAACGCAGTACCCCTTCTCGGTTACGGTAAGAGAGATAATGCTGAGATCAGGTAGGGCGAACCACTCTTCAACTCTGCCATACCCTTCATGGGCAATATCTGTTGCCCCAGTGATCGTTCTTATCAGACGAGTCTCACTACCATGAGCACTGGTCTCCAGCACACAAAACGCCATCTCCTGATCGCGTAAATCCTGCGCGATGCTGGTACTGCCTCTCAGGCTGACTTCTGCGATCCCCCAAAGGTCTTCAGGTTCAAGGTCATTACAAATATCGTTGTAAACCGCCTGATGCCCACGGTGGAAAGCACCACATCCGATATGAACAATACGCGTACGCAGCTCATCTCGGGAATACGTGGTTTGGTGATCACAGTCGAACGTCATGTTCTGGCATCTCCGTTGTTATCAATTTGTGTCAACTGGTTACAAAGTACACGTTTGGACTAACCATAAAAAGAGATAAAAGTCACAAAAACGCATTTACAACGATCCAAAACCAACCAAAAACAGATCTCAATCACGATTATCGAACCAAAATGTAATTTTTCGAAGCAAAAATAGCCTTAACGTGCCTATCATGCGACTAAAAGAACACTTTGGTCTGAAATACCACTCAACAATAGTGACTTTGGTTTTACCAAAACAAATAAAGTAATTAAAGAAGTCTCCCTGCAGAAAGGAATCTGGGTTTTGTCAGGGAAAAACACCGAGGAGCAAAAATGAAAATCGCATCTGTCCATAACCAGCTGTTCAACGTTCCGCTGTCGGAACCACTGGCTGACGCGATGCATGGAGTTCATACACATTTTCAGTTGATCACCTCTACCATCACCTTAGAGGATGGCAGTGAAGGCACGGGTTACACCTATACAGGCGGTGTAGGCGGACATGCTGTTCTTTCTATGTTGGATAAAGACTTAACGCCCTTTCTGGTAGGGCGTGATGCTCGTGAGATCGACTCGCTTTATGACGAAATGCAGTGGCACCTTCATTATGTAGGTCGCGGAGGAATCGCATCCTTTGCAATTTCTGCCGCCGACATCGCCCTGTGGGATTTAAAAGGAAAACGAGAAAATCAGCCTCTCTGGAAACTGGCTGGAGGAAGCAGCGACCGCTGTCAGGCTTATTGCGGTGGCATCGATTTGCTGTTCAGTAAGGAAAAGCTTCTGAACAACATTCGTGGTTATCTCGAAAAAGGGTTTAACGCCGTAAAAATCAAGGTAGGAAAACCGGATTTGTTGGAGGACGTGGCACGAGTCAAAGCCGTTCGGGAGTTAATTGGTCCTGATGTCCGATTTATGGTCGACGCCAATTACAGCCTGTCGCTAGACAACGCCATTGCCTTTGCGAAACAAATCAAACCCTACGACATTACTTGGTTTGAAGAGCCGATTATCCCAGATTATTACAGCGGATATGCGGCTATCTTCGAGCAAACAGGTGTACCTGTTGCTATGGGTGAAAACCTGCACATTATTCATGAGTTTGAGCATGCCATGGCACAGTCAAAACTCTCCTATGTTCAGCCCGACGCGTCTAACTGCGGCGGGATCACTGGCTGGCTGAGAGCGGCGAAACTGGCAAAAGAACATGATGTTGTGGTGTGTTCGCACGGTATGCAGGAGTTACATGTAAGCTTGGTGTCGTCGCAAAGCCAGTTTGGCTGGCTGGAAGTGCACAGTTTCCCAATAGATCAATACACGACGAGACCACTGGTTGTCGAAGACCACCTCGCCGTTGCGCCCAACACCGCGGGCACTGGGGTGATCTTTGACTGGGAAAAACTCAAGCCTTATTTGCAGGTTTAAATAATAATAAAAAAGGTGACTTCTTATCAGAAATCACCTTTTCTTTTTTGACTATGCTTCTTCCCAGAGTTCGCCATCTGAGTCAGAAATGGTCGAATTGTACGATACACCCTCGACTTTCTCAGGCCATTTAGGGTTCAACACTCTTTTCACTTCATCAGCATCGACAAAAGCGATGATCTCCGCTTTTTGGTCGGTTTCCCATTCTCTGCCACTCCACAGCAAAAAATCATAGCGACCAATGCCTTCACCCAGTTTGATTGCCACGAAATAAATACCAGCAACTTCTGGTTTTCCATATTTCCAATCAAGTGAATCTGACATAAAAACTCCTAAAAATTACGATTACTAAACCTATCAGCAATATCTGATAGCTCAAGCAAATACAAAAGATCTTCTTTGTAAACTTGATGGGCGTTTTCAATAAGGCCAATCAATAGATAATAATTTGGATTGAAGTAGTTACTGCAGTAAATCAGTGCTGTATTACTTGTTTTATCAAAAGCATACTTTTTTAGGTTCCAACGCTTGGAAGTTTTATCCTTGATATGTATGTGCTTCAATCCAGACTGACGTAACTGTTCAGGAAAATCAAAAGTTGTATCTCGACCAAAGTCATTTGGTACGATACCTTTACTTTTGTAATCTCTAAATTTCTTCTTAACTGCATCATAAACTTCTTCTGGAATAGAGTCTTTGAAGGCCTTGTAAGCAAAAATTTTGACTTCATTTTCCACAGATTAGTCCTCCTCAACAATAACAATGTTCTTTGTTACTGCCGCTCTGGTCATAATCTGCTTTTTAGAATTTTTAGCCGCTACTTTTAATAGTGTCTTGTCGAGAGATTGTTCATCTATGTGAGAATTTTGACTCCCTTTACCATGAGCTTTCTTCAAAATTATCGGTCGTATGCCTTTGTCCATATAATATTTATCCTCGCGTATTAAAAACACACGAGAACCTAATACATATAAACCTAATCACCTATTTATCAAAAATACTAATGCGATGTGCTTAAAATTTACTCATCTCTAATCTAATCTGAAGCTAAATCAAGCAGACTCTTGAAGCATCACACTGCGAACATAGTCCCATGCTATTTGCAGATGACGCTCCAGTGCTTTTTCTGCCCCTTCCGGATCCCTATCCACAATGGCTTCGAAGATGGCTTCATGCCCTGCGTACATGACGCGGTTAATGTCGGCTCCACGTTCCTGACGACGCCAGTTTCCCGTAAGCCAGGATACGAACGTATTATGAATCATCGGATAAATTGGGTTGCCCGGGATGCCATATAACACTCGGTGAAAATCTATATCTGTTGCATGGAACTGTTCGGTATGACCTATGGCATTTTTGTTGGCATTCAGCGCTTGGCGCAAGTTGTCGATGTCTACTTTTTTGGCATTAAGGGCAGCGTGTCGGACTAAAGCAGATTCAAAGAAAACGCGACTCTCATACAAGCTTTTTAAACCATCGTCGTCGGTAAGCAGGTTATCCAGAGTGTTTCGGAATGACTCGATAGAATTTCCATAGTTCTGTCGGCGGATGATTGGACGGTGACGCGGTTTGGTTTCCAGTAACCCTTTACCGGCAAGCTCAGCAATCGCCTCTCGGATGGCGGTGCGAGAAACACCAAACTCTTCCATCAATTGTCTTTCAGGTGGTAAACGGTCACCTTCATTGAATGCGTTGCTTAAGACTTTCTCTTCTAATCTCTTCGAAACCGACACTATCTAAACCTCGAGGTCATTTTGGTTACTCCAAACTCCCCTAAGCCTACACCCAGAGCTAATTTTGAGTCAATTTTATACCCCAAATTTGCCGGGCTATGGCAGAGTAATTTGAGCCAGCATTGAAAACCGTCAATTCCCACAAACAAATAACCTTATGTTTTAAATAAAAATTAATCGTATATGCCCTATTTAGAATCCCAATTTCTCATCCAAATCTGACCAATAAAACTGTGACACCAAACCATTTATTTTGGTTGTTTTTTGGTCTTTTCTTGGTAGGATCAAACAGATTAAAGGTCATATTTCTTGCAAAAACCGAGAATCAACACCATAAAATCAGATTTATGGTCATACCAAGGAGAGGTTATGAAGTCGGTCAGTGATACTTTAAATGCCATTGCTACGCCAAAGATGTACGTAAATGGCGAATGGACCACTCAACATGCAAATCAATGGATGGATGTAGAAAACCCAGCCAATGAGCTGGTTATCGCTTCCATCCCGTCGGGTGATAGTGATACCGCAGCCTATGCCATTCAGAGTGCCAAAACCGCGCAATCAGCCTGGAGCCGCTTGCCTCCGGTCAAGCGAGCAGAATTGATCGACAACTTGGCAAAGCTGGTAATGGAAAACCAGCACCATCTCGCCATGGTAATCACGTTAGAACAAGGTAAACCACTCAATCAGGCCATGGGCGAAGTCGCCGCTTCTGCTAATTTTCTCAGCTATGCAGCTTCCAGTGCCCGCAGAACCGAAGGGCATATTTTCCCATCCGATATGGAGAATGAAGAAGTCTGGATACGCCGGGCACCGTTTGGTGTAGTGGTTGCCTTAACGGCGTGGAATTACCCTTTGGCCTTGGCTGCACGCAAGCTTGGTCCTGCACTGGTTGCCGGGAATACCGTGGTCTTAAAACCTCACGAAGTCACACCGTTGGCGACAGTCGAGCTGTTTAAGCTTATCGACCAAGCTGGTTTCCCAGCCGGAGTAGCCAATCTGGTATTAGGAGGAGGCAGAGATCTGGGCGAGGCACTAGTCACCAATAAGAATACGCAGCTTGTCACCATGACGGGCAGTGTGCGTGCGGGGAGGGAAATTTATCGCGCGGGAGCAGACGACATCAAAGTCCTGCGACTGGAGCTCGGTGGTAAAGCCCCATTTATCGTCATGGACGATGCAGATATTGATGCCGCCGTCGAAAGTGCCATGACCGCTCGCTTCACCAATTGTGGTCAAATCTGTACCTGTAATGAGCGAATGTACGTCCACGCTGCTGTGTATGATCAGGTGGTCAAAAAGATGCTCGCCGCGACTCGCCGATTAACACTGGATAACCCCGTTAATAACCCTGATATGGGTCCTAAAGTCAGCAAACCAGAATTGGAGAAGGTGGCTGATCAGCTCGGTAGAGCCAAGCAAGAGGGGGCAGAAGTGTTAATTGGTGGGAATAGACCGGAAACGACTCAGTTTGAAAAAGGGCATTGGATCCAACCCACGGTGGTCGCAGGGTTAAAAAACGATTCAGTACTGGTTAAAGAGGAGATCTTTGGACCCGTGCTTCCAATCATCAAGGTCGACAGTTATGAGGAAGCCATAGAGAAAGCTAACGCTTCAGATTATGGGCTTTCTGCCTATCTCTATACCCAGAATTTCAAACGCATTATGAACGCCCACAATGAATTCCAGTTCGGAGAACTTTACATCAACCGAACCTGCGGCGAACTGGTTCAGGGTTTTCATACTGGCTGGGGGCTGTCTGGTCTGGGAGGCGAAGATGGCGTCTTTGGTCTGGACAACTACTATCGTAAGCAGACGTCTTACGTGAACTGGCAATAACGTAGCTGGTTTATTGGAGTACGGCGAATGGATTCAACATACGATTACATCATAGTGGGTGGCGGCGCAGCAGGCTGTGTGGTTGCAGCCAGACTGGCAAAAGAAAGCAACGCTAAAGTGTTGTTGCTTGAAGCAGGGCACTCCCATCATCATACGTTGCTCGATATGCCGCCGGGCATATTCAAGATGATCAACGGCAGTAAGTTCATGTCTTATCATCACACGACACCCCAGGATCATTTGGGCGGTCGGGTACACGACATCCCACAGGGTAATGTGCTGGGAGGTGGATCATCGGTGAATGCTCAGGTGTATATGCGCGGGCGACCTGCCGACTACGACGAATGGGATGAGATTCTGAAAAACAATCAGAATAAAGCCAGTTGGAGCTGGGAAGACATACTGCCAATTTTTAAAACCATGGAAGGCAATAACCGCCTTAACGATGACTACCACGGGGCAGAAGGCCCGCTTTTGGTGTCAGACCCAGGCTATATCACACCTATGTCACGCTGGTTTGTGCAAAGTATGCAGGAAATTGGGGAACCCTATAATCACGATTTCAACGGTGAATCTCAGCGCGGTGCGGGGTTCTATCAGTTCATGAACCGAGATGGACGCCGTAGCAGTTCGGCTTACGCCTATATTGAACCACTACAAAAGCTCGCTAACCTGACCGTGGTATTGAATGCCAAAGTCGAAAAAGTAGTGATTGAAGAAGGAGTCGCCAAATCGGTGCTCTTCAAAAATGCCGCAGGTCAAAGCATAGAGACCCATGTAAACGAAGAAATTATCTTGTCGGCAGGTTCTTTGATTACGCCTAAATTGCTGATGCTATCCGGAGTCGGAGAAAAGGAAGAGCTGGAAACCCACGGGATTGAGTGCAAAGCAGACCTGCCCGGCGTAGGCAAAAACTTGATCGACCATCCGGAAGTGCCAGTGGTCGGCATCGCCAATGGACCGTATGGGTACGCAAGACAGGGAAAAGGCTGGCGCATGATGCGTAACGGCATCCAGTTCAAACTGTTTGGTTCCGGTCCTATTTTGTCTGCCGGCGTGGAAGCCGGGGCTTTTGTAAATCCAAATTATCGTACGAAAACCCCTACCATTCAGGCATTTTGTGTTCCGGCGGTTTATCTGGATCGCGATATTCTTGATACCGTCGATATCGATACTTACGGTTTAACTGTCACCACCGTGGTGATCAAACCCAAATCTCGTGGCTGGGTGAAATTAGCCTCGTCCAATCCGGAGGATATGCCGCTGGTATCCCCTAACCTTCTGAGTGAAAAGGAAGACATGGATGAGATGATCGCCGCACAACGTTTTTTTGTGCGCGCGTTCCAGGAGGGTCCTCTTTCACAGAGAATCAAACAGGTTGCCGTCCCTGACCCGAACGATTTGTCTGATGAAGCCATCGCGCTGCACTGCCAGAAGACCGTAAAAACCAATTATCATCCGAGCGGCACATGCAAAATGGGAGCAGATGACGATCCACTTGCCGTACTGGATGCGAAATTATGTGTTCGAGGCGTTGAAAAATTAAGAGTATGCGATTTATCTGCGATGCCAAATATAAACGCGGGAAATACAAATGCGCCAGCAATGATGATCGGTTATCGATGCGCGGAGTTTATTTTAAATAATGATTAATACTTTATAAAAATAAAGGGAAGATAAATCTTCCCTTTATTTTAGGTTATTTTTGGGCTTATTAATTGACTAGCTCAACCGCTTCACGGGTCAGCTTCGCCAGCTCGTCCCATTTGCCTTCTTCGATCAGCTTTTTATCTACCATCCATGTACCGCCACAAGCGATGACTCTTGGAATCGCTAAATAGTCGTTCACGTTTTTCGGGCTAACACCGCCTGTAGGCATCAATTCGATATCCGTGTATGGCGCTAACAAAGATTTCACCATGTTGATGCCGCCTGATGCTTCTGCAGGGAAAAACTTCAACGTCTTCAGACCCAGCTCCAGCGCAGCTTCAATAGCACTTGGGTTATTCACACCAGGGACAATATCAATGCCTTCTGCCTGACACGCTTTTACGGTATTAGGGTTCAGACCCGGCGACACAATAAAGGTAGCACCCGCTTCTTTTGCCGCTTTCACTTGTTCCGCATTAAGCACAGTTCCGGCACCAATCAGCATGTCTGGCTGAGATTCTCTTAATAGCCGAATTGCTTCCACCGCCGCATCTGAGCGAAAGGTAATTTCGGCTACTGGCAAGCCATTTTCTACAAGCACTTTTCCAAGCTCGATGATGTCTTCTGCTTTATCGAGTGCAATCACGGGCACAACTTTCAGTGCTTTTAGCTGCTCGCTTATCTTACTCACAATATCTCCTTAAATGTTTTTGGGCACTATCGCCCCTTTGTGTTGGATGACCTTGCCTGCGAGCTGATTGCCCCGTTTGCAGCACTCATCCAATGTCTGATTGTTTAAGTAGGCCGCGAAGAATGCCCCATTAAAGGAATCTCCTGCGGACGTCGTATCTACTACATGTTTAACTGGTTCGGTAGGTACAGGAATAAAACTGTCGCTGGCAGAAAAATCCTGTACCAGACAGCCTTCTTCACCCAGCCTGATCACGACAATTCGGACACCCAACTCGTTTAAGCGAGAGAAGGTGTCCTGTGGTGAAACGTCTCCCCACAATGCCTGTTCATCATCAAAAGTGACCAGTGCAATGTCGGTGTTTTTATAGACGTTTAAATACGCTTCTTTCACGCTGTCTATATCTTCCCAAAGCGCGGGGCGGAAGTTGCTGTCAAACGCGATTTCAGTTCCTGACTGGCGCAATTCACCCAACCATTCATACAATGTCGCCTTGTCTTCGTCAGGCAAAATCGCCAGGCTAATGCCACTCAAAAAGGCAACGTCTGAACCAGAGGTTGATGCTCTTAGCGTTGTAAAATCAGGGTGTTGCAGCAAGTATCTGGCAGCGGATTCGCTTCGCCAGTATAGGAAAGTACGTTCGCCCTGCTGATCCAGCTGTATAAGGTAGGCACCGGGTACACGCTTTTCATCTTTTAGAACAGATTGAGTGTTGATCCCCTCATCCTGCCAGCGAGATTCAATACCCCGACTCAACGCGTCGGTCCCCAGAGCAGTGACATACTGAACATCAGCGGAATTTGGATAATTTTCAAGCTCTCGGCACAGGTAAACGGCAGCGTTTAGCGTATCTCCGCCATAAGTTTGCCACATTGAGCCAAAGGGTTCTCCATTTAGCTCAATCATACATTCACCGATAATTGAAATCCGTTTCATTGAAATACATTTCCTTTTAGAAAAATAATAAAAACGTTTTTAAACCGTTATTTCATTTTATTATTAATCACTATTTCAATAAATAGGAATTCTTGTTTTGTGTGCGCTGGTTTTAACTTTGATACAAGATCTTTCCAGATAATGTGACATAACTCATTAAGAAAAATCGGCGGGAAAAGTCACCCGCTCATACCCAGGCAACCTCAGTACGTTTTCACAAGGCTGAAAGTGAGGCATCACGGAAGCATACTAAATAACATCAAACATATAAGATTTGACATAAAATCAAAGTAGAAAATATACTTGCTTCATCTGTTTTATGATGTGGATATCAAGTATGAACAATAGAATGAAGTCGCTTTTACTTACGTTGCTCATCCTGTGCGGAGCAAATTCTGTTGCTGCGTATGAACTTAAAGAGGGATTAGATTACGATGTAGTTCCACAGCAAATCATGGTCGATAATACTGTTAAAGTGTACTTCAGCTTTCGCTGCGGTCACTGTGCAGCCTTTGACTCCGTCTATTATCAGGTTTCACAACACCTACCCGACCAGGTATGTTTAACCAAAATCCCTCTTTTTAACCCTCAAGATGAGTTGGATCTGCTTTACGCCAAAAGCTTCGCAGTTGCGCAGCAGAACGGTGTCGAATTTCAATACACACGAGAAATGTTTGAAGCGCTCAAAAATCGACAGGCACCGAAATGTGTAAAAACCATGACACAGTTTTTCGCCAAATCATTGAACATAAAACCAAGCCTGTTTAAAACACATTTTGAGGCTAAGGAAACGGAAAATAAACTGGCGGGATATCTTTTAGATGCTGAACGATTAGAGGTAAAAGCAGTTCCAACCGTTATTGTGGGGAACACTTATCACGTTACACCAAAGCGGGTAACGTCGTTTGAGGAATATAAGGTGTTGATTCAAAAGGTTGTAGGTAAGCATATAAGAAGACCAGCTTAACGCTGGTCTCCTTTGAGTTTTTACTTACGGCGGGCTTCTACTGCATCTGCAAGCTGGCGTAGGACCTTCTCTGTATCTTCCCAACCGATACAGGCATCGGTAATCGACTGACCGTAAGTGGCGGCTTTACCATCCACCAGATCCTGACGACCTTCAACCAAGTGCGATTCAATCATCACACCAAAGATTGCCTGCTCACCGCCAGAGATCTGTTCACACACATCATCAGCAACGTTCATTTGGCGCTGGTATTGCTTAGAGCTGTTCGCGTGGCTGAAATCGATCATCACTTTTTGTGGAAGACCAGAAGCAGAAAGCTCTTCTTTAATTCGAGCGACATGCTCAGCGCTGTAGTTTGGCTCTTTACCGCCACGCAAAATGATGTGGCAATCTGGGTTGCCCGCTGTTTCTACAATTGCCGAGTGACCGTACTTGGTTACGGATAGAAAATGGTGCGAGGAGCTAGCACTGCGAATCGCATCAGAAGCAATCTTGATGTTGCCATCCGTACCGTTTTTGAATCCGACCGGACAAGATAACCCTGAAGACAGCTCACGGTGAACCTGCGATTCTGTGGTACGCGCTCCAATAGCCCCCCAACTGATTAAGTCGGCAACGTACTGTGGCGTAATCATATCCAGAAATTCGCTCGCAGTTGGCATGCCCATGTCTGTCAGGTCAAGCAAAAGCTTGCGCCCCATGCGAAGTCCATCGTTCAGTTTAAAGGTGTCATTCAGGTATGGGTCGTTAATCAGACCTTTCCAGCCAACGGTTGTACGCGGTTTTTCGAAGTAAACACGCATCACAATTTCAAGGCGGTCTTTCAGCTCTTCACGCAACCCTTTCAGGCGCTGACCATACTCAATTGCTGCTTCTGTATCGTGGATAGAACAAGGACCAATGATCACCAAAAGTCTGTCATCTTTATCTTCTAAAATGTTGTGAATCGCCTGGCGCGCTTCAAAAGTGGTTGAAGATGCAACTTCTGTGGTCGGATACTTCTCTAACACCGCTACGGGGGGCAGCAGTTCTTTGACTTTATTAATTCGAACGTCGTCGGTTTGGTACATACTACATCTTCCTGTTTTTCTTATTTGCACTGCTGAACGGTGCAGTGGTTAAGCTTTAACTTATCTGTTAAAAATACGAACTTCAACGATTAATTTCACTCAAGCAAGATTTTTTATCACTTTCTTCTTTTCAATATCTGAGTGACATACTTTTGATATGTTTAAGCTTTAGAATGAATAGACTGAACCAAAACAAAAACACCCGCATGTATGCGGGTGTTTACGTGAGTACATTTAATTTTACTATTTTGGAATGGGCATAACTCGGTTTCGACCCAGTCGCTTGGCTTCGTAAAGCTGGGTGTCAGCTCGTTCAATTAAACCATCAGGTGACTCACCTGGCTGATATTCTGCCACGCCAAACGAAGACGTAATACTGTCGACTTGCTTGCCACTGCGCTTGTCTTTTACGCTGATTTTTTCAAAACCAGTGCGTACAGATTCAGCAAAACGGATCGCTAAGCGCAATTGCTTGTCTGGCACTATCATTGCAAATTCTTCACCACCATAGCGATAAGCTGTAATTCCCTCGCGGCAGGCACCACTTAGTCGCTTGGCAATAGAACGGATGACGGCATCCCCGAAAATGTGTCCGTACTGGTCGTTAAACGATTTAAAGTGGTCTATGTCCATAATAATCAAGCTAAATGCGCTTTCATTGCGACAAAACGTCGCTAAATCTTTATCAAATGCTCGACGATTCAAAAGGTTGGTTAAGCCATCGTACAAGGCATCTTTCTGGAATTCTGCCAGTTGAGATTTCAACTCTTCGATTTCCTGACTGGCCACATTCAGCTGGCTATTCAGGAACTGGGTGGTAGTACGAATATCTTTGGATTCGGTAATCAGGTTTCTCACCAATCCCATCACTTCTTCAAAAGACAAACCTTCATCTTCAACACGCGAAAGGCTGTCGAAGCTTTTGTCCATCTGCTGTTGAAATGTGCTGGTATTCGCCAGAGTGTCGTTCATAGAGTGGGACACTTCCGTTATCAGCTTTTCTAAGCTGGTACGGAGTTGCTGAACGTCAGTTTCCTGTTTGCTGGCCACATAGTTTCTGTACAGCGCTTCTCCAGTCGCTGGCGGGCACAACCCACAGTCAGAAACCACTTTGTCCATTTCTTTATTGAGTTCCGGCAAGCTGTTGTCAACGTACGTATACCAAAGGGCGTAGTTGGTTGGTGTCGTTGGTACCTGGTTTTTGATCATCAGAGGAACCGCTTTTCGCAGGTTTTCTGATGCCTTTTGGATATCATCTTTACTCATGCTTGATCACTATATGTGTCGTTCTTCTTATGGTCGATCATCCTGATCCAGTATAGGATCGATTCATTGATCATCCAATAAGCAACCTCAAACGATTTTGACAATAAACACAAGAAAAAGAAGTGAAAAACATGCGATAAGCAGCGAAGCTTTGTAAAAACGAAGCTTAAATCAACTATCAACTTAGCCGGAAAAAGAAGATATATTCTGTTGCTTAGGTAAACTTTAACGTGAACTGATACAGCGCTCTTCCAGACTCTTCAGCATGAAAATGCCCGCTGCCTTCTACTCCTTGCAGCTCTCCAGTACCGGAATCGCGAACCACCACCATCTGGCTGCTCGCCACGCCTTTTTCGAATTTACCATTGTGCTGAACTACCAGGCAGCCTGCTTTGCCATCGATGGTCGCTGTAATGATCTCGTAGCCAACAAAAACGGCATGGTCTGCCGCTTGATGGCACATGAGATACTGGATTTCACCTGCCCCTTCAATGCCACCGCGATAATTTTGCGTGACGGTCGCCAACGATTGTTTAAACCCGCCTTCTCGTTCTACATAGGTGCTCTCATCCCATGCGGTTATGGTAAATTCACCCGAAAATGACTTCATATGACTCTCCGTGTCACATCGATATAACGATTCCAATTTATCCCTGCCTGATTTCACTGGCGAGTGCATCTATAAGAAATACCTAAAAAAGGCACACATTCTCAAAAATGGGACAATTCCTTCTTTAAGTCGTCCACTAATTTAGTTTTGCCCATACCTGATAAAGCCCGACGGCATGGGTGATGCCTATAACAGTGCAAATCACCGAACTTACCCACATGAACGTTTGTTGTGCCCGAAGCTCAATAAGGTACGGATGGTCAATGAAGTTCACCGCGACAATACCCAGTACTCCACGAGCCAAATACACTAAGGTGATACCCAGAAGCACCCATTTTGTCCATGGAAGTGGGAACACCAGACCCGCGCCAGAAAGCGCGAATACTCCCCACGTTGCCAGCACTGTCCCTATCGCTGCGGTAACCAGAAGCGGATACCAACGTCCTTCTTCTGCCATTTGTGCCATGGCTTCACCGGCACCAAAAAACCGATACCAGTCAGGACCACCCAACACAATGCAACCATGCAGAAAAGCAGCCGTAAAGCTCATGAAGGCGGCAGAAATGAGTACAGTATTCATAGGGTTGGTTTAAGCTCCCAGTAGTGGTAGATGTTTGAGTTTATGGTAATTTAGAGCGAGATAGAGGCAATGTCTGAGCTGAGGTTCTGCGAGTGGTTTATCAATACGAAAGACAATCGAACGATTTCCCTGATACTCCATTTCATCTCCGTACAGCTCTCTGAATGTTTCCACTAGTGTTGTCTGGCAATGAAAATAGACGCAATAGGTTTGTGGGTCATTTCTATCAAAACCAAGGCGAACAGTACTGCCAGTTTTGACCATGTAGCTGGGCTGCCCCCACTTTAATGTTTCTTCCACACTGCCAAGCTGATGTTCCTCTGCCACGCTAAAAATCAGAGTTCGAACCTGAAGCAAATGTTCTTTTACAGACTTTGGAAACTGGTCAAACACACCTTGTATTTGTTCATCCATGAATCAATTCCTCTTTGCTTACATTCTCAAGTTACGCTCAGGCTACGCTAAAAAGTTGCCAGTTTTTGTCAGGAGCTGGCAGCACAATTGAGTATCAAATCAGTTTTGCAAACATAACCTTAAGATCGCGTTAAGTGCTTTTACCATTTTCTGCTTACAAACCCTTACACAGCTCACATTTTCTGCGTGCTAGCATTCACCCCGCAAATGACCCTAGCCATCCAATCAGGATGCTGGAATGAACAGACAAGGTAACCATAACCGCAATGCTATCCAACGCTTCAAACGAGACACGTACAGATCTTCAACGTTCTGAAACTCTTCTTCAGGAACTGGTCACAGGTCAGTCTAGCCCTCAGGAGCTGCAAGCACTGCTAGGTATGGCGCAAACCATCATTCATCACAAGGAAGACTTGGTGTCACACGTCTACGAATACCCTGCTCGCAAACTGGTGTTTTCGTTTTCCAAAAACATTCTGGTGCTAAAGGAACGCGGCACAGAAAAAGACAACAAATATTATTTTGAGGATATCGAGTAATGAAAAAGTTCTTTTCCGCAGTGCTTCTTGCAATGACCGCAACTGGCTGTGTTTCAACCGATCCAAATGATTCCATTATTCCTACGATGGACAGCATCGCAGGCATTCCATTCGCAGAAGAAAACAAATGCGAAACTGCACTGGATGAAATGTACCTGCACGTTTACGAAAACAGACCAGCAATGGTGTTCCGTGCGGGTCAAGCTCAAGGGTTCAACAATGATCAAATCAACGAAGTGATCAAAGTCGCGAAAAATAATAAAGACAAAGATGCTTACATGTATTTCATGAAGGAAAAACTTTGCAAGTAACACCACTCTCTACTTCTCTCTGGCCGCTCCTGTAGCGGCTTTTTTTTGCCCCTAATATACTGAACCAATACGCTGCGAAACTCGTAGCTAGGGTCAGCTCATGTAGCAACTCAAAAACCAATTAAATTGCGCGCAATCTATTTACATTTAAGTTGCGCGCAATTAATATTGCGCGCAACTTAATTTTAATACCACAGAGGTTTGTATGTTTGCTGAATTATTCTCTCAATACGCGTTATCCCTTTGGGGGTTATGGCTGATCTTGTTCACCGTTCTGGTTCAGGCGATCATTGCCTCTGTTGCTCACCGCAAACAGAGCCACTATGTTCCGGGTATCGTCGACAGCAAACTCAGTCACGAATCCTTCGTATTCCGCAGTCACCGTACGCATCAAAATTCACTCGACAATGTAGTGGTGTTTGTTGTCCCAGCCATACTTGGCATTTTTGCAGGCATGTCTCCTACCACACTGGCCGTCTTTGTCTGGATTTATGCCATTGCACGTTTGATTCACATGGCGCTGTACTACGTAATTGCAACAGAACGTAACCCTAGCCCACGCAGCTATTTCTATATCATTGGTTTTATTGCCAATCTTGGACTGTTTATCGCATTAGGAATTAATGGGTTCTAACGCCAAATTCTGATACTTTACGCACCAATAGCCTCAAGATGTTGCTCATCTTGGGGTGGACAGTCGCTTTCATATGGAAGGAGAAGAAAGTGCGATCAGAATTTATTGAAGGACAAGTGCGATTTCGTCCACACACCTTTGAATTGCCATTGAACTATCAAAACCCGAATGGCGACACCATTTCCGTTTTTGCCAGAGAGCTGGTCGACATCAATGCCGATGAAGCGTCTTTACCATGGCTGGTTTACTTTCAAGGCGGTCCTGGGTTCCCCTCTCCTCGTGTCGATGGTGCTTCTGGCTGGGTGAAACGTGCCCTGAAACAGTTCCGTATTTTACTGCTTGATCAGCGTGGCACAGGTAACAGCAGTGTCATCACTTTCCAAACGCTGCAAGGAAAAAACCCGCAAGAGCAAGCCGAATATTTAAGCCTCTTCCGCGCAGATAATATCGTTCGCGATGCCGAAGCCATCAGGGAAAAGCTTGGTGTTGAGAGATGGAGCATCCTCGGGCAAAGCTTTGGCGGGTTCTGCTCTTTAACTTACTTATCGATGTTCCCCGAAAAACTGGAACGCTCGCTTATTACAGGAGGTGTTCCATCTTTGGTTCGCCATGCAGACGACGTCTACCGCGCAACCTACAAGCGAGTAACCGATAAGAACAATGCGTTTTTTGCTCAGTTCCCTTCTGCGCAGACGCAATGCCAGAAGATTGCCGATTTTATTTTGAACAATGACGTCGTCCTGCCGAATGGTCAGCTATTTACAGTGGAACAATTCCAGTTAATCGGAGCGAATCTGGGTCGAAGCGGTGCTAACGTACCTATGTACTACTTGCTAGAAAATGCTTTTGTCACCGTGGGTGGCAAGGAAACCCTAAGCTTTGGTTTCTTGAATGCCATGCTTCAGGAGCAAATCTTCCACACCAACCCGATTTACGCCCTGTTGCATGAATCGATATATAACCAGGGTGAGGCTTCTTCTTGGTCGGCACATCGAGTTCGCGATGAATACCCGGAATTCCATTACCAATCTGGTCAACCTTTCCTGTTTACCGGAGAAATGGTTTATCCGTGGATGTTCGACCAGTTCAAGGGTTTGCAGCCGCTTAAACAAGCGGCAGATTCGTTGGCAGAGAAAGCCGACTGGGGCAACCTGTATGACGTAGAAAAATTGGCAGATAATACAGTTCCAGTAGCATGCGCTGTATACGCTGACGACATGTACGTTGAAATGGACTACAGCCGGGAAACTCTGGTCGGCATTCCAAACAGCAAAGCGTGGATCACCAACGAATACGAGCACAACGGTATCGGTGTCGACGGTGAGTGCATTCTGGACAAACTCCTAGAGATGGCAGACGCGATCGCTAATTTACCAAAACGTTAAGGTAGCCTCAGCTTTGGAATGCAAAACGTCTGAGTGTATGGGGCTTGTAGACCCTATTCACGACACTCAAAAAAGCGTTTTGCGTTGCCAAAACAGATATCCTCAACCATAGCACCCAGCAGTGAAGTATCGTTTGGTACTTCACCGTTTTCTGCCCAGCGCCCTATCATGTCGCACAGAATGCGTCGGAAATATTCATGGCGAGTGTAAGACAGAAAGCTGCGTGAGTCGGTCAGCATTCCCACAAACTGACTGAGTAACCCGAGTTGAGAAAGCTGTTCAAGCTGGCGCTGCATACCGTCTTTCTGGTCATTGAACCACCAGCCCGATCCAAATTGCACTTTTCCCGCGATGCCTCCTCCTTGAAAGTTGCCAATCATGGTCGCCACCATTTCATTGTCCCTCGGGTTCAAACAATAAAGAATGGTTCGGGGAAGCTGGTCAGATTTATCCATTTCATCCAACAGGCGAGCTAATTCAAATGCGTACGGGCGGTCTCCAATGGAGTCAAACCCTGCATCTGCTCCCAGCAAATGAAACATTCGGGTATTGTTGTTTCGCTGAGCCCCAATGTGCATCTGCATTACCCAACCTAACTCGGCATAGCGTTTGCCAAGCCAGACCTGAACCGCAGTAGAAAACTGAGCACTCTCTAACTCGGTGGGGATGTCGCCATTCAGACGACGAGCCAGCAACGCATCCAAGTCTGACTCCGAAGGAATATGCGCAAACCGAACCACTTCAATGCCATGATCCGCGGCTCGGCAACCGTGCCGGTCAAAGTGTGCCAGACGTATATCAAGTGCTTTCAGCAAGTCATTAAAACGGTGAATTTCAATATCGGATGCTTCTCCCAATGCTTGCAGATAATCAGAAAACCCTTCCTGCTCTAGTTTAAACGCCCTGTCTGGCCGCCAGCTTGGTAACACCTTAATATCGAATGTGTCGTCCTTAGCAATCGCCAAATGGTGCTCCAGAGAATCAACGGGGTCGTCTGTCGTCCCCACCATTTCTACCTTCATTTGCTGCATAATGCCCCGAGCCGAAAATTCTGGCGTGCTTAACAGCGAATTGCCCTGTTGCCAGATCTCATCCGCAGTTTCTGGGCTAAGCAGCACGTCAGTTATCCCAAATGGACGACGCAATTCTAAATGTGTCCAGTGATACAAAGGGTTGCCCAGCGTCTTAGGAACGGTTTTTGCCCATGCCAAATACTTGTCGTAATCACTGGCTTTACCCGTAATAAAATGCTCTTCAATCCCCGCGGTGCGCATGGCACGCCATTTATAATGGTCGCCTTCCAGCCAGATTTGGGAAAGATTGCCAAACTGCCGGTTTTCGGCAATATCCGCTGGGTTTAGGTGGCAGTGATAATCGTAGATAGGCTGATGAGAAGCGTAGTCATGATACAACCGACGCGCCGTTTCATTCGAAAGTAAAAAGTCTTCACACAGAAAATTTTTCATATTGGCTTCCTTTTATCTCACCAATGCCTGAACCGTCATACGAGCACCGTTATCCAGCAAAGATTGATAGGCAGAACTGACTGCATCAATCAGCTTCGGATTTTTCCCAATGTCAGGAGAGAAAATCGTGTCGATGTCGAGCAGTGCAGGCACCACTGACGGATTCAGCCCGTGATGATCACAGATCTGTCTGAGGGTATCTGCCATCGGGTCCTTCACATCAATCAAACGCCCCTGCTCATCCACGCCAGACACATATCGCATCCAACCTGCAATTGCGGTTGCCAGCCAGGAGAACTCCGATCCTTGATTTAGATGAAACTGCAAACTGCCACCCCAGCGCTGCGGAATTTTCTGGCTTCCATCCATCGCGATTTGCCAGGTCTGGTGTTTGAGGTTTGGGTTGGAAAAACGCTCAATCAAACGATTAGCGTAACCCTCTATATCTGTGCCTTCCGGCATGTTCAAGGAAGGAGACTGCGCGAGCATCATTAAGTCGAGCACCACCTGCCGGAAATTTGAATCTGCTATCGCATCCGAGATGTACTTATAACCGGACAGATACCCCAAATACGCCAGAAACGAATGGCTGCCGTTAAGCATACGCAGTTTCATTTCTTCGTAAGGCAATACATCTTCAACAAACTCTGCGCCAGCCAGATCCCAGTCCGGTCTTCCAGCCACGAAATCATCTTCAATGACCCACTGTCGGAAAGGTTCACAGGCAATGGCACAGGGGTCATTGCAACCCAACTGTTCGGTTATTTCTGCCAGAGTATCTTCTGTTGCAGCAGGAACTATCCGATCGACCATGGTACAGGGGAACGAGACATTCTCTCGGATCCAGTTACTCAGCTCTGGATCGAGTAACCGGGCAAATTCAAGAACCGCCGCCTTGGCGACCCGACCGTTTTCCTGCATGTTGTCGCAAGACAATACAGTAAACGATCCAAGCCCTTTTTCGCGCCGGATACTCAGTGCCTGAACAATGTAGCCAATCGCCGATTTGGGGGTTGAGGGGCTGGTGAGATCTTCCAACACCGCAGGGTTGTTTCTGTCCAGAGTGCCCGTCGCCGGGTCCACACAGTACCCCTTCTCGGTAATGGTCAATGAAACGATCGCCACTTGGGACTCACACATTTTGTCTATCACCGCCTGAATACCATCCAGCTTGGGGTGAAGAGATTCCGTCACAGACTTGATGACTTTCACTTCTGTCGTCTGTGCCCCTTTTTCCTGCACGGTGAATAGGTGGTCCTGCTCGCGCAACGCTTGCGTAAACTCTGCGCCGCTAAAGAGCTTAACGGCACAAATGCCCCAATCCGAACCCGATTTACTGAGCATTTCGTCGGTATAAAGTGCCTGATGCGCTCGATGAAACGCACCGAAACCAATATGAACAATACGGCTTTGGAGAGCAGAGCGGTCATAATCTGGCACCTGAACGTGCTCTTTGAGAGTTGAATTGGAAATCGTCTTCATTGATGTATTCCTTTTACCGAAGGTAAACCTACGGGTGTTTATCTCTTTAAGAATTAATAGTTAAGAATCAGCCTAGGTAGAAACAGGCTTAGCTCAGGAACAAAGGTGACTGCCATTAACGCTGCCACTAGCGCAACGTAGAAAGGAAGCAACGGCTTAATAATCTTATCGATGGAAATGTTTGCCACAGAACAACCGATAAAGAGTGCGCTCCCAACTGGTGGCGTACAGATGCCAATAGCTAGGTTAAAGGTCATCATGATGCCGAAATGAACCGGATCGATTCCCATATCCAACGCGATAGGTAAAAAGATGGGTGTAAAAATTAGAATCGCGGGGGTCATGTCCATGAAGATCCCAACTATCAGTAAGATGATGTTGATGATCAGCAGAATCATGAGTGGGTTATCGGAAATCGCCAGAAGTGCATCTGCAATCATGTAAGGAATATCAGCGTTTGCCATCGCCCACGACATCCCCATCGAAGCACCAACCAGTAGCAACACGATAGAGGTCGTCACCGCGGATTCCAGTATGATCCCAGGAATATCGCGCCACCTGACTTCACGATAGATCAATACGGCAAGAATGAATGTATAGACCACCGCGATAGCGGATGCTTCCGTTGCAGTGAAAATACCGCCTATGATCCCGCCCATGATGATCATGATAAGTGCCAGAGAAGGAGCGGCTTTTAAGAACGTATCCCAAATTATCGCCAGTGACGGTCGCTGCGAAAGAGGGTAGCCGCGGCGCTTCGCGATAATACCCGCCACCACCATAATGCTAAGCCCCATCAGAATACCGGGGATGTAACCGGCCAGAAAAAGAGCGGCGATAGATGTACCGCCTGACACTAATGAAAATACAATTAAGGTGTTACTTGGTGGGATTAACAAGCCCGAAGGACACGAGGTGATATTGACTGCTGCCGAGAAGTTCTCATCGTAGCCATCTTTTTTCTGCAGCGGAGACATAGTGCCCCCCACTGCTGCGGCCGAAGCCACCGCTGAACCTGAAATCGAACCAAACATCATGTTCGCCATCACGTTTACGTGTGCAAGAGAACCAGGTAGGCGACCACCTAACACTTTCGCAAAATTTATCAGGCGCAGAGCAATGCCGCCTTGGTTCATGATGTTTCCTGCCAGGATAAAGAACGGGATGGCTAACAGAGCAAAGTTATCTAAGCCTGCGGCCATGCGTTGTGCCACCACTGCAATAGCCGGTTCTAGCGGTAGGCTCATTAAAATGGTGGCTAATGAAGATAAACCGATAGCGAAAGAAATTGGCACACCAATCGCCAAAAGAACTGCGAAGCTACCAAATAAGGTAAGAATTACTTGCCATTCCATTGAGACCTCCTTGTTAATCCGTTTGGTTGTCAGTAAGTAGTACTTCGCCAGACTTCAATTGTCTGATGCGATCAGAAGCAAACACGACCGAATAGAAGATCATCAGTACGCCGCTAATAGGAAGGCAGAAGTAGATGTAGCCCATTTTTAAACCAAGCGCTGGTGTCACCTGACCAGTCGCCAGAGTTTTCAATGCCAGTTGAAGCCCTCCATGTACTAGAACCACGTAAGAGAAAAGCGCAATGGCAATCTGAATAACGATTTCATTAATCAGCTTTCGTTTTCCTTGCAGCTTCATCGTCAGTAAGTCGATAGCCAGATGGCGTTTAAGACCTGTGGTGTATGCCGCGCCAATGAGTGCGACCCACATAAAAAGGTAACGGGCAAGTTCATCCGTTATGGTGCTTGGTTTGCCAATTACGTATCGGGACAGTACTTGCCAGACAACGCAAAAGACGAGGAAAGTCGACAGGGAAATGGTAAAGATACCCAGCCCCCTGTTGATGCATTTGACCAATTTATTCATTTTGCTTTCCTTCTAGTGAATGACTGTATCCTACAGAAATTGGTGTACCAATAACTATCACCTGCTTATACACAAGGGTAGTCAACGACAATGCCTTTTCCGGGTAGATTATAATTTAGACAATACGCTTGTCACGTGCGTCGATTCACAAAAATATTGGTTGACCAATAAAACCCTACTAATTGTGATATTGGTCAACCAATGTGATATTTTGCTTTGACAGGTCGCTTTTTAAGCACCAATAATGATTTCGGAACAGGAAATGTTGCCCAAAAACAAATTCCCCCTACATATTGGGCAACCAGTCAATGGAGTATGAAAATGATGAAACATAAGATCCTTTTAAGCACAGCAGCAGGTGCTGTCGTCGCTTTTGGTACAGCTTTCTCTGCTTACGCTGCGACCACTTTGAAACTAAGCCATAATCACCCCCGTGACCATGCTGTACATAAAGCAATGGATCTTATGGCGAAAGAAGTTCGGGAAATGACAGATGGGGAAGTACGCATTCGTATATACCCAGATGCGCAGTTAGGTACACAACGCGAATCAATGGAGCTGATGCAGAATGGGGCTCTGGACATGGTGAAGAGTAATGCTGCTGAGTTGGAAGCGTTCTCTCCCGCCTACTCAGCCTTCAATATGCCTTACCTATTCCGAGATAAAAACCACTACTACAAAGTCACCGACGGCGCGGTAGGGCGAGAAATTCTAAACTCTTCTGCGGATAGTGGCTTCGTTGGTGTCACCTACTACGATGCAGGTGCACGCAGCTTCTACACCAACAAACCAATCAATACACCTGCCGATCTAAAAGGTCTTAAGGTACGCGTGCAGCCAAGCCCGTCAGCGATTGCAATGGTTAAAGCACTGGGTGGTAACCCAACACCTCTTGCATACGGTGAACTGTATACGGCATTACAGCAAGGTGTTGTCGATGCCGCGGAAAACAACATCCCGTCATTTAGCCTGAGCCGCCACAGTGAAGTGGCTAAGTACTACAGCCTGGACGAACACACCATGGTGCCAGACGTGTTGGTTATCTCTACCAAAAGTCTGGATAAACTGACACCAGAGCAACAAAAGGCACTGGCTGATGCAGCCGCCATCTCTTCTGAATATATGAAGAAGCTATGGGCAGAGTCTGAAGCGAAAGAGCTGGCGAAAGCGAATAAGATTGGCGTTACGTTTGTAGAGCCAGACAAAGCCCCATTTGTTGCAGCCGTTCAATCCATGTACACAGACATAGAAAAGAACAATCCTGAATTACATAAACTGGTTGAGCAAATCAAAGCAGTGCAGTAATTCACAGGGTTAATAGCCATAAAAACAAGGGTTGCCACATTCTGGCACGAAGAGGTTGACCAATTTTCATTGGTCGTTATGATGGCGAAATAAGTGAGTTGGAATATAGCGATAATATCATCATGATGCTTTTTGAACCGAAAAGACCGTATCAAGAAACTGGTTTAGTCTTAAGACAAGAACTGATCGAAGGTCACTACAAAGTAGGAGACCGGTTACCACCTGAACGCGATATTGCAGAACGTCTCGACGTCAGCCGTACAGTTGTACGTGAAGCAATCATCATGCTCGAGCTTGAAAATCTGGTTGAGGTGAAAAAAGGCTCTGGTGTATACGTTATCGATATTCCATCTCAGCCAAGCTCCCGAGAGAATGCGATCAGCGATGACGCTGGTCCATTCGAAATGCTCCAGGCTCGTCAATTGCTGGAAAGTAATATTGCCGAGTTTGCAGCAACACAAGTTACCCCTAATGACATCGTAAAAATGCGAGCCGCTCTCGAACTGGAACGAGAGGAACTGGCAACGGGTGCGAAGGAACACAGTGGTGATGAAAAGTTTCATATGTGCATAGCAGAAGCCACTCAAAACTCTGTGTTGGTGGATATGCTGAAACAATCTTGGGAACGACGCGAAAACAGCCCGATGTGGAAGAAACTTCATTCTCACATCGTAGGTCAAGACTACCGACAAGAGTGGTTAGACGATCACGCCAAAATCCTCGCTACATTACAGCGTAAAGATCCTATTGCAGCCAAAAGTGCCATGTGGCAACACCTTGAAAATGTCAAACATCGCCTGTTAGAGCTGTCCGACATTGATGACCCTGATTTTGATGGCTACTTGTTCAGTTCCAATCCGGTTATATCACTGAACACAAAGAAAGATTGAGGGGAAGCCCAAGATCCCAATCAAAACGATAACGCGTTGTAAAACGCATTTTTTCACCAGGTAGAAAAGGATTAAAAGCTACGTGAGCATAAGAGGTTAATTCCATGGAACAAACTTGGCGGTGGTACGGGCCTAACGACCCTGTGTCACTGGACGATATTCGTCAGGCGGGAGCGACAGGGATAGTGAATGCCCTGCACCACATCCCGAATGGAGAAATATGGTCCAAAGAGGAGATATTAAAACGTAAAGCGATCATCGAAGAAAAAGGTCTTACCTGGTCAGTGGTTGAAAGCGTGCCCGTCCACGAAGAAATCAAAACTCAGACCGGAGATTTCCAGCTGTGGATTGATAACTACAAACAAACGTTACGCAATCTTGTGGAGTGTGGTATCGACACCGTCTGCTACAACTTTATGCCAGTACTAGACTGGACAAGGACCGATCTTGAATATGAAATGCCTGATGGTTCAAAAGCTCTGCGCTTCGACCAGATAGCATTTGCCGCTTTCGAGCTTCACATCCTCAAGCGTTCAGGCGCTGCAGAAGAATACACCAGCAATGAACAGGCGCAGGCACTCGATTATTTTAATCAAATGACTGAAGCCGAGATTCAGAAGCTAACCAACAACATCATTGCAGGGTTACCCGGAACAGAAGAAGGGTACACACTTACTGACTTGCAGGCTAAGTTAGACCGTTATGAGGGAATCAGCAAAGACAAGTTGCGCGAGCACTTGGCTTACTTCCTCTCACAGGTGATCCCTGTGTGTGAGACTCACGGCTTGAAGCTGGCGATTCACCCTGATGATCCCCCGCGTCCTATTCTTGGTTTACCAAGAATCGTGTCCACCCTGGAGGACATCGACTGGCTGGTGAATGAAATTCCAAGCAAGATGAACGGGTTGACCATGTGCACCGGATCTTATGGTGTGCGAGGTGACAATGATTTGGTGAAGATGATCAAAAAGCACGGTAGCCGAATCTTCTTTACTCATTTACGCTCAACGCAGCGAGAGGAAAGTAACCCACAAACGTTTCATGAGTCAGCACATCTCGGTGGTGACGTGGACATGTACAACGTGGTGAAGGCCATTCTGGGAGAAGAGCATCGCCGAGCCCAACAAGGCGATCACCGTTTAATTCCGATGCGCCCGGATCACGGTCATCAGATGTTAGACGATCTCAAAAAGAAGGTTAATCCCGGCTATTCTGCCATTGGTCGCTTAAAAGGACTGGCAGAAGTAAGGGGCTTAGAAATGGGTCTGAAACGGGCATTCTTTGAATAATGCTTCCTTAGAGTCAACGACAAAAGCCGCTATATCTATATAGCGGCTTTTGTCGTTGAGGCTATATAAAGGTGTTAACCGTCGTCAGGTTCGGTTGCCATTTCAATGGCTTGAACTGGTGTCGTATGCCAGCGATTGGCACCTTTTAGTGGGCGTTTGGGTTGTCCATCCCATGTAGCTTGAGTATCTTCGTGATGAAATTGAACCGAATAACCAACGCGAGGTTCCTCGGTAACGTTTTTACCGCTACCATGAACCGTAATTCGGGAAAACGCCACAGCATCCCCCGCCCTCATTCTTACAGGCAGGTAGTTTTTGGGTTCGTAGGCAATACGTCTGTGATGATCCCCCTGACCAACATTCTCAGATGCAAAAGTGCCATCCAAATGAGTCCTTGGCTCAATACACAGACATCCGTTTTCAGGAACCATATCCACCAGCGCAAACCAGATGTTCACTCCATGCATTCCATTTTCAAATGTGGTGTAGTTGTTGTCCTGATGAAAGTGAAACTCTCCCCCACCCCGGGCACTTTTTACTGCGGTAAAGGGCATATATAGATGAGCAATGCCCCCAAGAAGAGACGCTGCAATTGAGTTGAGTTTAGGGCTATTCACAAAAGAATCTATGGGCGATCCCGCCAGATATTGCGATGTCTGAATGAGCTTATGCGATGTATCACTGGCTTGGCTCAAATCTTGTGACTGTGTTCCGAGCTCTTTTACAACATTAAGAATATCGTTGCGTATGCTGCTCACAAATTCAGGTTTAAGTAGATTGGGTAAAAGCAACCAGCCTTCACTTTTGTAAAATTCAATCTCTTCCGGGCTAAGTTCTAAGGGCGATATAGGATCTGATAGTTGCGAAGTGTTGCGCATGATTTTCTCCTGTCCTTGGTTATTTTCCGACCTATTAAGTTCGATCGTATCCACGCAACGTTCACAATAAAATGGACAATTGTTATCAATTTTTGTAATTTTTGCTCGATGATTAACAAAAAATTAACCTTCATGCACTGTGACCATGTCCCGCACTGTACAGGGGCGGTGGACAAGGTATTTCAGGGCTACGCCTCGATTCAGTTTATGACTTCTGGAGCGATTGACCTGTCTTACGGTAATCGCGGCTACCACCTGTCTGGAGCCTGGGTTTGGGCAGCCTGGCCAGGTCCCCATACTATTTTCCATGCCAGTCCAAAACACGGTCACTGGGATCATCGCTATCTGGCTTTTAGAGGTACTGATGTGAATAGCTGGCTCAAGTCTGGACTCTTGCCTTGCTCTCCTATTCGCATCGGTCGGATCGGAGCATTGTCACAAGACTTCGACCGAATTCTGACTTACGCCCGCCGTAACGATAAGACAGGAAAAATGGTTGCAAATCATCTTCTTGAGGCAATGCTACTGATGTTGCAGGATGGAGGATACGGACTACCAGAAAAAGATAATTTTCTCGCATTGGTAGACGACTGGTTGTTCGCACATCGTTTTGCCAAACCCGATTACGATGAACTCGCTCAAACTCTGGGTATGGGGCAGAGTACGTTGAGACGCAAATTTCGAGACGTCTCAGGGCAGTCATTACACGCACGGTTCATTGAACTTCAAATGGAAACAGCACGGCTACTGATTGCTGACCGCAGCATCGCCATTAAAGAGGTTGCTCATCGCTTGGGATTCAGTGATGTTTATTATTTTTCAAAACAGTTCCGCAAGTACGTCGGCGTTCCCCCTGCCACCTTCAGGCGCAGTATTCAATAGCTACCTACCAAGCTCTGCACTTGCAGATTTTTAGCTTCTCTTCATTAGGGGCTGTTGACCTTTCGCGGTTAAATTTTGTTCGAGCTAGAAGCGATTTAATCGCGGCGCAAGAGTTTAGCCTAGTCATTCTAAGCAAAGGTCTTGCAACAAAGAGTAAAGCGCTTCTAGCCGAACCCTTCGGGCAGCGTTTGTGTGTTTTCTTATCTTTCTAAATATATTTCCTTTTCTTTCTTTTTCATGCAGCTCATGTGCTGATCGTAATCTCATTCCTTTCTTAAATCACAAGAAACCGTCTTGACCACAACTGAAATGGTAGTATGGTAAATGTAAACAAAATGTGAATCATTTGTTTAATTCTCAGAAAAATAACGGACTGTATCTGAGGATAATGAAGAGGAAGGAACCACAATGAAACTCAGTAAATACCTTATTAAACCAGCGATTGTTACCACTTTGCTTGTTAACGCCAATGCCATTCAGGCTGGGGAAATTACCGTTATGGCACTGTCTGAGCGGTTACAGGAAATCGCAGAACGCTTTAATAAGAAACACCCAGAGCACAAGGTCACAGTTGAAACTGTACCCTACAAAACCGTGGTAGAGAGCTTGCCAGTGCAGCTTGCATCAGGAAAAGGACCTGATATCGCGCAAATCACGGACTTTGGCGGCTTAAACAAGTTTTATCTCGATATTTCCAAGTACGTAGACAAGGCTTATTTCGAACGTGAATACGGTCGTGTCCTGGATTATCTGAGAGTTGAAGGGCAGGACAATGCGATTTTCGGCTACTCAAACGGCATTTCACTTGGCGGAGCTTTTGTAAACCTGACCTTGTTTGAACAGGCAGGTATTGCCATTCCTAAAGAGGGAGCGACCTGGGACGAATGGGCGGAAGCAGCGCGTAAAGTTCGCGACAAAACCAAAGTTGGCGCAGCCATGTTTATGGACCGCTCCGGTCACCGTTTTGCCGCTCTGGCTACCAGCTACGGAGCTGAACTGGTTAACGACAAAGGCATGCCCGTTGGTGACGAAGGTCTTCGCGCAGCAGTGTCTAAATTCGTTGAATGGCATAAAGACGGAACCATGCCACTTGATTTGTGGGGGGCAGTTGGCGGTTCAACTCACCGAGAGCTGTTTTCTGAATTTGTGAATGCTCAAGCCGTGTTCTATTTCGGCGGCTCATGGCTGATTAAGAAGATGGAAAGTGAGGTGGGTGATTTCTTCGAATGGAAGGTCATTCCAACGCCATGTGGACCAGCGGCTTGCAGTTCTCAACCCGGTGGCTGGGCGACGGTAGCCCTGAAAAACACCAAAGAACCTGAACTGGTTGCGCAATTCCTGGAGTTCGCAGCGCAGCTTGAAAACGTAGAGTACGTTGGCAATACCGACAGAGAACTGCCAGCAGCAACATCACTGGTGAAAAATGGTCTGAAATACCCCGGCGCGCCGCAGAAAGTGGTTGAGTCTTTAAACATGTTCATCAGCCAGATTCCAAAGGTTGTGGACGCCAACTACCGCTACCAAGGATGGCGTTACCAGCGTGCAATGATGAACGCGCTTACTACCCGAATCAGTCAGGCGATAAATGGCGAGCTAGACGTAAACACCGCCGTTGATCGTGTGGTGTCGGATGTGAAACTTGCTATTGAATCGCAGTAAGTTCGCGGCAAAGAGGTAAGCAAATATGGCCAACTCTGGCATTGCTACTGTGTTTGGTCGCATGGCGGCCCTTCCTGCACAGTTACTTGAACCCGCAATGAGGTGGGTTCAAAAAACCATAGGGCATAAATGGATGCCCTGGTTTTTCCTTACTCCGAACCTCATCGTGATTGTTCTGTTCGCACTGGCACCTGTGTTCATTAATATCTTTTACTCGGTCACAGGCACCGACAACATATGGCCAAGTGAACGTAACTTCCTTGGTTTACAGAATTACCAAAGCATTCTGGCATGTGAGGATTATTCCGATCCAGCGACCTGTACCCGGGACCTTTTCTGGCGTGCACTACTGAACAGCGCCATTTTCGTCCCGCTTCAGGTCATCTTGATGGTGTCGGTGGCTCTTATTACCGCTGTGACATTGAACAAAAGGATTCGCGCCCGCGGTTTTTTCCGAGGCGTCTTCTTTTTTCCTGTGATGCTATCGCCCGTAGTGGTCGCTTTTACCTGGCAATGGATTCTGCAACGAAATGGCGCTCTCAACGGCATCCTGACTGAAATCGGCTTGGAACCTGTTAACTGGCTGGTCTTCCCTGACTATGCCTTTACGTGGGTCATTTTTGTCACTGTCTGGGCGCACATGGGGTTCTTCATGATCATTCTTCTGGCTGGGCTTCAGTCCATTCCAGTCGATGTTTACGAAGCAGCAAAACTTGATCGCGCCAGCCCATGGCGAGTCTTTTGGAAAATCACGGTGCCACTCCTGCGCCCAGTCCTTCTGGTGGTGTTTGTACTGGCAGTTCTGCGCTCAGTCCAGACATTTGATGAAGTGTACGTACTGACGGGAGGCGGACCCGGTTCAGCCACTCTGTTAATGGTTCAGTACATCTATGAAATCGGTTTTGCAGTGAAGCCATCGAATTATGGGCTCGCAGCTGCGGCATCTCTCATGCTGCTGATTGTGCTGCTGATATTCACGATCCTACAACTTCGAGCAACAAGGAAAACCCACTGATGTTACAGCATTCTTTACCTAAGGAACGCCGTTTTGTCGGTATAGGTTCCATACTCAAAGCCCGTCGGGGTAAACAGAAAATGCATTGGTCGGACTACGTAACCTATGGCTATCTGTTACTCGGAGTGTTCGTGATGTTGCTGCCCGTTCTCTGGGTCGTCATATCTTCGTTCAAAACACAGGGAAATCTTCTGGAGTATCCGCCAACCATTCTTCCAATGCAGACTGAAACTGTCGTCGTCGAAGGTTTTGAAAAACCTCTTCCACTGTTTGAGGTCACCGAAGAAGACGGCAGTGTCCGGGTGCTGGCTCAAATACGAAGAGTCGGTATTCGGGCACAAATGGTGGACCCGGAAAATCCAGCTGCCGGTCGGCTAATTGTTGATGTCAACAAAGCTGAACCCATACGAGGTGTGCATTTTGCGCTCGAAAACTATACCCGTCTGTTTAAGTTTGCGGGAGACAGTATTTATTCGAGCCTCTATAACTCCGTCTTCATCACGTTAGTCGCAACTGTACTGACCTTGATCTTCAACTCTATGGCTGCATTTGCCTTGTCGAAGTATCAGTTCAGGGGCAGCAATATGGCTTTGCTGATGATCTTGTCTGTATTGATGGTACCCGCAACCGTGGTGTTGGTGCCCATCTTCATGATTGTTTCAGGGCTTGGTCTCTACAACAATTTATGGGGGATCATTCTGCCTTCCATTGCCACCCCAACCGGCGTATTCCTGCTGCGTCAGTACATGCTGACGATACCGGATGAACTTCTGGATGCGGCGCGTATGGATCACGCCAGCGAGTGGCAGATCTACTGGCGAATCATGTTGCCGCTCTCGACTCCGGCACTGTCGGTTGTGGCGATATTTTCCATTATGTCGCGATGGAACGACTTTTTACTGCCACTCGTCATTTTGACCAAACCTGAGAACTTTACGCTGCAGTTAGCGCTGGCTTCCTACGAGGACGATACCGGAATTCAGTATGACTTACTGCTGGCAATGACCTGTCTGACCGCACTTCCGCTGGCTCTGGCGTTCATCTTCTTACAGCGTTTTATTACCACAGGGATCGCCTCCAGCGGCGTTAAGTAGTAAAGGAATACAACCAAGCATGGCAAATCTTGAATTAAAAAATCTCAATAAAACTTTCGACAACATTCAGGTCATTCCCAATGTGAACCTGCAAATTGAATCGGGAGAATTCGTGGTATTCGTTGGTCCTTCTGGCTGCGGAAAATCCACATTGCTGCGCATGATTGCGGGGCTGGAAACCACCTCATCAGGGGATATTTGTATCGACGACGAAAGTGTCGTTCGCAAAGCAGCGGCCGACCGCGGAGTCGCGATGGTGTTTCAGTCCTACGCTTTATATCCGCATATGACAGTTCGCAACAACCTGGCTTTCGGATTAGAAAACATTCGAATGCCCAAAGACGAAATTGAAGAAAGGGTCAACAACGCAGCCAAGCTGCTGCAAATTGATCAGCTACTGACTCGCAAACCCACGCAGCTGTCTGGCGGACAACGCCAGCGTGTCGCCATTGGCAGAGCCATTACCCGAGATCCCAAAATCTTCCTTTTTGACGAGCCTTTGTCAAACCTTGATGCGGAACTTCGGGTATTGATGCGTCTGGAGATCACCAAGCTCCATAAACGTCTGAAAAACACCATGATTTACGTAACTCACGATCAGATTGAAGCCATGACTATGGCAGACAAAATCGTGGTGCTACGCAGCGGAAATATAGAACAGATTGGCTCACCTCTTGAGCTCTATAACAACCCCAAAAACGCTTTTGTGGCTGGGTTTATAGGGTCACCACAGATGAATTTCGTAATGGGGCACGTCAGCAACATCACCGAGCAGAATTTCACTTTTACCGGAGATGATCTGAACCCTATCAGTCTTCCGCGCAATAACATGCGGCTAGAGGAAGAACAAAGAGTGAAGCTGGGAATCCGGCCTGAAGATATCGTGCATTTGGAGCCAGAAAAGCCGGGTTGGGATGCCTCCGTTCTTGTCGCAGAGCATCACGGTTCTGATAGCTACATTCACTGTGAATTTGAGACAGGTGAACCCATCCTCATCCACAAGCCAGGGCAAAGCAGCGTTAAAACGGATGACAGAGTGAGAATCACCCCTCACCCAGAGCGCTGGCGCTTGTTTGATGAGAAGGACGAAACCATTGGATACACACCACATTCAATTCCAAATAAGGCTCCTTAACGCTCTTAATCTCTCAATTTTCAAATACCAAAGTTAGGAAACTCACAATGACTAAATTCGCCGCTATAGGCATCGATCACGGACACGTATTTGATCATATCAACGGATTGGTTGAGGCGGGTGCAGAATTCGTCGGATACGATCCGCTTTCAACGACACCCGATTTAATCGAACTCATCGCAGAAACCTATCCGTCTATTCCCCAGATAGACGCGGAAACGTTACTGAAAGACAAAAGCATTGAGGTGATCAGTGTTTCTGCTGTCCCGCATAAACGAACTGACCTCGCCATCAGAGCGATGCGGGCGGGCAAAGACGTCATGCTGGATAAACCCGGCGTAACCACATTTGAACAACTGGAGCGTGCACGTGCCGCTGTAAAAGAAACAGGGCGAATGTTTTCCATTTGTTTTACTGAGCGGCACACTGTGCGAGCCGCCGTTAAGGCGGGTCATCTTGTGCAGGAGGGTAGAATTGGAAAAGTAGTACAGACGCTTGGCATTGGACCTCATCGTCTGGCAACCATGAACAAGCGCCCTGACTGGTTCTGGGACATGGAAGCAATTGGCGGCATCATCAATGACATTGCCAGCCATCAGGTCGATCAATTTCTTTATTACACTGGGTCAAGTAAGGGGGAAGTGGTTACGGCACAAGTGGGTTGCTTTGGCACTGGCGAGCATCCTGATTTTCAGGATTTTGGCGACTTTATACTGCGATCGGACAACGCAACGGGCTATGTACGCGTGGATTGGTTCACCCCTAAAGGGCTGCCATGTTGGGGAGACGGGCGACTGACCATTCTCGGGACCAAGGGTTACATTGAGCTCCGGAAATACGTCGATATTGCAGGTCGAGAGGGGGCAGACCACTTGTTTATCGTTGACGATAACGGCATGGAACACATGGATTGCTCAGGCGTACCTTTGGAGTACTTTAGAAACTTCCTCAACGATGTGCGCGACCGCACCGAAACCGCCATGAGTCAGGCGCATATCTTCGAAGTATGCCGACTTTCACTTGAAGCACAAGCCAACGCCACACGGGTAAATGGAGTTAAATAATATGAGTAAGACCTACAATGTCGCCATTGTTGGCGCAGGCATCGCCGCCCTTCACTTGACGGGATTTCGCTGGACTGATCGATTTTTCAACGTCAAAATCATGTGCACACGGGACGACCCCCGTACCGAAGGGCTAATGAAAGAATTTGACATTGAAGAGCACACAACCGATTTCGACTCCCTACTCTCTCGCGAAGATATTGATATTATCGACATCTGCACGCCACCGAATCTGCATTTTGAGATGTGCGTAAAAGCATTGCGCGCGGGTAAACACGTGATTTGCGAAAAGCCACTTTTTGGCTCGCTCTCGGAGTGCGACCAAATCGCTCAAATTGAGTGTGAAACAGGCAAAAGGCTGATGCCCATTTTCCAGTATCGTTATGGGACCGGGCTACAAAAACTGAAAATGCTGGTGGATTCGGGTTTAGCCGGAAAACCCTACATGACGACAATAGAAACTCACTGGCTGCGCGGTGCAGACTACTATGAAGTAGACTGGCGTGGGCACTGGGCAACAGAGCTTGGCGGTGGATTATTGGGGCATGCTATCCACGCTCATGACATGCTCAATTATATTCACGGACCGTGTGATCAGGTATTTGCTCACAATGCAACGTTGGTAAACGACATTGAAGTCGAAGACACATCGGTGCTCTCTGTTCGAATGAAAAATGGTTCGCTGGCCGCCTTGTCGATGACCCTTGGATCATGCGAAGAGATTTCTCGTCTGCGGTTTTGTTTCAGTAATCTGACCGCAGAAAGTATTCGCGCTCCCTACCACGTTCAGCGGGATCCGTGGACATTCATTTGCGACGATAAAGAGCATCAGAAGAAAGTCGATGACGCACTGGCAGAGTATGAAGAAAAAGAGGACGGGTATACCCGCCAATTTGAACTGTTCGCCGAGGCTCTGAATACGGGTCAGAAACCTCCGGTAACGGTTGAAGATGCGCGTACTTCAATGGAATTGGTGACAGCGGCTTATGCGTCTCAACGCACTCACTCCCCCACTGCAATGCCTATCTCAGAGAATCACCCTCTCTATGATTCTTGGCTGCCTGATAAAAAATAGTTCTATTCCGTAAAATATTCTGGGTGCGCTTTCGCAATAATAGGTAAGTCATCCAGAATCTTTCTAAGGTGTTCGCTCATTGCCTGCTTTGCGGCAACCGGATCGTGTTTCGCAATGGCTTCCACTATACGCGAATGTTGTTCAACCAGCTCTGCATGAGGAAATTCACGAGCACTGAGATAGCGCACACGATCCATATGAAGTTTGCTGTTTTGAATAAAGCTCTGGATGGATAAACGATTGACTATTGACGCCAGGGTTTTGTGAAAGAGCTCATCCAATACCATAAACCCCGGAGAGTTCTCACTTGGGAATTCAGACTGAGCGACGATCTGTTTTCTTAACTCAGCAATTTGCTCGTCACTGGCACATTGCGCTACTTCACTGACAATTTCCCCTTCCAGTGCCATACGCACAAATTGTGCGTCTTTGACTGCAGGAATAGAGATGGGCTTAACAAACGTACCACGTTGAGGTCTGACCGATAACAAACCTATATCAGCCATTTTGATGAATGCTTCACGCACCGGTTGTCTGCTTACACCAAGAAGGGTAGAAATTTCCTTTTCAGATAAACGTTCACCGGGTTTGAGCTGCATTTTCACTATCTGCTCTCGCAGAGTCGATAGTACCCATGCACCTATTGGTCCATCTTTCGCAGGTTGAACTAGGTTCAGTTCATTCATAGTGTCTCTTTTTGTTGCTGATATTCTCAGGGCTGTACGGCTTTGGAAAAATCTGGAGGCAACCTATCTCGGCATGCCATCCTTTCGTCGAAATTGTTAAGTGTCGAAGCTAAATGCCTAAGTCACTGTGACAATTTTGTTAACACCCACCTTCAACAATGTTAACCGATACCATGGGTGGCTACCACTCCAGAATGTTGGACCTGCAAGCATTATTGCCCTAGCAACAAAAACGAGATTGAATAGCTTGGGTCTGTGGATCCAAAAATCTACTCTTTCACGAAGCGAGTGGGTTTTACTTTTATTTGCTTTTCGATGACTTCGGAATTCGCGTCACCCGCTATGTATTTTGCCAATACGGCTTCACTAACGTCGAATGGATGATCCACCTCTGCCTTCAGGTCTTTGAGATTATCTCCAATGAACACATAGTCGAGATGTTCTACTTTCTTTTCTTTGTGAAGCAATCTAAATAGCCCCAAATAATGCAAACTATTCCCACCTTGCTTATTGATGGCGTAAGGAACTACAAACACCATTTCCGACTCGGGATCACCCAAATTCAGAGGCTGGATACCGATGTAATCCAGAACCACTTCTCCGCGCTGACCATCAACCGTGTAAAACCCTTTTACCTGCTGATAAGGTGCTTCACCGATGAACTGGCTGAGCTGAGCGTTAGAAATACTGTTAGGTACCTGTACTCGCCAAGGCTGCGCATCGTGAAGTGCAAACAACTTAAGCATGACAGGGTCATCGCCTGCTATTTGTTCCTTCTTATGAGAGAACCCCTGCTTGGCATGGATTTCTTCATCCGTCATGTTAAATCGATAAACTGCAGCGACAATCACTACAACCAGCAAAAGAATCGGAATCAGTAAAATCAGAGGGATAGGAAGTAACTTTTTTGACATGGTAAAGCTCACAAGAAATTTGGCTGCCAGTGTACCTTAAAATTGCCATGCGTTATTGACCTGCTCCCAAATAACCTCAAGATGACGGGTTCAGATCTTCAATATCGACTTTTTGTGCGCTTACCGTCATCAGACAGGATTGCTCTACGGCGTGCCAGGCTTTTCGTTCACTGTCCAGAGGTTCGGACGCCACCACAATGCCATCATCCATGTGTTTATAAAACAAGGTGGGTGCATGATCGTCGGAAGCGTAACGAAATGCCCAGATGGTATCACCGTCTGACCAACTGGCGCTGATTCGAAGCGGTTCATCCACCTCTTCTTCTTTCATTAATGACTCGATCGACGCCAGAGTTTTTCTGATGGCTGGCTGTATTTCGCCTTCCATTAGTCCATTGGCAATCAGCAGCAGGAAAAGCAGTTCACTGTCAGTTTGCCCCAAACGGCAACCGTAAAGAGATTTAGGGATCAGGCGTTCTATATACCAGCGCAGTTCTGCGTACCCGCCGATTTGACCGTTGTGCATGAACAACCAGTTTTTATAGCGAAACGGATGGCAATTGGTGCGAGCGGTCTGGGTGCCCGTCGAAGCTCGAACATGCGCAAAAAACAGAGGAGAAACAATGTGTTCAGACAAGCTTTTTAAGTTGCAGTCACTCCAGGCTGGCAAGACTTCCCGATACAGACCGGGATCGTCTTTTACCCCGTACCATCCCACTCCGAACCCGTCAGCATTGATGGCAGTCACCGACTTTCTGGCACTCATACTTTGCTGAACCAGCGAATATTCCGGTGCGAAAATTAGGTCAGACAGATACGTTTCTTTTCCCTGATAGGCAAGCCATCGGCACATATTTACTCCTGAAACAAATTCCGTTAATAACTTTATTCTCCTCAGAATCAGTATAGTAGTCAGAGACATCTTTCGTCTCTGCGCAATGGAGCAAAAATTAACTTTTGTATTACTTAAAAGACCCTAGCCTTTCTAAGGCATTTTCCAGATATTGCTGCGCGTGCTCTTTAAATACCCGAGCTTTGGCACCGAGTAGCCGACCACTTGGCCAAATCAGGTACAGATCCCGTTGCGGACCAAACCAGTCGTCCAGCGGGGTCACCAGCTCCCCCGACTTCAACTGTTCATAAACTTCCGTCGCGGGTAATAAAGCCAGCCCTAAACCGTCTCTTGCAAACTGGCTGGCAATATTGATGTCATCGACTTTCAGAGCACTTCGCTGGCGGATGGTCGCCTTGTCGCCCGTTCTCCGGTTCTGAAATTTCCACACGGGCAAATGCGCGACAGTGATACAGCGATGGTGATACAGATCTTCTAAATCATGAAGAGGAGAAGATTGAGCCAAGTAATCTGGCGATGCCACCAAGAAGGTAGATACAGAACCAACCTTGAGTTGATACAAACGGGAGTCTTTTTGAGGACCGGCTCGAAGCGCAATATCCGCCTGTTCTTCAATGATGTCTTTGTTTTCGTTGTTAAGCTTTAAGCTGAGCTGAATGTCAGGATATTGCCTGATGAACTCTGTCCACATTGGCTGGGCAAACCCAATCGATATATTGGTCGGAGCCAGTACCGTCAGCGAACCGTTAAGGGTTTCCATCTCGTGGCTTAGTCCGCGAGTTTTGGCTTCAAATTCCGTCACTAAGTCGGAGAACGACTGGTAATACACTTCCCCTTCTGCCGTCAGGCGGAACTGACGTGCCGAGCGATGAATGAGCTGACACCCCAACTTTTCTTCCAGTTTCTTTAGCCGTCGGGTTACTGTAGCAGGGGGAATGTTCAGTACTTTGGACGCTCCTGCGAGCCCCTGAGCCTGCACAATATGAATAAATAAGGCGATATCATCAAACATGATTTCATAATTGGAATTAGCAATTCATTTTTTAACCATATTCTTCTTTTTTGGAATTATCTACTCTTTTATTCGTGTTCAAAACCAGCAAGGGAAACAGCATGAAAACACTATGCATCAGTGCAGGGTTATCGCTTTCCAGCGATGCACCCAGAGAATACGTTTTAGAGGAAGCGCGCAAACTTGTGGCAGAAACCGTGGAAGAACCGGGGTGTCAGCACTTTGAGCTGCTGGAACGCCAGGATGACCCGACAAAATTCACATTATGGGAGCGCTGGGACAGTGAAGAAGATTTGAACAATCATTTTGAACAGCCCTACACCAAGGCGTTCCTTGTGCAAAATCTGACTAAAGTGGAATACATCGAGAAGCTGTACTCACTGTCGGAATGAGGAGGCAGTATGAAGCACAGAATTATTTTTGGGTTGCTTATGTCACTGGTGCTTTCGAGCATGATGACACTATGGGTGACCTGGTTAAACCTAGGGTTTAGCGACGTTTTTTTCTCATCCTGGATCAAAGCTTTTTTGCTGGCATGGCCTGCTGCCGCTGCCATTTCAATCGCTTTGGGTCCTCGCGTACAAAGGCTGACTGCCCAGTTGGTCGCGTTCAAACTTCATGGGGGGCACCATGCCTGACTCAGAACTGAAAAGACATCAATACCCCAGCTTAGGCGATGCCGTAGGACCTTATGTTCATGCAACTGAACATAACGGAACGCTTTACACTTCCGGGTTCACCGCTTTTGGTACCGATGCTCAACATCTTGGGATAGGACCACAGCTCAAAGCCATTTACAGCCAGTTATCTGCAATTGCAGAACATCACCAGACAACGCTCGACTCAATCATCAAGGTGACTGTCTACATTACCGATGTGGCAGATATCCCCGAGGCTCGGGATGCGTTGTTTGAGGTTTACGGTGAAAAGTACCCAGCCAGTGCCATGGTTCAGGTCGCGGGGCTGTTTCATCCAGATCTGAAAGCCGAAGTGGAAGCCATCGTTTCACTCACCTGATATCAAAGCAAAAGAAAGAGCCAGCTGTTTAGGCTGGCTCTTAAGGTTTATTGGTCGAAGGTTTATCGACCGTAGGTTTCGATAATGAAGCGTTCGAAGTTATCGCACATGTCGGAGTCTGAATCGGAGTTTGTAGCCAGTTCTTTATCACCATCTACCACTTTGATGGTGGCATTCAGTGACGCTATTTCCGCTCTCTGACGTGTCGCTAAGCCCTCAATTTTCTTCACCTCTTCATCCCAAGCCTGCTCGACAGACAGGTTACACATGTCAGCCAGATACTTAGCGTTGAACCCTTCGCCTGTGAGGCTAACGATGGTGTCGTTGTGCGAAGTACTGTTACCACCGAACCAGTAATGCTCCGCCATTAACGGACCAATTTCCGGGTTATCCGTCAGGTAACCAAACTTCTCGGTAAAGTAAGCGCGCGTCTGGTACACCGCCATGTGAGCCAGCAGATAACCCTGATAAGCACAGGCAGATTCATCTGAAAGCAAATGAGGAATGGCGATCAGCGGACGTGGGCTGCACTCTAACCCCAGAATTTGCTTTTCAGTATCACGTGCCAGTTTGGTGATGTTCTCAATGGTGAGTTCATCGTCACTCAGTTCATAGAGTGCGCGTTCAAAGTAAGGCACAACCAAAATGCTGCGCTCTTCATAGGCTTTGAAAGGCTGACGGCTATCGATCATCGCTTTGATGATTTCATCCGTAACTGGGTTTCCGTTATCGTCCAACGCGTATTGCTTCAGCCAGTCAGCATCCGTTAGCAGGCTATCGCAGAACATCGACTGAGTTTCAGCGTAAGCCATAGAAGTAGGCGCAAATTCCTGTGAGAAACAAGGCGCGTTCAGTTTTACGTTCGCAAAATGAGCCGCATGCCCGCCTTCATGGAACAGCGTGTTAATGCCATCGTATCCGCTGCCGACCTGATCGGGTTTGGCATTACTGGTGAAGTTAACCTGCGCTGGCACCCAGGTACCCTGATCGTAAAACGAAGGAACCGGACCATGGCAGAAGCCGTTCGGATACTTGCCTTTGCGATCCAGCAAATCCAGTGTCAGCTCGGCACCAGAAAAATCAATGTTCAGTCGACCAAACGATTCCACCCAGCGGCGCAGCGATTTGGAAAACGGCACATATGGGTCTAGCTCACGCATGACATCGCCAGCAAATGAGTAAACAAAGTTGTGACCGCTCAGTGCCTGTTCACCTTTCTCCTTAGCTAAGGCCTTCAGGCTGTTGAGATGACTGTCGCGAGTACGCACTTCGAAATCATCCAGAATGCTGAAAAGTTCCTGAGTGGTCATTTTCTCCATTTTAACGATGGAGTAATCGAAAAACGTCTTGTAACCCAGAGAACGTGCAAACGCGTTGCGGCGTTTGACCAGTTCAATAAAGCCATTTTGCAGCAGCCACTGCTCCAGACCGAGTAATGCTTCGTGAGCGGATTGTCGTACTTCTTCTTTTTCGTTAGTACGAATGGCAGCGCCAACGACAGGCAGAGATCCTTCAACGGTTTCGCCATTTTCATTCACATACGTCATGGCGTGGTTCTGGTTGCGCTCAAACAGATCAAATTCGAATTTGATCAAATCGGCTTTCAGCTTCTGGCTGTCTTCGCCTTCAATCGCATGTGCTTTAAACGTCGCCAGCCAGCCGCTCAGCCCCTTAATCGTGCTTTGCTTTTCCTGCTCGTCTGTAATGTTTTCAGCCGCTTCAAGCTGCTGATTGATGGCTTCTATTTGAGTAGCCTGGCTCAGAAATTGAGTCCACTCGGTTTGAGCTTTCGACGACCCTTCATGATCATCGCTGGTTCCCATGTAGGTTTCCCAGAAGAAATCTTCTTTGGTGCGGTGAATAGCCAGATAACGTTGGTTCAAATCGTTAAGATATGAGGTTGCAGACATTTCTTATCCTTAAAATTGTCGCCTGAATAGACGTCGATTATCGCATGTATGAGATGCTCAAACTACCTCCAGATACGGTATTCGAAACTCTATACTTTGTTGTTGCAATAGGAAAAAACACCGTGGAATAAAAGAGCAATTCAGTTTCTTTGGCAATGGATTGGGATAAATAAAAGAAGCCTTAAACACTCGTTTTACAGTGTAAATCCGGTGTACTGATAGACACCATATGCACTTCAAGTATTCCCCGTTAATACCTCACTTTCACAGGCTTACATACCCTTACAATCACTAATGATAATGGGTGCTACCATCACTGAAATAAATGCTAATTTCGACCTGTCGGATACCTTCAATGACCAAAAAAATTCTGGCTCTCACTCTCTTATTCGCGTCCCAATCAATGGCTGCCCACAACCTGAGTGTTCGAGCCGGGCTCCCCTCTTATTCCGATGCGGTCACATCTGATGAAATGTCTGGTTCTTCTATCGGCATTGATTTAATCGATACGTCAGAAATTTACGGTGCACTTAGCGGCGGCGGACATCTGGGTGCTAACTTTATCGAGCACAAAGGGCAAACCTACGAATTAAATACCGGTGAATACTATTTTGGTCCGTTGGCTGAAATTAACTTCAATGACAATTTTTCCATGCAAGCACGGTTAACGCTGTCTTACATTGAGGCAAAGTGGAATAAAAGACCAAACCAATACAGCTGGGGAGCTGGCTACGGAGTCGGATTTAAATACGCGTTGTACAACTTCACGCTTGGTGTGGATTATCAGCCGTTCATTTCTTTTGCCAAAATCGACGATATAAACCGTGGGGCAACTTATAATCACTTCTTACTGAGTGCGGGCTACCGATTTTAACTTTAGCTAAGAAAATTCGCTCTATCCCTTGAAATGGTTAGGTCTGGACACTATTTAAGATATTCAATCCACTGCTTATTTTCTCAAGGAATGAAAAACAATGAGTGAATTATCCATTCGTAAAGCCGTCGAAAGCGATTCCGCTCTGATTCTCAGATTCATTACTGAACTGGCGACCTATGAAAAAGCTGAACATGAGGTCTTAGCCACCGAAAGCAGTATCCGAAAAACCATCTTCGGAGAAGACGCGACTGCCTACGCGATCATTTGTGAAAAAGCAGGTGAGCCTGTTGGTTTTGCCGTTTACTTTTTCAACTACTCCACCTGGGTTGGCAAGTACGGGCTTTATCTCGAAGATTTGTACGTGACACCTGATGCAAGAGGCACTGGCGCAGGTAAGTTGTTGTTGAAACACCTGGCACAAATTGCGGTTGCAAAAGATTGTGGTCGCTTCGAGTGGAATGTACTGGACTGGAACCAGCCAGCCATCGACTTTTATCAATCGCTCGGAGCCAAGCCGCTCGATGAGTGGGTCGGCTACCGCTTAACCGGGCAGGAACTGCTCGATCTTGCAGAGTCTTAATACCGCTTAATACCAGTTTTAGGGCACATTAACCTTCCCCTTGCTACGTTGATACCCACATCGATGTAAGAGCAGAATTATGATTATTGTCGCTCTGCGACCGCGGATTCATCTGCTTTTGCATCGCTTGCCTCAGAACAGTTAGCAAGGGGTTATTACAGTGCGTATTCAGTCCATCGATATATTGCGTGGGATCGCCATACTGGGGATCCTGTTCATGAATGTTTATTACCACGGCTTCTTTGCTGTGGGGTATGTCTCTCCTGCTTTAGCCCCTATCAGTGACACACTTGTCGATCTGTTTAACGGTGTGTTTGTTGATGGCCGCTTCCGAAGCTTATTTTGCCTTCTTTTTGGCGTCGGGCTGGCTATTCAGTATCAGTCTTACAAGAAAAAAGACATCTCTCCACGAGACGCCATTAAACCTCGTCTCAAATGGCTAATGCTGTTTGGGGTTTTACACGGAGTATTCATCTTTGGTGGCGATGTATTGCTGCTTTACAGTGTGACCGCGTGGTTTGTCCTTAAATCCCTTAACCTTCCACAAGACCAGTTGAGAAAGAAAGCCATTCGCTATCTGGTGATTGGCGCAGTGTTGAACCTGAGCTGGAGCGCATTAATTCTGTATTTTTCAGAGCCTCCATTGGTTCAGGGGTCAACTGCATTTATGGAACTGTACAACGAGTGGTTCAGCTCTTACGGCATTCAGATGATCATTCAAAGTGCCGTTGCCATGATCATCGTCGTCTCATCCCCTCTCTGGGTATTCTGGCAGGTAGCAGGGTTAATGATGCTAGGGGCGTATCTATATCGCAGTGAGTTTTTCATAAAAGGTTTCGAACAGAGTGCTCTGATTAAAGTTATCATTGGAGCTGTGATCTTTACTGGCCTAGATGTGGTGCTCAGGCTTCAATTAGCGGCGGCTTCGACAGAAGTCAGCGCACTTTTTGCCAGTGTGTCTGCGGTCTTCGTGGCACTCATTTACGCGCATATTGTGGTTAAACTGGTTGCCAATGGCAACCGCATCATTAATCTGTTTGCGGCCCCCGGGAAACTGGCGTTCAGCCTCTACATCTCCCAATCGATTGTTGGTGCCATTGTACTGAGGTGGATGTTCCCGGAATTCCACTTAACCTCAACTCAAATCGATTATGTTTATATCGCCCTTGCCTATTCTGCGATTCAGATTGTGCTGGCTCACGTGTATTTAAGGTTCTTTAAGCAAGGTCCTTTGGAATACATTTGGAGAAAAGCGTACACTCGAACCCAACATAAGAAGCAATTACTCTCAGGTGGAGTAAACACAGGGGTGCGCAATGAGTTTTAACGTTTATCTTTCAGGTGAAATTCACACCGACTGGCGAAACCAGATTATTGAGCAAAGCAAGGCTGCGGGGTTGGATGTCACCTTCACATCTGCGGTGACGAATCACGAAGCCAGTGATGCAGCGGGTGATGTACTGGGAGAGGAAGAAAGCGGGTTCTGGCGAGATCATAAGTCTGCAAAAGTGAATGCTATCCGAACCAAAACGCACATAGAGAACTGCGATTTGGCGGTGATACGTTTTGGCGATAAATATCGCCAGTGGAATGCGGCATTTGATGCCGGTTACTGCGCCGCACATGGCAAGCCGTACATTACCTTGCATGATGAAGCGCTGATTCATCCGCTAAAAGAAGTCGATGCATCGGCGCAAGCTTGGGCGACATCACCCAGTCAGGTGGTCGAAATTCTGACTTATCTGCTCAAGCAGGATTGACGTAATTCAAATAGAAAAGGGAGCGATTCACGCTCCCTTTGTTTTTAATTAAGTTCTATAAGCAGAGACTTATACCTTTTTCCAAGCGCCATCGACTCCCGGAACATTTTCATGGTTGGCGTACCACTTCGCTTCCCAAGTTGCTCCGTTATAAAGCACTCGGTCACCTTTGCCATAGATGCGTTTCGGATCCCACTCGGTAATTTCAGGACCGTAAGTCTGCAACCACACTTCTGCAACACCCGGCTCTTCATTCTCTGTATGCCACTGAGCCGTGTACTCTTTATTGCGGTGACGAACCACATCGCCTTTCTGATAAATCTTGTTTGGATCCCAGGTCGAACCTGCGTCCACCAATTCAACAAGCACAGGGATCGTCGCTACTGCCGTATTACTGAAGGAGTCACTTGCAGCCAACTCAATGTTGTAAGTCGTCGCAGCAGGCACTTTGAAGCTAATGGTTGGCGTGGTGGTGTTGACAACCGAACCGTCTGGCAGCCCAGACCAACGATAGCTGATCACATCACCATCTGGGTCGAGGGTTTTGCTCGCGTCAATCGTGACAGTATCGCCGACAAATATATCGGTCACTGGTTTATAGCTAATGACTGGTGCCTGATTCGGGCGCAGAGTCACGATAACGTTATCCGTACCTGTTTTGCCATTTGCCGTCACAGCAAGTTGGAATGTGTGAACACTTTCCGCACCCACCAATGGCGCATCAAAACTCGCTTGAGAACCCTGCGTAGTCAAAGCGATTGGCGTTCCGCTAACTTGTTTCCATGCGTAGGTGATCGCGTCTCCGTCCGGGTCAAACGAGCGGCTTCCGTCCAGTGTGACCGTTTTAACGTGGCTAACCACCTGGTCTTCCCCTGCTCTCGCAACTGGTGCTCTGTCGCCAACACGCGTACCCAAAATCAGTGGCTTACTGATGTGTTCAGGCTTGCATCGGTAGCTGTGCTCTACGCCTTTGAAGGTTCCGTCACGGTTAAACGCATCGTAAGCACCACCGTCGGCTTTACATAGCTGGGTCCACGGAGTATCGACAGGTAGCGACAGCAGAATCGCATCGAGAACCGCGCCAAACTGGTTGGCAAAATCTATACTGCCTTGCTTCGCAATGGCATCAAATGCGACTTTAGACGATGCTTTAGCTGCAGCAATTTCTTCCGGTGTGTATAGCGGAGCAAGCGCATCTAAATATGTGCTGACCGTTGGCCAGTCAATTTGGCTGGTGTAGTAACCGGGGTAACCGGGACCGTTGTTTTCCGCTACGTCATTCAGCTCAGCCGTTTTGTATGGCACCTGATAGAGGTAGCTGGTACCAAATCCACCTTGGTTTTCCGGATCGAAACACTCATCAATGACGTCCAGAGAAGCACAGTAGGCTCTTACCTCAGGCTTAAGCGGGTTGAGCGCCATGCTGTTTGGACTTAATCCACGGTTGTAACCCACAGAGATCAGCTTGGTCAGCGCCAGCGGGTCTTTAGATTCGACTACAAAGTTGCCAAAGTCATCAGAAGATCGCGCCAGAATGTAGTAAGCGAAAATGTTGTAGTAAGACGCACCAATGGCACTCGGAACAAAGCTATTTTTACCCGGCTCAGGCTTGAACACAGCATTGTAAATAGGCGAGGTCATCTCATAAGGTGCGACCGCTTTGTAGACGGAGTCTGGCTTTATACCTTTGTAGAATCGGTTCGGGAACATGCGCATCATTTCACCGTACGCGGAATACATATGACCCTCTAACTGGAAGAAACCGTCGTGTTTGGTTCTGCCATTGTGCAAGGTGCTCCAGATGCCATAATTCGAGTGGTTTGGATCCTGATCTTTGTATTTAGGTGGTGTTGGGTAAGTGAAAGTTTTCGCGTCATAGTCAGCACCTACTGCGCTTTCCTGAAGCGTTTTGGCGGCGTACAAGTTGGCGCTGTGGAACGGGTCATCAATTCCAGTCACGTTCTTGAACAGCTGGGCTGCGTGTGCCATCGCCATCGCCCAATGCGGTCGTTCATTTGGAATCACAAAGGAATACGGCGCGCGCCATACCTTTCTCTTCAGTATCGCTATCTCAACCCATTTATCCGCTGTTGCCTGATCAGGGGCACTCGCCCGAATTTGATCGAGTTCTGCTTCGGAGATATTGAAATCCATTTGTCCAAGGCGAATCGGACCCGTTTTAATGAGTTTATCCGCGCTCAGTTGGTAGGTGAGTACGCCTACTTCCTGACCGGGCCACGTCGTTGACGCCGAGTTCGCCGCATGTGCTGTAGAGATCGTCATTGTTGCCAGCAAGGTGGAAACAAACAAAGGTCTTAATTTGAAACTTTGCATAGGTTTTGTACCTCTAAATTGACTGGAATTGATTACTTCTTTCCCCAAGCTATCAACCAGTCAAAGAGGTCACAATCTCGCCGATCTACATTTTATAAATGACTCGCAAACTTACGTAATTAATTGATGAATCAGTAATTATTAAAGTGACCCTGATTCGATTTGCTATCCTTTTTGCATTTTTCAGTCATTAGAATCAATCACGTTATCCGTATTTATGCTCTCGGTTTGGCATCCGCATGCTTGAGCCAGAAAGAAAATAATTTAACTACTTGATTCGATGACTGATTTGTAGTTTTCTTGAGAGAGCAAAGGAGGGCTTTATGGATATTTCACCCGTTGAACCAACGGATTTTCAAGACATCGTAAATTTAGTGGCTGAAGTGACGAGGGTAGATATTCTTCCTCACTTTGATGAACAAGGTAAAACAACCTTCACTGCCAGCGTGATTCCCGATGTTGAAAAGACCATGACTAATGATCAGTACCTTTGTTTAAAGTTAACAGTAGATGGGGAAATTGTAGGATATGGCGCGATGAGGGATAAGAATTACATCACCCATATTTTCGTGAGTAAGAAAAAGCAGTCTAAGGGATTAGGAAAACAATTGCTTGAGGCGCTGCTCTCTTCGACGGATAAGAGTGAAGTTCGCTTACGCTCATCAGTTAATGCTGCCCCTTTTTATGAAAAATTCGGCTTTGTCGCCACGGATTCAGAGCAACAGGTCAATGGCATTCGATTTGTGCCAATGACCTGCTATCGATAAAACACCGTAGATTTGGTGATCTTTGACCTAATAAGCCCAAAAATCATCAAATGTGACATCAGCAGTTAGAATGACATAATCGGCGTCGTCAGTATGAAGTTCTATTGCTGAAATGTCGGACGCAGAAAACTCCGTCTCTGCTTCAACTTTTGCAAGAATACCAGAGTCGATTTCCCAGTCATCATCATCACCGTCAGTATCTTGATGAGTAAAAGCGTCAAGCCAGACTAGATGCACTTTATGGAAAAGCATTGTGTATACTTTCCCATCTGCTCCTACCCCCCAGCCGCTTTTGTTGGCTTCCAATATATCCTCATCTAGCTTCAGAAAAGTGGCATTTGGTCTGTAATGATGATAGCTAAAATGGTTGGTACCAACGACGACTTCAAAACCTGAAAACTGCGTTTTAGGGAAAGTATCATAGGGGTTACCACTGCCACCTGATATTGGAATAGCTGAGGGACCTCCCGGTAACTGGATAACATCAATACCCTCGCCACCTTCAAATTGCCTTTTCAGTCCGGTTCTTACCGGGTCCACAATACCACTGGCGTCAACAGTATCATTACCCGTCCCCATATCTACCTCCCATTCTGTAAACACAGAGTGAGGTCCCCGGTCCCTCCCGTTATCACAATCTCTAGAGGTAATTTCAAGAAAGTCGTTGCCACCATTTAGGTCGACTTTGAACTCGTTGCTCCAATGTGAGCTATTAGACTTAGGGTAAATGAAAACCGTATCGTCTCCCTCGCCCGTGGTTATTGTCCCTCGCTTGGCATGTTCAACTTTCACAGAAACACCCTCATCCGACAGCATTTGAACATTCACATCTACAATATTTTTCACGTTGGCGATGTCTGCTTCGGTAATGAGTAATGCCTCCTTCACACCAAATGCATTCCATTTGAAGGCACTTACGTCGACAACCGTTTTTTCTATTGGTTGTTGGTTTTCATCGAAAAAATACTCGTTAGAGGTCTTCATCGAGTAAAGACCTTTGTTGATCTCACCAAATCCACTCAATACTTCATAGGTTTCAAGTTCATCTGATGAGTAATCGTCCAGATATTCGGCAAAGGAGTGAATCTCGGTGGTATAAGGATTGATACCCAAATCTTTGATCAGGGTTTCAGCCAGTCCACCTAGGTACAACTGTGAGTTAATGGTTTGGTTGGGCATAATTTCCAGCTCCTGTTAGCAGAGTAACCGAGCATCAGGAAAAGAAGAATAGGAGCCCGGCTACGAGGAATAGTAGGCTGCTACAGCATGCTTGACGAAAGGCGCGATCAGCAAGATATGATCGATTTTCGAGCAAAAGAAAGCCGGAATCATTATATTGCATCGGATGCTATGAAAATGTTACACCTGCACCTTTTGGCACTAAATTAATAAAAGAATCAATTAAAACAACACTTTTCTCATCGGTCAGACTCATCACTCACCTCAAGAAAAACAGCGAAATACCCTATCGATTCTTTTCTATGCCAACTCTTAACTGAATCTATTCTTCTTCCAACGCGGCGAGTACGGATTCGATTTCCTGAGCAGCCTGGCGAAGTTTATCCACCGAAGACACAAGATGGTCGATGGTTTTCCTTGCGATTGGAGCATGGCAGAACAGGCAGGCAATCAGTCGACCATCCGGTCTTTTGATTGGCACGGAAATGGCGTTCATTCCGTCCATAAATTCTTCATTGTCGACGCCAATCTGGGTTTGCCGAATGCCTAAAAGAGACTGCTCTAAAGCCTGAGGACCAACAATGGAGTTTTTGCCCATAGGCTTAAGATCAAACTGCTTAAACATGGCGCGACGTCGGGAGTCCGGCAAACTACTCAGATACAGCTTGCCACTAGAAGAACACCAAGCGGGAACGCGAGTGCCTACTGGAATGTGTACCCTAAGAGGGTAGTCGCATTCCACCCGTCGAAATAAATCATCTCGGTGCCATCCGGAATGGCAATACCGCAGGTTTCGTCCATCTCTTTGGCAACCCGTTCAAGGATGGCGCGCCAATGGGTTTTATGAATGCTGGTGTGAAGCACATTCAGGGCGATATTGTGGAAATGGTCACCGGGAACCAGTTGACCTTTAAGGTCGGTATACAGCCAGCCTTCTTTGAGCAATGTGTTGACAATACGATGAGAGGTTGGCTTGGGAATGTCTAACCTGACTCCGACTTCCGTGGGTGAGAGCGGTTGCTCGCTGGAAGCCACTTCTTGCAATATTTCTAGCACTCTAAGGATCGTGGAACCTTTTTCACGTTTACTGCTGGCTGTCATAATGTCCTGTTATGTCTTTCGCTTGTGTTGGCAGTATATACCCATGGTGCCGATGTACCTACCGACGTGGCCTCATTTCCACATCAGAATGTGCCTCAGGTCCACGACTCTGAGGCATATATACTCAAGTCACCTCAAGATATTTGGTTCAGCGAGAATTAACTGGCTTTCAGGCAAGACACCGATTTGAAGATCTAGTGGTTCTAAATCAATAATCGGTAACGCAGTATGAAAGTCAGTTAAACTCGCCCTTGGGAGCGCATATTCTGCTCCAATTCAAGGAAAAGAATTTGGAAAGGACTCGTCATTCCGCTGCATTCTTTTCCTTGAATTGAACCAGAATATGTCGCTCTGAATCCAGTATCTTGAGGCAACTTGAGTATAGGTCCCACTACTTCATGGTTGGCATGGAAAACTCGGCTCGCATCCCTTCCGATTCAGGCCATCGGGTGGTGACGGTTTTCATTCGGGTGAAGAATCGCACGCCATCAGGGCCATGCATATTGAGTGGTCCGAATATCGAACGTTTCCAGCCACCAAAACAGTGAAATGCCATCGGAACCGGAATAGGCACATTCACACCAATCATCCCTACCAGTACGTTTTCCTGGAATAAACGCGCCGCTCTTCCACTTTCGGTAAAGATAGACGTGCCGTTTCCGTACTCATGGTCATTGATAAGTTGAATCGCTTCTTCAAGCGTCTCAACATGCACCACGGAAAGCACAGGGCCGAATATCTCCTCCTGATAGATGATCATTTCTTTAGTGACCTTGTCGAACAGAGTCGGTCCTACAAAGAAGCCATTTTCAGCTCCCGGAACCTGATAGTTTCTGCCATCGACCAAGAGCTTCGCGCCTTCCTCAATTCCCTGATTAATGTACCCCAGCACTTTGTCGCGATGAGCCGCACTGATCAGCGGCCCCATATCCGGCTCGTCTTTGTCATTACCAGCGCCCACTTTTAATTTGGATATCGCCAGTAACAGAGATTCCACCGTATTTTTTGCAGCTTCTTCACCCACACAAACCGCGACGGAAATCGCCATACAACGCTCCCCAGCCGAGCCATACGCTGCCCCCATTAGTGCATTAGTAACTTGAGAAGTGTCGGCATCTGGCATCACCACCATGTGGTTTTTAGCGCCGCCCAATGCCTGACAACGTTTGCCGTGTGCAGAAGCCGTGGAGTAAATGTATTCCGCAATAGGGGTCGAACCAACAAAGCTAACCGCCTGAACTGCTGGATGCGTCAGCAGTACATCCACCGCCGTTTTATCACCATTCACCACGTTAAACACGCCATCTGGCAATCCGGCCTGTTTGAGCAACTCTGCAAGAAACATTGATGGCGTCGGGTTCTTTTCAGACGGTTTCAGAACAAAAGTATTCCCGCACGCAATGGCGATGGGGAACATCCACATTGGAACCATAACCGGGAAGTTGAATGGTGTGATTCCTGCACAGACGCCCAATGGCTGCATCATAGAATGTGAATCGACCTGTCTTCCCACATTGAGTGAATGCTCCCCTTTCTGGGCATGAGGAATACCGCAGGCAAATTCCACCACCTCCAAACCTCGGGTGATCTCGCCCTGAGCGTCGCTCAATACTTTTCCGTGCTGCTCCGTGATGATCTCTGCCAGTTCATCACGGTATTTCTCTACCAGTGCTTTGAACTTAAACAGCACTCGGGCACGCACCACTGAAGGGGTTTTCGACCAGCCAGGAAAGGCAGCCTCAGCGGCTTCAACGGCTTGCTCCGTCGTTTTGGCAGAAGCCAGCGCCACATTGAGAATCTTCTCACCGGTTGCCGGGTTGTAGACATCGGCAAAATCTGAATCCTGGGTTCCAGTAATAGTGTTATTGATAAAGTGTCCTACACGTTCCATTGGGGTCTCCTTATGCCCATAGTTGGTGGTAAAGCTCAACGATTTCTTGTTTTACTGGCACTCGTGGGTTGTTTCCGGGTGAGCCGGATGCCAACGCCTGTTCTGCCATGGTTTCGCTGAGTGAAAAATATTCCTCTTTGTCGATACCAAATTCCGACATGGTAGGAACAGAAAGCTCTTTGTTGATATCAACTAATTCCTGAACCAATGTATTGCATGCCGCATCATCGCTGCTCTCTTCCGATGCAATACCCATAAATCGCGCGCAGTTGGCGTAACGCTCTTTGGCGGACGGTATGGAGAATTGAGTAAGAGTAGGAAGCAACATGGCGTTAGATAAGCCATGCGGAACATGGAAAAATGCGCCTATTGGGCGACTCATACCGTGAACAAGCGCGACCGAAGCGGCAGAAAACGCCATTCCGGCCAGTGTGGAACCCAGCATCATGGCTTCTCTCGCCTGAGCATTATCTGGCTGGTGATAAGCCTTACGCAGATTTGGTGCTATCAGCTTCATCGCGGCAGTCGCCTGAGCATCGCTGAACATGTTGGCTTTCTGGCTTACATAGGCTTCGATAGCGTGAGTCAGGGCATCAATTCCGGTGTCTGCGGTAACCCGAGGCGGTACAGACTCCGTGAGTTTGTAATCCACCAGCGCCGCATCAGGCATGAAACCCAACCCCACGCATAGCATTTTTTCATCCACTTCATCGTCAGTAATGATGGTAAAGCGCGTGACTTCAGACCCGGTTCCCGCGGTTGTCGGAATAGCGATTAGCGGGACACCCGATTCGGTGACAATCCTCGGAAACTTGTAATCGCGCATTCGGCCGCCATGCGTTCCAAGAATATTGATCGCTTTGGCTGAATCGATGGGGCTGCCGCCGCCCAACGCAATGATCGCATCAAAATCGCCACTTCGAAAAACCTCGACCCCCAGTTCGATAGAAGACACCGTTGGCTCAGGCACCGTATCGGCAAAAACGGTGCATGAGATCCCTACTTCTTTGAGTATCTCTTTTATTTGATTGGGGTATCCCAGCGAGACCATCACTTTGTCGGTAATAAGCAGCGGCGAACGACATCCAAGATCGTTAAGCAATGTCGCTGTCTGTTGGGTCGCCCCCGCTCCTACTTTCAAAATCCTTGGCAGTTGAACTTCATTAACCATTCCAAAAGTCCTTTTTTCTACTTTAAACATGCCGGAGCCCGATACTAAACGGGTCATACAGTGCAAACAGACCGCAAAACAACCAGCAAACAAAAACGAAACACAATGTATCGTTTTCAATACTAATCTCTACTTGATGCAATTGTAAATATCATAATGAGACTTTTTGTATCGTTATAATAAAACAATAAGTGACAAATGACTTAATAATTAGAAACCGATCACACTTCAGACGATTCGTTAATACCCTGTAAAATTCACTTGATGCGCTCCCTTTCACCATTCAAAAACCTTTAAATTTACAAGGTATTACCCCTTCCCATTTGTTTTGTTTTTGTTAACAGAAAACACCAAAAACAACATTAAATGAGATTTTTAGTATCAAAATAGCTTTGACACTCTTCAGACAGGGTGATTATTCTTGACGCAGTTGAAAGATATTTCACTTTTCTGAAATTTCGTTCAGCCAAAAATTTTATCCCCATGACCTTATCGATGATGGGCATTCATTGCCCAAAACAAGGAGTGTTAAATGAAAAGGTTCAACCCATTCTCTTTAAACATGAAGAAGTTACTCGGTGTAGCGACAGTCTCAATTGTCGCCATGACAGGAATGAGCACTCAGGCTGTTGCTTCTGAACCATTCAGATGTAAGCCCGGAGAAACGTACTACATGAACGTTATGGTTAGCGGTGTTGAGTATTGGTTTCCCGTATACGAGATGATGAAACAAGCGGCTAAGTCGATGGGATGCAAAACCGTCTACACAGGCACACCGGAATACGATGTGAACAAGCAGTTAGCTTCATTTGAGCAGGTTTTAGCTAAAAAGCCCGCGGGAATTTTGTTGCACCCAATGAATCCTGATCCCTTTATTGAACCCATCAATCGCGCAAAAGAGATGGGTATTCCGGTAGTGACGTTCGCCGCTGACTCACCAAACAGTGAACGTGTCTCCTTTATTACGTCTGACAACTATGCAGAAGGTCGCCACGCAGCCGACACCATTGCGGAGTCTATGGGTGGAAAAGGTGAATACGCGGTATTAGAAAACCCGGGACAAGACAACCACGACCGCCGTATCGCTGCCTTTATCGCCCGCATGGAAGAAAAATGGCCAGACATGAAGCTGGTATCCCGCGCCGCCAGTAACACCGACGTCACCAAGGCATACAACGCCGTAATGACGATGGCACAGGCAAACCCTAACTTGGGTGCGGTATTCATGCCAGAAGCCACCTCTGCATTGGGCGCTGCGCAAGCTGCAAAAGAACTGGGTGGGAAAATCCGGGTTATGAATGCGGATGTGAATGCCAAAATTCTGGACATGATCAAATCGGGTGAAGTCTTCGGGGCGGTCAACCCTAATCAGGGTATGCAGGGTTACATGGGCATGATGCTGCTCTATCTTGCGGCGCACTCCAACCTCATCGACCCGATGAACGACTACCAACGCTCTGGTTACAACCCAATGGGAGTACCGTTTGTCGACAATGGTTTCGCCATTGTGACCAAAGAGAACGCAGACGATTTCTACTGGGATAAGTATCTACAAAAACGCGGTACAAAAGGCATCAACGAATAACAGCATAAGTCGCCTTCCCGAACAGATCAGCAAAAGGAGTCGTGATCTGTTCGGGCAAAAACAAAAGTACCCAGCCTACACAGGAGATACCTATGTCAGCTACATCAGTTACACCGGTATTGGAAATCAGAAACGTACGTAAGACCTTCGGGAAAACCGTTGCTCTGGAAGACGTCAGTTTTACCCTGATGCCCGGTCAGATCCACGCCCTGGCGGGAGAAAACGGCGCCGGAAAGTCTACCCTGATGAAGATTATTGATGGGATCTATCAGCCAGATTCAGGCGACATTTATCTGAACGGTAAGAAAACACGCATCGCCGATCCACTGGAAGCGCAGCGCAAAGGCATCGGTTTTGTTCATCAGGAGATTGCCCTTTGCCCGGACGTTTCCGTTGCTGAAAACATCTTAATGGCAAAAACCAGCGCATCGCAAAAATGGTTTATGGACTACAAAGCGCTGAAAGAGCAGGCAAAAGCGGCGATTTCGCAACTGGCAGATATCGACCCAAATGCGTTGTTGAGCGAACTCAGTATCTCGAATCAGCAACTGGTCGAAATTGCCAAAGCCCTGACGCTCGACTGCCATATCCTCATCCTGGACGAGCCAACAGCAGCACTGACCGAGAACGAATCGAAGATCCTGTTTCAGATCATGCATCAGCTAAAAGAAAAAGGGATCAGCATTATTTACATTAGCCACCGCATGGCGGAGATCTTTGAACACTGCGATCAGGTCACAGTGTTCCGAGACGGCAATCTGGTAGTGAGCTACCCCACCAGCAACACCACCCCTGAGCAGGTGGTCAACGATTTGGTGGGACGCGAGCTAACCAATCTCTACCCCGAAAAATGCGCAGAAGATGTAGAACATAACCCCACTCTGCTTTCGGTGAAAAACCTGTCGGACAATCGATACTTCAGAGACATCCACTTTCGCGTGCATCAGGGAGAGATCTTTGGCATCTCAGGGCTGATAGGCTCCGGGCGCTCTGAAATGGTCAAAGCCATTTGTGGATTGCAGGCGAAGCAGAGTGGTGATGTAGCTTACAAAGGCAAAACACTGGACATCCGTTGTTATCAGGACGGCATCGAAGCGGGCATTGTCTATCTTTCGGAAGATCGCAAAGAAAACGGCGTCTTTCTGGAGCTTTCAATCGCATCCAACGTTTCCGCCCTTAACCCTGATCAGGTCTCACGACGCGGTTTTATCCAGCATCACCTTGAAGACGAACAGGCCACGCGGCTGACCAACGAACTGAATCTCAAATCCAGTGGTATGTCAGCGCCGGTTTCCTCGCTCAGTGGTGGCAACCAGCAAAAAGTCGCGATTGCCAAAAGTCTGTCGGTGAAACCCAAGGTCATCATTATGGATGAACCGACCCGTGGCATCGATGTTGGCGCGAAGTCCGAAATCCACAAGATGATTCGAAGGCTCGCCAACGAGGGAGTCGCCATCATTGTCATCTCTTCAGAACTCCCTGAAGTCATTGGTCTTAGCGACCGCATCATGGTGATGTGCGAATCGCGAAACGCGGGCGTGCTTACCGCCAGTCAAATTTCAGAAGAGAACATCATGCGTCTGGCATCGGGCGTTACTCAACAGCACGTTGCTGCTTGCTAATACGAGGCCCGCTCAAGTGCGGAGAAAAAGTATGGACAACAATTTAACAGCCAATAAAGGCATGGAATCTCAATCAAAAAGCGCAGTCAGAAATCTATTCTCACGAACAAAGAACATGCGCGAATTTACCTTAATTCTGATCATTGTGGCGCTGTTTGTCACCATGAGCTTTGCGTCACCTTATTTTCTAACTTGGGCCAACATGAAAGCCATGCTGCTGTCGTTCTCAGTTGAGGGCATAGTGGTTGTGGGTATGACCATGTTGATCATTGTCGGAGGCATTGACTTGTCGGTAGGTGCGGTTATGTGCCTGGCAATGGTGTTTGCAGCCAAGCTTTTTATTCTCGGCGTTAACCCTTGGTTAGCCAGCCTGACGTCGATAGTGATGTCGGGGGGAATCGGTTATCTGATGGGGCTATGCGTGACCCGAATCGGGTTACACCACTTTATTGTCACCCTCGCATTCATGGGGCTTGCGCGCGGTGCCAGCATGATCATTACACAGGGCACCCCCATTTCGCTTTTTACCCTTCCCCCTGAGTTTAAGTTCATTGGTCAGGGCACGCTGTACGGGGTTCCCTTCTCAATCATTATCTTTTTAGTCGTGGTCGCCATATCCGATTACCTGCTCCGAAATGCAACGGCGTTTCGCAAAGTCTTCTACACCGGAAGCAATGAAAAAGCCGCAGAGTATTCGGGCATTCGCACCAACAAGGTCAAGCTTTGGGTCACCGTGCTCTGCTCTGCACTTTGCGGGCTTGGAGGCATCATCTACATGTCTAAGTTTGGTGCGGCGACCCCTAACTTCGGCGTCGGGCTGGAACTGAACATCATCGCGGCAGCTGTCATTGGTGGAGCCAGCTTTAACGGCGGTCAGGGTTCCGTACTGGGGGCTATTCTCGGCATCGCACTTCTCAGCGTAGTCTCAAGCTCTCTGATTCTGCTGAATGTTTCTGTCTACTGGCAGGACTTCATCAAAGGCTTGATCCTGCTGTTTGCCGTTGCCGTCGACCACATCCTTAACAAGAAACCGAGCTAAGGAGGAGCAGATGGCTAGCGTCTCAAACATCAAATCAGTACAGGCTAAACGCGAAGCGGACTGGCTGGTGCGCAAGGTTTTGATACTCCATTACCTTGAAAACAAAAGTCAGGCAGACATCTCGAAATACCTTTCTCTGTCTGCCGCGAAGGTCAACCGCATTATCCGCAGCGCTCGGGAAGATGGTTTGGTGGAAATCAACCTGAACATCGAACACGCCGATGTCGCGGAATACGAGCGCCAGTTGGTGGAAAAAACCAATCTGCTAGACGCCACACTCAGTGCCTCGGTGAGTACCGACCCAAGTGTGAATTTCAAGTTTGTGGCGGAAACCGCCGCCGAACTTCTGCTCAACCGCCTGCGCGATGGCGACGTGATTTGCGTCAGTGGGGGTAAAGCCATATCCACACTGGTGGAAGTCATTAAGCCAACTCGCAGCTACAAAGTCACGGTTGTGCCCGCCACCGGAGGGGTTCAGGGGAAGTATTTCACCGATGTAAATCACCTCGCTTACTCACTGGCAGAAAAGCTGGGAGGAAAATCTTACCAGCTTCACGCCCCTCTTTTTGCCGATACCCGAGAAGATCGGGATGTACTCATGGGAATGCAAACCTGCAAGGAAGTACTCGACCTGGCCAGAAACGCCGACATTGCATTGGTTGGCGTGGGTGCACTGGCGACCGGTTCGGAAAGCTACTTCGACCTAAGAAGAAACATGTCGGAAGAGGAATGCGCCCAGATACGGGCAAACCTGTGCGAAGGCGAAATGCTGGCTCACCTTATCAATGTAAAGGGCGCGTCATGCATGGACAGGCTGAACGAAAAGCTGGTTGGGCTCACCTTGGAAGAGCTGAGAAATGTCCCGATGAGAATTGGTATTGCAGCCAGTGAAAGCAAGGTTGTGCCGATTCTCGCCGCACTGAATGGCAATTTCATCAATACATTAATCTCCGATGAAAACACCGCCAAACAAGTGCTGGAACACATGATTTAAAGGATTAAAAAATGCAGACAAGAACACTCGGAACAACCGACATCGACGCATCGGTGATCGGGTTGGGCACCTGGGCCATGGGTGGCTGGATGTGGGGAGGCAACGATGAAAAGCAGTCGGTTGATGCCATACGTGCGGCACTGGATGCCGGTGTCACTCTGATTGATACCGCTCCCGCTTATGGATTGGGTCGCTCAGAGGAACTGGTTGGAGAAGCCATTTCAGGCAGACGCGAAGAAGTGGTGCTCGCCACCAAATGCGGCTTAGTTTGGCACACTCAACAGGGCAACCACTTTTTTGAAGAAGAAGGACAGCAGGTTCACCGTTACTTAGGTGCAGAATCGATTCGCTACGAACTTGAGCAAAGCCTGCGTCGCCTTAAAACCGATTACATCGACCTCTACATAACCCACTGGCAGGACGATACCACCGCCATTGAGGAAACCATGAGTACACTGCTGGCACTCAAAAAAGAGGGGCGTATTGGCGCTATCGGGATCAGCAATGCTTCTCTTAAACAACTTCAGGAATACCAAAAATACGGTCCGGTCGACGCCATTCAGGAACGCTATAACATGATTGATCGTTCACTGGAGCAGAGCTTACTGCCGCATGCTCGAAACTCTCAGGTTTCCTGCCTTAGCTATTCGTCTCTCGCATTAGGGCTGCTTTCTGGAAAAATCTCTGCCCAGACACAGTTCAGTGGCGATGATCAAAGGATATCGGATCCCTGGTTTTCTCAGGAAAACCGCCAGCTTGTTCAAGGCTTCTGCCAGCAAATCGGTCCCATAGCAGACGACCATGGCGTTTCTGTTGCTCAGTTGGTGATTGCATGGACTTTGTCTCAGCCAGGAATTACCTACGCCCTCTGCGGCGCACGCAACCCGAAACAGGCGCAGGAAAACGCCAGAGCAGGAGAACTGACACTCTCTGAAGACGTCATTTCGCTGATTGCTTCTGCGGTGAATCGTAACCTGTCTGGCATTCATCAGAGCGCGTAGGGGGGAGCATGAAGGTAAACCGTCGCCCACTGGAATCTATTGAGAACAAAGCGCACTTTGATGCCGTAGTCATAGGCGGTGGTATCAACGGCATCGCGACCTATCGGGATCTTGCTTTGCAGGGGCTCAAGGTTCTGCTGGTCGAAAAAGACGATTTTTGCAGTAAAGCCAGCGCCGCGCCTTCAAGAATGATTCACGGTGGGCTTCGCTATCTGGAAAATGCGGAATTCGATTTGGTCAAAGAGTCTTTGTATGAGCGCAATCGGCTGCTAGAGAACGCTCCGCACTGTGTTCATCCGTTAAGAACTCATATTCCCTTAACCTCCATTTCCAAAGGCATTACTTCGGCGGCGCTGCGATTTTTAGGGTTCGAGCGCCCCACCTCAGAACGTGGAGCACTGATTGTGAAGTTAGGGTTGGGGCTTTATGACCTGTTTACTCGCCACGATCAGGTGCTGCCACCTCATCGCATGTTAAGCCATAAAGCGACAGAAACTCGCTGGCCACAGTTTTCCCAAGAAGTGAAATACTGCGCCAACTATTACGATGCCTGGATTAGCGCTCCAGAGAGGCTTGCGATAGAGCTGGTCAAAGAAGCCAATGCCCTGCAAGGCAATACTCATGCGCTAAATTACGTTCATGCCCAACTTTTGCCAGACGGCGAAATTCAGTTAACGGACACCATCAGCAGTCATCAGATTTGCGTGACCACCACTCAACTGATCAATGCCACAGGGGCGTGGATTGACAAGGTGAACCAGCAGGGAGGTCATCCTACCTCCTACCTGAGTAATACCAAAGGGTCGCACATTATTGTTGATCACCCAGAGCTATTGGCAGCGCTCAAAGGGGACATGGTCTACTACGAGAATCAGGAGAACCGAGTCTGCATCATGTTTCCTTATCTCGGAAAAGTGTTGATCGGGTCAACCGACATTCCGGTTTCGGAGCCAGACAGTATCTACTGCACGCCAGAGGAAGTGGCTTACATTATCGAGTCGGTCTCTTTTATCTTCCCCGGCATCTCAATTGAGCCTTCGGATATTTTGTATCAGTTCAGCGGCATCCGCCCTTTGGGGACCGCAAGCAAGGCAACCGCAGGGCAAATCCCCCGAAGCCACCAGATACGAGAAGACAAACTCGCTGATGGCAAACTCACCGGCTACTCACTGGTGGGAGGGAAGTGGACAACCTTTCGGGCATTTGCAGAACAGGTTACAGATAAGGTGCTAGAAAGCTTAGGAAAGCCGCGCCTTCGCTCCACTCAGTCGCTTCGCATCGGCGGCGGGAAGAACTTTCCTGAAAGTGCTCAGGAACACTCCGATTATCTTGACCGATTAGGCGTGCAGCCGTTTACCTCTCGACCTATGGTGGAACGTCTTCTTACACGCTATGGCACAGAATGCGAAGCCATGTTAAGCGCTATGACATCGCCGGAAAAGGCGCTATCGACTCTGCCTCAGTACACAGAACAAGAGCTGATCTACTTAATAGAGAACGAATACGTTCACCACCCGCTCGATTTAATTCAAAGGCGCACTTCCATCGCTATCGAAGGGCTTATTTCAGATGCCTCTCTCTGCGAGATCATCACCTTGATGGCAGACACGCTTGACTGGGATGACCAGACCAAGATGCAGATGCATCAAGCCACAATAGACAGCCTCAACTTTTACAACGGATTACAGCTAACGCCAACTGAGGCGCTAACCGACACTTATCCTCAACTTGCAAGGAACGCATTATGTATATGAGCAAAAAAGTAAGACTGAAACGATTGATGAACCACGGTCGATGTCTGGACGTGGCCATCGATCACGGAGTCTGTAATGAACCAACCTTTCTGGACGGTCTTGAAGACATGGCTTCGGTCGTAAAACAGCTCGCCGATGCCAGGCCAGACGCCATTCAGATGACTTATGGGCAGTCTGACCTGCTTCAAAACATCGAGGGTAAAGACAAGCCAGCGCTGGTGATGAGGATAGATCTTGGCAACCCCTACAATGCCGAACGTCATCGTGTGATGTGGGCACTGCTGCAAAACCATCAGGATCCTGTATTGCAGGCCGTTCAGATGGACGCAGCTTGTGTCGTAGTCAACTTATTCATGTTGCCAGATGAACCAGATCTGTTTCGCCAGTGCATTGAAAACATCAGTAAGGTCAAGCTCGACTGCGAAAAATACGGCATGCCATTGATGATTGAACCTTTGGTGATGCAGCCCAACTCGGGCAATGGCGGATACATGGTGGACGGCGACTGCGAGAAGATTGTGACTCTGGTTCGGGTAGCAAGAGAGCTGGGCGCAGACATCATCAAAGCCGACCCCACCAGCGATGCGAACGACTTCCACAAAGTGGTCGAGGCGGCCCGCTGTCCGGTTCTGGTTCGCGGCGGTGGCAAAGAAGACATTGAGAGCGTCTTTTCCAAAGCCCGTGCGCTGCTGGATCAGGGAGCGCTTGGCATGGTTTACGGACGCAACATCTACCAACACCCCAACCCTGCAAAGGTGGTCGAAGCATTAATGGCAATGATCCACGATAACGCTTCGGTTAATGACGCACTGGGCATTTATCAACGCTAGCAGGAACAAAATATGGGTCGCTACATCCTTGGATTGGATTGCGGAAACACCGCGATAAAAGCCGCGCTTCTGGATATGGAAGGGGTCGAGCTGGCTTCACATGCCAGCACTATCGAAACACTTTTCCCTCATCCCGGACATACCGAGCTGGATATGAGCAGGCTATGGCAGCAGTGCTGTGAGGTTATACGGCAGGTACTCAAAGAAACAGGGATAAGTGGCGACCAAATCATCGCAATAGGCGTCAGCGGTCATGGTAATGGCGCTTATTTACTGGATAAACGCCACCAGCCGTTGCTTGGCATTCAATCCCTCGACAGCCGGGCAACGGATCTGGTGGCAGACATTCAGTCGGGCGACAAAATAGCAGAAATCCGAGAGTTAAACCGGCAGGGTGTGTGGGCATCGCAAACCGCAACGTTGCTGAGCTGGCTCAAGCAAAACCAGCCCGAAACCTATCACCAGATTGGTAATGTGTTTTTCTGCAAAGACTACCTCAACTTCTGCCTGACAGGAGAGCAGTTCACGGATTACAGCGACCTCAGTGCATCTGGACTGTTTGATTTTCCTCGCCATCAGGTGAGCAAAGAGCTCCTAACGCTCTTGGATATCCAGGAAATCATCGAAGCCATCCCTACACCAGTCCACAGTGACGAGATCATCGGAAAGCTGTCTACCCAGGCGGCAGAACAATCGGGATTGGATGCTGGAACACCGGTTATTGCAGGCATGATAGATGTTATCGCCAGTGCGCTGGGCGCAGGTGTCTGGGATGAAAATGATGCGTCTATTGTGACCGGCACCTGGAGCATCAATCAGGTTGTCACCAACAAAATCCCGGATAAACGGCTCTTTATGACCTGTCTGTTTCCAGCCAACCGATATCTGGCGATTGAGAGCAGCGCCACCTCAGCTTCAAATCTGGAGTGGTTTGTGCAGGAATTTTTCCAGTTTGAGAAGGCGCAGCTGAACGCTGGTGAAAGCATTTTTGAGCTTTGCAATCAGCTTGTGGAAAGCGTCGAAATCAGCGAAACCCTTCCCTTGTTTCACCCCTATCTATACGGTTCTGGCGATAGCGGAGCAGCCCGAGGCAATTTCTTTGATCTGGCTGGCTGGCATAAAAAAGCCCACCTGCTCTACGCCGTCTATGAAGGCGTTGTTTTCGGGCATCTGGAACATGTAAATAAACTCCGCACAGCCAACATAGGGTTTACCAAAGCTCTGCTTTCCGGTGGCGGAGCAAGAAGCCAGTTCTGGTGCCAGCTATTTGCTGATGTACTCAATATCGATATTCACATTACTCAATGCAACGAAGCCGGTGCCAAAGGTGTGGCTATGGCTGCAGCGCATGCTACGGGGCAATTTTTAAGTTTTGAAGAGGCAGTTAAAGCGATGCGAAGCCCGGTGCAGGTGTTTACGCCTGAACCTACTCATCAGGCGACGCTAAAAAAACGTTACGACCGCTATCTGCAAGTGTCGGATTGGATCAACCATTTTGGTACCTCTCCACAAGGCAATAAGGAGCCTTAGCATTACTCAGTAACAGAACCTGCAAAACAATAAAAATCAGAACAACAAAGTGGGTCGTTACACCTTTTTACACTGGCGTGGTTTTTAACTTTAGGTTCTGTACCCGAGTTAAAAAGCCACAGAATTCAATACAGGAATGAGGAATTCGAGTTATGAAACCTTCGAGTTCTGGTCGTAGGGAAACACAATCCAGACGGCTTATAACGAAATGTGCCAATGCGCTTTTTGCCGCATTGAGCACCTTCTTTCTATTTTCAGGAGGGGCTTTGGCCGCACAGGGACCGGGGCTTGGAAACGTCCAGTTTTCTTCTGGTGAAGTTTTCACCCAGGTATCCACCCCCTCTGTTGACGATACCACCAATATCCTCCCACCCGACTATCCCGGAAGAAAGCACTTTGGTGTGAATGTGATGACCATGCTCAACGGCTATATGGTCGGCATTTTCGCCCCTGATAGTGGTCAGGCTCCGGGGGGATGGATCGCCCTCGATGTATCCAATCCACGCAGTATCAGCTTAGTGAAGCAAATTTACGAACCTGATACCTCCAACGCCAATCGCACCGGAGATGGTCTTCGAACCCGCGATTTTCGTGAACCTCATTCTTTTGGGTTAAGTGAAAACCACCTTATCGCAATACAAACCGGACGAGGCATTGAAATCTGGGACTGGAGTAACGTAAACAACCCGGTTCAGCGAAGTAAGCTTGCGATATCCGGCGTTAACTTTGGTGATTACAACAATGTGTCCTGGCAACTCTTCTGGCAGGCACCTTACCTTTACGTCGCACGAGGGAACGCAGGGCTAACCATTGTAGATACTTCGGATGTTGATAACCCACACGTGGTGAAAACCGTGCCAACCAATCAACTGGGTGGCTTTACTGTGGGACCGATATTCGCGCTCGGGAATGAGCTTTATCTGTCTAGTATGAATAACCGCAGCGGGTTCTCGATTCTGAATATTGATGATCCGGAAAACCCGGTTCTGACCAAAACCCTTTCTAGCCTTCCAGAAACCTATTACGCCTCTTGCTGGGATGGGAAACGAGCCTTTTTTGGTGCGAGAAGCGCGGGCGACAAGCTCCGAATCTATGACACCACCACCAATCCATTCACGCTGTTGAGCGATTCTGAAAGCGGGTTTGTAAACCTTTACTGTAACCTTCAGGACAACCGCTTAATGCTGGGAAATCAGGACGATATCTCGGTGTTAGACGTCTCTGATATCAATAACATTTCAAGTTTAGGTAAGGGGTCTCTAAATGCGACTGGGTCTGACACAGACCACGGACAAGTGTTCGCTTTCGGGAACATGGTCTGGGTGGGTAACGATCATGGTAGCGGTAGCGGGCTTATCGCATGGCAATCCGACAAAGACACCACGCCGCCTACGTTAACTCGTGCCCTGCCCGCCAGCGAACAGTCTCACGTACCTGTGACAAGCCGAATCGGGATATCGCTGTCTGACAGCGTTTTGATGGAGTCGGTCAACAGCAACTCATTCAAAGTCACTAAGTTCGGTGACAATACTCCTTTGAGCGGCACATACAGTGTCAATCTGGGTTTTGTTCACTTTAGCCCGAGTCAGAACCTCGATACCAACCAGACGTATGTGGTCACCCTTGACGGTATTGAAGACTTTGCAGGTAACGCGATGCCACAACAGCAGTATCTGTTTTCAACGGGAAATGTTCAGTCACACAACCTGACCATTTCTGCTCCGTCGTCTACAGAGGTTGGGCAAAGCATTACCCTAAGCGCCAGTGCCAACGCCATAGGAAACGGAACACTGGAGTATTCCTGGGATTTTGGCGACGGCAGTTCACCAACGGCATTTTCTACCCAGTCTGCTGTTAGCCATACCTACACCTCTCCCGGTCACTGGCAACCTGTTGTGACTGTGCGGGAGTCCAACTTCAGCTCCTCTAACACCAGGCGTGTCACCGCTTATCATCCACCAACGTCTACACCTCCGGTCACCGCTTCCACGATCAGTCAGTCAGGAAATCAGGTGTATGTGGTTAACGAAGATAACGACACCGTCACCGCCATTTCTGCAAACAGCCCGTTTAGCAAAGTGTGGGAAGCCCCTGTCGGTGACAGACCAAGGACGCTGGACATCGCACCTAATGGGCACATCTGGGTGACCAACCAGAGTGACGACTCCATCACTGTGCTCACCGCTCAGGGCAGCAAAGTGAGGGACATTGCGCTGCCGCGAGCTTCCCAGCCTTATGGTGTCGCATTTGCGCCTGACGGAAGTGCAGCCTTTGTTACGCTTCTCGCCAGCGGCAAATTGCTCAAACTCAACCCATCCACCGGAGCCGTTCAGGATGAAGTGGTGGTGGGTCACTCTGCCAGAGGCATTGCCATCAACAGCGACTCCGATACAGCTTACATCACGCGCTTTATCTCTCCGCAGAGCCACGCTGAAGTGGTAGAAGTTAACCTCAATGGGATGTCAGTTGGGCAAGTGATTCAGTTGGCAAAAGACACCAGCACCATCGACGGACCAGACCGCAGCCGGGGGATACCGAATTACCTGAATGCCATCACCATTTCTCCTGATGGTGGTAAAGCCTGGATACCGTCAAACAAAGCCAACGTCGATCGAGGGGAGTTCAATGAAGGCAATGAAGACAAAGCATTGACCTTCGAAACCACAATCCGGGCCATCGTTTCTCAGATCGATTTGAACACTAACCAAGAGTTAACCAGCGCTCAGCTAGATATTGATAACCGAGCGCAGCCTAAAGCGATTCAGTTCAGTGATTTGGGTGACTACGCGTACATCGTCATTGAAGGGCAAAACAGCGTTGAAATACGTGACGCGTACAACCTGAGTCGGGTCAATGAACTGGCAGACAGCGGAAAAGCGCCAGTTGGACTGGTTAAATCTGGCAATCACCTGTTTGTTCATGGGTTCTTGTCTCGTTCGGTGGTGGTTTACGACGTCAGCAACTTTGAAAGTCATCTGGGCGACATCACCCGAGTCGCAGAAACCACGACTGTCGCCAACGAATCTCTGCACCCCAGAGTGCTGGCAGGGAAACAGATCTTCCACAACGCCGCCGACGCCAGAATGACTCAGGATGGTTATCTTTCCTGCGCAAGTTGTCACACCGGTGGTGACTCTGATGCACGAGTGTGGGACTTCACAGATCGCGGAGAGGGGCTGCGCAACACCATTCCGTTGGTTGGGCGAACAGGGTTAGGTCACGGACGAGTTCATTGGACGGCCAACTTCGATGAAATTCATGACTTCGAGAATGACATTCGCTCTGCCTTTGGTGGTCGAGGATTTATTGATGACAGCTTGTTTAGCGATGTCGAAGATCCACTCGGTCAGCCTAAAATGGGTCTGAGCGAAGATCTGGATAACCTGTCCTTCTACGTTACCAGCTTAAATCAATTCCCTAAAAGTCCATATCGACCCGCGAGAGGAGGAATGACGAAAGAAGCGCTAGCGGGTAGACAGCTTTTCAAAGACAAAGGTTGTGCTTCGTGTCATAGCGGAGGCTACCTCACAGACTTTCAACGTCATGATGTGGGCACTATTCAGGCATCTTCGGGGCAAGGGATTTCCCAGCCACTGGCAGGGGTGGGCTTTGAAACGCCAACCTTGATTGGACTCTGGGATTCCGCTCCGTATTACCACAACGGGCAAGCCGCAACGCTGGATGAGGCACTCCAGATTGGAAGCCAGCACACGGTATCCGACTCAGCTGAACGAGCGAAAATTGTCGCTTATCTCCAGCAAATTGAATACGGTGGTCCGCCTATTCTGGTGCCTGAGCCTCCCGCACCACCAAAGTACGACTATCTGAGCGATCTGACCGAAACCAGCTCTGACAACGGTTGGGGACCAATCGAAAAGGATCAGAGTAATGGTGAGTCCGGTTCAGGAGATGGTTCCCCAATCCGTCTTGCCGGGAAAACCTATCAGAAGGGTTTAGGGGTCCATGCTCATTCTGAAATTACCTATGACTTATCTCAGAAGGATTATGACCAGTTCACAGCCGCAATAGGTGTGGACGACGAAGTGGGTAACCGAGGCTCAGTCACCTTTGAAATTTATCTGGATGACGTGCTGAGTTACCAGAGTGGTGTGCTCACCGGAAGCAGCGCAACTCAAGCTGTCATTTTGCCCATCAATGACAACCATGGAGAACTGAAACTGGTGGTCAAAGATGGCGGAAACGGAGTGGGTCACGACCATGCTGACTGGGCAGACGCTAAGTTGAGAGAAAAAGTGGAGTCACCTTCTGTTATCGGTCTCTACTACGGCACGGTTTCCGGGAATATCAACGTGAGTGATGTTAACCCGAGAACCAGCGTGACTATCAATTTGAGCGAAACTGAAGACAGCATTGCTGGAAATACAACCGAAATATACACCGGATACATCTACGATGCCGACGGCAATATCTCTTTCAGAGAACATATCGACGATAAAACCCGTCTCTGGATAGATGGCGTTCTGGTGCTGAGAAGTGAGCATTGGAGAGATGTCGTTTCCACCGAAAACCTGAACCTGAACCCCGGGTGGCATAGCTTTGAGCTGCGTATCAGTAACGGTAAAGGGGGCAGCGGACCAACCTCAGGAATCGGTTTTGCGTATGACCCAGATGGCGGAACTAACTGGCAACATCCGGAAGATCCCGGTGACGGCAGCCTGTTCCGAACTCAAATAGCTCTGACTAACCCTTCCCGCTACGTTTACCTGAGTGATCTGCCAGAATCCTCTTCAACTAACGGGTGGGGGCCGATTGAGAAAAACCGTTCCAATGGAGAACAGGGCAGTGCGGATGGCAACACCATCACCATAGATGGTCAAACCTTCGAAAAAGGACTGGGCGTTCACGCTGAATCTGTGGTGACCTATCAGTTCAATGCGGGCACCTATAACCAATTCAGTGCCGTCATTGGGGTAGACGATGAAGTTGGTAATCGGGGCTCGGTCATCTTCAAAGTAGAAATCGATGGCACTCAAATGTTCCAGAGTTCGACTCTGACGGGCGGAGGCAGTGCAGACCAGGTAACCATAGCCATTCCTTCAACAGCAACGTCACTCACCTTAAAAGTGACAGGTGCTGGCGATGGGATTGGTCACGACCATGCAGACTGGGCAGCAGCCCGACTGCGCCTTTCTAACTGATCCTTCCCTTCCTTGTTAGGCACCAGAGCTCTGGTGCCTTTTTTCTAAAGGTATAATTAACCATGAATTATTCTGTTCTGGACGATACCCGATGCATCATCGGTGAGTCACCTGTGTGCATTGACCAATGCATTCTGTGGGTTGATGCGGAATCCGATTCTATTTATCGATTCAATCTAAAGAGTAAACAGACCACACAATTCCGCGTAGACCTGCCCGTTACCGCACTAGCAAAACTGAAGCCTTCGGGCTGGCTAGCGGTAACTAAAATAGGCATCTACGCAATGGATGAGGGTTTCCAATACCATCAATATATCGCCAATCCGGTAGAGCACTTTCCAACTTCGCGACCTAACGATGGCGTTGTCAGCCCAGCGGGCGATCTGTGGGTCGGAACCATGAACAGCGAAGAGCTGGAATCCCCCGACGGAGGGTTATTTATCCTCAGCAGACAGACGCTAAGCCTTTCCAAAATAGACGCAGGGTTTTCGGTCGCCAATGGTATCGCTTTCGATAAAAAGCGACACCTTGCCTACGTCAGTAATATGTTTAAGCGCGAAGTGTATCAGTACCAAATGGATTCAAGCTGGACACAGGTACTGAACAAAAAAGTTATCGTGAAATTACCTGATGAAGATGGCATGCCTGATGGTTTAAAAGTGGATGCCAATGGCACGCTCTATATCTGCCACTGGGACGCGGGTCTTATCTCAACCTATCGCCACACAGGTCAGCCTTTCCAGCGAATCCAACTTCCCGTTAAACACGCAACCCGATGTACTTTTATCAGTAATGACAAGCTCGCCGTCACCACGGCAAGCTACGAAATGGGCGAGTCAGATTTTCAGCAACTCCCTCTTTCAGGTGCGACCTTTCAAGTAGATTTGGAAGGCGCGGTTGCCGATACCGAGTTCGAATTTGATTCCCCTTTGCTCTCAGAAAAACTCAATAAAATTAATACCACGTGAAGTGCATTGTCTTTCCTATAAAGATTCGATACCTTGTCTGAAAAGAAGGATTTTGAGTTGAGTATATGTTTACAAAAGAAATAGATAAGGACATTCAGCTAGCACTGGTGCAACCCTCATTTGCAGCTGATTATCTCAGGCTACGCAATGAAAACTTGGAGTACCTTTCAAAATGGCTGGCGTGGCCACCACATTGTGACTCAGAAGAGGATTTCCTCAACTTCGTTCGCTCTTCATTAAAGAGCTACGCAGAAGGTGAGTCGCTGAGCTGTGCCATTCTATTTCAAGGTGAACTGGTCGGAAACGCCTCTGTTTTCAACATAGATAACAACTTGAGCAAAGCCAAACTGGGATACTGGATCGCCGAATCGGCGCAGGGAAATGGCATCGTGACACGAGTATGTCAGACCCTCATCGACATCGCCTTCGACGACTATCAACTGGAAAAGGTTCAGCTACATGCGGCTGAAGAAAACAAACCAAGCCGCGCGGTCGCGGAAAGGCTTGGAATGAAGCTGGAAGGCATAATAAGACGCAATGAAAATCTCAACGGCCGAATTGTTGATCACGCCATTTATGGCTTACTGAAAAGCGAGCGTTGATACCAGCGATTTGGCTCAATAAAGGATTAGGACAATGAGTACTTCACTTTATTGCTACGATGGTCGCCACCACCTCGAATATGGCGACTATGGAGACAAATCGCACCCTGTGGTCGTTGCTTTTCATGGATTGTTGGGCGGCGCAAAGCTGGACCAACTGGGGGCGTTTTTTAGCTCTCATAATCGAAGGCTGATCAGCGTTACCCGCCCGGGTTACGGTAATGCTTCCCCCGTTGAATTTGAACACTATCGAGACATCACAAAACTCTATCAGCAGTTACTGGATCACCTTGAAATAACTCAGTGTGAGCTGTTTGGTATTTCTGCGGGCGCGCCCCATGCTTATCAGTTGGCGGCACTGGATAGTCGGATTTCCAAAGTATGGATTTTTAGCGGGCTGCCCTTAGTGTGCGACCCGGACATACTGAAACTTTACCCACCGACTTTGGAAGAGTTATACGAGCTTGCAAGAAACAGCGACCGTATTTCTGTTGGCAACCAACTCCACGACATGCTGTTCCCAGAGGTATCACCGGAATTGCTTAAAAGTGAAATGTATCAATTCACCATGTCTCACGGTGGTTTTGCACTTGGTCAGGAAATCCATTTCCAGGCATCAATGACCTGCGAGGAATTTGAAAACATTACAGCCCCTATTGTGCTTCAACACTGCAGAGTGGATACCATGGTGCCCTTCTCTGCCGCTGAAGAAACCGCCAGAAAGCTGGGCGCGGAGTTTATTCCGGAAGAACAGGGCGAGCATGCCGACTTAAACAACATGCAGAAGCTTCTTTCGTTAATGGTTTCGTAAGGTCTCACAATCCACTTTTAAACAAAAAAAGCGCCCGAGATTGGGCGCTTAGTTCAGGACAGTTTATCGCCATGCGTTACACGAAACTTGTCCAGCTTAGGCGAAATCACCATCTGGCAATATCTGCCTTCCGGATTCGCTCGGTAATAGTTTTGGTGTTTCCCTTCTGCTTTATAGAACACCTCAAAGGGCTTTACTTCGGTCACAATGGGATCGGAAAACTCAGGCTTTAACTTCTCTATGACCTCTTTGGCGACGTTCAATTGAGATTCGTCGTGCCCGAGAATAATGCTCCGATACTGAGTGCCGCGATCCGCGCCTTGCCTGTCAGGTGTTGTCGGGTTGTGCGTCGTCAGATGAATCTCCACTAAATCAGCAAAACTTATCTCACTGTCATCAAATTCAATCTGAACCACTTCTGCATGCCCAGTCGTACCGTTACACACTTCCCGATAGGCTGGATTTTTGGTGTGACCACCACTGTAACCACTGGTCACAGACTTTACACCGCGCACCTGTTGAAAAAGCGCTTCAGTGCACCAGAAACAACCGCCACCTATTGTGGCTAATGATAAAGTCATGTTGACCTCCTATTCGGATTTCTTCAGCGCGACAGCGTTCATACAGTAACGAAGCCCGCTAGGGGGAGGACCATCGGGGAATACATGCCCTAAATGCGCCTCACAGGTGTTACAGGTGGTTTCAATCCTGCGCATACCATGAGATTCATCCATATGGTATGCAATCGCATTTGCCCGAACAGGCTGCGTAAACGAAGGCCACCCAGATCCAGATTCAAACTTCACATCCGCATCAAACAGCGGCGTATCACAACATACGCAATGGTAGATACCCGGCTCAAACAAGCTGCACGAGTCACTACTGAATGCCCTTTCAGTGCCTTTCTGGCGAGTAATTCGATATTCCTCGTCACTCAGTTGTGCACGCCATTCAGCTTCAGATTTGTGAATGACGCGATCAGGTTTCAGGTTCCCATTACTGGCGAACTCAATCACACTTTGCCAATTCAACATGATGTTTACCTCGCTGTCGGTTCTCATTTGATTTGTTTATAGACAGAAAACCCGGAACACGATCAGAGCGTGCTCAGAATTTTGAGGATTACAGTCTTAAAACGATTTGAAGAGAAGATGTAGATAAGAAAATACCCGCCCTTAGCCAGAGCAGGTATTGATTAGACCGAGGTGGTTAGGAATAAATTTCACAGCCAGATTTGCGTTGCATGAGCTGTCAATCTCACCTTACTTATAGTTGCCAGAAATGGCATAAATATTGAGCTCTGGTGCTGATGATGTTCTTCCAACAGCCCAGACGATATCTCCATTTTTCAATACCTGAGGTTCAGCACCTCGTGGGATATGGACAGGCTGATTATTGTTGTCAATCAATGGAGCAGCGGACTGCAACACCTTACCGGATTTATCAATGACCATGGAATAAGTGGTATCGACTTCGCGTCTGTCTTTCAAGACTTTCTGGTAAATGACCACAAGGTTCTCACCAACCGGAAACATCTTAGGGTTTACAATGTTAGTACCATTCATGGTTTTCCCTGTATTGCCTGTTCCTGCATCAGTAAAATGTGTGTACTGAACCAAATCCGTATCTGGTACCGGCTTACCGTCAATTTTCCCTCTGTAGAAAAAGAGGTTGTAATTCGACGAGATGGTCTTGGTTTTAAGTGCAGCGGTAAAAATGCTCGCATACTCACCATCTCCTAAGCCTACGGTCTGCCCTAACTGGGTATAAGTGAAATTCGTCGTCGAACTCGCAGGTTTTTGTTCCGGCTTGAACAGCGAGGTGGCAGGCGTTTCTTTTGAAGGCTTACCGCTGCTTTCCAGTTTTCCGGGTTTGTAAGCACCGACAGTTAACCCACCACCACCATCGGATGTCCAAAGCGCAACAAACTGCTTTTCAGACGCATCGTAAATCATCCGGTGATCCATATTGTGGAAACTTAGCGTAGTAGTGTGATCGCCATTGAGCTGATTCAGATTACTGTCAAATATACCTACCCAGCCTGACTGGTGTTCCCCCTGCCCTGGATAGTTAAACTGGGTTGAAGTGTGCAGTGCAATATAACCATCGCCACTCGCCATTCGAGCTGTACTCAAAGCCATCGAGTTGTATCTGCTTTTGTGCTGACTTGGTTTGTCCGCGCCAAAGATGACCTTCTCTCTAACTAATGTGCCATCTGGTTGAATGATGCGAATAGCCGTTTTTTCTCTTGGTGCGTCATTGAAAAACGCTGCACCCATACCCCGAATTCCGTAAGAATATGCGAACGCGTAATTGCCATTGTCCAAAACGGTAAACCCAACCAGTTTGGAGAGCCTTCCTTTGATGGATTTGGATTCACGCTTCTGAAATAGCCCGTAATACTGTTCGCATTTTACATAGCCTTCTGTGTCGTAGGTGACCCATGTTCCGCCTTTGATTTGCAGGGCTCGCGCTTCTACATATCGATTAGGATCCGACGCTTTCACGACTCCGCTTTCTATTCCCTGAATCACTTGATGGATTTCAGCTTCGTAATGACGTTTCAGCTCACTCTCGGACTTGGTTTCAAGCTCTTTTAAATAATCCTGATAAACCTCTCGTGCATGTTGCGTTTTAAGCTGATTTTTAAACGTATTGTAGAGAGCATTTTGTTTGGACAAGATAGTCGCTTTGCTTTCCGATGCTATTTTATTTTTTAGATCGTTAAGCGCTTTTTTCGCAGACGCGACGTCATCTCGATGATAAAAAAGCGAGCAACCAGAAAAGTGAAGGTTTCGACTGGTCAGAGTCGACGCCTGATGACGTCCTCCAAAAACACCTCCCTGAACTGTCCAGGTTCGTCCCTTTCTATCGGTAACCACATCCTGCCTTTTGGGCATAGGTTTCAGAGGAGAGCCATAAACCGCCTGAGTTATTCGAAAATCACGGGAAACGTATGATTGACCAAAGTTCAACTCGGGGCTAAATCGATAGTTACTGATGGCATTGTGGTCATCATCAAACTCAGTGAAAACAATACCACCTTCCCCCGTTTGAGAACTGTAGTCTCGCCAGGCAACCACGTACCCACCATTAGGTTTCGCTGACACCACAACTTCAGGTCTGAATGCCGCGCCATTACCCATATTTGGCTGAGGGTGAGTAAATTTCGATCCGGAAATCGCGAATTTGGATGGCATTCCGTTGTTCATTAGAGCTGTTGTATGCGTAAACGCTTTTTGAACATTGCTCGGCTTAACGGGGTCAGGTATCACCGAGCCGCCACCCGGCTTAGGAGCAGGCTTAACATTCGACGAGGTATTGCCAGAATCTCCTCCTCCGTTACATCCCGACAATGCCACGACTACGAGAAGCGCTGTAGGTATATGTTTAAAGGTATTTTTACCAATAAATTTCACTGTTCTGCCCTTATTCAATTTGATGGGCATGAAGGTATATGGGGGGTAAAAAAGCGTCAATTAGGGTCATTAAACTCAGCCATGCAGTTTGTTTATCAATAGTCGATAAATTAAAAACTCAGTATCAAAAATGAGACACTCTTACGGTAAAAATGCCGTTAATGAAATAAACGTGCTTTTAGGTCGCAAAAATAGGTCTTCAGTTTTGATGAGGATAGGGTAAGAAAGGGCTGGGAAGAAAGGTCGAAAGATCAAGCACAAGAGGGATAAAGAAACCTCTTGTGCTTGGAAAACGGTTAGGAATAAATTTCCGCGGTTTTCTGAATGCTTGCTACCATGGCTGACAAGCCTTGAGAACGGGTGGGGGTGATGTGTTTATGCAGCTCTAGCTCTTCGAACCATTGGTTAATATCGAAATCCAGAATCTCTTTGGCTGTTTTCCCTTCAAAGGCAATCACTGTTACTGCGATTAGCCCTTTTACAATGGCGGCATCGCTGTCGCCTGAAAAATGGAAAACACCTTGGTCATCCTGAACCTGATCCAACCAAACCTGGCTCTGACAGCCTTTGATTAGGTAATCATCGATTCGCTTATCATCGGAGATTGGTGCTAAACGCTCACCCAATTCGATGATGTATAAATACTTTTCTTCCCAGTCCTGACAGCGGTTGAAGTTTTTGACCAGTTTTTCTGGTGTCATCTTTTATCCTAACAACATATTGATTCGTTTCAGCCCTGCCACCAAAGCGTCAATGTCTTCACGGGTGGTATAGAGGGCAATAGAAGCACGACAAACTGCCGATTGATCCAACGAGCTAATCAGGGGCATCGCGCAGTGGTGCCCTGTGCGAACCGCAATGCCGTATCGGTCCAGAAACGTCCCTACGTCATACGCATGGTGTTCGCCAAGATTGAATGGTATTACGCCAGCTCGATGGCTTGGTTTGCCATAAACCTCAATATTATCAATAGTTGAGAGTTGCGTCAGTGCATAATCCATCAACTGGTTCTCATATTGAGCAATCGCATCTAGACCGGCTTCTTGTACGTAATCAATCGCAGCACCCAACCCAAGAATCCCAGCAATGTTTGGTGTGCCGGCTTCGAATTTCCACGGCGCTTGGTTGAATGTGGTGCCGGTCGGCAGGCAGACCTTGTCGATCATAGCGCCGCCACCTTCCCAAGGGCTCATGGCATCCAGAAGAGACTTCTTACCATACAGAACACCAATCCCTGTTGGGCCGTACAGTTTGTGAGCGGAGAACACGTAAAAATCGCAGTTCAGCGACTTCACATCTACCGTTTCGTGCATCACCGCCTGAGCACCATCCAGCAACACAGGAATACCGCGTTCATTCGCCAGTTGAGTCACAGATTCAATCGGAGTGCGAGCACCCAGTACGTTGGAGATGTGTGCCACCGCCACAAGTACCGTGTTTTCAGACAACAGAGGTTCTAGCGATTGAATATCCAGTTCGCCATTTTCGTCGGCTTCCCAGACTTTCACGTTCAGGTTGAACTGCTCCGCCAGCATCTGCCAGGGTACGATGTTAGCGTGATGCTCCAGATTAGAGATCACGATTTCGCTTGGCTTGTCACCTCGTTCTTGAAGCAGCGGACGCAGGTAACCGTTGGCAACTAGGTTTATGGCTTCCGTGGTGCCTTTGGTAAATACGATTTCATCGCGAGTGTCTGCACCCAGAAAGGTGCAAACTTTGTCACGTACCTGCTCCATGTTATCGGTTGCCGCAGCACTTAGCTGGTGAACTCCGCGATGCACCGAAGCGTATTCATCGCGGTAGAAGCTTGTCATGCGGTCGATAACACTGTTCGGAGTCTGAGCACTGGCAGCTGAATCAAGATACACCAATGGTTTACCGTCGATTTCCTGATTTAGTGTCGGGAAGTCTTTGCGCCATGGGTTGGTATCTTGGTTTATTTCAGTGCTCATTACAGGTCCAGTTTTTGTTCAATACGACGGATGATGTGTTTGCGAACTTCTTCATGTTCAATGGCATCAGTCAGCTCACCTGCAAACGCAAAGGTGATCATTTTTTCTGCCTTAGCTTTCGGAATACCACGAGCCTGCAGGTAGAAAACCTGATTCTGGTCTATTTGACCCGTTGTGGCACCGTGGCTGCATTTTACGTCATCGGCGTAAATTTCCAACTGGGGTTTACTGTTAACCTGCGCTTTTTCGCTCAACAGAAGGTTATGGTTGTCCATCTGACCGTCTGTTTTGATGGCACCTTTGTCTACGTAAATCATGCCGTTGAATACGCCCACACCATTGTCTTTGCCGATCACTTTGTGTGTTTGATGGCTATTGCAGTGTGCGGATTTATGACGAAGGAAGGTACGGGTATCAAACACCTGATCCTGTTTCGGCAGGTTCAGACTGTTCATTTCGATCTCGCCACCTTCGGCTTTCAGTACGCTACTGGTGTTGTGTCGGATCAGCTTGCCTTCCAGAAGGAACGTATGGCTGGTCGCACGGCTGTCACGGTATAGCGTGATGTCGTTGTGACCGAAATGATGCTGTAGAGAACCTTCTTCGATCAATTTGATGTGTTCAAAGCTTGCACCGTCGCTCACGTTCGCCGTCAGACGCGCACAAGTCACACCTCCACCTTGGTTTAGAGACACATGGTGTTCGTAAATATGGCACTCAGCAAGGCGGCTCAATTCTACATGATGTCGGTAGCTCACCAGTTCACCGTCTCCACCAGAGTTCAGGTGGAAAAGATAAATAGGCTTATCCAATTGCGTGTTGTTCGCGATGTGGATGTAAATTCCAGCAGTCGCTGTAGCGTCCGTCAGAGCGGAGAACGCTTCTTGGCTGATGGTATGCGCCAGTTGCTGCTGTTGAACGTCGTCCAGCGCGTTCAGCTCGGTTACCGTGGTGTTTGGAATGTCATCAGACAGCTCTGGATTGAACTTTCCATCAAAAAACACCAGACGATAGCAATCAAAGCTCATGCTGATGCTTTCGAATGAAATGCTGTCGATGTTGTTCTTTCTAGGCTCGCGGTAATCAAGGCTTAGAAATCCATCCAGTGGCGTGTATTTCCAATCTTCGTGCTTAGCCGTTGGGATTCCCCAAAGAGCCAAAGATTGCCAGCTGTTTTCCTGCCAGCTTGAATGGCCAGCCAGAGAGCGCAGACGCGTCAGTGCGACGTCTCTACTCTTCTCCGATAATCCAACCATAACCTTTGTCCTCTAACTCTTTCGCCAACGTGTGATCGCCCGATTTCACGATCTTGCCTTTGTACAGTACGTGTACAAAATCAGGCTTAATGTAATCCAGAATACGCTGGTAGTGCGTAACTACGATGAATGAACGGTTGCCATCACGAAGAGCATTCACACCGTCAGACACCGCTTTCAGAGCATCGATATCCAGACCGGAATCCGTTTCATCTAGAATGCAAAGTTCCGGCTCCAGAACTGCCATTTGCAGAATGTCGTTACGTTTTTTCTCACCACCAGAGAAACCTTCGTTCACAGAACGATTCAGCAGATCAACGGGCATTTTCAGAAGGTCTGCTTTCTCTTCAAGCAGATCTTCAAAATCAAAGCGATCCAGTTCTGGCTCGCCGCGGTATTCGCGAATGCCATTCAGCGCGGTTTTCAGAAACAGCTTGTTGCTCACACCCGGAATTTCTACCGGGTACTGGAATGCTAGGAATACGCCTTCGCCCGCTCTTTCATCAGGGTCTAGTTCAACAAGGTCTTTGCCTTTGAACAGAACTTCGCCGTCGGTCACTTCGTAGTCTTCTTTACCCGCGAGTGTGGCAGAAAGCGTACTTTTGCCTGAACCGTTTGGCCCCATAATGGCGTGAACTTCGCCCGGTTTGATGGAAAGGTTAATACCGTTAAGGATTTGGTTGTCCTCAACACTGGCTTTTAAATCTTTAATTTCTAGCATACTGGGTTAGCCCACGCTGTGTTCTAAACTGATGGAAAGGAGTTTTTGCGCTTCAATCGCAAATTCGAGTGGCAGCTCTGAGAATACGTCTTTACAGAATCCGTTAACGATCATTGAGATAGCATCGTCTTCGCTGATGCCTCGCTGCACACAATAGAAGAGCTGATCTTCACCGATTCGGGAAGTGGTCGCTTCGTGCTCTACCTGAGCTGTAGAGTTTTTCACTTCTACGTACGGGAAAGTGTGCGCGCCACAGTCTGCACCAATCAACATGGAGTCACACTGTGTAAAGTTACGGGCACCTTCTGCACTTGGGAGAACTTTCACTAAGCCACGGTAGCTGTTTTCACTCTTACCTGCTGAGATACCTTTGGAGATGATGGTCGACTTGGTATTTTTACCAATGTGAATCATCTTGGTACCTGTGTCGGCTTTCTGATCGCCATTCGTCAGAGCAACCGAGAAGAACTCACCGACAGAGTTATCACCTTTGAGGATAACACTTGGGTATTTCCAGGTAATCGCAGAGCCTGTTTCAGACTGCGTCCAAGACATTTTGCTGTTTGCACCCTCACAAACGGCACGCTTGGTTACAAAGTTCAGGATACCGCCTTTCGAGCCTTCTACGCCCGAGAACCAGTTCTGTACTGTTGAGTACTTCACTTCGGCATCTTTGTGAACAATCACTTCAACCACAGCAGCGTGAAGCTGGTAGGTGTCACGCACAGGTGCAGAACACCCTTCAATGTAGCTGACAAAAGCACCTTCATCCGCAACCAGAATCGTACGCTCAAACTGACCCGTTTTTGCCTGGTTGATTCGGAAGTAGGTCGATAGTTCGCGTGGACAACGTACGCCCGGAGGCACGTAAACAAATGAACCGTCAGACGCCACTGCGGCATTAAGCGCAGCAAAGAAATTGTCTTTTGGTGGAACCACAGTGCCCAGGTACTTACGTACCAAGTCTGGGTATTCATGAATGGCTTCGCTGAACGAACAGAAAATAATGCCTTGCTCTTTCAGTTCATCACGATAGGTCGTTGTCACAGAAACCGAGTCGAAAATCGCATCAACCGCGACTTCCGCACCTTCACGAACAGGCACACCCAGTTGGTCAAACGCATCTTCTACTTCTTTGGTCAGGAATTCATTAGAGCCATCGGACTCCAGGTCATTACCTTCACATTTACCGCAGCTTGGCGCGGAGTAGTAACTGTAGCCTTGGTAATCCAGAGACGGGTATTCCGCTTTGAGCCAGTGTGGCTCTTCCATCTCTTTCCATAACCGATAAGCTTCAAGCCGGAATTCAAGCATCCATTCCGGTTCATTTCTCTTGGCAGAAATCGCACGTACGACGTCTTCGTTAATGCCTTTTTCTAAGGTGTCGTTGTCAAGCTGGGTGTAGAACCCTTCTTTGTATCCTTCCTTATTCATTGCCTCTTGGACTTCAGGCTGAATTTCAATTGCAGTCATTTGCTAAATACCAAAGCTCTCACCGCAGCCACACTCGGCTTTGACGTTAGGATTTTTATAGGTAAAGGTCTGATTAAGCCCTTCGCGGACATAGTCCACTTCGGTGCCATCAAGGAATGGCATCGCAGAAAGGGCGACGTAGATTGTTGCGCCATTGGATTCGAAAGACAGATCGCCTTCCTCTGGAGCTTCGATTTGATCAAGGACGTAAGCATAACCTGTACAACCCGACGCTTTAACAGACAAATGAATTGCCTTTCCGTCCGTCGAAAGTTGCAGGATTCGCTTAGCCGCAGCGGGAGTAAGAGTGATACCTTGCCATTGCGCGTCCTCTAGCGAGAACTCCATGGTTCCTTCGGTATGAGATGCCATAACCACACCTTATAGTAGTAAAGATGGAGCACATGATAATGATTATCAATTGCAGATCAACCATAAGTCCAAAGTGGTTAAACAGGAAGTGTTACAGAATGAAGATTTTTTGGCTAGGGGTGCACTTTAGCACCACCGAACGCATCTGCCAAATAATTTATAATTTCAACAGGATGCGTAAGGGTATTGTTACCTTCCAGAATGAGTACAGGTAGCCACTGATTGTTCTCACCTATTAATTCAATTACTTCATTCCTGGGCTTGGGAAATGCTATTCTGCGAACGTCCGTGTGCTGCTCCCAGTGGGGATTTGCCTGAAGTGCCCCCTCAATCATGGCGCAGTGTGAGCAGACCCAGCTTTGCCCTTCATCCATAAATGGCATTTTCAATACAAACAAAATCGGTTTCATTCATTACTTCCCTGTTGAATAACTAAGATTTAAGAATATTTTGTGCAGGAATTGGCTTTCCAAGCAAGTAACCTTGAAAATAGTCCACCCCCCACTCTTTCATGATCGCGAGTTGTTCCTGCGTCTCTATTCCCTCAGCGATGGTCGTGATGTTTCTGGATTGACAGTAATCAAGCACTTCCCATATCTGTGACCGAGTAGACACAAAATTCTGAACCATCGCTTTGTCGATTTTCACGATGTTCACATCATGCCGACGCACTCGCGCCATGTCACACCCCATGGAGCCAAAATCGTCCAGTGCGACACGAATATCGACTTCTTTCAAATTGGCGATACCCTGTGCCATTAACGACATCTCGGTATTGTTGTCTTCCATGATTTCGTAAACGACGTTTTCCTTGGGTACACCAAGAGCCTGTAAGCGTATCAACAGTTGCTCAATCGCGCCTGGAGAATTACCCAACGTGTTGAAAACACAGGGTGGAGCGTTAATAAAAATGGACTGTTCGGGCAGATAAAAACGAGAGAAATTCTGAAAATGAATTTTTCCTGTTATCAGAAAAAAAAGCATCAGCTTTTTCAAATCGCCACGTATGGGTTTCAGGTAGTCGTCGGGGGACACCACATCCCCATTTTGATCGGTAATACGAACCAAACCTTCATAGGCATACATGTTGTTTTGTCTGTCAAAAATGGGTTGATAAACACCTTTGAAGGTAATGCCATCAAACGAAGAGTAAGACCACCCCTGCTCATCGGTGAAAATAATGTCCTGAACCGGATCTTCCTGAGTGTTGTACACCACTTTCATATTAAGCCTTTATTATTTTTGTAGCTCAACTTACGTTGTTCATGTTTTTTCGAATAGCCAACAGCAAAGCAATCGATTTCTCTCCTCCAGCTATACCCTTAATGGCTTTTCAGAACAACCAGTTAGGTTAAACGAACTCATATATACATTTAGAACGTCTTTTCATTCTTGCGTATTCGGTTCATTACATAAAAAATTTCGAGTGATATCAGATTTTGATACTCAAGATTTGCAGGCAGTTCCAGAGAGAAAATTAGTGGCATTTTTTACTGATTACACCGACGAGTCTCACTTTCACAGTGAGATTGGCTAAATTACTTTGATTTTTAGAAATTTATACCCAGAAATCTCTCACTCTTAAGCAACCAATATTTGGAACAAAGGTAGCACTGTCATATTTCTGTAATCACTGGCTAAACTTGGAAAAATGGCTGAATTTTTTCGCCATTTTAGCCGCGTTCAGCAAAAAACACGGTGTTCGAACCATTACTCAGTTTATACACGTCAAGTCTCATATTTAATAACTTCATTGTTCACAAAACCGAATGCGATTTAATAACCGTAAAAACGTATAGGTATCAAGTAGCGATAACTTCAGAAAAACGTTAAATAATCGCACTTAAAAAATACCCTCTCCTCCATCCAGTTGGCATCAAGATTAACTTGCTGTTATTCGGTCATATGTGCCGTAAGAGGATGCGATGAAACTAAAAGATAAAGCCAGATTAGCCAGAACACCCGGACATATTGTTGGTGTGCGTGAAGGCACCTTTGTGTGGTTTTACAATGAATCTTTATTTGCGTGGCAACAATGGGTAAAGCGTTACCCTTCATTACCAACACTTCGCGTTTCTGCCTGCAAAGTGAAAGCACTAAATAATGCCTGGATGTTTACCGGTGTTGTGCCTTTCAAAACACTGGAAAATGCAGGTCTCGAATTCGACAAAAAAGGACGTGTTTTCATTAAGTTCGAAGCGGACTGGCGACACTGGGAAGACTGGAAGCACAAAAGTAAACCTAAGAGGGCTTCTACAGTGAAGATTAGTGACTAGTTGGTTGGCACCTTTCGCAGGTGCCTGTTTAACGTAAAAGTCATGTAATTTGCGACCGAGATATTAAAACGCAACAAAAACAGCTTTTTACAACAAAAAGCAGAGCAATAATGAGCACTAATCTCATTCCAACCAGATCATTTTATGTACTTCATTCGTCTCGCTATCACTCTTTTATTGATCGCCTTTCCACTTAGCTCTGCCGCGAACAAAGAAACTTCATATTCGTTGCAGCTCGAACTTGATTCCATCTCTCAACCATACATCCAGAAAATCGAGCAGGCTGATGGATACCGTTCAACTTTACTTGCCTACACCACCTACCACGAATTTCTTCAAGGAGAGATTTCTGATACCTATGAAAAGCTGCAAAGCAAATTAACAGATTCACAAAGAATCGAATTGTCATCCTCACAACAATTGTGGGAACAATATTTAAAGAGCAACTACGATTTGATCCAAGATGTCTGGACAAAACAAGATTTTGGAACGGCCTCAGCACATGACCGTGGACAATTAAAGTCGACGATATTGTTGCAACGCTTGAAAATCTTAAAGCACTATTTGTATTCCCTTTAAAACACCCTCTTTAAAAATCGCAACAACAAACCGTCACATTGCAGCTGTTATTAACGAGAAAAGAGCATAACCCTCTTTTCTCGTTAGCTGTGACATACATTCTTTGAAAAATTCAATTCGTTGCATAAAAAAATAGAACCACTTTTGTAAGTCACAGTTTTTTAACATTGCTTAAATAGCAATTGGTTCAATAGCTTCTACCATCTTTCCTTAATAATTTTATTGGTTAGTTGCTTAGAACAAAAACATGAACCCTCAGCGTTTCAACTTTGTGTTGCTCCATCTTATCGTCTCGATTTCTGCTCTGGTGAACTTGCTCACCGGGCTTCGCATTCATCTTGTCTCGAATCGCTCCCTTTACTGGTTATCGCCACTGCTGCCTGAAGGGCAAATGCACGATCTTCATTACCTGAGTGGGGTGATCTTATTTGCCGCTGTATTTGGGTATGTGGTGTACCTTGCATTGCGGAAAAAACGGGCAACCAAACCCACTTCTTCCTACCACTTGTGGGTTCAGTATTTTGGTTATGGGGTGACAATCTCGGCGTTAATAACTGGCGGACTTTACTGGTGGCAATCTGATTGGTTGAACCTACAGGCATGGCATTTTTGGTCGGCTATTGGCATGTTGGTCTTTCTGATATTGCATAGCCTGGTTTATATCATTCAGTATGGTGCGTCTGTTTTAAAACTTGTTCTCCCCTTTCGCACTCTCAAGCAGGCAAGGCTCTCTTTTACTCTGTTACTGACACTGACAACCGCCGGAGCTGGCTGGGCATTTATGACCACCAGCAGCCAGATGCCACTGCAGGTTCACCGCCTTAGCTCCGAGACCTTAATTGAAATCAACGGTAAGCCCGACGAGGTGTTCTGGAGCGACATTCCCTACGTTTCGGTAAAAACTACAGGCGGTGCCAATTTCGAAAATGGCGCAACCACTGTGTCCATTAAAGCTGCCGCAAACGAGTATGAAACTTACTTTCTGTTTCGCTGGAAAGACGAAACTAAGAGCCTCGCTCACCTTCCATTATTTAAGCAAGATGGAAAATGGGTTGTTCGCCAGAACGGTTTTCATGAGTTTGACGAAACCGTCTATTACGAAGATAAGTTTGCGGTGATGATTTCCAGCACATGTGGATTCGGGGCAGACGGAACTGCCTACCTTGGAAGAAAGCCCATCAAAGGAAAACCTGAAAACTGGCATGGCAAAGGTTATCACGCCAGCATGGACAATAAGATTCGCGACCTTTGGCACTGGAAGGCGGTCAGAACCAACGACATGTTTCAGGCAGACGATAACTTCTTTGGTGCGCCCAGCAACGCTCGGTTTGGTCAACGCAGATATACCGCCGGATATTTGCCTGATGGCAAAGACAGTGGCGGATACAAGATGAACTGGAAGTGGTATTCCCCCAAAGAAATCACGCCAAAGCGATTGCCCAAAGCCGAGTCAGACATCACCAAGCCTCTGGCCTGGTTTGGCAGCCTGCCATACAAAGCAAGCCTAGACACCTACTCGGAAGGCACAGAGCTTCCTTCTGTCTTATACCGTTCCAACCAGTTTGAAGGCGACAGAGCCAATGTGCGAGCTCGCGGGATATGGAAAGACGGTTACTGGACTCTGGAAGTGTCCCGTCAGCACAACACCGGCTCTCAGCATGACGTTGCGCTGGAAAATGGCACCTGCATCTGGGTATCGGCATTTGACCACTCTCAGGTCGCTCACACGCGCCACCATCGACCTTTTCAGCTGGAGTATCTGTAAATGAAGACTCGCCTGTTTTTCACTCTGCTAATGGTCTGTGTTGCCGGGTTTTACAGTTACTTCGCTGTTAATGCACTGCCCGTTCAGCTCGATCATCCCCGATACGTGAAAATCACAAAATCTGGAGACGCCCTCAAACCATGGCAAGGGCCATGGGCATGCGTAGCCGATACCGAGCAAGACCTGTTATGGGAAGTCAAAACGGATGATGAATCCATCCACGATGCTGACTGGACGTATTCCTGGTACAACGGCGAACTTGGGGATGCCAACAAAGGGGACTGCTTTTATCAAAATGGACGTTGTGACACGGATGCCTTGATTACTCGTACCAACAAGGCGGGCTTGTGTGGTATTCACCACTGGCGCTTACCGACAGGGCAAGAGCTTATCGCGCTACTCGAATACAACGATCGCCCTCATCAGGCACAAATCGCAACGGACTTTTTCCCTCGTATTAAGAACAGCGACTACTGGACACAAAACGCACAGCAATCGCTGGAACGCCATTTCCGACACCTAAAGCATGGAGCGCTGGCGGTGAATTTATTTGAAGGCAAGGCACAGCCTTTGCCTTATCGCAATGCTGCCTTTGTGGTGCTGGTCGCTGACTGGCACCGCGAGGGGCATACCTCGCAGATGACATTATCGTCAATCACTTCAAGAAATAATGAATAATAAAGGACTATCAAAATGAATTACCTCAGAACGAGTATTCTGATTGGTCTTTCTGCCATGGCTTGTCAAAGCTTCGCAGGTAGCCAATATCACCGTTTGGTGTGGGATGCTTCGCCTTCTTCCAAAGCGACGGTTGGGTTCACTCCCACATCCAGTGCAAACCATCATGTGAAATATGGCTTCACAACCGATGAGCAACAGTGGAAAAAAGCCAATGTCACCTTTAGCCACACGTTTGGTGGCTCACTGAAAAACAGTTTTGTGCAGCTTAGCAGTTTGCCGGCCAATTCCCCTGTTTACTATCGTGTGTGTGACGATGCGGGCTGTGGCGACCGTTTGTGGTTTAGAACTGCGCCAACAGACAATTCCCCTTTTGTTGCGATTGCGGGCGGCGATACCCGAACAGGTTGGACAAATCGCCGTGCGGGGAACAAGCTGGTTGCGAAAATCCGCCCACTTTTCATTATGCATGGCGGCGATTACACCAACCAAAACTCAGTCTCTGAAATGTCTGAATACCTGAAAGACTGGCAGCTGACGTTCTCTAATGACCTGATTGACGGCGTTAGCTACAAGCGTATTTATCCATTTGTGCCGACCCACGGCAACCATGAAGACGACAACTACAGCACCGTCTGTCAGGTGTTTGGGGTCGACTTCGATGGCAACAAAACCTGTAACCCTAAAGACACCTACGGTGCGTTTAACGTTTCGCCTCTGATGCGTGTTTATACCCTGAACAGTCAGTTTAAAGACAGTGGCTGGTCGAGCTACGCCACTGCGATGAACAACTGGTTAAGCCAGGATCTTTCGGCAAGTGCGTCTTCAGCAAAATGGCGAGTCGCGCAATACCACAAACCAATGTATCCGCACTATTCAGGCAAGCGTGACAATACCATTCTGGTTACCTGGTGGGCGAACTTGTTCTACCAACACAAAATGAATCTGGTGGTGGAATCGGATACGCATATCAACAAAGTAACCGAAGCGCTGAAACCTTCTGGTTCGAACTTCACCGCTACGACGTCTGGCGGTACTGTTTATGTGGGTGAAGGAAGCTGGGGTGCGCCAGCCAGAAGTGCAAACGACCCGAAGAGCTGGACCATCGATCTGGCCAGCATTCAGCAATTTAAGGTACTCAGCGTTAGCCCAGATAAACTTGAAGTACGTACTGCCCAGTTTGGTTCTGGCGCAGAGACACTGAGCCGCGATCAACGTAACGCAAACCCATTGGCACTACCAAGCGGGGTTAACTGGTGGTCGGCGTCTCAAATAGGTGATGTGCTTAAGCTGACTCAGGCATCTAACAAGCTGTCTGTGATCGATAAAGGCACCACAACACCCGACCCTGATCCAAACCCACCTACGGGCAGCAAGCTAAAAAATGGAGTTCCGGTCACTGGTATTTCTGGCTCTAAAGACCAGACCATTACCTACACTCTGGACGTACCTGCGGGTGCAACCAATCTGAATATCGCGACCAGCGGCGGTTCAGGCGATGTCGACCTGTACGTGAAGTTCGGCTCGAAACCTACCTCAACAAGCCACGACTGCCGCCCGTACAAGAGTGGAAATAGTGAGTCATGCCCATTTGCTTCCCCGAAAGCGGGCACTTACTACATTAATCTCACGGGATACAGTTCGTTCTCTGGAGTAACACTGACTGCGAGCTTCACCACAGGTGGCTCAGGTGGAGGTGGTGGCAGTTGTAATACCGCTGGTATCAACGAATACCCAAACTGGCCACAGAAAGATTGGGCAGGAAACCCTAGTCATGCTGGCACTGGCGACAAAATGGTCTATCAGGGCAAAATTTATCAAGCCAAATACTGGACAGACTCGATTCCAGGCAGCGACGGCAGTTGGGAACTCGTCTGCGGTCAGTAAGTTTACAGTGTAAATATTCTGAACAAATAAAGGGCATCCGTTGATGCCCTTCTAATCTGTATCAACTTTCATCGTGCTGTATTGGCAGAAAAGATAACCTGGAATCTCATACCCCTGTTCAAGACACTCATCGAGAGATGGAACAAAAAGTTCATCGTAGGGATCGAACGCTATTTGGTACGTTGCAAAGCCTCGTTCTTTAAACTTGGAAAGAAGCTTTTCATAAAAATGCTTCTCTTGCTTACTAGAAGAAAACTTAGCGGCATGGAACCCTGAACCTTTCCAGTAAAGCATATTTGCAGTGCCAGCATCACATTTGGGATGATCCAAAAATGCGTTTAAAACATCAAAATTACCATCGTCCCAATTGTAGTTTGCGGCTGCGTAATGAATCTCTTCTTTTGAAGCCAAACCCTCTACGGTTATAGCCTCACCCACCTCAATTCCAAATTGGTCGGTCACGTACTTTAAAATTTCTAGTTCTTCACCTTTTTCAATCAGAATCTCTTCAAGTTTCTTTTTCGTTGGTATACAGCCACATTCAAAACAAACAGACGCTCGATATTTCTCTTCTTTAGAAAGACGCTTTGCCATTCGAACTCACTCTCAATCAAATAGGTATATTTCGATTATGCACTTGGTGGAGAGAGTTGGTGGAAAATCAAAAATTATTCTTATTAATTAGACATATAATAATGAGAGAAAAACAAAGTAGTATCTTTCAACCAAAAACTAATATCCCGCAACATCACGCGCATTTCTGCTGCCTTCAACTTTACTTGCACTCTTGTCGTTATAGACTTTTCCCCTCGTAATTTGGCAAATCAGTTAACTTAATGAGAACAATAATGAAAAGATTCATCGCACTCTCAGCAGCACTGCTTTCTACTTCAGTATATGCAGGTGGTTGGACGTCATTCGCAACACCAACCCGAGTCGATATTGAACGTGGAAATGGCTTTATGGTTTACGGTAACTTTGGAAATCCAGGCAACTGCTCGATACAAAACCGTTTTTACGTTCAAAAAACGCACCCTCAATATAAAGAAGTCTATTCCATGGTTTTAGCGGCATTCACTTCAGGGAAAAGAGTGCAAGTGTATATACATGCTTGTAATCCTGTCGGATGGTACTCGGTATCCAGTACCACCTACAACACCATGACGCCTTCAGGTGCGATAAACATTTCCAATTAATGAAAACAAGAGATTAAACCAATGAAGTTTTTTATCGCTTTGACTATAGCCGTATGTTCATTTGCCACACATGCATCACAGCAAACAACACTCGCTCCTCAAACACTGAATAGAGTAGCTTCAGGCTGGGGTGGCGAAGGTATATACCTTTACTCAAAGGAAAAGCTAACTGTTTCTGGTTGTAAAAACCCTGTCTATGTAATTAAAAAGCACAACAACGTTCTGTTTTCCGAAATGGTGTCTATGGCTCTTTCTGCCTACCACGCCAAAAGCAAAGTAGCTGTTCGTACCGATGGTTGTGACGGAGATTCAGGAAGGGCTATGAACATTATCGCCATCGATCTCTTAGATTAAGATATTACCTAAAAATTTACATTGTAAATCTGCCAGATAACTAAACGACTATCTGGCAGATAAACCGCGAAAATCAGAGCAAATGATATTGCTTCGCTTTGTTTCTTAGGAAGCTTAAACCGTCGGTCATTACTTCTTCCGGGCTGTTGGCAACGGGTCGCCATACAGAAAGGGCAGAAGCGATCTGAGGAGGCAGATTAATAAAGCTTTCCATCGCCATGCCACCTTTGTAATGAATGGCAGATAGAGCTGCAAAAACCTCATCCCAATCACACGTTCCCGCCCCCGGCACACCACGATCACTTTCAGAAAGGTGAATGTATTTTAGGTGTTCCCGACACGCTAAAATGCCATTGGCCGCGCCTTTTTCTTCAATATTCATATGGTAAGTATCCAGATGAATGAAGATGTTGTCAGAACCAATCTTATTTAAAAGCTCAACCGCTTGCTCTCCCGTATTGAGCAGGTGATTTTCATATCGGTTGATTACCTCAATCCCCAATTCAATGCCTTGTTTTTTGGCATAATCGGCGGTTTTTCTCATGGTGATAGCCACGTTATCCAACTCTTTCTGCGTTGGCGGTTGACCAGTGCGCTCGCCGATGCCGCCATAGGTGACACCCGTTAAACATTGACCGCCCAGCGCCGCTGTTTTATCAATCGCTAGCTTAAGGAAATCGAACGCTTTATCAGGCACCTGCGAAGGCAAACGGTCCAGTGGCACACCCAGTGAACACACTGCATTTAACTCCGCTTTTTCCAGCAAATTTCTGGTGTGCGGTGCATCCACCCCCGGTGGGTCTAACATGGTGATTTCCAAAAAATCGATCCCTTTGTATTTGGTCGCTTCAGCAATGGCACGCTCGGCTCCCTCTCGCGTCCACTCCAACGCCCACATACTGGTATGTACTCCAAATCCCTTCATCTCATTTCTCCTTTAAGTTTTTTTCGTTGAAACCTTACCCAGCCCCAGCGAACCACCATCACAGCGATTAAGAACAGCCCCCATGCTGCGGTGGCAAAATGTTGATTGATTCCGATTAAATTCAGCCCTGAAGAGAGCGCCTGAAGAATAACCAGAGCAAGAAGCACCGAGACCACACGACCAAAACCGCCGAATGGGTCGACACCACCAAGAAAACACGCCAGTACCGTTATCAGCAGATACGACTCCCCGTGCCCGACACGTACCGAGTTGAAACGCAGCATCATGACAATACCTGCGACGGCGCAAAGCACGCCCGACAAGGTATACACCCAAGTCAGCGCCCGTTTAGTATGTATGCCGGAATAACGCACCGCTTCGATATTGGAGCCCATCAGATAGGTGATCAGCCCCAATCGGCTTTTCGCCAGAAACACGTAACACAATAGAAATACCGAAAGCATGATCAAGAGAGGAACGGGGATTCCGAGTACGCTACCGTGACCTAATGGCTGGATAAATTCGGGGAAGCCAGAAATATCTTTACCTCGGGTGAGAAACTCTCCCAAACCTCGGAGGAAAATCATCATGGCAAGAGAAACCAGTATCGGGTGAGCGTTGGTGTAAGCAATGACGGCTCCCATGATGTAGCCCGATATAGCCCCAACCAGCAACGCCACCAGACAGCCACCAATAAATGCCGCAACGGAGGCATCGGTCCCGCCAAATTGCGTCAGTATCCAGGCTAGCGTTAGTCCACAGAAGTTTGCGCTGAAGGTGATTGCCAGATTGAGTCCACCAGTCAGAATGGGCAGTAACATGGCTAGGGTCAAAATCCCAAGCTCCGGCAATTGAAACGCCATAGACTCAAAATTCGCCGCTGATAAAAAACGAGGGGAAGCCAGACTGAACCCGACAAATACGGCAGCTAGCAGCAGGCTTAACCCAATGTTTTCAATACCCACGGTTTTGATCAGATGCGACCACACACCGTCAGCCGTCTGATTTTCGGTTTTATCTTTGGTGGACTTGTTTTGAATAGAGCCAACAGGTGGATTACTCATGCGCTCCTCCCTTCGCCAGATCTTTGCGGTTTCCAAATGAAATGGAAGACCAGTCGATATTCGACACCGAGATCGCTACCAAAATCACTATCCCGACGACCATCTTGAAAGCGTATGGAGACACCCCAAGCAGGTTCAGCCCGTTTTGGGTCACCGCCACCAGCATCACCCCGAGAATGCAGCCAAGCACGGTGCCACGACCGCCGCCTAACCTTGCACCACCCAGTACAACTGCGGCGAGTACATCCAGCTCTCGTCCGTACATGGCGTTGGGCACCACTTCTTGCGCGTAATTCACCTGCATAAGCCCTGCGATGCCTGCCATCATGCCCATCCACCCAAACGCGATGTATTGCATTGCACCGATATTGATGCCGATGCGCCGGGCCCCTTCGGGGTTGTTGCCAAACGCGTAAAGCTGCCTGCCGATGTTGGTATGCCGAACCAGAATCCAGGTAGCGAGCACGCATATCGCCATCACCACAACTGGAAGCGTCAGTTCCGCCCAAGAGCCGTTCGGCATTTCGTGTTCAAAAATGATGACCCTGTCCGTCCACCAGTCCGGCAGGTTGTAAATGGAAACGCCACGGGTAAAGAACATCAACAGACCAAAGAAGGCGTTAAATGTCGCGATGGTGACCACAATGGAAATGATGCGGAAATGGTGAATCAGCGCAGCGTTGATGGCACCAAGTGCGATGCCGACCAGAGCCGACAAAGTCACCCCCATTGCCCAGCTCCCGCCACCTAAATCGATAATGGTGGTGGCTACCAGGTACTGAACAACTGATGCTCCGACGGCAAAGGAGATGTCGATGCCTCCGGCAATCAACACCACCAATAATCCGACAGCAAAAATCAGGTTGATGGAGCTGGCATTCAACAAATCAAACAGGTTGGTTAACGTGAAGAATTGCTCGGTGGAAAACGATAGCCCCACACATGCCAGCAGCAACACAAACCCAAGCCAGACTTCTGTTGCCTGATGGCGATAAATTTCTTTCCACCAAGGCAAGGTGGAATGAGCAGATACATCAGACATACACCACCTCCTCTAAGGCTTTTAGCTCCAGTTGGCGAGGGTCGTATTCGCCGACAATATGCCCGTCTGCCATATGCAAAACTCGGTCGGCGTTGAAATACACTTCCTGAATTTCATCTGAAATGAGCAATATGCCCAGCCCTTGTTTCGCCAGCTTTCTTACAATTTCAAAAATGCCTGCTCGCGCTCCGACATCAACGCCGACTGTGGGGGAATCCAGAATGAGTAATTTGGGTTCGGTTGCCAGCCATTTGGCGATCGCTATGCGTTGCTGATTGCCCCCCGAAAGCGTGGCTATCGCGTCCTCTGGCTGGCCAATTTTGACTGCCAGTTCTTTGATCCAGTGGGTGACTAATTCTGATTTTTTATTGGTTGAAATCAGCCCGGTAGACGCCAGTAACTTGCTGAGCACAGGCAGGGCGATGTTGTCGGCAATAGGTTGTTCCTGAATCAGCCCAAGCGAAAGGCGATCTTCAGACAGGTAGGCGATGCCAGCATCAATCGCATCCCGATTAGAGTGAAATATGACAGGCTTGCCGTGCATCCGAATTACGCCTGAATCCGGCTTCGACATGCCAAATAACGTTTTTCCAAGCTCGGTGCGACCAGCACCGATCAACCCGATTAAGCCTACGACTTCTCCTTCTCTCACCGTTAGGGAGACGCGGTGAAATTCTTTATTGCGAGTCAGGTTTTCGGTTTGAAGAACAACGGGCAAAGAGTGAGTATCCACCGCAGAGACGGAGGATGTGAATGATTTTCCGGTCATCAGCTCGGTTAAGCGAGACTGGGTCATGTTGTCGGTATCATACACACCGACCAGTTTGCCATCGCGCAATACGGTAACTCTATCGGAAATGTCCAGTACCTCAACCAACCGGTGGCTCACAAACACTACCGAAACACCGCTGGCAGATAACTTGCGAACCACTTCGAGCAGGTAGTCGGTTTCTGCCTGAGTGAGAGACGCCGTCGGTTCATCCATAAACACCACTTTGGCATCGGATATTAACGCTCTGGCAATCGCGACTATCTGCCTTTGCGCAATGGGTAAGGCTTTTACGGGCAGGTTTAAATCCAGTTCGACACCCAGTTTCTGCAACGCTTGGGTGGCAACGTCTGCCAGTTTAGAGTGATTAACCCAACGCGGCGACATGCCAAGGCTGCTCTCGATGGCAATGTTTTCTGCCACCGTCAGCTCTGAAAACAACGCCAGATCCTGCCAGATAACAGCGATGCCTTGCGCCCTTGCAATCTGAGGCGTGATTTTGGTTAACCTTTTGCCAGCAAGTTCCATCACGGTATTGCTGTCTGGCTGATAGACGCCAGTTATGACTTTGATGATGGTGCTTTTACCGCACCCATTTTCACCCGCCAGACAATGTACTTCTCCTGCCCCTACTTCGAAGTCCACTTCATCCAGAGCCTGAACTCCACCAAAGCGAATCGATACGCCTTTAAATCGCAGTATGGGCTTTGTTTCCGGAGCACTGTGCCGCGCTTCAGAGCTGTTGGGTTCACCCTGTTTTTCGCTTGATCTTTCCACTCAACAATCCTTGTATCCTTGCTTACTTCTAGGGTCTGTTGACCTAGAATTTTGAGCAGGGTGAAGATTCACCCTGCTCACACGATGTAAACTGCGAGCGAGTTGCTTATAGCCCCATCGCCGCTAAGTCATCGACCGTGTCTTTGTTGAGTTCGACCAGTTGGTCAACGATCAGGTTAGTGGAGCCTGCTTCAGGGTTCACCACACCCAGACCTGGGATTTCTGTACCAGCCTGAATGGTTTCGCCTTTGATCAGCTTGTCTGCCATGGTCACAAACACTTTGCCCGCTTCCATTGGGTTCCACATGAAGCCACCCGTTAGCACACCAGAGTGAACCAACTTACGACCCTGACCCGGTGAAAACGGACCAAGTACCAGAACGTCACCTGTTTTACGACGTTCCTGTACCGCACGAGCCGCACCAATTGGTCCCTGACTACCGAATGCTAAAAAGCCTTTCAGACCCGGATTTGCCGACATCAGATCCAGTGCAGTCGTACGGCTGTCATCCACACTTTCTGCCACGCCATAGCGATCGCCGATAAGCTTCATATCTGGGTGATTGGCTTTGATGTACTCGATCGCCGCGTCTGCCCATGCGTTGTGCAGGGGTACCGTCAGAGAGCCCACAAATACGGCGTATTCGCCTTTACCGCCCATTTTTTCTGCCAGCAACTTACCGTAGGCATCACCAAAACCTTTCACCGAAGCCAGTTCAAAGTTCCAGTCCACGTTTTTCTGAGCGGGTGACTCATGAGTGATAACCTTAATGCCCTGCTGACGCGCTTTCGCCAGCACGGGCTCCAGCACTTCGGCATCGTTGGGTACAACCCCAATCGCATCGACACCCTGTGCAATTAAATCCTCAATTGCACGAACCTGCAGAGCAGGGTCAGCGCTTGTAGGACCAATCATAAAAGCATCCATTCCCAAGGCTTTACCCTGTTGCTTAATGCCTTCTTCCATCGCATTAAACCAAGGGATACCACCGATTTTCACCACCACACCCATGGTGGGTTTGTCGGCGGCGACGGCAGACATTGCCGTCACAATAGCGAGAGCAAAAATTGAAATCTGTCTAAGCAAAATATTCATAGCTTTAAAATCCTTCTTCGAAACACCCCATTTGGAGTGCAGCTGAGCGACTTGTAGCAAATCGAATCTGGCAGACCACCTGCCAATCAGGACGGTCGAACTTTGTGTTCTCCCGAATCCAGTGCTCTCAACCTTGAAAGCACCATCGATTGTGCAAAACAATTTTACTTAGGCACTAAACAAAACAATGAGCTTGTCGCACGTTTTTTTGCTCAGTGACTCAGATTTAGCACAATCGATAGTGCAAATAGTAATGTATACTTGAGACAAACGAATGCCTCACTATTGATACGGATATAAAATTTAAGCTATTGATTTGCTAACTTACTAAAAAATAAATGATTATTTTTTGTGCAAATCAGACATATAACCTCAGCTTTGCATAAGAAAGCGGTAAATCTTGCTAACTCCTTTTAAATCAATAAATAAGAATTCAAGCTTTCGTCAGATGTAATTGTGTTCAAAGCCACTGATTTAGATGCAAAGCAAGGCAAAATCACAAGTCAATAGCAAGCCTATTGCGTTGATTTTAACGCTGCTAGGCGCTAAATCAGGGACTTTGAAACGCTTCTATTATGTGAAGCTGAGGTTAAGTAATTTGAAAGGCATAAAAGGAAGCGCTATGAGCCGTTCAGAGAAAAAAACCACCATTTATGACATTGCCAAAGAGCTGGAGATTTCTCCCTCCACAGTGAGCTCTGCATTAAATGGCACATGGAAAGCCAGGCGAATATCGGAAAAGAAAGCCTTGCACATCCAGCAAGTCGCCCGAGAAAAAGGGTATTACATTAATATGCAGGCGCGTGGGCTAAGAGCGGCAAGGTCAGGGATGGTTGGATTACTGATTCCGCAACACGACAGCCGATTCTTCGCTTCTCTGGCTCAGGAATTTGACCATAGCGCCAAAAGCCGCGGGTTGTGCCCTATTGTTATCGCGACCGAACGGGAATCGTCCGACGAGCTCAAAACTGCTGAAACCTTGATATCCTTTTCGGTTGACGCACTGTTTATCGCAGGTGCATCGAATCCAGATGCCATCAGCGAGCTGTGCCGGCAGGCAGCGGTGCCACATATCAACCTCGACTTACCGGGTTCAAAAGCTCCATCCATCGTGACAGATAACTTCTCAGGGGCAACGGATCTGGTTTCTGCGTTAAGGGGGAGAATTGGGAATGCATGCCCGCATACTATGGTGTTTATTGGCGGTAATTCGGAAGATTACGCCACCAGTGAACGTATCCGAGGCTTTAACCATGCGACTTCGGATTTGCCTGACAGCCAATGCGCCATCTATGCTGAAGGCTATTTACCAAAACAAGTTCAGGAAACCGCCAGCCGAATCTTTCAGCCTTCAAAACCCGCCCCAGCCGGCGTCTTTGTTAACTCCATTACCGCATTTGAAGGCATCATTCAGTTTATGCAGGAAAACCACAGACACCCACTCAGGCGCTCGGTGATTGGCTGTTTTGACTATCACCCGTTTCTCGCTTACGTCCCATACAACGCTTTTATGGTGCGCCAAAATGTGGAAGAGATGATCCATCTGGCATTTGATTGTTGGGAGCGCGGCGACACTGGCAACCATGTTGTAAAAGTCAAACCCGAGCTGGTTATCAACGGGACATAACCCCTTTACCTGTAGCAGGACGCGAGCATGCTTTGATGGATGTATAATCCTAACTAAACTCGAGCCCGGCAATCGCTATTCTCTCTGCTGCACCATCGAAAGTGATACTTGAGTTGTCCTTTAAAAACAGAACCTAAAACGTAATGAAGACTAATTTCAATTAGCCAGTAATAATGAATATCTTGTTTTCAGTCTACTTTTAACTCAGAACGAGACCACGACTAGTATCATAGATCGCAGCCAATTGTAATGTAACTTCTGGGTATATTGGAAAAAGCTACGATGTAATTTTCCGTTAAATGGAGTTTGTTTTTACGTGTTCACTGACATACAAAGCCAATGCCTAAGTAAGGATACCGTTACAGCTAAGAGCAAGATGTATGAAATAATGTCTCTCCTTAAACATACCATGTTCAAACGGTCAATCTCTTTTAGCTAATTCATATAATTACATATATCAATGACCTAATATCATAGTATTCAATTAAGCTAAAAATGGCTCTGTAATTCAGAATTAAGTAATATTAAAAATATAATAATTAGAATGATTACTAATTTTTACAAATTGAAACAATGTAAAAAATCAGAATTAAGCATTAGATCTTAGTCGCAATAATAATAATAACTCTTTAAAATCCAAGTTATTTATTTGAAGTTAGTCGTAATAAAGTAGGGCAGATTATGAAAACATCAAATACTCACATTGTTCTAATGGTTGAGTACAACATTTAAAGAATGTAACTTAATTATAACGTAAAGATTAGAATGTCTCGTTCTTGAATACTAATAATTTTCAATGAAGAGTTAATTAAATTTTAATTCTTTCGTTATCCATTAACTATACTAAAGGAAGCTTTATGAAGAATAAAAGCCTATCTACGGCAGCAGCTAGTGCTGCTGCTGCGATTCTAACATCTACATCTGCAGTGGCAGATACTCATAGGGAAGTATCTGAAGTTAAAGAGTTACAAATTAAAGATACTGTAGGAATTGAAATAACCAAATTTGAATCTATATCTCTAATGCGTCCGGTAAGACATATCCGATAACTAACATTGTTTAGGGGCTTTAGAGCCCCTTTACGATACCTACATATTAAAATCATATGAAATTAAACGTTATAGATGGCTTTAAGAAGATATATAAATCATCCTATGATTTAAACACATTTCCCGAATTTAAAATTATAGCAAAAAGTGAGTTCAATGAACATTACATTGACTTAATTTATAATGAAACTATTGCATTAGAATTATTCAACAAATACAAAATAAAACAAACAAATTCAAAACACTACCTAAACAAACTTGTAAAGGTAAAGAATGATCTGTTTATTATTACAGGTATAAGATTTTATTCAGGAGATGTTAACACTCCTTTCGTTGAAATACTTCCTGATAGAGAAATAAGCAACTTAGAAATCAATGAAATTAAGGAATTAATCGCTAAAACTTATAGAGTTTTCAATCCAAAGTATTTGATGATAGCCTCAACTAAAAGAAATTCAGAAATAATATCAAAGGATTTAAACCACATTAAAGACGACCACATACTAATAGGAAGAACTAGTAACGCTATCGTTGATGACAATCTTGGAATTTGTATTAAAAAATTACAATCAATGGACTTTTACCTAGAATACAATTCAAATTATAGTTCGTCTAACTATAGTAACATCCCCTACCAACCAAAACCTGAAGATATATCTAGTATTAGTTCATCAATAAGGGAAGGGTTATGTTTTGGGTTCTACAGAGATACTGACTTGGTAGCGATAATAGCTGGAGTCAATAGTTATATAGGTGATTTAAGGTCGTTTTATATAATTGAAAAATATATATTTCCTAAATTTCGAGGTAATGGATATTCAAAAATTTGTGAGATAATTCTTAAAAATGAATTATATAATAAATTTAATTTTATTTGGGGTACAATTAATGACTCTAATAAGCCTTCATTATATTCTGCGTTATCTTCTGGAAGAAAAATCATTAAAACAAACATACTTATACCCTTAGGTAATTAAATGGAAAAGTTAGCTAATTATTTATTTGAAAATGAAATTTCTAATTCATATTTACATCTTAACATTAATTTTAATGATGTAATAAAGGTAATTGATTCTATTGTCGAGGAAGAGAAAAAATCAGATTCAAGAAAGGATACAGCACAAATTAGAGTTTATTCTGAAGGAAATACTGCTTTATTTGATAATGAAATAAGAACATGCTCAGTCGACTCATACTCTAGTTTAGAAGAATGGGGAAGTAGTATCTTTAAAGGAAATAAATATGGAGTTGTATTCAATAGGTGTGAAAAGTGGAACGATGAACTCACTTGTAAAATAGCAACAGTGATAAAAGATATATATAAAAATGTTATTCTAGATGATGTTAAGTTTGAGATAACACTTTTTATTGGAAACTATGGTTGGACTCCATTTGGAGTTCATATTGATGATAAGAATAGTTCTGTAATTCACTTCCATTTGGGACCTGGTAGCAAGAAAATGTTTACTTGGAAACAAGATAATTTCATTAAGCTAACTGGTTCCAATCGCTCATTTTTCGAACCTGAAAAAATACTGAAAGATGCAGATTCTGTTTGTATAAATAGTAATGATATTTTTATATTACCTCCAAATAAATACCACATAGGATATACGCCTGAATTTTCAGTTGCCATAGCAGTGGCTGTTATTGATGATAACACAAAAAAAAGAAATGCTAACGCGCTAAAATGGGCTATATCAAATGAGTCATGGGTGACTAAAAATATAGAAAAAAGAATTGTTCTAAATGAATTTATAAAAAAAAGTTATAAATCCTTCGATTTGGCAAAAAAAAGTAACTTTTGCTTTCAAGATCCTCCAAGAATGTTAGATATTCAGAGTAAAAATATTGAACATCATAGTAAACTAGTTTTATGTAAGCCATTTAAGATTTATTTAAACAAGATAGATAAAAACAAGATAGAGATATATTTTAGAGGAAGATCCATTACAGTAAACCATTCTAAAGAAGTAGAAAACATGATTAAGATAATAAACAGAGGTTATCCTTTTTCTATAATTAATTTATTTGAAGAACTATGTAAAGAAAAAGAATCTATAGTGGATATATTAAAAGTATTGTTATCTGGAAGAGCAATAAAAATTTATGAGTAAACTAATCATAAACCCATATGCTAAAGTAAAAATAGTGGAGGATAGGTGCTCTATAACTCTCCAAGAGTTTGGGATAAAAATTGAATCTTCCAACGAATTAGTGAATATGATCGAAATATGTAATACAATAAGAGATAACAAAATTATAAAAGAACTTATTGAATCCAGGGTTCTTATCGAAAAAGGGAGTGAATTTCTTTCTAGACCTATTACAGTTAAATCAACTTATGACATAAGTAAAAATTGTAATGATTCAAATATAAATGAATTATTTTTCTTAGGATTACCAATAGATTTTAGCCCTGTAAAATATATAACATGTAAGGGCGGACCTGATCTAATAAGAAAAAGGTTAGGTATTTTGAAAGAGGAATCAAATGTAATATGTTACAAGACAAGAAAAGTCTATGACTTCTCTAATCTATTGATTAAGGATTTAGGCGATATAAATCATTCCTCTCCATCTGAAAATTACGAGACAATATCAAAAAAATAAATCATTTAACTTCAGACATATTTAGAAATAAAAAACCATCATTTCTATTGGTGGCGATCATTCTATATCTCTACCTTTGATCACAACAGCCTCAGAATTCAACAAAGAGCTTCAGGTCATTCATTTTGATGCTCACTCCGATTTTTATGGTACAGGAGATGATATAGAAATAAATCACTCAAATTTCATGCATTCTGTTGCCAAATTAAATAATGTGAAACATATACTTCAGCTAGGTTTGAGAGAATATCAATCAGTTACAAATTATGATGTTCTAGAAATTTCAAAAAAAATATCTTTCTTCAACTCTGAAGAAGTCGAAAGTTTTGAAATAAGTGAATTACTTGAAAGTATTGATAAAGATATTCCATGTTATATATCTTTTGATATAGACGTACTAGATCCAACGCTAAGTATGCACACAGGATCACCAGTAGTAGGTGGTTTAAGTTACCTTAAAACATCTAAGGTATTAAAGTTTATTTACAACAATTTCAAAGTTGTAGGAATAGATTTTGTAGAACTTTCTTCTTGCGAAAGCTCTAGAAACATTTCAGCGGACGTAGCCTCTGAACTTGTTACAGAGTTTATTCTTTCTAAAGTTGATAGTAAAAAACTAGAGAGGAATATATGACTAATCACCATAAAATAATTTTGAATGATACGGAGCTACTAACAAAATCTAAGTATATTCCAAATCTTCTCAGTGAATCTGATATTCAAACCATTATGCATGAGATTCATAATTGCTTTACATCATTTTCCCATAGAAAAGAGATTCCAGTTTTAAGGGCTTACATAGATGGTAGATTAGATTACTCACTGCAAAGACTTTTGAAAGAGTATAAATTCTATGAAATTGAAAACTTTGAAGAAGATATAAAAGAATGTATTGGATTTGGAAATTTTTGCATAACTTTCAATGGTATAACTAAATGGAACTCTAAAATCCATTCATTTTTGTCTAATAATCTGGTTAATGGTTTTGTCAGAAATCTCGGCACACCTTTGATCGGATTAGATACGTACTGTTTTATTGGAAACTATGGGTTTACTCCTTTTGGGATTCATGACGACAATGACCATTCTTTACTTTTCCACCTCGGCCCTAATTCTAAAAGAGTGTGGGTTTGGGAAAGAGATGAATATAGAAAAATTACGGGCAGCGAACTAATTTCTTTTGAATATAAGAAATACCTTAATACTGCGAAGGAAATAATACTTGAGCCAGGTGATTTTATCTTTATCAAAAACGGAGATTTCCATGTATTTGATAGTACGGACTTCTCTATAACATTTGGTGTAACTATATTTCCTTCTTCCAAGGAAGTTCTATATAGAGAGTCTCTAAGGAAATATTTCGAATCATACAACTTTGAAGATTCTTCGTATTTTTCTAAAAAAATAAATATCGAAAAGGGAAACATTGAAGATAATGTAAACATTAGGAATTTATATTCTAGATATCTAAATATAATAGAAAGCAACAACTATATAACAAATGAACCTTTAATTAAATATTTAAAGTTTAGTTATAATTCAAATTTTAAAAAATTCCCAAATTGCCCACTAATTTACAGGCGATGGGGTCAAACAACTGAAATATACTCAAGAGGTCGAGTAATAACAATAAGTACAAGCTTCATACCATTTTTAGATGAATTAATTGCCTACATAAACACTGGCGAAGAGTTTACAGTTCAACAATTAGTAGATATGTATGTAAAGTCATCTGAACATGATAGTATCAATCAATTAATAAATGCTTTAGTTGAAACATCTGGAGTAATTAAATTGTAAATTTATATTTCACTTCATATGAAAAATTTAATTACTTAATTAATAGAAATATTGAACACAATTTAACGTTAGTAAACAAATAAAAAATACTAACAATACACTAAAAAGATTGGCACATGCTAAAACTAATTGAGAACTCGAAGGGTTTCAATTGACGTCCATTGCTAGTTTTGTGTTCATTCTTAACTGGGCGCGAGTATGCTCAACCAAAGAAGACTCGAGCCCAGTAATCGCTGTTCCAATTCATTTTCCTCTACTTCACTTTCTGGCGTAATGTTCCGTAATCGTGTGGCTTTAGCATGCTCACCATGAAAAATCTAAAGAAACGTTATATTTTCGTAGCACCATCTAACGCGAGGTATGGGTTACCCTTTTTAATACAGCACTTAAAACGTAGGACCGACTGTTTTCTATTTGACAACATAAGTACCAATCTCATCGTTTTTGTTCTCAGTCGCCTTTGATTCAGAATTAGATTAGACTCTATATCACAGGCAGTAACCAATTGTAATACCGTTTTTTCGCATATCGGAACGAGCCATGTTGTATTTTTCCTACAAGCTACTATTTGAGGTTTATTTTTAATTGTTCGTTTGCTTAAAAGGTTAATTCCTCAATAGCAAAAAATACATGAAATCGTATATCATCACGGTATATCGTGTACGAATGTTTTTGATCTCCCTAAACTACCTTGATAATTTGCATTTAAATTCAAGGTGTCGTCGCTATTACATCTTGATACTATGGCGGTGATAACTAAGAGATATGTTTAATGGTGCCATGCTATTGACTAATGTCAGATTTAATATCTTCGACTACTGATAAGTTTACAGCTGGATTCAAAATAGTTGTACCATTAAGCATTAATAGCTCGTGGTTATGTTAATTCACAAAATGAGAACTCCCCATGAAAGCTATAAGGCTTTAATATGTAACCCAATAGAAATGCAATAAAACGGGCACAGCTCAGAGTCTTCTCAACATGACTTGCGATTCATAACCGAGATACACATAATCGAGCTCAACCTATTTGTTTAACTTTTGTTTCTAAGCCGTTAGGGTCTGTTGACCTAGACTGGACAGGTATAGTTTCATGAACATCATTTTGAACACCGATTCGTACAAAGCCTCCCATTACCTTCAATATCCGCCAAAAACAGAATTCGTATCCAGTTATATAGAATCCCGCGGTGGTGAATACCCACAAGGTGTTTATTTCGGTTTGCAGATGTTTCTTGACCAGTATTTGTCGAAACCTCTTTCTCAGGAAGACATTGATGAAGCGAAAGCCGTATTGACCGCACACGGTGAACCCTTCAATGAAGAAGGCTGGCAATACATTCTGGATACGCACAAAGGATACCTGCCCGTTGAAATTCAGGCGCTTCCCGAAGGCAGTGTCGTGCCTGCCCGTACACCGTTGGTGCAGGTTCAGAATACGGATCCAAAATGCGCCTGGCTAACCAGCTACCTTGAAACCGCGTTATTAAGGGCTGTCTGGTACCCGACCACCGTCGCCAGTAAATCTTTTGCTATCAAATCCATCATCCGACGTTATCTGGGAGAGACTGCCGACAGCCTTGATGGTTTGCCATTCAAACTGCATGACTTTGGCGCTCGTGGTGCCGCAAGCAATGAGGCAGCTTCCATTGGTGGGTTGGCACACCTTCTTAACTTTATGGGCACAGATACCGTCTCTGCTTTGGTTTACGCAAGACGTTACTACAACGAAGACATTGCGGGCTATTCTATCCCGGCGGCAGAGCACAGCACCATAACGGCATGGGGGCAGCAAAACGAAAAGCTAGCCTACCAAAACATGCTTGAGCAATTCGCTAAACCCGGAAGCCTGGTGGCAGTAGTCAGCGACAGTTATGACCTGTTCCATGCGATAGACCATATCTGGGGCGACGAACTAAAAGAGAAGGTAGAACAAAGTGGCGGAACCTTGGTTGTTCGACCAGATTCAGGGAACCCTGTTGAGATCGTCGCGCAAACCATCGAGCGATTGATGGCGAAATTTGGCGAGAGCAGAAATTCGAAAGGCTTCCGAATGCTGCCAGATTGCGTGCGCGTTATTCAGGGTGATGGTATTTCCAAAACCACCATCGAAAGCATTCTGTCGGAGCTGAAATCCAAAGAGATCAGTGCAGACAACTTGGCATTTGGTATGGGTGCAGAGCTGCTGCAGAAGGTAAACCGAGATACCATGAAGTTTGCCATGAAAGCCTCTGCCATTTGTATTGATGGTAAATGGCACGACGTCTACAAAGACCCAGCGACCGACCCAAACAAAGCGTCTCGAAAAGGTCGCCTAGCCGTAATCGAGGCATCAAACTGGGAAACGGTTCGTGAAGATGAGTTGAACGGTCGAGAAAACGCACTTCAGGTTGTGTTCAAAGACGGTAAGGTACTAAAACGCCACACACTTCAGGACATTCGCGAACGTATCCAAACCTACGTCTGATTGATTGTAATAACGTGACTTGGTGTTGCCACAACTAATTGTGGCAACACCTCTATACTCCCCCGAGCCTGTGAGCAGACACAGATGATCAGTGGAAAGTAAATCCACCATCCACATTCACCGCCTGACCCGTTACGTGCTCTGCCTGAGCAAAATACACCGCAAGCTTGCCCATATCTTCCGGGGTTTGACCTACACCTTGAGGGATCAGAATGTCTTGATGGCGCGCCCAAGATTCTTCCATGGTTTCACCTTCCAGTTTCCAACGCTCAGCTAACCCGTCCGGTCCGTACCACATGGCGGTAGGCACAATACCCGGACAAATCGCATTCACTGTAATACCTGTACGTTGCATCTCTTTTGCCAGCGAATTGGTAAACCCGACCACTGCAAATTTCGATGCGCAATAGTGCGCCAAATCAGGGAAGCCTTCTTTTCCCGCAATAGAAGCGACATTAATAATCCGTCCGCTTCCCGCTTTTTTCATGGCGGCAATTTCGGCTTTGCAACACAAGAACACCCCTTTGGCATTCACGTTGTTCACAAAGTCCCAGTCTTCTTCAGTTAATTCTTCAACAGACTTGATACTGAGTACCCCTGCATTGTTTACCGCTATATCCAACGTTCCAAAGCGTTCGACGGCTTTCGATACCATACTTTGCACATCTTCCCATTTTGAAATATCACTTTGCAGAGCCAGTGTCTCAACGTCATAACCAGTCAGCTCTTTTGCCGTCGTTTGGGCGTTGTCGACATTGATATCGGCGATCACTAAGTTGCAACCGAGTTTGGCAAATTCCGTTGCGATGCCTTTGCCAATTCCTCTCCCCGCACCTGTCACAAGCACTGTTTTTCCTTTCAGAGACATAAGATTTCCTTTCTGTTTATTGGTTTATTCAAAACTCAATAATCAAAAAGTGTTCCGGACAAGATGGTCTAACAGCCCATTAATAAATAAAGAGTTAGAAGAAAAATGAAATCTATGTGGTGTTGCAGGGAGAAGTTAGATGCAACAGGTGTGGCATTGACGGAATCAAAGGTGAGAAATGGAAAGTAGAAAGAAGATCATAAAACTTATGACCTTCATAATCAGCTAATTAGAGTGAGAGCGTAAATATTCGATCCGCATACATTTTCCCGCCGATTTCATAGGCATCGGGAACGGTTTCTTTCAATTCAAAACCATTTTTTTCAAGAACGCGTTCTGAGGCGACGTTTCCTTCAGATACTATGGCTCTGAACTGAGTAAGTTGGTGCTCACTTTCTGCCCATTTCAGTAATGCTTTAAGAGACTCAGTGCCATATTGTTTTCCGTGAAAGTCCGGCAGTAACAAGTAACCTACTTCTGCGATGCCTTTATCCATAAAGAAACCGGTCACGCCAATAGACTTTCCGGACGCTTTTTCACGAAGTACCAAACAAAGCCAAGCTTCTGATTCAGGCGTCCACTCAGGCAATCGGGATTCAAACTGTCGTCGGATATCGTCTTCCTCTGGTGCATCAAAACACAGTGCGATCACCGAAGGGCTAGTGAGAAGCTCTCTAAACAGCTCCCAATCTGATTCGGTAATAGGTGACATAGAAAGACGAGACGTTTGAATCATAGAATTTCCTTTTTATGATTGAACTAAAGATTGCCTGTGTTGGCACTGAATAAACATAAACTGGGGTTTGGTTTTTAATCGGTGGTATCGGTCTGGTGACATCTCTTTCACCTTTTCTGTTACCTGCCCTTCGGTAAATTGGGAAACCACAAGACCGCTTTGAGTGATGGCGGCGAAGCTTTCGGTTAAAGAACGGCGATAGAAAGAGACTTCAACAGGCTGGTTAAGGGTATGCCATTCCTCTTCGATCAGTTCGCACTGGAAGTAATCGCCACTTGGTGACTCAGAAAAGTCCACCATAGGGTGATGGGTAGAAAACACCAGTACACCCGTTGGTTTGAGTACTCGGGCGCACTCTTTAAAAAACGCCGATAAGTCCTTGAGATAATGAACCATAAGCGGGCATACAATCACATCGGCACTTGCCGCTTTTTCCTGGGGCAAACCAAGCGATAGATCCTGAGCGTAAGCACGAACCTTTTCACCAAACCGCGACTGGACAAGCTGGATCATCTCAGAAGACAGATCCACGCAAGTGACGTTAGCTGCCCCAGCTTTTAAGAAATGGTCTGCGTATTCGCCGGAACCACATCCCAAATCCAATACGACTTTACCCGTCACATCGCCGACCAACGCCAGCGTAGATGGACGCTCGAAATTGGCATTGTAGATATTGTCTTCCACAGCCTTGGCATACTCTTTTGCATGTTTGGTGTACATATCGAATTTCATAAAACTTCCTATGGGATAAGCACTTAAAGCCGGTGACGAGTAAAGAGTTCAACAAGACTATCGCTTTTTTCAAATTCAGTGCAATCAAAACTTTCGCTGATTCGTCTTACTAATGAAGTGCAAAATTTTCACTCATTAAAGAAGAGAATCAATATGGAACAAAAACACTCAGTTTTTGCGCAAGCTGCGCTGTTTCTTCGTTTAGGGTTGGGGACCGTCTTTGTGATTGGCGGGCTGTCTAAGCTCAGCCTTCTGCTTTCCTCATCAAAACAGGCGGGTATGGTTGCCAATTATATGGGGACAACCGGATACATTAATGAACTGTTTCAGGATTATTTATTCAGCAACGGAGTGTTAACGCCTTGGTTCTTTCTAACTTCACTTTCAGCGTTTGAGCTGGCTTCGGGCATTGCCCTGATTATTGGCTTTATGGTTCGCCCGCTTGCCCTTTTTTACGGCTTACTTTTATGGACGTTTGTCTTTTCTCTCCCGGTGGACACGGTGCCCGGAGCATCGGTGGGCGTGAAAACCTATACGTCTCCCGCAATATTCGTTCAAATCCGTGATATCAGCCTTTCCGGCATGATGTTCGTGCTGTTTAACCTCGGAGCAGGAGCGAGGAGCTTTGATTACCGACGAAACTTGGGTAATCACACAACACCAGACTGGGAATCCCTCGGGTTGCTATTGCGATTCTCCCTGGGTTTGACGTTTATTGTGGGCGGCTTTTTTGGCACTTACGCCAAAATCCCTACCTTTGCGACACCGCAGATCATTCTGGCTGTCATCGGGGTGGTGTTGATATTCGGCAGAGATCAGCAAATCAAGGCTGCCGGAATAGCGGTAATCGCGGTCATGCTGTGGTTTATGGTAACCAAAATCAGTGTCGACAAAGGCATTATCGCCAACTTAAATGGTTTTAAGCGGGAATTTGCACTCGCCGCGGCGGGTCTTGTTTTAGTAAGGCTTGGTGGGGGTAGCCGTTTTACCTACCGCGATGTATTCCATCGAGCTAAGCGCACACTGAAACCCAATAGTCTGCCTGATTCACCGATTGTGTAAGGAGCTGCCATCGCCTGCGGGTACACGCCCGCAGGCGAATACACTAGGGTCTGTTGACCTTTCGCGGTTAAATTTTGTTCGAGTTCTATGCGTTTTAATCGCGGCGCAAGGTCTTTAGCTTAGTCATTCTAAGCAAATACCTTGCAACAAAGAGTAAAGCGCATAGAACCGAACCCTTTGGGCAGCATTTGTGGCTCCTTTCTACTGCGTTACCGCTTATTGATGTAGAGCGACTACACCGAATAAGCGCTGCCTTGTATAAAGAACCCACAAATTGCTGCAAAAATCAGCTCGAAAGGTCAACAGACCCTAAATATGTTTGGTTTATTTAAACGCTCGGCAAATCCGACTTTAGACAAAGCGCTTCTTAACCAGCTCTATCGCTATGCGCTTTCGCTTTGCCACGACGAATCGCAGGCTCATGACTTGGTGCAGTACAGTTGTGAAAAAGTACTCACAGCCAAAGTCGAACCAACGCAAATCAAGCCTTATATGATGAAGGTCATCCGGCATGCATTTATCGACCAATATCGGCGAAAACAATTCGAACTGGTTAAAGACGACAGTGAAATTTTAGAGACGATTGAAAAAGAGAGTGATGTGCTGAAATCAATGGAAGACATCGCCATTGATGAACAACATGTTGACTGGATTTTATCCCGGGTCACACCGCATGAGCGAGAACTGCTTTACCTGTGGGCAGTAGAGGGCATGAGCGTTCAGGAAATCGCTGAGATGACCGATACACCAAAAGGTACTCTGCTTTCAAGACTGAACCGACTCAGGAAAAGAATCACGACAGAATTTAACCACCTCCAAGATCAGGAGGCACAGCAATGAATCAGAAACCATCAGACAAAAAGCTCAAACAGGGCGTTAAGCAGTTTTATAAGAGCCAGCATCTTTCTGAAGATCAGCTGGAGGTGCTGCTGCATAAAACATCAAAGCCCAAAAGCACTTTACCGTGGCAGCGAGTCGCCATCGCAGCCATGTTGCTGATCGCAGTCTCGTTATTCTTCCTGTTTCCGACCAAAAATCACTATTTGGATATTTCCTCAGAAATTGCCTACAACCATAACAGCCAAATGCAAATGGAAGTGATGACAAGCTCCTTATCGGGTATTCGCACGTATCTGAACCGACTAGATTTTTCGCTGACCTCTTCTCAGCATCTTCCCACCAGCCAGTGGCAAGTGATTGGGGGGCGCTATTGCAGTATTGAAGGTAAGCTCGCGGCACAAATCAAAGTAAAACACCTGGAAACCAACGAAATCTATACCCTGTATCAGGCACGTTTGCCTGATTCGTTAGAATCCGGAGTGAAGCGATACACCACCGATATTGATGGTGTAAACGTCACACTATGGGAAGAAAACGGATTGCTGATGGGGCTGGCGAACTGAAAAGCTAAACCGGAAACACTTTTTCAAAGTGTTCCAGCACCAATTCTGAATCCTCATTAAATTCAGCGCCGACTTCCCTGGCATATTGGGTAAAAAACTCGACATGCGCTTTGTGCCAGTGGGCATAGGAACGATCGCCTTCCCCTTCAGCATAAGCAAACTCTTCCGTCACTTGGTTAAACGGAGAGAAAGATACATCGGTCAGCTTAACAATGCATACTGGCTCTTCTTTCCAGTTCAATACAATGGTTAGCCTTCCAACCACCGGCAGCGGCTCATTTTCGATATCATAGCCTTGCTTCAGGCTGCACGATGCGGTTTTGATACTCTCATTAATCAGCCGAGCGCACTCGTTCGCATTGTACTCATCAGCACAAAAATACTCGGCAGTAATTTGAGGGATGGTCTCTCTTTCATGTTGCGGGAGCGTTTCAAGGTATTGGTTTAGAAAGGCTTGTTGTTCTGGTGTCATGGTTTTCCTTCATCTGATGCATTGTTGTTTTCGTTGCTGGCAAACGCTTGCAACAAACTCGGTCTTCGTGTCCGTGTAATCATCAATGTGACGATTAGTACTTGCTGCTTGAGATTTTAACTTGGAATAAGCGCTTCTTAGTTCAGCGCTGTTTATTAACTGATTTCGAAAATACATTAAGTCGTGCCATAAATCAGATTCAAAAGGCATGACATGTAAATAGTGAGTCTTAATCAGGTAGCTGTCATCGGTAAATTTGGCAAAAACGACTCGATCAGACATCTCAACTTTTAGCCTCAGAAATCCGATCGCTTTTAATTGTAATTCCAACTCTGGATTCAAATCACTAAATACACTGATCCCCAAAGCGATATCAATAATTGGTTTTGCACGTAACCCTTCAATCGCGGTACTACCAATGTGTTGAATTCGAGATGTATGAACCTTTGTCTGAGCAACCAACTCCTGTTTGACTCGCTCAAACTCTTTCTTCCAATCAGAATCGTAATCAGCGAGCACGACTTCACTGTGAGCTAAACCTAGAGTCACCTTTTCTCCTTCCTGATAAATCTATTTCATGTGAGGGAACTCTATTGAGACTCCCCCTTTTGCAGTGACTTTATAAACCCGTAGCACCAAGTTCGCAAACGAGTTTTAACCACTCATCTCTTTGCGATTTATCCGCACCAATCACAGAACCAATAAGCGTGAGTTTTGCGGCTTCCATACCACTGAATTGCAGCGTAAAACGATCCAGTTGTTCAATCACGGGCTGGGCTTGCACCTCGACGTAGTCGTGCGGGGCATCCATGGTTAAAATTAAACGAGACGTTTTCCCTATCAGCAGTTGCTTGGGCTCTGCACTGCCTTCCTCGAATTTAAACGCAAATCCGGGCAAGAAAGTTCGGTCGAGTAACCCTTTGAACTTAGCTGGCAAACCACCCCACCAGATAGGGGAAACTATCACAATATGATCTGCCCATAAAACCGATTCCTGAAAAGATTCCAAACTAGGTTCTAACGGCTGAACATCATCGTATCCACTGTCCAGGCTGATGTTAAAGTTCATTTCAGCCAGATTGATACGTTTAACCTCGGCTTGCTCTCGGGCTTGTATTTCATAGCTGTCTGCCAGTGCATGAGAAAAGCTAGACGATTTTGGGTTGGCGTCGATTACTAAGATGTTTTTCATTGTCTGACCTCGTTCAGTAAAGAGGTAGCTATTACATCTCTGCCCTTAAGGTCAGAGTCAACGACTTTTTGGGCAAGAATCTATGGCTGAGATACAACCATCAATTTTTTCTATATTTTTCATAACCCTAGTGAGTTCCTGTTGCAGATTATTTTTTATCTCTAACAAGAATACATGCACTTTTTGCCAATCAACTTCACCATCTTGGTAAGTGATCACCCCTTTCAATTGTGCCAAGGTTACGCCTAATGATTTGGCTTCAACAATAAGCTGAAGTACTTCAAGATCCGTCTCTGAATAAATACGGTAGCGCCCTCGACGCGCAGGAGGCTGAATCAGTCCCTTATCTTCATATAACCGAATGGCTTTTGCCGATAAACCCGTGTGTTTGGATACTTGTCCTATTAGCATTGATACGCCTTATTTGTTCAGTCCAGGTACTTTGTCAGTGTTTGCTGAATAAACTGAATGTCTGATGGAAAGAAGTCGTTCAAAGGCAAGTTTTTCGGTTCCATCCAAAAAAACGTTTGTTGTCTTTCAGGATCAGTCGCGATTGGCTCATTGTGAGTGTCTTCGGACAGAACCACATAGAAAATGTCGCCACCAAACTCGTTTTTCCCAATTTCGACTGCCAGTTTCGAAACCGACTCCAGTCCAGTCTCTTCTCTGAGTTCTCGGATAGCCGCTTGTTCACCGGATTCTCCCTCGTCTACAGAGCCGCCAGGAAACTCAATAACCATGCCTTTGCCGCGTCTGAAACGTTGCTGAACCAAAACCTTTCCATCTCTGACGACTACTGCCATTGCCAGGTGTCTTTCGTTACTCATGTTTCACTCCTGCACTATTTGATAAAGATGCCCGCTTTCATGATCATTTTGATAAGGCTTTTGTTTCACCCACCCCAGCGACTGAGCGACTTTCAGGCTGGCGATGTTGTTTTCTGCAATAAAGATGTGAAAAGTCGACAGGTCATAACGCCGGGATAACTGGCTAAGTGCCAGTTGGCACATCTGTTTTGCTAACCCTTTTCCCCAAAACTTTTTGCGGATGAAATAACCAAAATCGCGTTTCCCTTCGATAACTTTCATGCCACAAAAGCCCACCAGCTCTCCCGATTTTGTGCATCGAAATGCAAAACGATCCTGCTCGAAGAGAGCGGATTCAAGCCACCCTTCCGCTTCTGCCAGAGTGAGTGCTCTGCGAGGACCTAAAAAGCGCATCACCTCTGGGTCGGTTAAGAGATCAAATACGTTGTCTTTGTCGGAATTATTAAGCGTGGTGATCACTGTGTCCATCGAAGCCTTTTACATCCATTGTCATTTGCACTTCAGTAGCAGGATTACCACTGGCTAGAATTAAGATATCAGATTCAATACGTTGCGTAACTTCAAAGCCCATTCTTTCAAAGATAGATACATTTCCCGCCTGAGCCACACGCCATAGGGAAAGCCTTGACGCGGAAGCATAATTTTTAATCACTTCCTTGATCATCTTTCCGGCATTACCATTTCTACTCCGCATGAAAAGTTGGTCTCCTTTTTCGCTCTGTCGGGTCACTATTCTGAACAAAACCTACTTCTTTGCCACTTATCGTTAATGATAATAATTATCAATCATGATATAGGTATTGAGTTATATCTTTAAAAAAATAAAGGACACATCATGTTTAAGAAATGGCTGTTTTCCATTTTGCTTGTGCTTAGTACCCCAGTTTTAGCAACCATTGAAGTCAAGGACGAGCTTTCTACTCTCACGTTAGAAAAAGCACCTCAACGCGTCGTTGCACTGGAGTTTAGCTTTGTCGACGCTCTGGCCAACCTCAACATCTCCCCAGTTGGTGTGGCGGATGATGGCGATGTGAATCGAGTCATTGAGCCGATTCGCGACAAGATCAGTGACTGGACATCCGTTGGTTCCCGTTCTCAACCAAGTTTGGAGGTTATTGCTTCTCTAAAGCCAGACCTGATCATTGCTGATGTAGAGCGTCATGAAGCCATCTACGAAGACTTAAAACGCATTGCCCCTACTCTTATCCTGAAAAGCCGCGGCGAAACTTATGAAGATAACCTAGCCGCAGGCATCAAAGTCGCAGCCGCTTTTGACAGAGAAGCAGAGATGCAGAAAAAAGTGAACGCACACAACCAACGCATGGATGAAGTTGCGGCGCGAATCAATAAAAAAGCGACTGTGATGTTTGCTGTGTCCACGGCTAAGGGCGTTTGGATGCACGGTCCAAAGGCATACGCTGGCGGCGTTGTTTCTCGCTTAGGTCTTAGCTCCCCAATCACCGAAGATAACGGAAAAGCCTACATCAGCACTACTCTGGAAAACCTTGTCAGGCTGAACCCTGATTACTTCCTGGTAGGCGAATACGGCACTGAAACAACGGTAGACAAGTACAAAGAAAATCCACTTTGGCCAATGATGACCTCCGTGAAAAACGAGCAATACGTCGAAACCGATGCCCGCTTGTGGTCGCTGAATCGCGGTATGATCGCGGCTGAAATCATGGCTTCTGAAATAGAGCACCTGCTTAAATAAGCTTGCTTAAAAACAATGACAGGTTCGTTCTCTTTTTCTGAAAAGAGCGCGATTCGTACCTCTGTGGTATGTTTCGCGCTTTTTTCCCTTTTGCTGTTTGGCGCAGGCTGGTCTTTGATCAATGCGCCAAGCTTTCCCATGAACTGGAGTGATGTTTCCGACTTCGTGCTGCAACAAGACGGAAACGCCATTCATCAGCAGATTATCTCTTCGATTCGGCTTCCTCGCACATTGACCGCATTTTTGGTGGGTGCAGGTTTGGCAGTGGCAGGGCTACTGATGCAGTCGATTACCCGAAACCCGCTTGCCTCCCCGTCTATCCTTGGCGTCAGTGCCGGAGCAGCATTCGCTTTTGCCTTTGCTTCCACCGGGCTTTTACCCTGGTTAGCTGGCGTTCCGATTCTGGTGGTCACTTTTGTTGGTGCCGCTTTATCCGGCACGTTGGTTTTCTTTCTTGCCGGGTTGCACACGGCAAGACCACATCCTCTGCGCATTGTGCTGGCGGGCATTGCCCTAAATTTCCTGTTTATTTCACTGACTCGTGCTGCGGTGATTTATGCCGACGAAAACGCCTACGGGGTCTTACACTGGCTGACCGGTTCAGTGGCAAACACCGACTGGGAAGACACCAACTTGGTAATGCCTTGCGTACTGATTGGGCTGTTCGTCTCTGTTTATCTCTCTTTTCAGCTGAACTTACTGAAAATGGGTGAAGAGATGATGCGCTCTGTTGGTGGCAGTGTGTTTAAAGTGCGAGGGCTCGCCTGCTTTGTGATTGTGCTGCTCATCGCTGGTTGCGTGAGCGTAGCGGGCCCCATTGCTTTCATTGGTTTGATTGCTCCACACATCGCCTTCTTTTTGGTGGGTTCAGACGTGCGTTATCAATTGCCTGTCGCCGCCTTACTTGGGGCAAATCTGGTACTCTTTTCTGATATTGCCAGCCGCTATATTTCTCCTGGACAAGAAAGCCCTGTCGGCATCATCACCACTTTGTTTGGTGCGCTCTTTTTCCTAGCATTTGTGCGTTTTAAGCTGGGGAGGCAGTCATGATTCGCTGGTATTACTGGGCGGTTATTCTGGCTTCAGTCTGGTTGCTTTTTGCGGTCTGGCACATCAGTGCGGGCGCAGTTTCTATTTCAATGAACGACATTTGGTCGACACTGACAGGCGCGTCAAACGAGCACGAATTTACGCTATTCGGGTATCGGATTCCACGAATGATCGTCGCCTCATTGGTTGGAGCCGCATTGGCGCTTTCTGGCTTACTGGTTCAGGGCGTTGTCAGAAACCCATTAGCCTCACCTGACATTCTGGGCGTCACCTCGGGCGCGAGCTTTGCAGTGGTGCTCACTAATATCTTCTTTAACGATCTGCCCGTTCATTGGCTCCCCTTTGTTGCGCTGACTGGCGGTGCCATTTCCACGCTTCTGCTGTTAGCACTTGCCAAAGACATGCTCAATCGCCCAGCCGCTTTTGCACTAATTGGCATCGCCCTTGCGGCGGTATTCTCTGCGGGTATCGACTTTTTATTAGTGAGTTTTCCTTTGGAAATCAACACGTCTATGGTCTGGCTGACGGGTTCAGTCTGGGGGAGAAACTGGTCCCACATTCCGCCTCTTATCTTATGGCTTTTCGTGTTGATGCCTTTCGCCATCTACCTTGCCTACAAACTCGACATATTAGGGCTGGGGGATGAAGCCGCTCACGGGCTGGGAGTGAAAGTTCCGTTTGTTCGGTTGCTCACACTGATCATTTCGATTGCGCTGGCATGCGTTGCGGTATCGATTTGCGGCAACATTGGATTCATTGGTCTTGTAGCCCCTCATGCAGCAAGGATGATGGTAAGAGGACGCCATTTGGCAATCATCCCTTCGACTTTGTTGATTGGGGCGATTTTGCTGCTGAGCGCCGACCTCTTCGCCCGAATACTTATGCCCCCCATCGAGTTACCAGCCGGGGTGCTCACTGCCTTTATTGGTGCGCCTTACTTTATTTATTTACTCAGCCGCTACAAGAATTGGTAAACACATGAAAGAGATAGCTGCATTTCATGCAATGAATGTGACCTTGGGCTACCAAGACACCACCATCATACAATCGATGACTGCATCGATTAAAAAAGAAAAACTGACGGCTCTGATTGGTCCGAATGGCTGCGGTAAATCGACATTCTTGAAATCGTTGGTACGCCTGCTGAAACCGTCGAACGGGCAGATTCAGCTCTATGATGAAAAGCCCATTCATCAGTACAAAGACAAAGAGTACGCCAAGTACGTATCGCTTCTTCCCCAAACGCCTATTGTGCCGGAAGGTGTCACAGTAAGAGAGCTGGTCGGCTATGGTCGAGCTCCCTACCTCAACACATTGGGCAGGCTTACCAAAGAAGACAAACAACGAGTGGAAGACGCCATGGTAGAAACAGGCACAGAAACACTCGCAGACAGGCGTGTCGATGAGCTTTCAGGTGGTCAGCGGCAGCGCGTATGGATAGCCATGGTATTGGCTCAGAATACCGACATCATTCTGCTGGATGAACCGACCACGTATCTGGATTTGTCGCACCAATATGAACTGCTCCACTTACTGGTAAAGCTAGTGAAACAAGGGAAGACCGTCGTAGTTGTGCTCCACGATTTAAGTCAGGCTTGTCGCTATGCCGATGAACTGATGGTAGTAAAATCGGGCGAGCTCTACGCTCAGGGAAGCCCAAAAGAGGTGTTCACGGAAACCATGCTGGCTGAAGTTTTTGATCTGGATGCCCGGATTATTGACGACCCAGAATCCCACACCCCGATGGCAATACCCAAGATCCCGTCTTTAAGCTAATCAAACCCACTCTTCAATGGAAAACGCCGCATTTCGATAATAAAAGATTGCGGCGTTTTAGTTATCAAACGTGACGCTCAATTTTCACTTCGCAATTAACGCTCAAAGGTAGCGTTGTCATCGAATTGAGACATTCCGCTTAACCTTTCCGAGATACAATAAGTCATCCACCTCACCCAAACTTTCAAGCCCAAACGAACACGATCAGGTTAAAACCAATAATTGATTGGAAAAATAAATAAGGACATTTATGAATATTACCCTCGATACGGCAAAGGCATTAGTCGGAGCCGCCCGAGAAGTCGCGAAAAAGGAAGTGATGCCCTATTTTCGCAAAATGAGCCAGCTGTCTGTAGAGAGTAAAAGTTCCGCCTCGGATCTGGTCACCACCGCAGATAGGAATTCCGAAAAACTCCTATCCATGAAGATCGCTGAAATCTTGCCAGAAGCGGAAATCATCGGTGAAGAAGCGGTAGAGAATGATCCCAGCTTGCTAAACAAGATAAACACTGCCAGTCAGTGCGTGATCATTGACCCTATCGACGGCACTTGGAACTTCGTAAAAGGGGTTCCGGTATTTGGAATTATTATTGCTGTAGTAGAGGGCGGAGAAACCGTCTGTGGTATTCTCTATGACCCAGTGATGGACAACTGCACTTACGCCGTAAAAGGGAAAGGGGCGTATCACATCGCATCAGACGGAGAAGTCACACCCGTTTATTCCGCAAAACCAACGGACAGTTTTACCGAAATGGAAGGGTTTGTACCCGCTTTTTCATTTCTGCCCAGTGAATATAACTTCATGTTTAAAGATTTGTCTCAGTTTGAGCGAATCAACACCCTGCGTTGCTCCTGCCACGAATACAGAACACTCTCCGAAGGTGGAGTTCACTTTGGAATATCCGGCTCACCAAAGCCTTGGGACAACGCCGCTGGGGAGCTCGTCTTCAGAGAATCGGGTGGCTACGCTGCAATCCTAGAAACTGGCAAAGCCTACAAACCCGGATCTGATAACAAAGGAATCCTGCTTCTCGCACCAAACAAGGAAAATTGGCAGAAACTGCAACAGCATTTTCTTGGGTAGGGTTGGCTAGGGTAAATTACGATATTAAGTAGGTGACTTTATAGTTTGATATAGGTTGGCTGCTGATGCAGCCAACTGTCACAACAGCCCATAACTTGAAGTTCTGTAGATTTTTGACAGCCAGGGAAATCCATGTAGCTACATCCGTTTAAATGACTTGTTGGTTGTTCACGTCAAAGGCTAGTGCTAACATTTGTACACACACTAACAAAGGAATACATCATGGACACTAGAATTCAGTTTCGTGTTGATGAGGAAACAAAACGCTTAGCTCAGCAAATGGCTGAAAGCCAGGGTCGTACATTGAGTGATGCTTGCCGAGAACTTACTGAACAACTCGCTGAACAACAAAGAAAAACACTGTCTCACGATGCATGGCTAACTGAACAAGTAAATCTAGCATTTGAGAAGCTTGACTCAGGAAAGTCGGTTTTCGTTGAACATGAATCGGCTAAATCTCGAATGGAAGAACGCAAAGCCAGAATCCGTAACCGAGGTAAGCAATGATTTTATGGGAAGAAGAGTCACTTAATGATCGTGAAAAGATCTTTGAGTTTCTCTATGACTTCAATCCTGATGCAGCAGAAAAAACCGACAGCCTCATTGAAGCAAAAGTAGAAAACTTGCTTGAGCAACCTCTTATGGGCGTGCAAAGAAACGGAATCCGTGGACGTTTACTCATTATTCCTGAGGTATCAATAATCGTACCGTACTGGGTTGAAGGCGAAGTTATCCGCATTCTGCGTGTGCTCCATCAAAAACAAAAATTCCCTACAGATTGATTGCTCCCTCTGAGGCGCTAGTAAATGACATGAATTCCCCCCAAACTTACTAGGGTCTGTTGACCTTTCGAGCTGATTTTTGCACCCATTTTGATATTTTGTCCTTAGCTTCTTCATGACTAACCACTTTGTCATCAACTAACGCTCGCTCGCCTCGTGCAATCCCCTCAATAATTGCCAAACGGTTTTGCATAAACTCGTAATCTTCAACATCAACCAAATATGCCAATGGTTTACCGTGTTCGATAATTAAGACGGGTTGTTTAGTGTCGTGGAGCTCGGCAAGGATCTTAGTTGTTTGACGTTTTAGTGATGTGACTAATTCTACTTTCATAAGAGCTGCTCCAGACGAATACTAAAGTGATGCTATTCTGTCACTTTGAGTATAGTAAGCTCGATGCCAACCAAGAGCTGTTATCTATTGTCACGCGAGAAAGGCTCATATGTGTCATGCAAGTACTTACTCAAACTGTGTCCAAGAAAAATAAGCCATATATATACTATAAGCTCTAAGATACGTTGGTTTAGCCCCACTGTTTTTGAACTCGGATCTAAGCTTAAGAATGCTAACAGAGCCACTATCGCAGCTGTATAACCAGTAAATTTAAATATCTTCGATTTTGACCACGACATAGAACCTGAAGATAGACAGAATATTGCCATGATCCCACATAGATAACCGGGAAACGCAGAAGCCATATGAATGTTATGAGATATTGTTGGTGTATCGGGTCGGCACTCAAAGTCGCATGGAAAAAACGCGGCTATGCCAAGAGTAATACCGTAGATTGCAATGAACATAAGTCCGATAGTGTTTAACTTTGTACGGGGTAGTACGGAGTAGCTAATAAGTACAAAACCAAGTATGAACAATTCCGTTGGGATAAAACCCAAATAGTTTACGTAAGCCCCATGAGGCGCTCCTGTTGCACCTAACTCACTTATAAACTGAGAAATATGGCTGTAATCAGGGTAAAAGTAACCAGCGATGAAAACCGTACTGGTAAACCAAATGAAACTAAAGATAGGTAAAACTAATAGCAAATATCTACTGTTCAAAATGCCCTTCCTTGTTCATTTATTTAACAGTCAATATATATTACATGTCCCTATTAAATTAATGGTTAGAATCTGACTGAATTTCATCGAATCTCACTATTAAAAACGCCGCTTCTTTCGAAAGCGGCGTTAGTATTTTACAGCCTATTCATCATCGCCATTTCAGCTTCTGATGCAAACGTGTGACTTCTCCCACCACAATTAAGGCAGGGCTTTGGGCTAACTTTGCTGTGTTGGACAGGTCTTTTAGGTCGCACTGCCACACTTTCTGATCTGCTGTGGTGCCTTTCTGAATAATGGCGCAAGAAGTGTCTGCCGATAAGCCGTGGGTGATCAGGTTGTCCATGATGTTGCCGCTTTGTTTCAGCCCCATGTAGAACACCAGCGTGTTATTTGGTTGGGTCAAAGACGCCCAGTTGATAGGTTGCCCATTCTTTTGCAAATGCCCAGTGATGAACTGCACGCTTTGGGCGTAATCTCGATGCGTAAGAGGAATGCCTGCATAAGAGGTCGCACCCGCTGCGGCGGTAATTCCGGGCACTACTTCGAACCCAATCTGGTTTTCTGCCAGCGTTTCAAGCTCCTCACCGCCTCGACCAAAGATAAAGGAGTCTCCCCCTTTTAGTCTTACTACGCGTTTTCCCTCCAGCGCTTTCTCTACCAGAATCTGGTTAATCTGCTCCTGAGGCACGCAGTGATAGTCGAGCTTTTTACCCACGTAAATCTTCTCGGCATTGTCACTTGCCAGCGCCAGAATGTCTGCCGACACCAATCGGTCATACACCACCACTTCGGCTTGCTGAATCACACGATAGCCTTTAACAGTAAGTAAATCAGGATCACCGGGTCCCGCTCCGACCAGCGAGACAAAACCAGTATTTGATGAAGAATTAGAGAGACACGACATAAAAGACTCCACACATAGACGATCGCCCCGGTGGTCGGGGCGAAAAAGAAGATTAAGCGTTGCGCGCTGGCTGGGTTTTGGCGTGAGTGATGTACAGGCTCATACCCGTAATCAGCAATCCACCCACCAGGTTACCCAACGTGACCGGAATCTGGTTCCAGATAAGCCAGTCAGCAATGGTGAAGTCTGCGCCTAGCATCATGCCCAGTGGGAACAGGTACATGTTGACCACGGCGTGCTCGAACACTAAGCCGAAAAAGATAAAGATAGGGAACCACATCGCCAGCACTTTGCCGCTGACCGATTTGGACACCATGGCACCCACGACACCTAGTGATACCATCCAGTTACACAAAATGCCTTTAACAAATACGGTAATCCAGCCGTCTAAGCCATGCTCAGCAAAACCGACAGAGCGCGCAGTAGACGCTTTAATGAAAGCTTGACCGACTGCACCCGGATCCATGCTGAAGTTCATAGTGAAAGTCAATGCCACCAGAAACGCCACCGAAAGCGCACCAATTAAGTTGCCTAGCCCCACCAGCAGCCAGTTGCGCAGAATGCCCGCTTTGGTGACTCCCGGGCGCTTTTCAAACAGAGAAAGTGGTGCCAACGCAAACACGCCCGTCAGCAAATCAAACCCCATCAGGTTCAGAATACAGAAGCCAACCGGGAACACTAACGCGCCCACAATAGGCATACCCGTTTGCACGGCTGTGGTAATAGCGACGGCAACCGCTATCGCCAAGATGGCACCAGCCATAATGCCGCGAATCAGGGTGTCCCGAGTCGACATAAACACTTTGCTTTCGCCAGCGTCGATCATGGTTTGAACAAAGTCAGCAGGTTTCACGTAAGACATACTCGTCCTTATTCCTTAAGAAATTAAAAATTGAATAGACGAAGGCTCCCAGAGCTTGTTTTTTGGCTCGCCTAAGAAGCCTTCTTGCTATGCAATCTTGAAGGGCGTGATTTAACTGGTTGCCACTTCAACAATCCCGCTGTTCACACGCGCCGGATACGCTTTCACGCTAAAGCGTTCATCTTCCATGCAGGCACCGGTTTTCAGGTTGAAGCGCTGCTTTTTCAACGGGCTTGCTACCCATAACTCACCCTGATGTTCGGCTATAAGCCCTCGGGAAAGCACGTTGGAATGAGCAAAAGGATCGGTATTGCTGATCGCCAGTACGCTCTCTTCTTCGCTAGGGCGGAATATCGCCACTTGCTGCCCCTGGACCAAAGCACATACGCCTGTACCCGGAACAATGTCATTGATATCGCAGATAGTTTCGAATGCTGTTGTCATGGATTAGCCCTCCAATTCCACGTGAAGAATGTCGCCTTTGGCTTCCGGATGTTTTTCTGTGAACGTAGCCGGGCGGTGCTGATCCCTTTCAGGCACAAACACCACATTATCGTCACGCAGATCCGAGTTAATGAAGTGTGAGAAGCGTTTAAGCTGCCGATCATCGTTGATGGTGTCTGTCCACTCACAGCGGTATTCCGCCACCAGCTTGGTAATGTCTTTTTCAAGCTGTTCGTTGATACCCAGTTTGTCGTCGACAATCACTTCTCTTAAGTAATCAACACCGCCTTCCATGTTTTCCAGCCACACAGAGGTGCGTTGAAGTGGAGCAGAAGTGCGAATGTAGAACATCATGAAACGGTCGATGTAGCGAATCAGGTTTTCTTCGTCTAAATCCATCGCCAGAAGGTCGGCATGACGAGGCTTCATACCACCGTTACCACATACGTACATGTTCCAGCCTGCGTCTGTGGCGATAATGCCCAAATCTTTACCTTGCGCTTCAGCACACTCACGGGTACAGCCAGACACACCAAATTTCATCTTGTGCGGGGTGCGAATACCTTTGTAGCGATTCTCGATGCGAGAGCCTAAGCCAACGGAATCCTGAACCCCGTAGCGACACCATGTTGAACCAACACAGGTTTTCGCCATGCGAAGGGCTTTGGCGTAGGCTTGACCTGTTTCAAAGCCAGCCTCAATCAGCTTGCGCCAGATCTCTGGTAAATCGTCTTTCTGAGCACCAAACAAACCGATACGCTGGGCGCCAGTCACTTTGGTGTAGAGATTGTATTCTTCCCCCACTCTTGCCAGCGCCGCCAGCGCCTGAGGAGTAACTTCTCCCCCCGCCATTCGTGGGATCACCGAATAGGTGCCGTCTTTCTGAATGTTTCCCAGGAAGTTGTCATTGGTGTCGTGCAGTTTGACCAATTGCGGTTTGAGGATGTGTTCACCCCAGCAAGACGCCAGAATAGAGCCGATAGCAGGCTTACACACTTCACAGCCGTAGCCTTTGCCGTGTTTGGCAAGCAGTTCATCAAAGGATGTAATCTCTTCAATGCGAATCAGATGGAACAGTTCCTGACGAGAATAAGCAAAATGCTCACACAGATCGTTTTTCACTTCGATGCCGGATTTCGCCAGCTCAGCATTCAGAACAGAAGTGACAAGCGGAATACAGCCGCCACACCCAGTGCCAGCCCCTGTTACCGCTTTAATGTCTGCCAGCGTGTGGTGCCCTTCCGCAACCGCTGTGGCGATCTTGCCTTTGGTCACATCGAAACACGAACAGATCACTGCGCTTTCAGGCAGGGCATCGGCTCCCAGAGACGGTTTTTCAGCGCCTGCATGCGCAGGAAGAATTAAAGTGTCTGGGTGTTCAGGCAAGTCAATTTCATTAAGCTTCAGTTGAAGAAGGTCACCGTAATCTGAGGTATCCCCTACCAGCACCGCACCCAGCAGCGTTTTGCCGTCTTCCGATACGATGATGCGCTTGTAGACTTCCTCTTCTTCATTCTGGTAAACGTAGCTTTTGCAGCCCGGTGTGCGCCCATTGGCATCGCCAATGGAACCAACTTTCACACCCAGCAGTTTCAGCTTGGCACTCATGTCTGCGCCTTCAAATACGCTCTCATTGCCAACCAGGTGATCCACTGCCACCGTCGCCATTTTGTAACCCGGAGCGACCAGACCATAGAAGGTTTGGTTCCATGAAGCGCACTCGCCAATGGCGTAAATACTTTCATCTGACGTCTGGCAATAGTCGTTTATGGCGATACCGCCGCGAGGCGCGATTTCCAACCCCATCTGCTTAGCCAGTTTTTCTTGCGGACGAATGCCTGCCGAGAACACAATGAAATCGGTTTCCAACTCTGTGCCATCAGCAAAACGCATCACATTGCGCGCATAGCTGCCCTCTGGTGCGATTTCTAAGGTGTTTTTGCTGGTGTGGACTTGAACGCCCATGCGCTCAATTTTGTTTTTAAGCTGTAAGCCACCTTGTTGATCAAGCTGTTCTGCCATCAGAACGGGTGCAAACTCCACCACGTGAGTTTCTACGCCCAAAGCCTTAAGTGCGCCAGCAGCCTCCAAACCAAGCAATCCGCCACCAATAACAACACCGCTTTTGCTGTTCTTGGCACACGCCTCAATGGCTTTCAGATCTTCAATGGTTCGGTATACAAAGCAGTCTTTGCTTTCGTGACCTTTGATGGGAGGAACAAATGGGTAAGATCCGGTGGCGATGATCAGCTTGTCGTAAGCGATCTCGCGGCCAGAGTTTGAATACACAATTCGATTTTCTCGATTGACGTTGATGGCGCGTTCGCCCAGCAAGATGTTAATGCCGTGCTTTTCATAGAAACCTTCTTTAACCAGAGAAAGTTCGTCCGCTGTGTGATGAGAGAAATACGAAGAGAGGTGAACACGATCGTAAGCGACCCTCGGTTCTTCACAGAAAACCGTGATGTCCATTTCCGCGACATCGGTTTTCTCTACCAGGTCTTCGATGTAGCGATGACCCACCATCCCGTTGCCGATCACAACCAGCTTCAACTTGCTCATAAGACTTCCTGATAATTATTTTGTTAACTGAGCGCATTGTTGATTGTTAATGGATGTGAACACATGATGTAAATCAATTACAAAATAAAACTACCCTAAAGGGGTAGATGGTGGTGCTTAACAAGCTCTGCAAAGGTTAAATGTATGTTTATGACGTAAACTGTATGGAATAAATTGAGTATATTTGTAATTAAAATCGGTAATAAAAGAACACAATTTCACTTATATCCAATTACCCACCATTTACTCATTTTCATTTTTAGGCGTGTAACTATAAGGCGTCGTTATCGCCACCAGCTCAAATCCGTGTTTCTGCGCGAAGGGTCTACTCATGTCAGACGCATCGATGGTCAGATAGCGAATACCTTTCGATCTGGCTTCATTAATTCTCTGGTGCAACAGCGCGGTGTAGCATCCTTTCCCACGGTGGGTTTCCAGTGTACTGCCACCCCAAATTCCTGCAAACGGGCTGTCTCCATTGTAGGTAATCCAACCGGAACTGACGGGCTGCTCACCGCTGTACACCATATAGATTGAAATCTGATCGGGCTGCGTCTGCTTAAAGTTATTCAGATAGTCAAAATGCTCGCTAAGGTCTTCTTTCCATACCTGTTCCTGAACCCAAATGGCGTCTCGAATCCCCTTCTCATCAGTCACTTCTATCACTTGTTCAGGAACTGGAAGATGTGCTTCGATAGTCGTCAGATCTAACACCATAAAGGACTCAGGATCGTCGGCGACAAACCCTTTCTCCACCAGTCGCTTGGTAATGTCACTTGGGGAGTCATAATCGTAAACTTTCCATTCGAAGCTTCGGTTCAGCTTTCGGAAATATTCCATTTCCTCTTCAATCGCTGCATCGGCACTCCTTTCGTCTAAATCGAAGTAGGCAATCAGGCTGCCGCCAGATTGTTCTGAGACCAGTCGAACAACCTTCCCTGTATCGAATTTTTGGTAGCCCGTTAAGTTGATATCAATTCGCTCAAACTGGTTGTACTGCGCTCTTACTGCTTGCTTATTCATTTTGTCTCTCATTAGGCTTAATCTGGCAGCTCACTATAAAATTGGAAGTATTGGCGAAACTTTAACATCCAAATGTTGACCATTGAGTCAATTAGCATCAAACATGGAGTATAACCGCCACACATTTCACCGTTGAAAAGGAGCATAACGTGAAAGCTCTAAATACTTTATTACTGTCTGTACTGCTCGGGTTCTGTTTCTCTGCCAGTGCTGCAACTCAGCCATCTTTGAGCACTCTTGTCGGAACCTGGGAGATGGAAACGCAGGTCCTGACCGAAAAAGGGGCTCGAGTACCGACCCAAGCGAAGATTCTGAATGGAAAAAGCCGCTTTACCATTCATCCCACAAGTGAAAGCCCTTACTTCTTCACCATATTTAGCTGGTGGAAAATCACCAGTCAGGATCCCAAGGCGACACATACTCCAGAGCACGGGCTGACTTTTTTCGGTTCAAATACGCTCTTGGCGACACAGTGGCACAACGAGCCTCGGTTAAAAGCTGTCACCACCAACGAGACCAAAGTGTTTGATTTCAAGTTGCTGGATAACGGCAAACTGAGCTTTGTGATGTATGAAACACCAAACTGCGTCACCAGCAAGTGCGAACACCAGAACGTCGTAACCATTACCCGTGGAGTGGCAAGCAAAGTTTCTCAGGAACCGTTAAATCAGGCACCGGATTGGTATCCTCAGCTTTAAAGCTGAGTTTACATTGTAAATTCAGCTCGGTTTGATCACTACCTGAGTAAAATCGATCCAGCCATTGGGAAGAAGCGATGTGGTGGTAAGCTTCTCGGATACATTGGTGTCCTGCCTGATATGCAAAATTGGCTGATACAGCCCTTTGTTAATCAGTGTTGTTTCTATATTTTCAAGCTGCCTTAAACGCTGCGCACTGGTGGGCAATTGCAAGGCCGTAACCACTTTCTGTTTCAGCCACTCCGAATTAGCAGTGGCAAAACACACCTTGCTGGAGCAGGTGCAAAGCAGCCAGAACATCCACGAAAGCTCGGTATCTTCATCAAACACTTCCCCACTTACAATGATATCTGCTTCCGACAACGTGGCTGCAGAGTCAAATTCCGGATACTCATAGATGGTAATTTCGCAGTCGATACCCAGATCAGTTAATCGCTGATGGACTTGTTCCGCAGCGGCAATGTGAACATTAAGTTGATAGGTCACTACACGTATGGGGGTTTTGGGTAGGCTAGCGGGTGAAGGGATTTCACCTTTCGGTACGGCTTTTTCAAAGATAGGTGAAGTGGTCATCCTCTCGGCATACGCCACTTCTTCGCCCCAGGTCACTTCTGGCAGAGGCAGAGTCTGGATAGCCTGTTGAAGCCATTTCCGATTGGCTCGTTTTTTCATCCAAGCGTGGCGATTAGGATTGAGCTGAGCGTAAATACACCCCGGTTCCCACTGCGTTTTCTCTTTAAATCCAGCTTTAGAGCGATGTTGAAGGTGAACGCCATGAACCATGTCGCTGTTGAGTTCAAAATCCTTCGCTTTGTCGCCCACATTCCATATCTCAACGCCATCAATCCAGGGACGAAAGCCGTGATAATGAGGAGAGGTTTTCAAAAGTGTGCGCCACTCTGTTTGCTCCACCAACATAAACGGACCAGACCCGACAATTTGGTCATTAACCGATTTGGCGATGCCCATCGCACTGGAAGAGACCAGTTTGGGTATCAAATTGGGCAGAGATTCGCTAATGAATTCAATACGCAGATCATCGTGTACCACGATGCAGTCGATAAACTGGTAGAGCGCTTTGGTCTGGTGGGGCGAATTCATCAGGCGTATATAGTGCTGCTTTATGTCTTCTGCCAGCAGCGGGCTGCCATCGTGAAACCGTAACCCTTTTCTGAGGTAGAACAGTACGCCCTGTTCGGTGTACTCCCAGAATTGAGCCAAGTCCCCCCTGAACTGCTGAGTATCACCATCCCAAGTCACCAGATAGGCATAAAGATGATTGGCAATATGGACTTCTGAGCGTCGCGATACGCCAATCGAATCCAAGTCATGAGTCCCGCGATAAAACGGCACTTGAAGAATATGCTCATCACCAGTCCCGGTTTGGTATTGCGAAACAAATGCCGCGATAAACTGATCGCGCTCTTTCGCCGGTATCAGGCTGATGGCTTCCTCAGTCTTGCCTTCCTTCATCAATCTTTTGGCGTAGCGTTCTACTCGCGCTGTGACCGATTTCAGCAATATGGCTTTAGGTAAGTTACCCCGCCCTACTCCCGGCTTCCAACCGATAGCCTCTTCTTCGACCAACCGCTTGATCACTAACTGCGCATTGCGTCGGGTACAGACCAACGCTTGAGTGATGTCATCCAAAGACAGGCTTGTCCACTCTTCTCGGACTAACGTATCGCGAAAGTACGCTAATGCTCTCCAATAACGCATAAAGGTGAAATCCTTTTAATTTATTTCCATTTTTCTTCATCTTTTAATCTCGATAATAAATGAATCAGTTAGAGAGAAAAAGTACAAAAAAAGCAGGCCAGTATAGGTAAGAAGGAAGGTGTGTATGAGTCAGTCTATTTACATTCGTTTGGCGTTTTGGCTAGTGAAAGCAGAGCTAAAAAGAGAAGAAAAAACCTGGAAGAGAGAAGTAAGAAAAGATTACTTCAGTATCCCTTGGCAAAATCCTCATATGCTGAAAGATATAGGCTTTGAATCTGATGGACGAACTGTTGGACACGATGAGCCGCCAAAAGTGATCGCTGAGCGGCGCATCCGAATTCTGAAAAAACTGGCTGAAACAGGGGAAACGCAGAAGTAAGCGTGATTGAGTTTACAGTGTAAATTTTCAATCGGTTAGGTAGGAAGATCTACTTATTTATTGCTGTGAAGAATTAACTTACCAAAACATACAGAACATGAACCCATAAAACCCAAGATCAGATCCAAATAAACAAAGGCAGAGGAATTCCCCTGCCCTAACTTGCGGGTGTGTACTGATACTAGTGAAGTAAGCCCAGTTCTTCAGCTTCTTCCAGTGTCAGCCCACTCTCTTTGATTTCGCGAAGCATTTCAATCCGACGACGTGCTTCCGCTGATTTACGCTTGTTAGCCGATTTGGCTTCTGTGACTTCATCCTTAAAGTCCCATTTCTCCGCCATCTTTGACATCTCAGAATGATCGATAGAATTAATGGACATAATTGCCTCCAAAAAACCTCATAAATCCGGGGACACCTAATCTGTAGCAAAGCCATTTGAGCTTGTTAAGATAATTCGATACGGAATGTGACCAGCTCAGAATTTCCTAAAATATATCACTGCGTTTACAATTATTACTTTGATAAATTGGTTGTAGGTGATTAGATTTAGAAGATTACTCTCTAGGAAAAGTGATCAGATTTTTCCTACATTTCTACTCAAATTATTCCGTATATCGTAAGCATTCTTCTGACGAATTTATCGATAAAGCCTTTTGATAACTGACTCAATCCACAACTTGAACTGAGTCGCATTTTCCTCAAATTCACCCCCGTATATTCATGACATTCATCACCCTTTTTCGACCGACTTATTTTTTAATGAAAAATTATGGGTAATGATAATTCATATCATTTCTATTCTGGAAAAGCTGTTATGAGTGAGTCAAAACATCCTCAGGCGTTTCACCCTGAGCCAATTCTTCAGATACGTGGCCTTTGTGTCGATTACATTACCGATAACGGTGACTTTAACGCGGTGAAATCCGTCAGTTTCGATATTGGTAAAGGTGAGATTTTCGGTCTGGCAGGCGAATCAGGTTGTGGTAAAAGCACCATTGCATTCGCAATCAACCGTCTGCATAAAGCGCCAGCGTTCATTTCCGGAGGTCAAATCTGGTTTAAAGAACGCGACATTCTGCGCTTGTCTGATGAAGATTTGAGAGTACTTCGCTGGAGCGAAATCGCCATGGTATTCCAAAGTGCGATGAACTCTCTGAACCCTGTTTTGACCATCGAAGAACAGTTTTCTGATGTGTTGCGCCACCACAAAGGCTGCACAGATGCGGAAGCCAAAGAGCGCGCTGAAAAGCTGCTTGATCTGGTGAACATTCCTCGTCACCGCCTGAGCGAGTACCCTCACCAGTTCAGTGGTGGTATGCGTCAGCGTCTGGTTATTGCGATTGCCCTATCACTAAACCCGGACATGATCATCATGGACGAGCCGACCACCGCGCTTGATGTTGTGGTTCAACGTGAAATTCTGCAGCAGATTTATCAGCTTCGTGAAGAGTTTGGTTTCTCGGTTCTGTTCATCACCCACGACCTTGCTCTGATGAGCCAGCTTTGTGACCGTATTGCGGTTATGCGCCACGGTGAACTGGTTGAAGTCAACACCTCGACTGAAATCCGCAATAACCCGCAACATCCATATACTCAGAAGCTTTGGGCTTCATTCCCAAACATTCACGAAGCACGTCATAAGAAAGAGCAAGGAGAGCCAGTATGAGCGAACCAATCATTACGTTGAACAACGTTACTAAGGAGTTCAACATTGGCGGCGGCTTTGCGAAAGTTGAGACGTTCAAGGCGCTTCAGGGTGTGAGCTTCAACCTGCATAAAGGGAAAACTCTGGCACTCGTTGGCGAATCTGGTTGTGGTAAAAGTACCTGTGCGCGTCTGATCACTAAGGTTTACCCTGCAACTGAGGGAGAAATTCTCTACCGTGGCAGAAACATCAACGACATCCAGAGCCGCAAAGATGTGCTTGATTACCGCAGTAAAGTGCAGATGGTTTTCCAGGACCCGTTTGGTTCACTTAACCCAACGCACACCATTGAGCACCACCTGACGCGCCCAATTAAGATTCACAAGCAAATTGCAGACAAATCTAAGATTCCAGCGAGATTGCAGGAGCTGTTGGATCTGGTTGAGCTACCAGCAGAAACCCTGAAAAAATTCCCGCACGAATTAAGTGGCGGTCAGAGACAGCGTGTTAATCTGGCACGTGCACTGGCGGTAGGCGCTGAAATGATTCTGGCAGATGAACCTACATCGATGCTGGATGTTTCGATTCGTCTTGGCGTACTGAACCTGATGCAGCGCATGAAAGAAGAGCTTGGCATTGGCTTCCTATACATTACTCACGATCTGGCGACGGCACACTACATCGCTGAAGAAACCGCAGTGATGTACAAAGGTCAGATCGTAGAATGGGGTGACACGCATTCGATCCTAACGAATCCGCAGCATCCGTACACCAAACTGCTGATTTCTGCAGTGCCAGATCCGGATCTTCCGTTTGGCAACCTTGTTCACTCCGAACCAAATTACTCTCAGGATGCCGATAAGATCCGCGCAACCAGCGGTATTTTGCAGCCAATGTACGATCAGGTGGGTGATAACCACTTTGTTAGGCAGTGGACTAACGCTGCATGATAACGCTGGAAGCCTGGCAGGAAAAAGTGTCAGATTGGTACCAGTCCGGGAAGCATGATCAAGTGGAGTCGCTGATTCCACTTCTTCATCAGCCACCAGAAGCCGTTTGGGGTCCTTTAATCACCGATGAGCAAAGTAAGGCGATAGCTTGCTGGCTAGACGGATGTTTGAGGGTCTTTCAATACTACAAAAGGCAGGAACTTCCCCAGAAAGGCTATGAATATCTGAACTTTGCCTATGCCAGACTCCAGGCAGTCTCATGCAATCCAGAAGCAGAAATTGATTTGAAACACTGGTGTCTAAAACGACTCGACCACCTGATTGTGGTGATGCTTGAACAGTGTAACCAGCTTGGCTGGACGGAAGAGTCACAAAAGCAGATTCAGTGTCATGTAGAGTTCATGTCTCAACAGCAGCAAGGCATGAACCTCCCTAACGGCTTGTAATCTAAGCACAAGCCGGCTGCCCTTCTAAATTCTTCCCGCCTCAATCTACGATCATGCTTCCGCGCCTTGATCATCTTTCCGAATTCAGACGCATGATCATCACGACAACCTTGATCATGTTTCCGGTTGTTCGACTCTTCACTGACCTAGTGCAAAACCACAAACATGCTGAAGAAGCATTTGGATAAGTTGGTCAGAACCTCATACAACAGACAAAAAAATAGCAGGTTTTTCAACCTGCTAAAGTAATTCATTGTTTGAATGAACAATTGAGCCATTTATTAATTCATTAGAAATAAACAACATTGTTGCTATCTCAGGGCGCAGAATAAATGGCATGTTGTTCGTTCATGTCAGAGAACTGTCAAAGTTATCAAAAAGTAAATTTTCAAGATTGGCGGCTCTAACTTCCTGAAAACCTTTACTACTCAGACTATTGCCCGGTGGCGACTTCATCGAGCGTTCGCATCACCAGTTCGTCGATATGCCCTTCGAAAACTTGCTTACACACTTTCTTGCGCACCGCGAGTCCTCTGATCAGTTTTTCGATAGAGAGGTGATTCACTTCCCGCTGCCCGTTAAACAGCTCGATTGTCTTGCTGAGCACTTCATATGGCACCACATCTTCTCCGACTCTGAGCCAGTCGAGCTTCTCTACGAGCTCCTGGCACTCTTCTCGGATAGATCCCGGAGAATGTCCGGTCATTGCGGAAAGAGCCGTTATACTGCGTTCCAGAGCCTCTGGAGAGGTATATTTGGATAGAGTGATCGTCAATTCGTCCGCATTGATCTCAACAAGGTGCTTTCTCAGCTTCACCCGACGCCCTAATCGCCCTTTCGGAGAGGCGGGTTTTCGCTGGATCGGTTCAAACTCTCCGTCGATGATCTCTGCGAGCTCTTCCAGTTTCTGTTTGGACACCATTTCGTGGCGAAGCGGGTTAGGCAGCGTCGGTGCCATATTGCGTTTGCCTGCATTGGTGGTGCGGGCACGAGAGTAACGAAGCACTTCTTCCACATCGCATTTGATATCGAGCTGGTAGTCCACCACTTTGGACTTTTCTTCGATATTGGTGACCGTGATGTGGTAGCCCCACAGGTTCACCACAAACATGTCTTCGGTCCCCTTCCCTTCCGACAGGCGTTTCAGCTCGCGCATCAGATCCATCGAGAAACGACGCCATTCGATGTTACGCGCCAGCTTCAGATTCAGCTCGCTGAGCAGCATGGTATCCGTAAATCGACGGGACATACGGCTTCGGAAGAAAGAATACAGCTGGAAAACCAGCGTATGCTGACGAAGAATTTCCGGTGGAAACAGGAAGAAATAATCGCGCGTGAGCAGCTCTTCGTAGAAGGATGGTTCCCAAACCAGGATGTACAGGTTTGGTTTTATGCGTATTTCGCCCGCAGCGTCCTCTGAAGGTGCTTCTTCCGACGCAGTAATGGTTCTGGCCAGAAAACGGAAACGATCGCTCTTGAAGCCTTCTGGCATGTTCTCGCTCATCCATCGACCAGTCAGCTCATGCAACTGGAAATCGGTAAATTCGATCCTGTCGATACTTTCGCGGATCGAGTCGCGGGCAGGACCGCTGTCTTTCTTGCCCCGAAGCGCAAGAATGTCCGTGATGTAGAGCGGCGTTTTGTTCGGAACCTGCTTCGCGTTGATCTGGTAATCTTCCTGATGATGTTCGTGATACTGAACGGTCAGCGTAAACAGGGCAAACAGCGTCATGAGATCGTCCACTGTCATGATATTTTTTGATGATCGTGTTTCGATCACCGCCCGGCTACCCGAGATCGAGACCATGGATTTCTGGTAATTTTTGCGGGTTCTGGGCGGCGCGAGCGCCTGATCAATAATGCCTGCCCAGTTGGTCGGCGACACTACAAACTGTTCCGATTCGTCTTTCATTGCCGGCGGAGTATTCAACCCGTGTTCATTCAGCAACCGACGGTTAACCTGAGTTTGTGCCAGCGCTTTGGAACGCTTCTGCTTTTCATTTTGCTTGCTGGATTCTGTCATCAGGCTGGTGGCACCGAGCACGGAAATCAGCTGGCTAGGATTGACAAAGGAATGCAGCATGGTTTTTCCAGCCAGTCCTTCTTCAAAACGAACCGGGGTTTGCTTAAACAGACCGATGTTTACCGCCGCCCTCAGCCGCTGCTGTATTGCTGCACGGGTTAATTTTCCGTCAGTGGCTTCAACCAGTTCGGTGGTAGAGACATATCCATCCTTGCTACTAAAACCGCGCAGCGAGATAAGATTCAGTAGTTCAACAATACTCTTAGTGACGCCTTTGAAGTGCTGATATTGTTCGATCCAGTCAACAATTTGTTCGTTAACTAAAAACAGATGTCCATCTTTATGGGTTCTTGGATGCTTGATTAAGATCTTTTCGTCAGACGTCATTTGTTATCCGTGGTCGCTTGACCGTAATTTTGCTATTTTTCCGAAAGATTAAAGAAAAAAAATCATAAATAAAGAAAAAATTATGGCTCTTAAAAAACTGATCTTTATGATTTATTTGATCTAAAGTGATTAAGTGATCTTATGATCTGGCTGTAAAGGCGCTTGTAACTCATTGAATAAAAGAAAGTTATTTTTTTAGCCTTCAGAAGCATGATCATGTAAATCCCGAAACGATGATCAATAAGTTCTTGAAAGCATGATCAAAAATACTCGAAACAATGATCATCATCAGATCGAATCCATGATCAAGACAACTCCGAAACCATGATCAAAGACACCTCACAAGTTATCCACACTTCCCTTTGTTTACTTCTGCATCAATTGATTTACTACCCGGAAAAATGATCAAGAGAACGGATACTTTCATGTGTCCATCACGCCAATTTACAATCGGATAGACAGCCATACCGCCCGTCTACGCTTAGTTTTCCACAGACAGAGCTCATTGAAGCATGATCAAGGAGATGTCGATGGCAATAAATGTCAGTTGGATTACAGTTAATTGACCAGTTCTGACTGTTGACCAATCAGTGATGCCTTATTCAATCTACACTTCCCGTAAACTGGGCGATAATTCTCATGCTTCCGACAGAAGAATACAACTTGATCATTGATCCGAATTGGATCTGTGTGAACTGGTTGGCAAAGCGATCGAATTTACACTCATAAACCCCATGATCATTCTTCCGACTTGACCAAATTCGACTGGAAAGATGATCAAGAGCCTCTACCTTGATCATCTTTCCGTAAATCAAACATTGCATTGAAAGAGTTCGGTCTGAATTTGAAATCCTGAGCGCTGTAAATTCGAATGACAGCGACCGTAATTTAGAAGTGTTGAATAATCGTTCCGTTGAAAATAGGAGCGTTGAGCAAGATACATCCCATGTTTAAGGGAGGTATTTTTTCCGCAATGATATCCTGCAGAGCCCCCTACCTTTTGATCGACTACCTCTGCCGAGTGAGATTTCACGAATTTGATAGTAGCTTAAGGTCAGTTTGCATAAACATCTGAAGATTTTTGTTTAATCTAAATTGAGACCAAGGCTCATTCTTTGATAGATAGCTTTTCGCTTTTTGAGGTTCATGGAATAGGATTGAGTTTGGGTGAAGAGATTATCAAATTTTCACTTCGATGAAGGTTACAGATAAATATATCGTTTACACTGTAAATAAGTGATGCTGTAACATTTTAAATCTGTGTGACTTCGTGAAACTTTACAGGAAAGATTTAAGTCACTACTTTGTCAAAATTTCAGGTAATTAGTCAATTTGACTTAATTTAATGTGAGGTTGCTCAGAAGTATCTGTTCACCTTTTTATTGTTAAAGTTAGATATTGCTGTACAATGCAAAATAGTTAATTCGTTTGGATGCCTAATAATGAAACGAGAAAAAACAATAGAAAATTTAGTTGAGTTGGCGGATCAGACTCAACAAGTTCAAGCTGACCGTATTGAAATAGTCTTAGAAGAACGCAGCGATGAACATTTTCCTCCTATGTCAAAGGCATTAATGGAGACGCGCTCGGGTTTAACACGTCGTAAATTAGACGATGCAATCGGTAAGCTGGAAGAGCAAGGGCACCAATTTACAAAGAACAATGCCAACCATTACTCCATTTCTCTGCAAGAAGCTCACATGCTAATGGATGCGGCTGGCGTACCGAAATTTCATGAACGTAAGAAAAATGGCGACAACAAGCCATGGATCATCAACGTTCAGAACCAGAAGGGCGGTACGGGCAAATCAATGACGGCCGTGCACTTAGCCGCTTGCCTGGCGCTGAACTTGGATAAGCGTTACCGCATCTGTCTGATTGACCTTGATCCACAAGGCTCTTTGCGTCTGTTTCTGAACCCGCAAATCAGTGTCAGTGAGCACGACAACATCTATTCTGCTGTCGATATCATGTTGGACAATGTGCCGGATGGAGTAGAGGTTGATACGGAATTCCTCAACAAGAATGTCTTGCTTTCTACCCAATATCCGAACCTGAAAACCATTTCTGCATTCCCTGAAGATGCGATGTTTAACGCGGAGGCGTGGCAAAGCCTATCTCAGGATGCGTCTCTGGATATCGTTCGTCTGTTGAAAGAAAAGCTGATCGATAAGATTGCCAGCGAATTCGATATCGTGATGATTGATACAGGTCCGCACGTTGATCCCCTGGTGTGGAATGCTATGTATGCATCTAACGCGCTGCTCATCCCTTGTGCCGCGAAACGACTGGACTGGGCATCAACGGTTAACTTTTTCCAGCACCTTCCAACGGTATACGAAATGTTCCCGGAAGATTGGAAGGGGCTTGAGTTTGTGCGCCTAATGCCTACCATGTTTGAAGATGACAACAAAAAGCAAGTCTCAGTATTAACCGAAATGAATTACCTATTGGGTGAACAAGTGATGATGGCGACGATACCTCGAAGCCGTGCATTTGAAACCTGCGCAGATACCTATAGCACTGTCTTTGATCTTACGGTCGGGGATTTCGAAGGGGGTAAAAAGACCCTTCTAACCGCTCAGGATGCCGTTCAGAAGAGCGCATTAGAGCTTGAGCGTGTGTTGCATGGTCACTGGTCGTCACTCAATCAGGAGTCTTAATCTATGGCTATGAAAACTTCAGAATTAAACGCAAAACTGTTTGGCAAAGCCAACAAACGCCGTGCGACCTCCCCGCAAGAAGCGCAGACAGCCGCAAAAGACAAAGCCCAGTTCATTGAGCTTGCCGTGGCAGGGCAGGAACTGGTTTCTTTTGAGCTGGTTAAAGTCGCAGCCGATAAAGTGGCAACAGATACAGTTGTATTTGAACAAAACGCCCGTGAGCAGTCTTTCCTGAACCAGCACGCTTTGTCCGATATTCTGACTACGCTGGAAGAACGTGGTCAGCAGTACCCAGCCGTTGGTCGCCGCACTAAAGACGGAAAAATTGAAGTACTGGACGGCAGCCGTCGTCGTATGTCCTGTATCTTGGCGAAGAAAGACTTCCTGATTTACGTGGCTGAGAACATTGAGACAGAGCATGCGAAGTTCCTGTCTGATGTGGCAAACGCACATAAACCGCTTTCTTTGTACGAGCGTGGTCGTGAAATGCAGGCGAAACTGGATAACGGAGAAGCTGAAGACCAAAAAGCTCTGGCAACTATTTTCCAATGCAGCGAAGCGTTGGTCAGTGGAGCGCTGAAAGCGGCTGCTTTGCCACTTGAGCTACTTCGAGCTTATCCCAATGTTGGTGATCTGGGGCGTCCGACCATAGTGAAACTGCACAAGCAGTTCTTCCAGCTCACTGAGGGGCAGCAGAAATCTCTGCTGAAAAAATGCCACAGTAAGAATGGGTATGTTTGGGAAAACACCAGTACTCAAGGCGTGAGCCGGATTACTAAAGAAGTGACCGAGCAGCTCGAAGCCTGGATTGAAGAACTGGCACCAAGTAAAAAAGCCTCTGGTGCAGAGAAAGTCGACTTTATTAAAGGACGTGTCAGTTACGCCCGCAAGGGGAATGCTTTGTCCCTGAATATGAAGAAAGTGGACGACCAAACCATGGAAGACATACTCGCTTTCCTGAAACAAAAGCTTTCTTAAGCCATAAAAGCCGCAGCGATGCGGCTTTTTTATTGTTTTGCTTCCCGCCAACGTGCTCATCCCCTTGAGCTGAATTTACTCGATACCCAAGTGACCTCAATATGCAAGATTCAGAGCCCCATATTCTGTTTCAGTTCAAGTCAGTCTATTTCAAAATCAAGAACGCAACGAAATGACCAGTTCTTTTGACGATTGAAATAGGACAGAACATGAGCTCCCAAGGGCAAGTTTAACTGGCTTTCATACTGCGTTACCGATTCTTGATTTAGAACCACTAGATCTTCAAATCGGTGTCTTGTCTAAAAGCCAGTTAATTCTTGCTGAACCAAGCAACTTGAGATGACTTGGGTATTACTGCTACCATTCTTGCTGGTCGTTTTTTCTGGAGCCTTCCTTCTGTGGCGCACTCTGATTTTCTAGTACAGCTATCTCAAATCGCAAAGCACAACCGCCATCGATTTTTGGTCGAACTGGTGGGGGAGGAGAGTTGGTGTCAGGCGCAAGTCCGTGAATTTATCGACGTCGAATCGCCAAATCGGTCACTGAAGTTGGGCGGGGAAGAATGGCAAAACATCCCAACTAAGAATCATCAGTTCGGCACCAAAGTACTGGGTACGGAACTGACTCTACTGATATACGACTGTGCATCTGGTTTTGACGCTAATAGTTTTGCTGCCGCATGCGGAACCGTGGTTGGTGGCGGGATAGTGATATTACTCAACCAAAAACACCTCAATAAAGACGGTGGAAGTGAGTGGCTGGCATCCCATCTAGATGGTGAAATCTGTATCGAGCAAGATAAGACCTTGTCTGTTTTACCCATCAGAACATCCGAAAAAGTCGGCTCCTTACTTACTGATCAGCTAGCCGCCATAAAAGCCATTACCAAAGTGGTTTCTGGTCGAAGAAAACGCCCCCTAGTGATGACTGCTGACCGAGGTCGAGGGAAGTCTTCCTCTCTGGGAATGGCGTCTGCCGAATTGATGCGTTCGCGAAAGATGACAATAGTCGTCACTGCACCTGCAACCAAGGCTGTCGTTCCCGTGTTTGAACACGCCAATCAAACGCTTGGGCTTGGTCCAGGTACTTCCGGTTTTCTGATTGAAAACGAAGGGAGTACTCTGCGGTACGTTGCTCCCGATGACTTGCTTTTAACTAAGCCCGAATGCGACTTACTCATTGTGGACGAAGCTTCTGCGATTCCGGTACCGATGTTGATTGCTATGACAGAGCAATACCATCGCATGGTATTTTCAACCACGGTGCATGGCTATGAAGGATGCGGGCGCGGCTTCACTCTTAAATTCACTAAGTGGTTGCAGGAAAATCGGTCTGGCTGGCAATCTCTGCATCTCAATCAACCCATTCGATGGGCAGAGGATGATCCACTAGAAAGGTGGCTATTTGACGCCTTCTTACTTGATGCCGAAATAGAAGAAGTAGATTCAACTCTTGAGGAAGTGGTACTTAAGCGCATCGACAAAAAGGCGCTGACCCGAGATAAAAGCTTACTCAAGCGATGCTTTGGATTGTTGGTCAATGCGCATTATCAAACTTCACCCAATGACCTGTTTCAGTTACTAAGCGATTCATCCACTGATTTGTGGATGGCATGGCAAGGCAAACAATTGGTTAGTTGCTTATCTACAGTGAGGGAAGGGAATTTATCTTCTGACGTTATCGACGGCATTGTGACAGGAAAGCGTCGCCCAAAAGGGCATCTTGTTCCGTCTAGCCTGGCGAATCATTTAGGGGTCGATGATGCAGCCAAAGAGTCCAGTGTACGTGTTATGCGTATTGCCGTTCATCCCACTCTGCAAAGAAAAGGAGCTGGTAAAATCCTGCTGGAAAAGCTGGAAGAAGCACTAGAAAGTGAGGTGACTTATTTGTCCACCAGCTTTGGTGCGACAAAAGAGTTGCTGCAGTTCTGGTTAGCTTGTGGGTATCTTCCTTTACGAGTGGGAAGCAGTCGAGATCAAGCGAGTGGTGCTCACTCGGTGATCATGGTGCGAACACTAAAAACCAGCGATTGGTACTGCGTTGCGAAACAGTATTGGGAGGCCAACTTTTTCTCTCAGCTTTCAGGCGAACTGAAAACCCTCGAACCCTGGATTGTCGAACCCTTGGTACAAACATTTTCTTTACCTTCGAACTCATTAAATGCGCATGAACTGCAAATGCTTCAGCGTTACGCTCAAGGTGGAAATGGTGCAGAATCTTCTGCTGTACTGTTGGCAAAGCTGACAATGATGGCTTTGAAGTCTGGCTTTGGGGAGGCAGCTTATCCGCTTGTTGCCAAATTCCTGCAACAGCAAAGCTGGTCCGAAGTGGTTGCTGGTTTCGGTTTTTCTGGGAGAAAGTCGCTAGAGAAATATATCCGCGAACAAGTGGCTGAAATCTTGGTGAATTTACACTGTAAATTTGACTAAAAACGAGTCTCTCTTTCAATTTGAGTAAATGAGTCATTTTCCCCATCTATCAGCATTTAGTGCTTCGAATCCCAATCTGAAATTTACAGTGTAAATTCAATAACATTTGATAATTATTTCAGACCACTATCTCAAAACAATGTAAAAAATATGCTGCACAATAACAGCCTTTTTGAGCTGAATTGATATAAATGTCGACAATCGAAATGAATTTGTGTAATCGATTTATAAGGTTGTTTTTTAAGAGACTTTAATCTCATCAATGTGAATTTCTTCACTTCAATTTTTTATTTGTAGCTCATCAGGTAGCAGTTCCAACTGAGCTGTTCTGACATTTTTATTGTTGATAATCAAAGAATCCCTCCTACACTCAATTTATACGTCAACTCCGCTAATGGCTAGGTCGCAGGGATGGACATATGGAATGTCAATTAGAAGAATCCTTAGAGATTGGTAACGTCCTGAATATCAAAAACGAGTATCAACAGTGGCTCGACACCAATGAAGAGCTAGTGATTGATGCCTCCTCCGTAGTCAGAGTTGACGCTGCAGGTTTGCAGGCGTTGGCATCTCTTTTCTTTAGCGCCAAGCAGGCAAACACCGAGATAAAACTTATCAATGCTTCTGATGAATTTCAGGAAAGTATTAAGTTACTCGACTTACAAAGTGTGTTTGAAAATTAAGGAATTGAGGGGACTTTTATGACTAAGATTCTCGCTGTCGATGACTCTGTATCGATCCGTCAAATGGTTAGCCACACTTTAAAGGACGCTGGCTATGAGGTCGAAACGGCTAACGACGGAAGTGATGCCCTTAAAAAAGCGAAGATGACAAAGTTCGATGTTGTGATATCGGACGTGAACATGCCCGTGATGGGCGGATTTGAGCTGGTACGTGCCATTCGTGGCAATCCTCAATATAAATTTATCCCTATCCTGATGCTGACAACGGAAACCAGTATGGAGAAGAAACAGGAAGGGAAATCTGCTGGTGCAACAGGGTGGCTGGTTAAACCATTTAACCCTGAAACATTATTAAAAACATTGAAACGCGTGATTTAAGCGTTCGCTCCGGCAGAGCCGCTAGGCAGATTACAGGTAGGTGACCCATGGCTTTAGACATGAACCAACTTCGTAAGATGTTTTACGAAGAGTGTCGTGAAAACTTAGAAGTGCTAGAAACTGTATTGCTGGATTTGGATCCGGATAACGTTGATCTGGAAACCATCAATACGATATTTCGAGCGGCGCATTCAATAAAGGGAGGCGCTGCCACTTTTAATTTGCTGGATATCAGCGAATTCACACACAATGTTGAGGCCTATCTGGACGAAGTCCGAAACGGTCAAATGACGTTAACCCGCCACAGTGTCGACATACTGTTGAAAAGTGGCGACTGCATCACCGAGATGCTTGAAGGCTATGAAAATGAAACGGAAGTAGAATCCGCGCTCAAAGATGAAGTCAATAAAGCACTGGCTGCACTACTAGACACACAAGGCGACACCAACGCCGATTCCTCTGCTCCACCTTCAGAACATGTTGAAGCCCCTGATTCCGGCAATGGCTCCGATACCGCCAAATGGCTGGTTTCCTTTATTCCCCATACAGATTTGTTCTTCAGCGGTAATGACCCGCTTCGTATTATCGGGGAAATTAAAGAGCTGGACCCAGATTGCGACATCGTCTGTAACATGGCGAATTTACCGGAACTGAGCGAACTAGAACCAGAACTGTGCTATCTGAACTGGCGCATGACGATTTCTGGTGAAGTGGCAGAAGAAGACATTCGAGAAATATTTGAGTGGGTGGAAGACCAATGTGATTTAGACGTGCAGCGCGAACAAACCGAAGGAGAAAACGTTGCGCAGCCATCATCTGAAACTGAACAAGCAGAAACAGTACCGCAAGAGCCACAACCACAAAGTGCCGCGGTGCCTGTTCCAGAAACAAAACCAAAAGACAACAAAAAGCCCGCAGCAGCAGGAAAGCCCGCGAAGTCAGAGTCGAGTGTAAGTTCCATTCGGGTCGACATCGACAAAGTCGACAGCCTGATCAACTTAGTAGGTGAGCTGGTCATCACTCAGTCTATGCTGACGGAGATCGGAAACGACTTTACCGTGGATAAGCTAGAGAAGCTCAAATCCGGTCTCGACCAGTTACTTCAAAACAGCAAAGACCTGCAGGAAAACGTCCTCAATATTCGCATGTTGCCCATGAGTTTTGCTTTCAGCCGTTTCCCTCGTTTAGTTCGGGATTTGTCTGGTCGTCTTGGTAAACAGGTGGATTTGCAAATCAAAGGGGAAAACACAGAGCTCGACAAAACCGTTCTGGAACGGATCGTTGACCCGCTTGTTCACTTAGTCAGAAATGGCATCGACCATGGTCTCGAATTGCCGGATGAACGACGTGAAAATGGCAAGCCAGAAATGGGTGTCATCGAGCTTAATGCGTTCCATCAGGGGGGCTCCATTATCATCGAAGTGAAAGATGATGGTGCTGGTATCAACTGTGACAAGTTATGGAAAAAAGCGCAGGACAAAGGTGTGTTGCCACCTGATGCACGCCGAGAAGAAATGACCGATAAGCAGATTGTTAATTTGATTTTTGCGCCCGGTTTTTCTACCGCAGAAGAAGTCTCGGATATTTCAGGTCGTGGCGTCGGTATGGACGTGGTGAGAAGAAACATCGAAGAGCTGGGCGGACACATCGAAGTGGAATCTCAGCTAGGCACCGGAAGTACATTCACCATCAGCTTACCTCTCACGTTAGCCATTCTGGACGGCCAGCTCGTCAAAGTGGCGGGCGAAGTTTACGTTATTCCGCTGCTTACCATTATTGAATCCATTCAGATTGATACCCAGTGCGTTAAGCACGCTGCCGGTGGGGTTGAGTTGTACCGCCTGCGAGAGGAAAACATTCCCGTACTCCGACTGCACGAAGAATTTGAGATGGGAGAAAGCGGGGAACTCGAAGGGCGCATTCTGTGCTTGGTCGAGGCAGCAGGGAATCGTGTCGGGTTATTGATTGACGAACTTTTGGATCAGCAACAAGTGGTGATTAAGAGTCTGGAGTCTAATTACAGCAAAGTGGCAGGCATATCAGGAGCGACGATATTAGGTGACGGCTCTGTGTCTCTGATACTGGATATTCAAGGTCTGATTACTTCATTTCTGAATCGGCAGTCAGACAGCAAGGGCGGCATCGCAGCCTAGGGAGCAACCGTGAGCGAAGCACTTCAAGTTGTGGAAGGGGAAACCATCGCAGACAGCGAAATCAGTGAAAACGCCGATTTCCTAAGTTTTTGTCTGGCGGGCGAACTATACGGAATCGACATACGCGATGTTGAAGAAATCCGCGTATGGGAGCGTCCGACTCCGATCCCCCGTTCTCCGGACTTTGTCAAAGGCGTGATTAACCTTCGAGGTATGATCGTTCCCGTCATCGATTTGAGAGTCCGGTTTGGCATTGGCGACTGTGCGTACCTGCCAACAACCGTGGTGCTGGTGCTTCGTTGTGCGAGTGGAGAAAGTGAACGTCTGATGGGGCTCGTGGTAGATGCGGTCTCCGATGTGGTCAGCCAGGGGGATAAAGAGCTGACGCCCGCACTGGGGGATTCGGTGGTGACACCATTCACCGTAGGGCTACTGAATGTGGAAGAGCAGGTGATGTCCTTACTGGATACCGATGAGCTGCTCAACATGGAAACGATATTAAAGGCAGGGTGAGTCATGGCAGTACAAGAATTCCTGAGTTTTATTTTAAACGAAGAAGAATATGCCGTTCCCATTCTGGATGTGAAAGAAGTGCGTGGCTGGAGCAAGGTGAGAACTGTGCCCAACGCGCCTAGCTACCTTAATGGCGTGCTGGAAATCCGTGGGGAATATGTCCCGATTGTGGATTTGAGAAAACGCTTTCAGCTAGAACCTGCCGTGATTAACGCAACCACCGTTGTGATTGTTTTGAATGATACACATGGACAGCCACTTGGCATCATTGTGGACGCGGTGTCGGAAGTGTACGCACTTGATACCGACGACATAAAACCAGCGCCCAATATGTCGCTAACAGTGGACAAGAACTTCATCGTCGGCATTGTGCCAGCTAATGAAGGGCATGTGATTCTCATTAACCTGGAAGCTCTATTTAATGTCGCAGAGCTCAATAACTTATCAGAAGAAAAAGCGCTCATGTGAGAGGTGAAGTGATGTCATTTTGGAATAGAAAAACAAAAAGCGCGGAGCAGTTTGAAGCTCCCTCCCAAGATAGCCTGATGGGCGAGACTAACTCCGCTGCGGGAGCCGTCAGTACAGAGCAACTGCTGTCTGCTCTGGATACGGCGCAAACCGCGTTAATGATGATAGATCGCGACTTTAATATTACCTACGTAAACAAACGGTCGCTGGAACTGCTCCAATTACATGAACAATTGTTCCAGACGGTTTGGCCAAATTTCCAGGCTAATGAAGACTTTCTGATCGGGAACTGCATTGATGGCTTCCATACCAATCCTTCTCACCAGAGACAGATGCTGGCAGACCCCAACAATATGCCTTACACCACCACCATCGATGTTAAAGGTGTATTGCTGGAACTGAACGTGGGCGCCATTCGAGACAGGAAAGGCAATTACACGGGCAATACCCTTGAGTGGGAAGATGTAACCGAAAAACGTGTACAGGAATCCAACATCTCGAGGCTGCAATCTGCGGTCGACCAAGCTCAGACAGCCATGGTCATGATCAATCGGGATTTTGAAATCACCTATGCCAATGGCGAAACCATGGCACTGTTCAAAAAGCACGAAGCCAAGTTCAGAACCGTATGGTCGGACTTTTCCGCACGAGAAGACTGGCTGATGGGGCGCTGTATTGATGGTTTCCATCAGGACCCAAGCCATCAGCGTAAGCTACTGGATAATCCTGCCAACTTGCCGTACAGCACCGACATCGATATTGCAGACCTAAAAATCGAACTGAATGTCGCTGCCATCAGAGACGCTCAGGGTAACTACATTGGCAACACGCTGGAATGGAGTGATGTCACAGAGCAGAGAAAGCAAGCCACTGAGATTGCCAGACTGAGCGCCGCGGTGCATCAGGCGCAAACAGCCATGGTGATGATTGACCGAGACTTCCTGATTACCTATGCCAATCAGGAAACCCTAGACCTGTTTAAAAAGCACGAAGCGACGATGCGAACCGTATGGCACGACTTTACGGCATCGGAAGAGTGGCTGATGGGGCGCTGTATTGACGGTTTCCATAAAGACCCAGCCCACCAGCGCAAGATGCTGGATAACCCAAATAACTTACCTTACCAGACCGATATCACCATCGCCGATCTCAAGATAGAACTGAACGTTGCGGCGATCAGAGATGCCGAGGGTAACTATGTCGGGAACACTCTTGAGTGGAAAGATGTGACAGAAGAGCGAGCCAAAGAAGCCGAGATTGGGCGTCTGGCGTCGGCAGTCGAAGGCATGACGACGAACCTAATGATGGCCGACCAAAACGGCATCATTCAATACTTAAATCCGGCTCTTCACAAGCTCCTATCTAGCCGCGAAAGCGATCTGAAAAAGGTGCTGCCCGGTTTTGATGCCAGCAAACTGATCGGACAGAACATTGATGTCTTCCATAAGAACCCGGCTCATCAGCGAGGCATCATTTCCAATCCGGATAACCTGCCGTTCTCCTCGGATATTAAAGTCGGGGTACTGGAGTTTAACCTCACCTGTATTGCGATGCGGGATGCGGAAGGCAATTACATGGGACCCGCGCTTCAGTGGGAAGACATCACGGAACAACAAGACGGTCAGCGACAGGTTGAGTCACTGATTCAAAAAGCCATTAATGGTGATTTGAAAGAGCGTATTGATACCAGTGCTTACAGTGGCTTTATGTCTGAACTGGGTGACGGCATTAACAACTTGCTGGATGCCATTGTTGCACCTCTTGGTCAGTGCATCGACGTGATGAGTCAGGTGGCAGATGGCAACTTGAACTCCAATATGTCGGACGATAATGAAGGGGAGTTCGGGCGTCTGGCAGAAGCGGTGAACACCTCGATTGTGAATCTTCGCAATATGGTGGATCAAATCACCACTTCTTCTGCTCGCGTTGCTACGGCTTCGACAGAAATTGCGGAAGGCAATAACGATTTGAGTCAGCGTGTAGAAGCTCAGGCTTCGAATCTGGAACAAACCGCGGCCAGCATGGAAGAGATGACAACCACTGTCCGACAAAACGCTGAAAACGCGAAAGGGGCAAATGACTTATCCGATGATGCCGCGAAGAAAGCAGGCAAAGGCGGAGAAGTGGTCGGCCAGGCTGTTGCAGCAATGGCTGAGATTAACAGTGCAAGTAAGAAGATATCCGACATCATCGGTGTGATTGATGAAATTGCATTCCAGACCAACCTACTGGCACTGAACGCCGCAGTAGAGGCGGCCAGAGCCGGAGAGCAGGGGCGTGGATTCGCCGTTGTGGCGGGTGAAGTCCGTAATCTGGCACAGCGCAGTGCCGCCGCAGCGAAAGAGATCAAAGGGCTGATTAACGACAGCGTTGAGAAAGTCGATGAGGGTTCCCGTTTAGTGGATGAATCGGGCGAAACCTTGAATGAGATTGTGGATGCCGTGGCTAAAGTATCCGAACTCATCACACAGATAGCGCAATCCAGCCAGGAGCAGGCGACAGGTATTGATGAAATCAGCCGAGCCGTCGCCACCATGGATGAGATGACCCAGCAGAATGCATCACTGGTAGAAGAAACCTCAGCAGCCAGTCAGTCTTTGAAAGACGAAGGGAAAGAGCTGCTTAACCTGATGAATTTCTTCACCACCGACAACAATGTGCAAACCATATCCAAACGAGACAACAGTGGAAGTGCGAAACCAGCAAGCAACATCAGTGAAATTCGTAATGCGCCGGCACCGATCGCACCGCCAAGCCAAGCTGTTAACTCAGGGATACAGTTGAGTGAGGACGGCGACGAATGGGAAGAGTTCTAAGCCAGGCTGAACCACAAAGTCCGCTAGAAGGCAGAGAATTTGAACTAACGGAACAGGACTTTAAATACATTCAATATTTTGTCCATAAGAGTGTGGGGATATACCTGTCGGACAAAAAGAAAGCCATGGTTTATGGGCGAATCAGCCGTTTGCTGCGTGAACATGGCTTTCAACGGTTCAGTCAGTATCGGGAGTTACTGGAAAGCAGCGATTCCGAGCGAGTGAATTTTATCAACAACCTGACCACCAATAAAACGCACTTTTTCAGGGAATACCATCATTTTGAATACCTTGAAAACGTCATGATTCCAAAGTGGTTCAATGAACGAAAAACACAATTAAAAATTTGGTCCGCGGGGTGCTCAACAGGGGAAGAACCCTACAGCTACCTTGCCATGCTACAAAAAATGCAGGTTTTTGATCGCATTGATACCGTGAGAGTGCTTGCCACGGATCTGGATACCAACGTGTTGGCGCATGCCCGCAAAGGGGTATACAGCGACGAAGCCATAAAAACAATCCCAAGCGAATACCTCAAAGGGGCATTTGTGAAGGGAAAAGGTCGCATGACCGGAAATATAAAAATAAAACGTCAGTTACAGCAACATCTTACTTTCAACCAGCTGAATTTATTGGCTGATTGGCCCATGAATCAACAATTTGATGTCATCTCTTGCCGCAACGTCATGATCTATTTCGACAAGCCCACTCAAGAGACGCTCATCCGACGATTCTACGAACATCTTGCCGACGATGGTGTGTTGTTTATTGGTCACTCCGAGAGTGTTGGAAATTGTACTGATCTCTTCCGGCATCTTGGACACACCATATACGTTAAACAGTGAGGCAGGAATGAAGCAACTTCAGGCAAAAAAGCCCGATCAGACAAACCAGCAGTTTGCACGCTTTTATCACCAACAAAAGAAAGTGCACATGGTGAAAGTACTGCCCGGCGGCGTGTATACCAGCCGTGAGCCTGAAGTGATTTGCACCGGACTGGGTTCGTGCATTGCTGCATGCATGTGGGACCCACATGCCTTCGTTGGAGGAATGAACCACTTTCTGTTGCCCTTTGACAGCAAATACGAAATTGAGCACTGGCACCCGACAGAAATCATTTCAACCGCTTCACGCTATGGCAATAACGCAATGGAAATGTTGATCAACCAGTTATTGGCAGGAGGAGCAGTAAGAGAGCGAATTCGCCTTAAGCTGTTTGGTGGCGCACAGATGATGGGAAAGACGGCACTGATAGGGGACAAGAACATAGAATTTGCTCTTAATTACGCCAGACAGGAAGGGTTTGAGATCGATGCGCAGGATCTGGGGGGCATGATTCCCAGAAAAGTCATGTTCGATCCTCTGAGCGGTCAGGCGTGGGTGAAGCGCATTCGCTTTACTGAAGTGGACAAAGTGAAACGCCGAGAAGCGGCATACGCCAAAGAACTGGATATTGAGAGCCACCGTCCACACGATGATGATGCGGAGCTATTCTAATGAATAATAAACTAAAAGTAATGATCGTTGATGACTCCCCGGTATTCAGAGCACTGCTGACCGAGATCGTCGAATCGGATCCTCAGCTTACCGTAGTGGCAACGGCGGAAAACCCTTATGAAGCAAGAGATCTGATCAAGCAGCACAATCCGGATGTGCTGACGCTGGACATTGAAATGCCCAAAATGAATGGCGTCCAGTTTCTTAAAAATCTTATGCGACTGCGTCCCATGCCTGTCGTCATGATTTCCACGCTTACCCAGCACGGAGCAGACATAACGCTGGAGGCTCTGGAAATTGGTGCCGTGGACTACTTCCCCAAACCTGCCGTGGAAAACACCGCTGAAATGATTCACTACAAACAGATGGTGAACGCCAAAATCAAAATGGCGGCGGGGGCAAACGTCAAGCAGGGGCATAGCAGTCAGCAGGCGGAAAAGCAGGCGAAAGTGAAGCAAAAGAGCAAACAGTTCGACCTGATTGCCATCGGTGCGTCAACAGGAGGCACCGAAGCGGTCCGCTCTGTGTTGTCAGCATTGCCATCCAACCTTCCTCCTATCGTGATTACTCAGCATATCAGTGCCATGTTTACGCCTTCTTTCGCTCAACGTCTGGACGCGGCGAGCGAAATAACAGTGCGGGATCTGGCGGTGGACTCTGCTCCTCTGGTCAATGGCTGTGCCTACGTAGCACCGGGTGACAAGCATATGGTGATTGTGAAGCGTGGTGGATGTCTGTATTGCGAGCTGGACGATCGTCCTCCCGTTAACCGGCACAAACCTTCGGTAGATGTCATGTTTGATGCTGTGGCTGAGACGCTTGGTGATCGGGCTATTGGCGTCATCCTTACCGGAATGGGGCAGGATGGAGCTGAAGGCATGCTGAATATGAAAAATGCCGGAGCATTTACGATTGCGCAGGATGAGCAATCTTCAGTGGTTTGGGGAATGCCACGTGTCGCGGTAGAAGTCGGGGCGGTTGAGAAAGTGGTATCGCTCAACAGAGTACCAAGGTTGATTTGTGACACCTTGTTTTCGACCTAAGCGCTTCTGAACTTAAGAGGTTAATAATAATGCAGAAAATAACCAAATTCTTAACGACCTGGTGGCTCATTTTGGGTCTCCAGGTCGTTGGTCTCAGCTTCATTGTGATGGAAGTGACATCAATGTGGGTGGTCGGCTTGGCTGTGCTGGTGGCAGCGTCGCCCTGGGTGTTGATTAAATCCTCACAAAAAGCCCCTGCAGCTGAAGCGCCGAAAGTAGAAATGAAGGTGGACGTGTCCGGAGACAATCAGGCTCATCTTCAAGCGGTCCAGTCGTTGATTGACGAAGAGCTTCCGCATATTCAGGAAAGCCTGAATAAGCAGCGAGGGGTAATGGACGAATCCGTTGTGACATTGAATGACAGCTTTTTTGGCTTGCAGGATGTCTCACAGCGTCAGAGTGACGTTTCTTCCCAGTTAGTGAATAACCTTCTGGCGAATCAGGACAGTAAATACAGCCTCACACAAGTGCTTCCAAGAACCGAAAAGATATTTGCTGAGTACATCGAAATTCTGATTACCGTCTCCGAAAAAAGCATCACAGCGGTTCACAGCATTCACGATATGTCGTCCAAATTAGACAATGTATTTCGCCTGCTTGATCAGGTTCAGGGGCTGTCAGAACAAACCAACCTGCTTGCATTGAACGCCGCGATTGAAGCGGCGCGAGCCGGGGATGCGGGTCGAGGCTTTGCGGTGGTTGCGCAGGAGGTGCGTAACCTGTCGCTTAAGGCAGAAGATCTCAACGGACAAATTCAGAAAGAGATCACCATCGCTCAGGGGACGATCAAAGAAGCCAACGTCACGGTGGGTGAGATCGCATCGATTGATATGACGGTGGCGATCGACTCAAAAGATCAGGTTGAAGACATGTTGCAGGGCGTGCAACAGGTGAATGTGGAAATCAAAGAGGAGATCGACAAGATCCAGGGGATGGGGCGCGAACTGGCAGATCAGGTGAGCAACGGGATCCGTGCTTTGCAGTTTGCCGACATCGTTGTTCAGCAGGGGGAACATGCCCAGCGAAGTACCAACGCCATAGAAGAAATGGTTGGGCTAATGAACAAATTTAATCAAGGTGAAATAGAGCTTTCAGATTTGGTTCAGGGTATCGAAGAACTGAAATCCAACGCGCAAAACCGTGGTGAAGCGGCGGCGCAGCAATCTGGGATTGATGAAGGTGAAGTTGAATTATTCTAGGGAGAAGAACTATGTCTGTAACTGCTGAAATAGATAACAACCAACGACGTGTTGTGATTTCTGTCGAAGGCGCATTTGGCTTTAATCTGGTACACGAATTTCGTCAAAGTTACTGCGAACAGAAAGGGTATCGCTTTGTGGTTGATTTTCGCAAAGTCGATTACATCGACAGTGCAGGGTTGGGAATGTTGCTCAATATGCACAAGTATCTGAATCAGAAAGACGGAGAAATCGTGATCACCAACAGTATGCCGCAAGTGAAGAAAATTCTGCTGATCTCGAGATTTGATAAGAAGTTTTCAATCGAATAACGAATTCAGGAGGGCTAGGTTATGCGAATACTGATAGTCGATGATCAGAAAACCAACCGAGAAATGTTCCGATATATGCTGACCAGCATTGCAGAGGACATCACTTTGTTTGAGAACGGGGAAGGGGTGGTAGACGCGCTCAAAGAAGCCGAAGCCCTGCCGGACGTCATCCTGATGGACGTCATGATGCCCGTGAAAGATGGCTTTACTACCGCAAAAGAGATCCGTGCCGAGTTCCCGAATGTGCACATGCCGATCATTTTTCTGACGGTGCTGGATGACCGAGACTCCTTTGGGCGGTGTCTGTTTTATGGTGACGATTTCATCCTGAAACCGGTTGGTCGAAGCACCTTACTTGCTAAAGTTCAGGCGCACTATCGCATCGCCAAAATGCACAATGAAGTGAGCAAGCAGCGCGATGAGTTGAGTAAGTTCCGCGAGCAGGTGAAGTACGACTACGCGATTTCCGAATCTATTTTTACTAACCTTGCTGAAGACATGTACAAAAATATCGATGGTATTGAGTACATTTCTAACCCTTCTACGGTATTTAACGGGGACCTTATTGTTGTGGCTAACCGACCACAAGGTGGGGTTTATGTCATGATTGCCGATGCGACGGGGCACGGCTTACCGGCTGCTATTTCAACCATTCCGGCGACAAGGGCGTTTTTCTCCATGGCTGCGAAGGGCATGTCGCTTGGTGAAATTCTCGAAGAGATCAATACAGCACTCGTACGCTTTCTGCCTCTGGGCATGATGGTTGCGGCCAATGTGTTTGAGATCAGCGCCAATGGTGTTGATGTCACCTGGTGGGGCGGTGGATTACCTGACAGCTACATACTGGATTCAGAGGGCAAAATCATCAATAACCTGACGTCTGCCCACATGCCTTTGGGTGTTCTGAGCGCTGAAGAGTTCGAAACCAATATGGTGCATTTGCGTATGGAGCAGGGGCAGCAGATTGTGTGTTACACCGATGGTGTGACTGAAGCGGCGAATCCAACAGGGGAGCAGTTTGGCGAAGATCGCCTTAAAGATGTGCTCAACGCTTGTGAACCGAACGCGATTATCCCTTCACTGTATGAGGCAGTGAATGTCTTTTCTCATAAGAGCAAAGACGATGACCTGTCTATTCTGACCATGACGTTCCCTATCCACAATGAAGCGGGGCAAACGCCAGATGCCGAACTGCCATTTGTAGGCAGAGTACCGCTGAACACGCGCTTAAGCTTCCCGAAAGACGTACTCAGTGGCGTGACCGTGATGGCTGAGGTCAGGCATTACATTTCCGGTATTGTCAGCGGTGGACCGAATCTGGACTTGGTCTGCTCGGTGTTGTCTGAGTTGTTTGCTAATGCCATTGAGCATGGGCTTCTTGGGCTGGATTCCAATCTCAAGAACGATGAAGAAGGCTTCTTTACTTACTACCAGCTTCGTGAGGAGCGCTTGCAAGACCTCAGTGATGATGCGGTGTTAACCTTGGATCTGGAATACTTGCCTGAAATCAATCAACTGGCGATGACAATCGAGCATACTGGGGAAGGTTTTAACTACCACGAGTTGAATATGGTATCCGATGAAAACAGCTACGGACGCGGTATTGTTTTGGTCTCTGAGCTTTGTGAGTCCTTAGAGTATTCAAACTGCGGAAAAAGGGTAAAAGCGGTATACCAATTCACTGAAAATTAACATTTTATCTGAGCTGTTAATATAACGTAGATTTACCATAAACCAGCCAGATGCTTTTTCTAAACTCCATTGTATGGCTTATGTAACTTAAAGTTGTGCATTTAACATGAAAAATGTCATTAATGTTATGAGCTTAATAGTAAATATTCTCATTATGGCGATAAATGCGTGCTTGTATTAGTGACCATCGCCGGAATTTGAGCATTTTTTTGTTAAACCTTTGGGCAAATTCGTTACACTCATTCCAGAAATGGAGTCTTATTTTTGAGTAATGGAGTATGTGGAAAGAGTTCATCCGACTTTCAGATGACGATCAGTTTGTCATAGCGCAAATGCCCACCGATGTGACGGTAGAGTCCGATTTTGGTGAGCTTGGGCTTGATCATGCCATCGAAAGCTTGGGAGCTGCCTCTTTCTTCCTCGACGACAGTGCCGTCAAAAGTTTTATTTCCGCTGCCAGAAAAACCAAAAAGAAGCGTTTCAGGGTGTGAACATTGCATTTCGCAAGAATGCTTCAGTTAGTGTTGTGCTTGAAGATAACGATATGATCGCCCGAATGGTTGTGACTGGTGCTCAGGGTGGTCGGGCACTACGGGGCAGTGAAATTGTCGAAGCGCTTTCTCTGGCGAAAGTAACCAAAGGAATCAACAAACTTGCGCTGAAAAAAGTACTGGCGATGAGCCACAAAGTGCCGCCCGGTCAGGAATTTTCACAAGCGGTTGCCCAGGGCAAGATGCCCGTAGAAGGAAAAGACGCCGAATTCACTCCACTCTTCCCGGACATCAATGCACGCGTTCTGAGACCTCAGGAAATCAATTCCGTTACCCATAAAGTTGACATGCGCAACCTCGGTGAAACCATTACCGTGGCTGAAAATGAAGAACTTATGCGGCGTAAGCCTGCAACCAAAGGTAAACCAGGTTTCACTGTATGCGGCAAAGTGATCCCACCTAAACCGGGAAACGACAAACTTTTGCGTGAAGGTAAAGGCACCTACATTTGCAAAGACGATCCTAATTTGCTGCGTGCTGCCGTCTCTGGTATGCCGATGATGAAAAAAGGGTCTACTGTCGAAGTGGATAATGCTTTGTGTTTAAGCAAAGTGGACGTGTCTACGGGTCACATAAAATTCAAAGGCTGTGTGGTGATCACTGGCGACATCGAACCTGGTATGAAAGTTTTGGCGACCGGCTCAATTACGGTTGGCGGCTTTATTGAATCTGCCGACGTTCAGGCGCATGGTGACATTACCGCCGCGAAAGGCATTATTGGTCGTCCTATCGCAGAAGGCGAGGAAAACGCCTGTGTTGTTCGTTCTGGTGGGTCTATTACCAGTAAATACGCACAGTACGCGACCATACAGGCGCACGATGACGTGACATTTGCCATCCACAGTTTACAAAATGACGTTCGCTGCGGAGGAGATCTGACGGTTTCTGATGCGAACGGTAAACAAGGCACTTTGAGTGGCGGTGATACACAAGTCGGCGGCAAAATTACCTGTGTCAATCTTGGTGTTGAAGGGGATTCGGTCACCACCGTAGAAGCTTGTGCTCGCTACAAGAAGTACAAAGACGGTATTGAAAGGCTGAAAGAGAGTTATAAGAAGGTTCAGGAAGACACCATGAAGGTGGTTCGCGCTGAACTGGAGCTGTCTAAAACGCCTAAAGCAGAGCGTACTCAGGAGATGGTCGATAACGTCGCGACGCTTAAACAAAAGAACAACGATCTGCTTAGCCGAACCAAGAAGAAACTAGATGCGGTAGAGCTTGAATTTGAGCAGATGCTGACCGCCAATACCATTACGATAAAAAACAAAGTGTATACGCGTGTTACCGTTAAGTTTGGTGATGATACCGTTGTTACCCGACGTGAACACGGACCTTCCGTATTGTCTTACAACCATTATGAAATCAGCTTTGCTCCGCTAATGGGCAGCTAAACTATCCTATTTACCTAAAATTCATTCCATCCAGCTATTTTCAAGGGGGCACTGTGAAGCTGTCGATCCTGTATTGGGTTCTATTATCTGCCTTTCTATTTTATAGCCATCAGTCCTTTTTGTGGTTAGTAGCGTCAGTTGCACTAAGCGTAATAACGTTTCTTTTCTATGGCTGGGACAAACATCAGGCTTCACGTGGTAACTGGAGAGTGAAAGAGAGAACGCTTCACTTTCTTGCCGTTATCGGAGGCTGGCCCGGTGCGCTAGCTGGGAGAAGTCTGCTTCGTCATAAAACGCAGAAGGCGTCTTTTTATCGAGTGCTGTTTACTATCGTTTTCTTTCACTGGGTCGCCACATTTTCAGCAATAGGGTACTGGATTTGGTTGTCGGTCAGTTAATTCATATGCATTAAGTTGCTCTTCGTTGTGTCTTTTTTACACCCAGCTTATGCAACAAAATGTTTCAAGCGTAAGCATTGTAAGCTATTGGTTTTAAAGATGTAAGCTGACGTAAGGGTCTATTGATAACGATCTTTTTAGTGAAGATACTCATTCCGCAAATGAATTATTTTGCAGTTAAAAATAATTAGCAGTGGATGAATGATATGAAAAAGACAATTCTTGCTGTTGCTGTAACTCTTGCAGCAACGTCAGTAAACGCAGCAGAAATCTACAACAAGGATGGCGTTAAGCTAGACCTTGGTGGTGCAGCTGAAGTTCAGTACAAAAAAGAGCGTGCTGAAAACTCAGTAAGTAAATTCCGTCTGGATGATGGTGACCTGTTCGCTACAACAACTGTAGACGTAAACGACAGCCTAAAAGGTATCGGTAAAGCGGCATTCAAATTTGAGAAAACTGCGGTTGAAAACGACGAACTGTACGTTGGTGTTCAACACAGCAAATTCGGTACGTTCACAGCCGGTCGTCAAACTACGACTTTCGATGGCGCTGGTATCTCAGAAGGCATTGAGTTCGGTCTGAAATTCTTTAAAGACGAAGTGACAACTCTGGCAGTGGGTTCTGGTGACTCTGTTGCTAAGTACAAAGGTACTTTCGGTAACGCTTGGGTTGGCGCATCATACGCTGAATTCGAAAAAGGTGTTAAGGACTCTGAGAAGTTTGCTTACGATCTAGCTGGTGGTTACAAGTTTGGTGACATTGAAACTGCACTTTACCTTCAGCACGTTAAAGCGGACGCCGTTAAAGCGGGTACGATTGCATTTAACAAAGCGAAAGGTACAACTATCCACGGTCAGGTAAAAGCGACATTTGACGCAATTACTGTTGCGGCATCTTACGCAAACACTAAGATCACTGCTGACTCAGTTACACTGGGCTCTACTACGACTAAGAACCCTGACGCAACAACCCTAAACGTTGCTAAGCTATCTGGTTCTTACAAGCTAACTGAAAAAACTACTCTAGCTGGTGGTTACGACTACGCTGACGTAAAAGATTCCCTAAAAGTACACAACGTATACGCGAACGTTTCTCACAAACTTCACAACAACGTGAAAGTTTACACTGAAATCGGTCACGCAAATGTTAAGCCTACAGGCGCAGACAAGCTTAAAACTGAGTTTGGCTACGTTGCAGGTCTAGAAGTTAAATTCTAAAAGTTACCACTGCCTTTTCTACTTTTAGAGTTTTCACCCCGCCCTTGTGGCGGGGTTTTTCATTTTTGTCTGGGTTTCACCGGAATGACGTATTTCGATGTCATGTCAGGCAATGTGAAGTTCTTAAGCCCTTCAAACAGCTCATAATCCTGACCTTCCGCTCTCTGGTATTCTGAATTGGGTAACCAATAACCGTAGATGTAATCCATGGTCTTATTTACAGAAACTTCCGAGACTTCCTCTACCTCAAATATCGCGACCATTTGCTCTGATAATTCATAGGTAACCATACCATCCGGTATGCGCTCAAATGAGGTCACTTTCATTGCCGACAAGTAAGTTACCTCCTCTTCGGTAAACAGCCCAGAGTCGCTAATCGTCAGCCCCAGGTAGGTATCCTCCACCTTGTTTGGAATCTCATGGCGACGATCCAAAAGCTGCATCCAGGGGGCTTCCAGGAGGTCACAGTAGCTTTCCTGAAACATAAATGGTGATGGGATTTGAGTCTGAAATCCTACCAACAAGGTGGCAGGGCGAGAGACAATGGCTGGATTCAGAGCGATTCCCTGACGCAGGTGGGTGACGAGTTCCTGAGTAAGAACAGGCTTTTCCTGAAGCAGGACTTTGGGTTTCTGAACGCGAAATACTTTTGGTGAAAGACCAAAATAGGTTTTGAACGATCGACTAAACGCTTCATGTGAGTTAAAGCCCGTATCCAAAGCTATCTCCAGAATGCCAATATCAGTTTCAAGTAACTGTTTGGCAGCGTAAGAAAGACGCCTCCCCCGAACATAGCAACCTAACGTATCACCTACCAGACTTTTGAAAGTGCGTTGGAAGTGCCAGGGAGAAAGCTGAATTCGCTTTGCAAGATCAGCGATGTCCATATCATCACCAAGGTGCAATTCGATGTGTTCAACCAGCTCATTTATTTGCTCAACTAAGGACGTCATTTTGAATATCTGTTGTTGATCATTTCACCATGTTTGAGTTCAAAAATTACGCACCACCGCACAAATTATCAAGTCCTTCTTTAGACGAATTGTTAGGGTCAATAGCCCCTAGAGCAGAAAAACACTAAAGATTGGGAGAGTGGTCAATGAAAGCCATGATATATCAGGAGTATGGTTCGCCAGATGTGCTTAACGTTGCCAATGTTGAAGAACCTGAAGTGGGCAATACCCAGATTAAAATTCGGGTTCGGGCAACATCGGTGTCGGCAGCGGATATCCACATGCGACAAGCCGACCCATTTGCGGTGCGGCTTTTCAATGGATTGATAACACCTAAGCGGCAGATACTGGGTACTGAGTTTTCCGGAGAAATTGTGGCGACAGGAAATCAGGTGAAAAACTTTGCCATTGGAGATCGAGTTTTCGGTGGAACAGGAACCGATATGGGGGCGAATGCTGAATTTCTTGTGCTGGATGAATCCGCTGCCATCGCCAAGATTCCAAATGGACTGACCTTCGAACAAGCTGCCGCGATTCCTTTTGGGGCGACCGCTTCGCTGTATTTTCTTCATCATAAAATTGAGCTCAAAGCGGGGCAAAGAGTTCTGATTAATGGCGCAGGTGGAGCACTTGGCTGCTATGGGGTTCAGCTAGCCAGATACAAAGGGGCTGAAGTAATTGCCATTTGCCGAGACGATAAACGTGAACTGCTGTTACGGATTGGTGCAAAGAGGACCTGGGATTACTCAAAAGCACCAGTCAGTGAAATGAATGAACGATTTGATGTGGTCTATGACACCCATGGGAGTTTGAAATATGCAGAATGTGAGCACTTGCTTACTGAAAAAGGCATATGGATATCTGCTGCTGGTGGCGTGTCCGATTTTGCTCGTATGATGATTTTAAAACTGTTTGGTCAACGTCAGATGGTGGCTGGGTTGGCGATAGAAACTCAGAGTGACATGAACTATCTGAAACGGTTGGTTGAAACTGGAGATTTGGTTCCGGTGATCGATTCTGTGTATGACTTGGACGATTTGGTTGCAGCACATCGATATGTTGAAAAAGGGCACAAAACCGGGTGCGTTGTAATCAGGGTTTCCTGAAGTGGTTCGGATACAAAAACGCCCTCTGTATCGAGGGCGTTGTTTGAATCTAAGGAGTTTATGAAGCGCGTACCCGACCCTGCTTAAGGTTGTTGAGTACTTGTTCTTTTGGTCCGTCTGCAATAACCGCCCCTTTTTCCATCACAATAACCCGATCAACCACGTCCAGCATTGATGTTTTATGGGTAATAAGAATAAGGGTTTCACTTTTCTTCAAGCTTAATAGTTGATGCTTAATGTGCATCTCAGAGCGGTTATCCATCGAGCTGGTTGGTTCATCCATCAGCAAAACAGGAGGACGACCTATGAACGCACGGGCAATCGCTACAGACTGACGCTGACCGCCAGAAAGTAAAATCCCGCCTTCTCCGACCTGACGTTCTAGACCCGCCGGGTCCTGCTGAGTAAATACCGTTACACCGCCCCGGTTGGCTGCATCCAGCACCTCTCGGTCGTCTACTAAAGGTTGTCCCAGAGTAATGTTGTCGCGAATAGAACCGTAAAACAGAGTGATGTCTTGTGGTACACAGCCTATATTGCGTCTTACATCCACATGGTGAAGCTGAGCGATATCGGTTTCATCAATACGCACATTGCCTTGTGTCGGCTGGTACAAGCCCATAATCAGACGTTCAATGGTCGTTTTTCCTGAACCAATACGCCCGATGATGGCGACTTTTTCTCCCGGATTAATGGTGATGGATACATCTCGCACGGCAGCAAGTTCTGAGTCCGGGTAATTGAAGGTGACGCGATCCAGTTCGATTTTTCCCTGAACAATAGGGCGGTGGATGTAGCGCTTTCCTTCTTCCTGCTCGTCTGGCATCGACATGACTTGCTCAATAATCGTCATTGACGATTTCGCCTGATTGTAGCGAGTAGACAGCAATGAAAGTTGAACCAAAGGACCTACTGCACGCCCGCTCAGCATGGTGGCAGCGATCAATCCACCCATGGTCAGGTCGCCTTCCGCAATCAGATAAACCCCGACAATGATCATACCGACATTCGATGTCTGCTGAATAAACCCAGCGGCATTCTGGATAGAGTCGGTGATGCGGCGGCTCTTAATGTTCCAGTTTGCCATGTGCGCAACCGCTTCTTCCCAACGGTATTGGAACTGGCTTTGCGCACCAAAGACTTTTACCGTCTCCAAACCTGCCAGACTCTCAATCAGGTTGGCGTATTTTTGCGAAGCGAGGCGAGAGCCCTCTTCAATGCTTTTTCTTAATGGTCCCTGAATCAGCATCGAATGGATGATCAGAATCAGAATACCCACGATAGGAACGATAACCAGATTCCCCGCCACCAGCCAGATGACGACCAGGAAGAGTAGGGCAAACGGCAGATCAATCAGAGAAGAGACGGTTGCCGACGTAAAGAATTCTCTAATTGACTCAAACTCCTGCAAGTGTCTGGCAAAAGCGCCAACCGAAGCCGGACGTGACTCCATGCGGATGCCCATGACCTTGCTGAACAGCTTGGATGAAATCAGGACATCCGATTTTTTACCCGCCACGTCGATAAAGTAACTTCGCAGCAATTTGAGTAAGAAATCGAACAGGAAAACCACAAATATTCCGGATGCCAGCACCCATAAAGATTCAAACGCGAGGTTTGGGACGACTTTGTCGTACACCAGGCGAGTAAACATGGGGGCGGCAATCGCAAACACATTGATCAGAATCGAGGCGATCAACACGTCCCGATAGATGTGTTTCGATTCCAGAAGCGTGCTCCAGAACCAGTGTCCATCTCTTGGTTTGAGTATTTCAGGTGAGCGTTCGTCGTAACGGAACTGCTTTTTCACCAGAAAATAGCGACCAATATACTGCTGTTTCAGTTCATCAAGAGGCAGCGAGATAGGCATCAAATGAGAATCTGCGGTGACGACTTCGGCTTCTTGCGTTTCACTGTTTACGCTCACCAGTACGCAGGCATCTCCACCACGAAGTAGCAATACCGCCGGGAGGACCAGCTCTGAAATCGCTTCAAATTCTGTACGGTTTTCTCTGGCAACTAAGCCCGCCCGCTCAGCAGAGCGAGGAAAAAGAAAAGGCGTCAGCTTACCATCGGCTAAGGGTAAACCGCTGACAAGTGCCTCAGGCGAATTCGACATCCCATAGTATCGGCTGATGTACACCAGGGAGTTCAGTAAAGGATCTTGCATCCTGATAGACCTTAAAACTTATTTATCAACAATGAAGCCTTGGAACGCTTCAATAAAGTGCTCAGATAGGAAGTCCAACTGTGCCTGAGTTTCTACCCGCGATGCGATGGTCTTAATGCCAAGGTTGTGCGCCGTACGCGAGATGGAAGTGAGTGTGTACTTCTGTTTCTCATCATCTATCTGATGGGTGTACAGATAATCCAATTTAACGTAAGCCGGTCTGAATTCGTTGATGTACTCCAAAGAATGGAAATGTCGCCCGTAATTATCGACACCAAAATCTGCCCCTGCACTGCGTATCGCGTGACAGATCAGCGCAGTATGGTGCTGGTGGTTGATAAAACAGGACTCCGGGATTTCAAAGTGCAGTTTGTTCACCAATGCCTGATTCTTCGTCAGGATTTTGGTTAACCAGCGGATGAAACTAGGTTCGCTGACACTGCTCACCGTTAGGTTGATAGCCAAAGTATCCGTCAGCTCACGTGAGCGCAGTTTGTCGAGCATAGAGGTGATTACGTACTGGTCAAAAATATGACCCGCGTTCAGTTGCTCCAGCGCGAACAGATATTGGTTTGCGGTAAAGCGTTCACCATTTTTCTCAATCGCAGAGAAGACTTCTCGGTGATATGTCGCACCAGTGGTGGTGTTCGCATTCTGAAGTTTGAACTCCACCCATTGATTACCGATGGCTTCTTCCACCAGAGTGCGCCACTGCTGTTTACCCAGAAGCACGTGGTTTTGTTTGTCTGTCACCAGACCATAAGGCTTATCTGGGTGAGCGTGGGCTTTAGACAGGGCGTTATCCACAAGCGACAGTATTTCGGTAGTGTTCTTGCGATTTTCGTTGTAAACCACACCCAAGAAAGCAGCGGCTGGCGCCGTTCCGGTAGGATCTGGTCGAATGTCCTGGGTGTAATTCATGATGCTTTCAGACACCATGCGCAGTTCGCTCTCTTCAAGGTTTGGCAAAATGAAGCCAAATTCTGCGGTGTTGATACGAGCCAGCGTAACGTCAGGAGAAGAAGTGGTCGCCTTTAGCAAAGCTGCCAGTTCTTTCACTAAACTGTCACCTACCTCGTAACCTTCGTCATCGTAGGCATCTTTGATGAAGGTGGCCTGTAAGATCGCCACACCACCAATTGCGGACTCATTCAGCCAAGTGTTTAGCTGACCAATAAAGAAGGAACGGTTACCCAACTGAGACACAGGGTCCATGTACGCGCGTTCACGCAATTGTTGCGCTTCACGAGCCTGAGCTTTAAAGCTTTTCTCCACTTGCGCCGACATAGCATTAATGCCGTCAACTACGGCAATCAGATCGCGAGTACGTGGTCGTTCAAGAGGTTCTCCAAAGTGGTTGTTCGCCACTTCTTCCATTTTCTGAATGATGAGTGTCAGAGGTTTCAGTGCTCGCCTTACCACCGCAGAAATCACCACCACACCAATAATGAAGATTCCTGTAAATAAGGTGACTAAGCTGGTTAGAGCCTGCCAGAGCTGAAAGTACGCATCACCAGGGTGGCTGATGATTTCAACCTCTGCCAGCTGAAGCCAGCCACTGGTGACCACCCGCCGATCGTGAATGGTTCGAAATAAGTCTAAGTTGGTAAACCAGTCTGGGATATCGTGGTTTTTGATGGGGTAAGTACGGACAATTTCTTTGTCATTACTTAAAAAGATGAGTCGGACAGCGGAATACGAACTGCCATCAAACAGGGCGTTGATAACGGACTCCACTGCGACTTCATCCTGATTTTCAAGATAAGGCGCAAGGGCAAGTCCCACCGTGTTGATGGTATTGTTCACTTCGGAGCGCTGTTGTTGCTCTAGGAAGTTACGCATGATATTGAACTCGATGGCGAATACCGAGGTCATCAACAGCAGAAATACTGCCAACATCCATGCGACTAGCTGTCTATATAAAGTCATGGTGCTTACTCATCATAATTAATAATGGGTTTATTCAACTTCAAAGTTTGTTCGCGAGAGCGCAAAT
>NZ_AFWJ01000224.1 GCF_000222685.1 Vibrio nigripulchritudo ATCC 27043 | reverse complement strand
CATCTGGATTTTTGCCACCTTTATCGCGGGTAACTTCGTGCCGTTTCAGATTCTGATGATTCCGGTTCGCGACCTGACTATTACCTTTGGTTTGTACGACACCCGCTGGGCGTTGATCTTCTTCCACATTGCATTTCAGGCAGGGTTTTGCACCTTGTTTATGCGCAACTTTATCGTCGGAATCCCTGATGCTCTTATTGAAGCGGCAAGGGTTGAAGGGGTGAGCGAATGGAAGATCTTCTGGCACGTGGTGCTACCGCTTGTGCGACCTGCACTGGCAGCGTTGTCTGTGCTGGTATTTACTTTTATATGGAATGATTTTTTCTGGGCGCTGGTACTTGTGCAAAGTGACGAAGTAAGACCGGTAACGGCTGGCTTGAGTGCTTTGCGTGGGCAATGGCTTGCTTCCTGGCAGTTTATATCTGCCGGTGCTGTGGTCGCGGCTATTCCACCAGTGGTTCTGTTTTTTACGATGCAACGCCACTTTATCGCGGGTCTGACCCTTGGGGCGACAAAAGGATAAAAGCATTGAATACGGAACGTCAGCCTAAACAACTGATTTTGGCGATAGCAAATAGATAATAAAAAACACCCACAGCTTCGAGTTTTGAAGTTAACGGGGCTTAAAAAATTTGGACCACAAGAGCAAAGCTCAACAACAAGGACCTTATTATGAAATACGTGAAACACTTAGCTGCATCAGTCTTGCTTGCTGCAACTGTCGCTGGTTCAGCAGTCGCGGGAACATTGGTGATTAACTCCAATGCTTCAGATGCTGCACCAAAACAGGCATGGGACGAAGTGGTGTCGCGCTTTAAGGCAGCGAACCCAGATGTAGAAGTCAAATACAACCTGTACGACCATGAATCCTACAAAACGACGATTCGAAACTGGCTGGCAACATCGCCACCGGACGTCGTATTTTGGTTTGCAGGTAACCGCATGAAAACTTTTGTGGATCGCGGACTTCTTGAAGATGTGAGTGACCTGTGGGAAGCCAACGGAATGAATCAGGACTTTGCAGCCGCAGCGCCTGCGATGTCCGTAAACGGTAAAAAATACGGTGTGCCATACACTTATTACCAATGGGGCGTGTACTACCGCAAAGATATCTTCGATAAATTCGGCATTGCAGAGCCTAAAAACTGGGACGAATTTAAAGCGGCGGCAGCCAAGCTGAAAGCAAATAACGTTGCGCCGTTTGCCATCGGAACCAAGTACCTTTGGACGGCCGCGGGATGGTTTGATTACCTGAACCTTCGTACCAATGGTCTGGATTTCCACATTCAGCTTATGGACGGTAAAGTCCCTTACACCGATGATCGCGTGAAGAAAACATTCGCCAAGTGGAAAGAGTTGGTCGAGCCGGGTTACTTCCTGGACAACCACGCGTCTTATTCCTGGCAGGAAGCTCAGCCATTCCTGTACAACGGTCAGGCGGCAATGTACCTAATCGGTAACTTCATCACGCCAAACTTCCCACCTGAAATGGACGGCAAAATGGGTTTCTTTCAGTTCCCTGTTATCGACCCATCGGTTGGTCTGGCGGAAGACGCGCCAATGGATACCATTCATATTCCAAGCAAAGCGAAAAACAAAGAGGAAGCGCGTAAGTTTCTTGCCTTTGTCGCAACACCTGAAATTCAGAAGCTGATTAACGACAGCATTCTGCAAATCCCAACCAACAACAAAGCATCGGTTAAGGATGATCCGTTCCTGAACGTGGGTGTGGAAATGTTGGGTAAAGCAGTAGGTACGGCACAGTTCTACGACCGTGATACCGATCCTGCAATGGCGAAAGAAGGGATGAAAGGGTTCCAGGAATTTATGGTTCACCCAGATCGTCTGGACAAGATTCTTCAGCGCCTGGAAAAAGCGCGCCAGAGAACATTTAAATAACTCTGGTTTTAACCAGTTTGCCGCAGTGTAGGGCTGCGGCATTCTTTTTCAAATGAAAGCTAACAAACAGCGGCTACAGCGAGTAAGGCTATGAGAACGTTTAAAGACATCTTTTCAGCACGTGAATGGGAAAACCACCATGTCACTCATCATAATGTGCTCAGCGCTCATGCTCCGTTATTTAGTTTTAAAGATTCCCAAGATGCGTTGAATACAGGTGAGGGGAGCCGCGTATGTTTAAATGGAATTTGGGCATTCAACCTGTTTTCCAAACCCGAAGAAATAGAAGAACAGCTGGTCGCCAGACATTTTGACGATTCAGGCTGGGACAACATTGATGTTCCCGGTAACTGGCAGATGCAAGGTCACGATTTCCCAATCTACACCAATGTAAAATACCCGTTTGCCGACAACCCGCCTTTTGTCCCCAATGACAACCCGACAGGGGTATATCGTCGGGCGTTTTCTCTTTCTGAAAATGAGTTAACAGAGCAGATCCGAATTGTATTTGATGGGGTGAATTCAGCCTTCCATCTCTGGTGTAACGGTGAATGGGTAGGGTACTCACAAGACAGCCGTTTACCTGCCGAGTTTGATTTGACCGATTTCGTAGAAGCGGGCGAAAACCAGCTCGCCGTTGTGGTATTTCGTTGGTCTGATGGCAGCTATCTGGAAGATCAGGATATGTGGTGGCTGAGTGGTATTTTCCGCGATGTTTACCTGCTGAAAAAGCCCAGACTCTGCATTGCAGATGTCACCATTCAAACTCATTTAGATGCCTGTTATCGCGATGCCACTCTTCATGTCGAAACAACGCTGAGTCAGATTAATGAAGACGTATATACCAGTGTTGAGCTATTCGATGGAAACAGTACGAGAGTACTGGAATCACGCCCTGAATTCACCGGACGAGTATTCATTGATGAAAAAGGTGGCTGGGCAGACAAAACTCATCACGACTTGCCTGTATCTGAGCCGAAAAAGTGGAGTTCAGAGTCGCCTTACCTCTATCGCTGTGTGGTATCACTCAAAGACAAACAGGGGAACCTGCTTGACTGTGAAGCCTATGATGTTGGTTTCCGGCAGGTAGAGATTAAGAGCGGACAACTGATGATCAACGGTAAACCTCTGTTGATTCGTGGGGTGAACCGACATGAGCATCACCCTGAACGTGGTCACGCTGTTACGCGTGATGACATGTTAGAAGACATCATTCTGCTTAAGCAAAACAACTTTAATGCAGTCAGAACCTCACACTATCCTAATCACCCAGAATGGTATGAGTTGTGTGACCAATACGGTTTGTATGTGGTCGATGAAGCTAATATCGAATCCCACGGACAGTTCCCAATGTGCCGTCTGTCGGACGATGTTTCATGGCTGCCTGCTTATATGAGACGCGCCAGCCGGATGATCGCGCGAGATAAAAATCATCCGAGTGTGATTATCTGGTCGCTGGGTAATGAGTCCGGCATTGGTGGAAATCACCACGCCATGTACCAATGGATCAAGATGTCCGATCCGACAAGACCCGTTCAGTATGAAGGTGGCGGGGCAGATACTGCGGCTACTGACATTATTCCTCCTATGTATTCGCGAGTTGATCGCGATGAGTTTTTTCCTAATCAAAAAGACGAAATCAGCCGACGTGGTATTAAAAAGTGGATATCACTTCCAGACGAAAACAGACCGCTGATCTTATGTGAATATGCCCACGCAATGGGAAACAGCTTAGGCAACTTCCACAAGTACTGGGAAGCATTCCGCGCCTACCCCAGACTCCAGGGGGGATTCATCTGGGACTGGGTTGATCAGGGAATCACTAAGTTAGACGACAAGGGACAACCTTATTGGGCGTATGGTGGGGATTTTGGTGATGACATCAATGACAGACAATTCTGCATTAACGGATTGCTGTTCCCGGACAGAACGCCCCATCCGACGATTCATGAAGTGAAAAAGGCTCAGCAGTTTTTTCAGTTCAGCTTAGCCGATACAAACCCCATAACCGTCGAAGTCACCAATGAGCATCTGTTCGAATCCGGTATCCCGCTCAATTTGCACTGGCAATTAGTCGAAGGCGACACGCTGGTGGAGCTAGGGCAACTGCCGTTAGAAGTGTCTGCCGACAGTAAAGTCACATTGGTACTTTCAGAGACTGCCATCTCGGAAACTGCTAAAGCACCGCGTTATCTGAACCTTCACGTGGTTACCGATACCGAGTTACCTTGGGCAGAAGAAGGGTTTGAAGTTGCCAGCGAACAGCTATCAATCCCGTCGTTAGTGCCTCTTACGTCTTATGCAGAAGAAGCGCTAAACGGTGATGTAATGCTTCACGCAAACGCTCAGGTTATCGAAGTTCAGGGTGAAGGGTTTGTGCTCAGCATTAACAAAAACACTGGGTTGATTGAGAGCTGGCGTGCTGGCGACAAAGAAGTACTTAAACGAGCACCAAAAGACTGTTTCTACCGTGCCCCTATCGACAACGACATCGGAACCAGCGAAGCGAACCGCGTGGACCCGAACTCATGGGTGGCGCGTTGGCAGCAGAGTGGGCTGTGGGATATGACGCCGCAATGCGTTAGAGTTGACGCGACCAGTCTCGCGAGTAACGCCATCATACAGACAACGTTTGAGCACCAGCACAATGGGGCTTGTCTGATCAGAACGTGTTGGACTTATGAGGTGAGTTCTGACGGATCTCTGGAAATCGACGTTAAGGTCGAAGTTTCTGAAGGGTTGCCTCCGTTGCCAAGAGTTGGATTTGATTTTGTGCTGGTCGATGAAAATCAGTCTGTCGACTGGTTTGGGCGCGGTCCCCATGAAAACTACCCGGACCGAATTTTGTCGGCGCATTTTGGACACTATCAACTTGCCGCGAAAGACTGGTTTACGCCGTATATTTTCCCTAGCGAATCCGGCTTGCGATGCGATGTGTCTACGGCGTCTGTCGGAGACTTGAACATTGCCGGAGTGAGAGGACAAGCCTTTCACTTAGGCATTAGTCAGTATGAACCAAGGCAGGTTAGCCAAGCCATGCATACATGCGACCTGACATTGAGTGGTCAGCTCTATGTGAATGTTGATACAGCACATATGGGCGTTGGTGGCGATGATTCCTGGACGCCAAGTGTCCATCAGGAATTCCAATTGAAAGAGAAACACTTTCACTATCAGGTGATGTTAAAGCCCAATACTTCAAAAAATTAGTTGGCAACAGACCCACTGAGAAGTCATTGATTTAAAAATGTAAACGTATACACAAGGAAAGAATAATGAATTCTGGTCAATTTGACCCAAAAGAGCATCCGCATAGAAGATATAACCCACTGACTGGTCAGTGGATTTTGGTGTCACCACACAGAGCGAAACGCCCCTGGAGTGGGCAAAATGAAGAAGTCGAAGAAAGCAGCTCAAAATCTTACGATCCTGATTGCTTTCTGTGTCCGACGAATACCCGTATTTCTGGCGAGAAAAATCCAGATTATAAAGGGTGTTACGTGTTTCAAAATGACTTCGCCGCCTTAATGCCAGACTCTCCGGGACCAGAGAAATCTTCCGACCCGCTGTTTCAGAGTGGTCCAGCGAACGGATTAAGCCGGGTGATTTGCTTTTCGCCTCATCACAGCAAAACCCTTCCAGAATTGAGCGTGCCTCAAATTACCGAGGTGATTAATACCTGGGACGAACAGGTGACGGAACTGGGGCAAGAGTATTTATGGGTTCAGGCGTTTGAAAACAAAGGCGAACTGATGGGGTGTTCCCAGCCTCACCCTCACGGACAAATATGGGCAAACAGCTTTTTGCCAAATGAAATAGCACGTAAAGACGGGCTGCTTTGGGAATATCAGGATCAGAACGGTAGCAATTTGCTGTTGGATTACGCAGTGAAAGAACAAGTGTTACAGGAGCGAGTGGTTGTTGAAACGGAATATTGGATTGCGGTCGTGCCTTACTGGGCTTCCTGGCCATTTGAAACGCTCTTACTTCCCAAGTTTTCAGTCACTCGGTTTAACCAGTTAAACAAAGAACAGCGAGTCGACTTGGCGCAAGCTCTAAAGAGGCTAACCACGCGTTACGACAACTTGTTTAACTGCTCCTTCCCTTATTCCATGGGATGGCACTTTGCGCCATTTTTCAAAGACGAGCGCAATATTGAGCACTGGCAATTGCATGCTCATTTCTATCCGCCACTGCTAAGAAGTGCCACTGTGCGGAAGTTTATGGTTGGCTATGAAATGCTGGCTGAGTATCAAAGAGATTTAACGCCAGAACAAGCGGCAGAGCGCTTATCGCAGTTGAGCGATGTGCACTACAAGGAAGCTTGATGGTCGGTAGAAATAGGTAGTTGGAGAGAAAACATGAACGCACTGGTTTATTTCGTTAATGAATCATTTACAGAGGTATTCAAAGAAGCCCCGTCGCATCTGATTCAGGCACCGGGACGTGTAAATTTGATTGGTGAGCATACCGACTATAACGACGGTTTTGTTCTGCCCTGTGCCATCAACTATCAAACCGTGATTGCCGCCAGAAAACGAGATGACAATCTGATGCGTGTTGTTGCGCTGGACTATGGCAGCGAGATGGATGAGTTTGATGTGTCGGGGCCCATTCATCATGAACCAAATAAAATGTGGGCAAACTACATACGTGGTGTCGTTTTGCATATTCGTCAGCGTGGCTTTCAGTTTGGTGGTGCGGATCTGGTTGTTTCTGGCAACATTCCTCAGGGTACGGGTCTTAGCTCATCTGCTTCTCTTGAAGTGGCGGTAGGTAAGACCATGACAGAACTCTACGCTTTAGGTCTTGATAATCAGTCGCTTGCATTGATAGGTCAGGAGGCGGAGAACCAGTTTGTTGGTTGTAACTGTGGAATTATGGATCAGCTTATCTCGGCCAAAGGAGAAGAGGGAAGCGCGCTGCTTATAGATTGCCGCTCGCTTGAAACTCAGCCTATTCATTTACCATCTGAACTTACTGTACTTATTGTTAACTCGAACAAAAGCCGAGGCTTGGTTGACAGTGAATACAATACGCGCCGAGAGCAATGTGAAGCCGCCGCCGCGTTTTTCAATGTTAAAGCGCTAAGAGACGTGACGATTGAACAGCTCGAAAATGCCAAGTCAGAAATGGATGATGTGGTGTACCGAAGAGCAAAGCATATCATCACTGAAAATGCCAGAACCCTGGCAGCCAGCTCAGCCCTTAAGCAAGGCAATGTTTATGAGCTCTCTGAACTGATGCGCCAGTCCCACCTTTCAATGAAGGATGATTTTGAAATCACGGTGCCAGAAATTGATTTTCTGGTAGATAAGATTGATGAACTCATTGGGCACAATGGCGGTGTTCGAATGACAGGAGGCGGATTCGGTGGATGTGTTATCGCTTTAGTTCCCGAAAGTGCTATTCAAGTCATTCGCGAGAAAGTCTTACCCGTCTATTATGATCAATATGGATTGCAAGCAGAGCTTCATGTTTGTTCTGCACAGGTTGGGACTTCTTTGGTGGATTTATGATAGGAAAGGCAAGCGACGGCAAACCGCCGATAGTAGTGAGATTGGAGAACGAGAACGGGCTTTCAATCGAACTGATGGATATTGGTGCAACCTGGCTTTCCTGCAAGCTCCCCTTGTCTGAAGGGGCGAGAGAAGTACTGCTTGGCGTCGATAATATGGATGATTTCTATCGGCAAAGCGCTTACTTTGGAGCAAGCGTAGGCCGCTATGCCAATAGAATCGCCCAAGGTCGTTTTGAACTCGGAAATAGAACCTATCAGGTCTCGCAAAATCAACCTCCCCACTGTTTACACGGTGGGGAAAGCGGCTTTGACAAAAAGCGCTGGACGATTGCTCGGCAGGATAAACAATGTGTGGTTTTTACACTCACGTCGCCAGATGGTGATCAAGGCTTTCCTTCTGAACTTTCAGTTAAAGCCAGATACGAGGTAACGGACGATAACCGAGTGGTGATTGAGTATTCTGCATCCGCTCAATCTGACACAATCGTTGCGCTTACTAACCATGCGTACTTTAACCTCGATGGTGAAGGGGATGTTCTTGAACATCATTTGCAACTTTCTGCCGACAGCTACCTTCCCGTTGGAGAAGATGGCATTCCAGAAAGTGGTGTGACTCCTGTGGTAGGAACTGGGTTCGATTTCCGTGCGGGTAAAACCATTATGGAGGATTTACTCACAGACGAAGATCAGCAGAAGGTTGGAGGATACGACCATTCATTCTTGTTATCTGAGAATGAAAATTTCGATAGCCCTCAATGCCAGTTAACGTCATCTGACGGAATTGTCTCCCTTGGCATTGCCACTAACCAAGAAGCCATTCAGGTTTATACGGGTAATTTTTTGGCTGACGAGCCCGGTCGCAATGGTGTTTACCACCGACACGACGGTGTTGCGCTGGAAACCCAATGCTTGCCGAACTCTCCTAATACCAACCTGGAAGCGTGTCTACTCAAAGCAGGGGATCTTTATCTCAATCGCACAGAATTCCGGTTTTCATTCAAGCGGTGATTACCCGCTGTTTTAAATAATATTTATGTCAATTTAACATCCTTGTACATAAACTGCGCACATATGGTAATGCGAACAATTCTCTGTATCCTTCTGCGCATTACTCATTCTTAAATTATTCAGTGCTTTCAGGTCATTAATCAATGACTTGAAGGCGAATTAGTTTGTGTATATAGGGTAATTACATGAAAAATATTGCCATGATGGCATTTGCTGGTGTGTTGATAGGCTGCGGTGGTGGAGGTTCTGATTCCAAAGACCCAACGAGCCCGACAATTCCGAAAGCACCTACACGTGGAATCACATCGGCAGGTTCTTATATTTCCGTTGATAACGAGAGTTACTACGCTTTACCTGCTGGGGCTAAGGCAACCAAATCTGTTCTAGCTGGGCAGTGGTTAAGATTCATAGGTAATTCCTCGGTTGCAAATATCAAATCCAATGAATGGGTACACACCAAGCCAGATGGAACAATCGTCAGTGGTGCTGACGAGAGACGTTTCACTGTCACCTTTACAGAAGTGGGTAATCATAGCCTTTCTTACTGCGCAACCCATGAAAATCAAAGCAACACGAGTCGCTACCCAAGATGTGTGGACATGCAAATTCAAGTGAATGATGCAGCCCCTAAATTCACATACAACGTCAATGAAGATGCCACTCTAAATATAAACGCCAGCGAGTTTTTTAATGGTGATGCAGCGACCATTGAGATGGTTGGTCATACATTCAAAGGCGGGTTGTTTGTGGCTGGCAACAGACAATCTCTGGCTTACGATCCTGGAGGTTCGTACCAATATCTGAATGCGGGTGAATCCGACTCTATTACAGTACCTATCAGAGCAAAATCTGCCACTGAGTCCTGGCACGGTAACATTCAGATCACCATTGATGGGGTCGCCAACGCGAATGAATGTACTGATGCCAACAGCCGTACTATTTCACCTGTGACAGTCGGGTCTGATCCGGTTGAAGTCAACGATGGCGAATGTATTAAGATTGATTCAAATGAGACATCGGCACAAAGTGGAACTTGGGCTCCTTATGAAGGTGTTAACGGCGGTGCATTAGTGAGCTTTTTTGAGCAAATTGGCGCTAACCCAACAGCAAAAGTGCTGTACTTCAAAATGCCTGCCACAGGTCAATTACACCTGAACTGGTGCCCGACAAGCACACGAGAATGTGCCCCCAAACGTTGGCAACTGAAAAACACCAAAACAGAAACGGCGAAAGAGCCCTCACTCGAAAACTGGGTTTCGACCAGTACGCATAATATAAATGACAATATTTTAATTACAGCCACGCCGTCTGCACATGTTGCCAACCCTACGTATCGTTGGTTTGTTTTCGATCAGCACAACGGTCACCAGAAAATCATGGATGTGATCACCAAATCCAACCAGTTCACCCTGGGTAAAGTGGACACCGCGAAAAACTACCGAGTAGATGTAATGGTAGACAATAACATCTACGAGTTTGCATCAGGCTTCGACAGTTCGGTACATGGTCGGGTTGTTCCTGTGGGCAAACATAAGATTTATAACTCATGGGCTTATATAAGAGGTGATGAACCCAACCCACCAAAAGCGATTGTGAAAGTGAATGGTGTTCGCTACGAACCTAAAGATATGGCAAGAAGCCTGATCATTGTCGACATTGAGGGAACAAATTCCGTAAAACTGGATGCGACAGACTCAATCTTCAATGCCAATGACCCAATGTTAGAATTCCAATACTGGGACTATGAAAACGGACGCCGTGAGCTTGTTTCATCAAGCACAACGTACAATTTCGAATTCGGTTCAGACAAATCCCGACATGTCGATTTCTGTATAAGAGGCGAGTTCCCATGGAACCAAAGCGAAAACCCCTGTTTAGAATTCTTTATTATGAAAAAGTAACTTAGAAAACTTGGTTATTTTTGAAAGCCAGCTTGGGTATCAGGCTGGCTTTTTAATTTAAAGTTCAAGTGGAATGTAGGTCTCTTTTTTAAGAAATGATATGACTATCATTTACATTCATATCTAACTTTTATAGATTTTCCCTCTTATATTTAGAAATTTAGATTTTTGAGTCTTACTTAAGAAGTGGAAAAAATGAAAAATAAAGCCAAGTCAGTTGGGCTAAAGCTAAGGAGTGTCCCTTTTGCGATAGCCGCTTCTCTTACGTTACCGACAGGCATTGCATATGCCGACTCGGTCACTGGGATAGACGCAATAAGTGCTGTTGCAAAAGTAACTTCAGATGGTAGAAATGTGTTTTACGTTTACCCGAACACTCAGGTGAATGTGACTACTAGTCGAACCAAGTTCTCTCATTTCGACAACCGAGATAACACGCTCTATATCAATAACAATCCGAAGATAAACACGAAGCTTAAAGAACCATCTAACGTTACAATCATCGAAAACCAGTCCAGTCAGCCGATGGTGATAGGTAACATTGAGGTATTGGGTAAACGAAGCGACATCTTGTTTGTTAGCCCTGCAGGTATTGTGTGTGATTCATGTAACTTCAAAAACGCCGGACGAGTAACTTTGGTTGCGGGTTCTTTGAGTAATAACAATCAAAAAATTACAACAAAGAATGGAACCATCACCATAACAGGAAATGGTCTAACGACTGCCGATGCAGACATCATTGATTTGGTCAGTGAAGAATTTGTGCAACAGGCACCTATCGATACCTTTGTAAAAGCAAGAAAACTCAGTAATGGTGAGTACACACTGGATTCAAGTGGAAGCTACCTAGCCGCCCAAACCCACCTTCGGATCAATGTTGGGGATTATCTTGTTGAGTACCCTACCTTGCGGTCTACTTGGAATGGTGGTACCAAAAATAATGTATTAAGCATCGATCATAATATCAACGCAGGCAGTCTTTATATCCATGCTCCAGGTAATATTACTCTAGCGAGTTCGGCTCTGCCCATTTTGAATACCAAAGCTGATATTTCCATTGTAGGTTCACACAAAGATAAGTCTGTAATCCCTTTTGGTTCAATCAAGCTTACCTCTTATGGGGCGATTACTTTACTAGATTCAACTATTGTTTCCCCTTCACAAGTCACCTTGAACAGCGACAATCTTTATATTTCGCCGTCATCCAGCGATACTTTTCAAAAAGCGAGCATCGATGCGGACTCGATTTCGTTTGCGGTGGGTGACAATATTTACAACGGTGGCTTAATCACCACGGGTGATGCGCGTATAAGTGCGAAAAATTTCTACAACGCAGGGAAGCCTAGCGAACAAGAACATAACATGCGTGCAGGTGGCGAAATTTTCGCTAGCCGTGACATTTTGATTCAAGCAGAACAATCACTAATAAATGTGAACAGAGGTATGGTCGTCGGGAATAATGTGTATTTAGCCGCTGGCGCTGATATTCACAATGGTCATGGTCAGCCATGGCGATGTGCTCCTAGTGCTTTAGAGGTGGCAACGGCAACGAGTTATTCTGATAACTCTAACAACGTGCATTATGATCAAAATGAAATTCAACTGGGTATCGGGGCTGAACTCATTAAAGCTGATTCATGTCCCGATAATCGCAGGCAAAATTGGCTTACTGAAGAACGTGAAGCGTATATCTTTGGTTTTAATATCGCGATGGATGCACCGACTATCGTCAACTCAAACCCTCGTTTAGATGTGTTTAGAGATACTGGTCAGTTTAAGTCTAGGACGAATAGAGACCACAACTCTATTACTGAGGATGATTTAGCAAAGATTGTCCATTCTCACCAAGTGTCTATTTCTGCTGAAAACTCACTTCACATAAAAGCCAAAAAGGAACTAAAAAACGGCTCGGGAAGTATAGAGGTATTAAATGGGAATTTAATATTGGATACAGAGCAATTCCAAAATCATCGATATTATATTGAAGGGAGAACACATAAAGATGATGTTCCATGGTCTCAGCCCAAACCAATATCTCCCCAATGTATTGCAAAAGAAAATGAACTTATGCAAGAAGATTTTTCTGAATATTACAAATGGGGGAATATAGGCAGTCATATATCTGTTAGCAGACTTGATTTTATTAACTTTAAAGATAATTTTGATAAAATAAGGAATGCTTCAACGTATTATAGATCTTATGATCGAGTAATGAAAAGTGTCTACAAATCTCCATGGACTGAATATAAGTATGAATATGTGCCAGAGTATAAATGTAATTCTGAATGGACTCTCGAGAAAGGTTATGTGAGGACTTGTGAATGGGTTTCTGAGTTTAAGAGAGTGGAAATTAGGCATTCTGGCGAATGGCAGACCGTCTGGGAAAATGAGTGGGTCAATCATTTCCACAGTGACGCTCAGAAACATTCTCGAGCTCAAGAGTTATTAAATATTGTGTCTGGATGCAGTGAGTACCTTAAGCCTAGAGGGCAGACGTATGTGGAAATCAAAGAAAACTGGATAGCCGCTAACACGCCAATTCCACGGGTGTTAGTTGGCAAGGACTTACATATCACAAGTGAAAAAGCTAACAGTTTTAGTAACCTCGCTGGGAATCTAGAGATACTTGGAAATATAACCGGAAAGCTCACTAGTTTCGAAAATTTAGGGTTGAAACTTCAACAGTCAAAACTTGAAAGAAATGATATTGACCATGAAGAGGTATATTGCTCTAAGCGTATTCTCGGTATTTGTTTAAAAAGAAAAACAGAAAAGTGGACTACAACTTCAAAAAGCCTCATTTCTATTAGTGAAATAGGAAAATTGCCCGCACTGTTTTACCTAGGCGATGGTGATTTCAATGTTACTGGCATAGAGAGACCACAGCAGGATAAAGAAGGAACGATTCTCTCTGGTGATATCACTTACGGTGTTCATCCAGCAAACTAATAATTTCGAGGGCGTCAATATGAAAAAGATACTTAAACATGCTCTTCGAAAAATGAAGTGCAACCCGAAAAAGTTCACTGCCAATATGTTGTTGGTTACCCTGGCGGCGCAATGGAGTATGCCAATTTACGCGGGTGTTCGATATGCTAAAGATGTGAAAGCGTTGGAAGACTCGTTAAACTCTGCTGCACGCTTAGAACTAGCGCCGAGTAATAATAACTATACCTACAAAGAAATTTTCCCTTATCCAGTACCTGATATCTTTGATGGGTTTGATTACTTTTATAAGAATGCATCACGACACAATGCTAGCCAATTTGCCGATGTAAAATGGATCCCAATTGGCGTCGGCGATATCACCACTTTTATCCCTAAAGCGTCCGCTAAACCTAAGTTCATTGGTACGCCCTATGTGGAGCGAGACATTGTTCGCCTTCAGCTTAACCAGATGCTCAACCGAAGCTATATATCAAGTAATGGATTAAGCGCGGAGCACTCGGAGCAAGGTTACAATGGCATGATTCGCCTATTGTACAAGAATGGCTTGGAGTGGTTTAAGAAAAATCCAACCGTTAAATTTGGGCAAAACTTAACAGAAGCTCAAATTAACACTCTTCCCAAAGACATGATTTGGCCAGAAATAAGGGAACTGACGACCGGTCAAGAAATCGTGATTCCGTTTGTTTACCTTACTCAAGCCACGTTAGCCAAAGAAACGGTTACCGATACAACGCTAGACATTGGAAGCGGTGTTATCAAAACACACAACTTCTACATCAACGGTGGCAAAGTCATTTCTGACCGACAGCTTCATATAGCAGCATCCAATAAGTTCAAGCTCGTCAACGGTTCTGTTTCTTCTAACCAAATCTTTGTTAAAGCAAACGAAATTGAGAATTTATCTGGTGACATAAGTGGTCGTAAAGTTCAACTACTTGCCAACCAAATTACCAATAAAACATTGGTATACCGACACAACTACGAGCATGGTTTCTCAGAGCTTGCAGGTAAGTTGGCGACCATTACGGGCATCGATAGTCTCAATATCTACAGTGCCGGAGACTTTACAGTTGAAGGTGGCAATCTTAAGTCTAATGGTGAGTTGAAAGTTAAAGCGGGGGGCAAAGTGACCATTGTTCCTCAAAAAGTTAGGCAAGATCATGCTCAGCAGGGGGAACACTGGCAAACGGCGACCAAATCGCTCGTTAATATCCAATCTGAATTGAGTGCTATTGATCTACTGTCGATTGTCGGTAATGAAATCTATGTCACTGGCTCGGTTTTAGAGAGTGAAGGTGTACTTGAACTGCTCGCGAGTGAAGGCATCTACTTGACCGCTGCGATTGATAACTTTAGTTCTAGCGAGTCTTTTGAGTCTCAGACGGGGGGCTTATTCGGAACCAAAGAGTCTTCATCATTCAGTGAGTATCATGAAGGAATCGTCGAGACACTACTTAAGTCTGGTCAAGATCTTGTCATAAGCACAGATATGGGTCCTGTTCGCATGTCTGCCGTTAACGTAGAGTCCGGTGGCGTAGCGAAAATTCTCGCGGATGATGTGCATTTTGAAGCCTTCATTACTCAGGCAATGGAAAACTCGCAGGAGTCTTACACAGGTTCATTGAGCTTTAGGCACCAAGGTAGCGGTTTCTCCGAGCAATATGCTCATTACAATGAGTTCAGAGCCAAAGGTGGTTTACTGGTTGACGCCAGAAATGGTGTCCATGTAGACATAGTATCGGGCAAAGATGCTGCCAGCATAGAACAAACATTAAATGCTCTTTCCTCCAGACCTGGAATGGAGTGGCTAGCAGAGCTTCGGAATAACCCGGAAGTCGATATTCATTGGAATACTATTCAGCTAGAAATTGAACGCTGGGATTACGACAACAGCGGCCTAACACCTGCTGGTATGGCGATTTTGGGCTTGGCGATAACCGCTGCAACGGCGGGAAGCGGAGGGCTTTCCATTATTGCAGGCGAAGGGGCTTTTGCTACTGCGATTAATGCAGGTTATTCAGCAATCGTTACTCAAGCAACTGGTTCTCTTTTGGCTAACGGTTTCGATGTAGGTAAAACGCTCACTGAAATTGCAAGTCATGAATCCATTCAAAACCTAGTCACGTCTATGGTCACTGCTGGGGTGATGCAAAACTTAAGTGCGGAGTTCCTTGCAGGAGACAACGGGCTGAATAGCTACCTCAATGAAGTTATTGAAAATGATTACATTGCAGACTTTGCCCAACAGTCGATTCAGTCTGTCATGCATGCGACAGTTTCTGCCAATGCACAGAGTTTATTGAGTGGTGAGGGCTTTGCTAGTCTTGATTTTGAAAAGATTGCAATTAAGTCCCTGGCGATGTCCGCCATTAATATCGTTGGTAAAAAGCTTGCTAACAAAATTCACGATGCAAAGAGCAGAATACCCGTTGATGCGAATGGTGACATCCAGCTAGAGTGGGATGAGAACGGGAAAATCGTCCTAAACGAGCCTATCTCTTCTGCTGCTGGATACATTGCTCATGCGGCGCTTGGCTGCGTGATGCAAGGAGCGATATCCATTGCCAATGGAGGAAACCGCGACGACCACGCTCAAGCTTGTGGATCTGGTGCGGGTGGTGCGGTTGTTGGTGAATATATTGCGGGCAACCACCTAGAAGAAGCCAATCGACTTCTAAGTGAAACTGAAAACGCAACCATAGAGCTGATTTCAGACATTGGTAAACTGAGCGCTCTTTGTGGTGACAGTATTTCAAATGGTACCGATTGCCAACTCGTTTCTCAGAGTACTTTCGACAAAATTAATGAGTTGAAAAAGCAAGGTGTATCAGTTTCTGCTTTGATCGCTGGTGTAACGGTGTTTTTCTTCGGTGGTGACGTTGGGGCTGCGTCAAGTGCAGCTGAAAATGCCGTAGAAAATAATACGTTCCAAATAAAAGCGCTGCGTTTTACTGCTCGTGCGCTAGTTTCGTTGGCAACATATTATCTTCGTATCGAGGCAATTAATGACGGTATCAAAGTTCTTGAAACACTGCGTGACATAGCAAAAGGAACGAATACTCTAAACCCTGGTCAGTTGCTGGTTGAACTTCTAGCAGAAAAGGGCATAGAGCTCGCCAGTGAAGCGGTGTTTAGGAGGCTTCCATTACGAGATCAGTTGAATCGAGTTCGAGAGGAATTGATTAAAAATGGAGATGAAGATCTCGCGTCAGCGCTCAAAGATATTGAAAACCACTTTACTGGGATTGACACACCCGACGGAAAGATTGGTATAAACGATGCTAATCCAATTAAACCTTACCCACTCGATCCAGTAACAGGAAATAGACTTGCCAGACCTGATGGCGTTTCACTCAGTGAGTGGGAAGACTTTATCAAGCATAAGCAATATGATGCGCCAACTTCCAGAATGGATTTTGAGCAGTTTAAGTCGCTCAAAGAAGGGTATACTTACGACAAGAGTACAGGGCATTGGCGTTCTAATGAAAGAGGAACGATAGCCGGTGTATACCGAAGAGACAAGCAACAACGTTCCAGTTTAGTGAGATCAAATGACTTACACCCAGAATTTGGGAATCAATCAACGTCGGCTCTTCTAGCTAAACGTAAGGATTTACTCGCATCTGATCCACACTCGGTTGAAGCAAAGCGCATTACGGAACACTTAGGCGTAACCAATGGAGAACGTTTGGCAAGAGCTCCAATACAAGTGGGTGGGCTGAGCCTAAAAGAAAGAGGAATTGCTACCTATAAATCAAACTTGAATGACAAAAAAGATCAGTTTGATGATATATATTTAGATCCGCCGACAATTGTGGAGTACAAAGGCAGTGGTCGATTACCGCCTTCAAAAGCCGCTGCGATTTGGAGTGATGGTAAGAAATATGAGCAAGGCACTTGGGAGCATGCCGATGCAACGCTAAAGAAGTATGAGAGATTTGCTAAAAGCGAAGAGATAAAGCAATGGCCGGCAGAAAAGCAGCTAGAGTTTAAATCGGGAATCAGCAAGCTAAGAACTGCTCTCACAGACGGTGAACTTGAATTCAAAATGGTTACTCAAGTTATTGAACCAAGTGGTAATTTAGGAAATATTGTTGTGGATACATATACATTGAGAAATCCGAACTAAGACAAAGAGTTAGAGTTAAAATGAGAACTAAGCATCATAGAGAGTTATCTATTGATCACGATAAGAATCTTGAGATTCAGCTTTGGTTGATTCCAATAAATTCCCTTTATGAAGGAAATTCAAAGTTAGAGACTTATAGCAAAAAGAAAACATTATATATGCACTCTGATCGGTATAGGGTTTGTATTATTGAATCGATACTTTTAAATGTGGATGAAAGGTATACACGTTTTCTGCAATATTGTTCTGCTCAACTCAGTTGGATGGCATTTCGCTCCATCCTATACCGAGGCAAGAAATCGCATTTCCACTTGGAGTTTCTCGACACATCCATGGAGCTTGAACCGCCAGAGGGCTCTTACGGATTTTATGACTGGATGGATGCGGTAAGCGCGAATGCGATGGTTCGCAATAACGAAGGGGTAAAGGAGCTGTGTCTTGTTGAGCAGGAGATTCTCGGAACGTACTTTGATGAACCGTTTAGACGAGTGAACAATATCTATTTTGAGTTCTTCAAGGTGTTCTATAGAAATGAAGCAGACCCTCAAATAAGGGCTGAAGCACTGAAAAGTGTTCGTGCAATAGGTGAGCCCGGTGTTATCAACGCCATTGTAGAACGAGAAATCGAGAACCGAATTCACTCGCTTTACACGCCACTGGTAAACATCATCGAAGCGATTTGGCAAGGTAACCACGAGGGTGTCGAACAAACGGTGCTGGAGGCAATGGATAAAAATTACCATTACTTCGCGTACCTTGTTCCTGAAAAAGGGCAACCGAATGGTGAAAAGTCGCTCGATTTGGGAGATGTTGATGCCATGTTCTATGACAAAATCATCGCCTTGCTTGCCGTGTATTTTGACCAAACGGGTAAAACGATGAGCTTCGACAGCCCATATTTACCGGAATGGATCATCAAAAATGAAGGTCCAACAATTCAGGAAGTCCTTGCCAACCCACCCGTGTTTGATCTGGAACACGTATTAGGCAACCAATAAAAGGAAAAGAGGCTTGTGACAGCAAGCCTCTTTAATTTAAGGATAGATAATGAAAAAGAGAATACTCGCAACGGCTTTGGTTGTGTGTGCTTTTACGGCTCAAGCACAAGTAAAAACGGGTCCAGAAATAGAAACGCTGTATCCGGTTGGATTTCATCATGATCAAGGTGATGGTCTTTATATTGAATTTCAGCCAGGTGCAATGCCAGGTTGCTATGGAGATAAGGGTGGGCGGCTCAGTAAAAGTAATCCTAATTATAAAGAGTATTACTCTTTGCTACTTACTATGATGACCACAAAAAGCTTTAAAGGACAAATTCGATATGAGCAAACAAACCATACAGGGTGGTGGAGCTGCTCAATAGAAGGGATATTTGTTTATCCAAAATAATAAACATTTCTCTCAACACAAACTAATGAGTAGAATTATTTAATTTTCTTAAATTTGAAGAGTAATAGCTGTGAAAAAAATTCCAATCATTTTATTGTCGTTAAGCTTTCTTGCGCCCGTTGTTAATGCACAAGATATCGGCTTTGGTACGTTAAAAGGGGTTAAGGTTTACGATTTTAAAACAGACAAATCTTTGCGTATTTATTTCAGCGATAGTGCTACCCATTTAAACCAAGCCTGTAAAGGCGTTGCTCGCTTCACATTTAGCCGCCACAGCTCTGAGTTTATTGATAAAGTTTTAAGTGTTGCAATGGCTGCACAGATCTCTGGTAAAAAGGTCCGAATTCACTCGGAAGAAGGCAGTTGTGAAGGGGCATTTATTGCGCTTCAAGAAACGCGTTTTTAATTAATGTATCAATTGTTAATAAATGAATGTTTATTATATTGCAATAGGTGTTTTTGATAATTGCGAACGGAACGACCTTTGCGCATTATAATTCGAATTTGATTGGTGTTCTTAAAAACTTTTGGATTTGCGGATGGTAAAAAAATATATTTTACGCTAGAAAGTAAATCTAAACCTCACCCAGATTGTTAATCTAACTATTTTGTTATTCCGGATACGATACCGAGCGACAGAAGACAAATATTACTTTCTCGATTTTTAACGGATCATGTATCAAAAAAGAAAGTGAATATAGGGTTTGGTGTGAGAGGAGATTGTGTTCACGGACATTTTCGTGTTCATCGCGCTGGTTAAATATATGACATATTAATAAGGGGATTTTATGAAAAAGTTGGCTTGGCTCGTTCTATTGTTTCTACCGTTTGGCGCATTTGCTTCCGGTCATTACAAGTCGGGCAAAATCAGTAATCTTACTGCCGTGACTTCTGGAATTTTGATTATGATGGATTCAGGGTTACCTTCGAAATGCGCAGGTTCACCCTACGGCTGGATGATGATCAAGCAGGAACATACAGCACTGACTTCTGTCGTGCTAACTGCATGGGCAGCAGGTAGGACATCAGGAACAGTTTATGTGGCTGGTCGAGAAAATGGCACAGGATACTGCTTGGTTACACAGTTTGACCCAGCAGGTTAAAATTAACATCAATTAGGAAAATAGAAATGAGAAAGTATTTGTTAGTCTTGTTTGGTTTATTCTTTACATCTTCAGCATTTGCTGTTGGAAATAGCCAAGGTGGAAAGATTGTCCATATTGGTTCAGTCAATGATGCGATCTTGTTTAAGATTGCTGGAAATTCTGAATCGAACCGTCCATCTTGCGCCACTACTGGACGCTTTTCTGTTCACAAAGATAGTGTACATGCATCTCTTGTTCTCACTGCGTTTGCAGCTGATAAAACACTAGCGAATGTCAGAGGATTAGGAACTTGCCACCTATGGGATAATTCTGAAGACTTACGTTGGATTGAAGTTTGTCCGTTAAATGGTTGCCCTTAGAAACTCTCGTAACCATCAGACACTAAGAAATTGAATACGTCTGTTTCATCTAATTGCGAAGTATCTTATGTAAGAATGTATATGTAAAACAGGTGTGTATCTTAATAGTAATAAGCCCCATTCCAAATGGGGCTTCTGCGTTATTTAGCTCTTATATTACTTCACACAAACTTCTGGGTAGCATTGGAATACAGCTCGGATGCCATTATACAGGCTGCTGTATACGATGCTTCTGTGCGATTCTTTTGTTTCTATTTGATAGGTTGAGTTCAAAGGATATTGAGCTTCAATCACTTTAGAAACTGTGTCTATTCCGCCGATGTGGCTGATGTACAAATCCATAAACTCAGGTGGAATGTTCTCTTCCCACGCTGCGGAAATGTAGACCATATGCTGGTTAGACGGGATGTTGGTTGCGGCTGTCGTCACACGCTCTATCATCACCTGATTGTCCCACCAAAGGGAAGGATCCATTGCCACATAGCCTTCAAAAACGGAGTTTGCTGCTGGTGAAATCAGGCTGGACACCACAAATAGCCCACCTAGAGAATGACCTGCGATAACCTCGAACCCATCAGTGCGATAGTTCGTGTTCCACCCAAGGTACAAGTTCTTCAACGATAAACCTCTCAAACTGTGCACTTTGACCCGTCACGGCACCCGGTGGTGAAAACTCATTGGTATATACGGTTGGAGTTAAATCGCGAGCGCGAGTGTTATCTGGGTTTTCAATGGCAATTAAAATGGCTTCTGGGACACCAGCACGAGTATTCAATGCCCACATGGCACCTTGAATGTTTTTAATGAGATAAGACCCATCTGTAAAGTAAATAACCGGGTACTGAGCATCTGGGTTGTTGTGATAGTTACCGGGTAAAGCAACCCAGACTCTACGTTGTTCTTCCAGCACTGCGGAAGTCAAAGTGTGCGACTTTATTTCAGGCCACTGCAGTAAGCCTGAAGCGTGCAAACTTGACGCCCAAAATGTAGCAAGAAAAATTATCCATTTTTTCATGGGTTAAGCCTCTTAAATTATGAAACATTACGCAAAAACAGAGACTCGAATGAGAGGTCTCTGGGATTTTATAATTTATGTGAGTGAGAGTTCATATGACATTTATTTAGAGAAGTTTTAATTAAAAATAGAAAATTTGCGGCTGGTTTTGGATATCTTGATGTAAGTGTTGAAGAATTAAATTAACTTGTTGATTTAATTTGGTAATCATGAGTTTTTTCTAAAGTTAAAGGTCAACGGATAAAGTATCGAACAATACGATAGTAATTCACTAGTTTAGAAAGCTAATTCCAGTGATGAGCTTAGTTGTACTAAGAAATGATTCATATTGGTATTTTTATAAAATTAAGGCTCATTTTATTACTATTTTGACGCCCAGTTATGCAAGGCTATTCATTCTGAATTTATGATTCTGGTGACATAAACTAACACTTATGGAAAGGGAATTATGATCAGTTCATTTATTGGAACAACCAACATAGACGGCACTGGTAGTGCGAACGACCTCAACGGCGATAACGCAGCCGCCTCAGTCGTAGGTTTTGATAGTTGGTCGGGCGATGGAGTGTCCATTGAACACCTCGATGACTCAAGTCAGTCTGTATTTATTCGCTCGGATTCTTGGAACAAACAGGGTTACAAAGAAGCAAAAGTCGAAGGCGAAAGCGAATTGGTACTAATCAGTAACTTTGTCGAAATCAATGTTAATCTTGCGAACAATACGGGTTCAGAAGTCGTAATCGAAAACGCCAAGCGTGGTGAAGTCACAACAGGCGATGGGGCGGATATCATTTCTATTTCTGCTTATAGCAGCAATGCTCTCTGGAGTAATCTGTTTACTATCGATTCTGGTGCCGGAAACGACCACATTGTATTTACGCATTCTAAAAATTCACAGTTTACTGAGTTTGATATTAAAGCGGGTTCTGGGGATGACATTGTCGACATATCAGACCTGAGCTCTCCAGCCACATGGATATCACGCCCATCAGATGCGATTTATGAAGAACTGTTTGGTCCAAACGAACTAGGAACACCGCCACAGATGACTCGCAACGTCGATGGTGGTTCTGGGTTCGACGTATTGAAGTTGGGAAACAATCGAAATGAACAATCAAATTTCGAAGATCATGTCATGTACTCTAACTTCGAAGCCATTGTTGGCGTCGGGGATGATGTGAATTTGATTCTGAACAACGAAATGCTGACCCATAACGACGCAGCAAATGAAACGGGCTTCGGCTTGATCATTTCTAATGCGGGCACTTGGATGGAAGAGTGGTCGCCATACTTTCAGTTTTCATTGATCACAGAAGCGCGTGCGCTAACGGCAGAGGAATCGGAATATCTAGAGTCTCATAGTTTCGCTGCTGATGACTTTATCTCTTTGACCTTCGAAACATCGACCGATACGTTTCAGGTCTTTACCGACAGCGATTACGACGCCACCTATGTTTAGGAAGGGTGTTTAGCTGTTTATTTGACTTCTAAAACTGAAGATAACCGCCAACTGTTCAATCAGAGGCGGTTATTTTTTGGGTAACACTATTCGTTTTTCTTCTGTTTCGGTCTTGTATGCTAGTTCCAGTTGGCTAAAGGGCAATGGCTTGTAAAAGTAGTAGCCTTGAATGTAATCGCATTCCACTTTGGTCAGGCAGTTGAGCTGTTTCAAAGTCTCAACCCCTTCTGCAATCACCTTTAAGTTTAGGCTGTGCGCGAGTTCTATCAGCGAGGTAGTGATCAGCATGCTCTGATTATTGGCAGGCAGCTCGTCGACAAATTCTTTATCGATCTTAATAAAGTCGACGGGCATCTGCCGCAAATAGTTCAAAGAAGAAAAGCCGGTACCAAAATCGTCCAGAGCAACAGTGACGCCAAGCTGTCTCACTTTGCCCAGAACATCAAGAATAGAATCAATGTCGGCGAGCAGACCGCTTTCGGTGATTTCAAGTTCAAGATGGTGGGATGGCAATCCACTCTTTTCTAAAGCTTTGTTTACATGGTTGTAGAAGTCAGGGTGTTTCAACTGCTTGGTTGATACGTTAACCGCCATACGAATATTAATGCCATCATCGAGCAGGGATTTTGCGTCATAACAAGCCTGATCTAATACCCAACGACCAAGAGGAATGATCTGACCGGAATCTTCTGCAATCGGAATAAAATCATTAGGGAAAATAGTGCCTTCGGTGGCATGCTCCCAGCGTACCAGTGCTTCTACATTGAACTCGTCACACGGTTCAACATTCACTTTGGGTTGGTACAGCAAGTGGAAGTCGTCGTTTTTAATCGCATCGTGAATATCGTGTTCACGCTGTAAGCGGAGTGAGAAGGTAAGATCGAGCTGCTCAGTGTAAATTCGGCATTGGTTACGTCCAAGCTCTTTGGCAGAAGACATGGCAAGATCGGAGTGCTTTACAACCTCAACAAGGCTGACTTTATCCTCTACGGTGGCGATCCCGATACTGGCTGTAATGCTCACGGATTCTCCGGCAATCAGAACAGGTTCGCTGATCGAACGGCGTAGGCGGTCAGACATGGGCTTGAGCTGTTCAGCCGCGCCAACCGCGATAATTGTGAATTCATCTCCGCCCAGATGAGAGACAAAATCTCGCTGTTTTACGCAACGTGAAATTCTTGAACCAATGAGCTTGAGTACTTTGTCTCCCTGCTCAAAACCATACTTGTCGTTGATTCGCTTAAAGTAATCTAGGTCGATGTATAGAATTGAGTATGTATTTTTGTTCTTTTTCGACGCTTTTACTGTGTCTTGCAGTTTGCGCCAGAAGTAGCGTCGGTTTGGCAACTGAGTGGTGTACTCGTAGCCAGTATAGTTACTGTCATCATGTTTATCGTCCAGACGAAGCTCGGATATGTCGTGAACAATACAAACGAAATGAGTGACCTGCTGGCGCTCATTTTTTATCGGCGCGATATTCAGGCGGATAAAATGTTTTTGGTTCTGAATCGTTTTGGTCGAAAACTCACCTTCCCAGAAAGAACCAGCGGTGAGCACACGGTTCATCTCGGGGTAAACGGGTTCGGCTTCGTTACACCAACGCTCAAGCAAAGCCAGTGATTGAGAGCTTGCCACGTCTTCAATATGAAAGAGTTTTTTAAACTCGTTATTGACGCTCAGTACCTTGCTTTTACAGTTGAAAATGATAACAGCCGCAGACTCCGATTTTACGGAGTCGCTGATTTCTTTCATGCTGGCATTTTCATCAAATAGCCGGGCAATATCGGATTGCAGATTACGCTGCCTGTGGTTGAGCTCAGTTACCAGTTTTTCATTGAGCAGGGCGATGTCTCTGGCTTTTTGCATCATGTCCTGTTCGAACTTAAAGTGCTCTGTCCGATTTTCGATGATCAGCAAGCTCTCACCAGCATTATTGGAAGCAATTGCTGTGAGCTGAAGTTCTTCACCTTCGGCGTCTGATTCTGTCCATACCCCAGAGCTTATTGATTCTGTGGACTCTGGCTCTCCCCAAACCGTGTCCGCATCAATAATGAAGTTTTCAATGAAAGGAAAGGCTAAAGAAACATCCAGTTTCTTAGCGCTAAAGGTTGCGCCTGTTTGCTCGCAATATAGTTGCCTGAACCATTCAGCTTCCGGTGTCAGTGAGCAAAAAGACTGATCCTCGTTTCTGACCAGTACAACGTAGTTCAGTGAGGTGAGAACGGCTTCCAAATGGTTCATCGCTATTTCCCTATATCAGTCTCGCTCAAGCATGATTTCAGCAAGCTTCTGGAACGCTTCATCAACGTTTTGCCCGCTTTTTGCACTGCATTTAAAAACGGCGGAAGACTTTTCTTCTAACCGGGTGATTTTGTCGTTTCCGATTGACCATTGATCTTCCAGATCGCACTTGTTCAGCATCAATGTGATCGGTATATCTCCACAATTGTCCACAATCAGAGTTCGCAGCTCATCGGCTACGTCCAGGCTGTCTGGGCGTGTGCCGTCGACCACAAGCATGGCTCCCGATGCTCCGCGTAAATAGGAGGTATTAATGTTGGTGTATACGTCTTTCCCCTCCAGATCCCAAAGCAGAAGCTGAACAGGTTCGGGGCTAAGGTCGACATATTTCTTGGAAATTTTCACCCCAATTGTGGTGTGGTACTTATCGGTAAAAATGCTTTCAACGTATCGTCGCACTAAGCTGGTTTTCCCAACTGCAAATGCGCCAATCATGCAGATTTTTTTGGCTTTCATGCGTGCCCTCTAATCCTTCACAAATCCTTGTTAATCACATCAATGGTGACTCTTCTTAATGCGGATGAAATGCTTTCTGATGACTCAATATTGCTAATGTTTAAGGTAATGATGTGGTTGGCATTGATACCATTCTCTACCATTACCTGTTTCACGTTCTCAGCCCTTTCTTTACTGAGCTGTATGTTTCGTTCGACAGTCCCTACATCGTCTGAAAAACCGGTCACAATGAATATCGGCGTCAGACGCGGCGACAGTTCCTGTCCGAGGCTGACCAGAGATTTTGCCTGACTGACAAAACGCGCTACGTCCTGATTTCCGCCTGTCGGAGAGACTAAGTTAACGTCGTACTGAAATTTGGTCTGACTCAGGTTGTGAGCAAGCTGATTGTACTCCTGAGTTTTGTTACGAATGACTGGAGTCACTTTGAGCTTTTGAGAAATGAGCGATAGTTCAGGTGCGGATCGCTCCAGATAACTGCGTATCTGGCTCTCTGTGGTTTCAGAGATTTCACCTTTTAGCTCAATTTTTTGATTTTCAATTTGAATCGCCAGTGACTCACTATTGCCAATCATGGACTTGATGTCGCTGACCACAATGGCATTGCGCAGTCGTTCTGGTTGCGAAATCTCATCTGGAAGAAGCTGCAGCTTACTGGAATCTATTCCCAGGTTGCCATCTACCTGTTCTATGTAATGGGTTAGCCCGGCTAAAGTTGAAGGTTTTTAACTGTCCTGAAAGCTTAACGTCTTGGTCGGATACCCATACTCTTACTGATTCACTTTCACTCAAATTTGCCAGAATGTTGTGACGTATAATGTCTGTAAGAGTGAGTTGATATCTGGGTATTTCACCGGATTCGTTGAAGTCGACGACTTTGTCTTCAATATCCTGAGTGGTATGAAGGTAGCTGATATTGTTAAGGATCTCAGAAGGTTCACGCGAGCCGGGTTTGCGTAAGACTGAAAGGGTAATGTTCTCGTCTTCAATGACCGATTCAACAACCAGATAGTTAGGTTCGAACTCGAAAATTTGTCTGGTGACGTCGTGTTCATTGCTCACATTGATGTGAACAAATAACTTGTAGAAACCAAAAACAATAAACAGCAGAAGAATAACGAACAGTCTCCACGGGAATCGCTCTTTGGCGTTTTCTTCGAGCGAATTTCCAATCAGACATTTTTCAAGCAGTGGCTGGGACTCGGCGTATTCGGAATTGTCCCCATTGAAGTTGGACAGTCGTTCACCGTACTTTTCTTCAATGCTTTCTACGGTGGTTGCTATGGTTACGTCCAAATGCTGGTTTGGAATGCCTCGCACAGCGGCTGCCAGAATAACGTGTGGGGCAACTTCGATTTTCAGAACCAACTCACCCAGTCGGACACCTTCAAGCGTGTCGTCACTGTTTCCTCTGAAAGAATCGGAAACAAAATCGGTGATAGCCGTCAGCATACTGGATACCAGTTCAGGATCGCTGGTTTCAGCACCTTCAAATGCCACGGAATTGAGTAGCAAACCCGTTTCCCGATGAATCAAGAGCACCTGTTCAACCTGAAACACGGAGGTCTTCATTAGAAGAAACTGAGCATAGCTGATTCCCTGCCGCCATGCCTGATAACGCCATTTAATCGACTTTAAGCTGAAGTTTTGGGTAAGCACCTGATTTAACGAAGCGATCAGCTGATTGAATGTGGCACTGACGGATTTTCGGACCGCCGCACCAATCACAGGGTAAAGAATGTCTGCAAACTTCTGAGTGCTGTTATTTATGGAAACTTCGATAGCACTATTGATGATAGGTGAAAGCTCTTCGGTGACTTCGTTGTTCTTTTTGTTTCGCGCTTTAATTGCTTCAACAATGACTTCAGCGACACGTTCAGTGTCGCTGTTTTTGTCTAAATAGTCTTTGAGAGCACGTTCGTACTGCTCTCCGAGTACCAAAGAACGGAGTTCCTCGATCTGCGAGTCGTCCCGGCTGATCATTTATTGTCCGTCGAGGTCGTCTGCCATGGTTGAAAGTAGCGTTGCCAACGTTTTTCTGTCGGCTTTATTCTTTCTCAAGTCTTCAGAGACGCTGTCGATTTTGCTCAATGCTTCTTCGTGTTTATCGTGCAGTTGTTGCGACAGTTCGCCAACTTCCTGTGTGAAGTGCATCTCTAGGCTAGTGTTATTTTGCTGGCTGGTTTCAGCGAGACCTTCGAGTGAATCTGCCAGCTTGGCAATCTGAAGGTTGATGGAATCGAGTTTTTTCTCTAACTGGATAAAGGTCTGGTTGGTTTTGTCTGATAGCTCTTCGATAGCACTTTCGATGGATTCAGCGCGTTCCCCAAAAAGCAGTTGCTGTATTTGTGTTAGTTGATCCGCACCGTTTGTTTGAGGCTCAATTTCAACATCTGAGCTCTTTGCTTGCTTAGTCATACCATTTCCCTTTCATTTTCAGGTCGCATCCAGCTAGTCAGCTTTATCAATAAGCGTATGTGGTGATTAAGATTTAATCAAATATTGTGCTCAGAGATTTGGCAATTTGTGGAATAAATGAGACGGGAAAAATTCTTAGGTACGAGCATGAGCTTCAGGCGATATAGAAACGACCTGATTATGAAATAACCCTGCTTTTTTAGGGTATTAGAGTTTGTTGATATTTCGAATAAAATTTAGCCAATACAGGTGAGCGAGCGCTAGTCTCGCACCTTATCAACGGAGTTTCGTCTGACCAGAGTGGGGGAAAGAACCACAGATTCACTGTCGATCTTCTCACCATCTGCCAACGCAAGTGAAAGCCTTGCCGCTTGCTCTGCCATCATTTGTATCGGATAACGTATCGTGGTGAGTTTTGGGGAAAGGTATTTTGCAATAGGACCGTCGTCGAAACCGATCATGGAAACATTCTCCGGCACATCCAGCCCGTTTTCTTCAAGGATGGACATTGCGCCTGCCGCCATGTAGTCGTTATACGCAAAGACAGCAGAAATAGGTAAAGACTGGGTAAGCAGGTGAGTCATGGCATCTTCACCGCCTTCACTGTCTGGATTTCGATGAACAATGTAGCGATCAGACAGTTCAATGTTGTGATCGCGCAGTGCCGCAAGATAACCCGAAACCCGTGCATCAACGTCTTCAATGTGGTGAGAAGAAGAGATACACGCGATGTTTTTGTGCCCATGCCGAATCAGGTATTCGGTGGCAAGATAAGCGCCTTTGTAATTATCCAAAGCAATGCATCGGTGAGCGATAGCGGGGATGTGACGATTGATCAGCACCATGCCTGGTACTTCCTTTGTGTAAGAAAGCAGTTCTTCGTCAGTCAACCCTTTGGCGTGAATAATCAAGCTTTCGCATCGGCTATTCACCAACAGCTCAATGGCTTCTCGTTCTTCATCCGCATTGTGATAACCGTTTCCGATTAGCAAATGCTTTCCGCGGGTATGGGCGACGTCGTCAACGGCTTTGATCAATGTGCCAAAAAAAGGGTCAGACACATCACTGACCAGAACGCCCATGGTGTTTGTCGACTGGCTAACCAACGCTCTGGCATTAGCATTAGGACGGTAGCCAAGTTGTGCCATAGCCTGACTGACAGACTCGATGGCTTTTTGACTGGCTTTCGGTGAGCGGTTGATAACTCTGGAAACGGTGGCGACGGATACACCAGCCGCTTTTGCGACGTCCTTGATTGTTGCCATTGATGGGATCCTGAAAAAAGTGACCCTTTACTGTAACCGTTAGTGAAAACAAAAGGCAAACTTCACGTATAGATCAATGATCCAGTGCACTAAGGTAATGAATTAAAGAAACAAAATGAATGGAAAGCGTTTACATTTTCAGCGGCTAAGTGGTTAGCCGCTGAAATCATAACTCTAAAACAAAGAACCGTTTATCATCATATGGATAGCAATACTGATGGCGTATCCAATACCAATAACAGGTGCCCATTTTAGATGCCCGAAGAAGGTGTATTTCCCATGAGCTGCCCCCATTAATGCCACGCCAGCCGCACTACCAATAGACAACAAGCTACCACCCACACCAGCGGTCAAAGTTACCAGTAGCCAGTTACCGAGTGACATATCTGGTTGCATTGTCAGCACCGCGAACATCACCGGAATGTTATCGACAATAGCGGAAAGTATTCCCACCATGACGTTAGCCCAAACCGGATTCCATTGGGTGTACATGATTTCTGAAACCAAGCCGAGATAGCCGATAAGGCTAAGACCGCCCACGCACATCACGACACCATAGAAGAAGAGCAGAGTATCCCACTCGGCGTGAGACACACGGCGGAATACATCAAACGGAACCACGGAGCCTAAGCGTTTTAGTGCTTCTTCATCGTGTGATGCCCGAGCTTTAGCTCGTTTCTTTGCCAGCGACATAGGAAGAGTCTTGCGCAGGAAGAAGCCGAAGAATTGCAGGTATGCCAGCCCCATCATCATGCCGATAACAGGAGGAAAGTGCAGGAAGCCATGAAATGCAACGGCGGTTGCTATGGTTAGCAAGAAAAGTACAACGATTCGCTTGGCACCACGCTTTAATTCGACCACCTCTTTCACCGCATCAGGTTGTTCTTTCGGAATAAAGAAAGACATGATGAGTGCAGGTGCTACGTAGTTAGCAACCGAAGGAACAAATAGGGTCAAAAACTGGCTGAAAGAAACCAGCCCTGCCTGCCAGACCATTAAGGTGGTAATGTCACCAAATGGGCTAAATGCACCGCCAGCATTAGCCGCAACCACAATGTTAATACAGGCTAGATTAATAAACCGGGTATTGTCCCCGCCAACTTTCATGACGACAGCGCACATCAAAAGGGCGGTTGTAAGGTTGTCGGCAATTGGAGAAATAAAGAAGGAGAGAATCCCAGTAATCCAGAACAGAGTACGCAGGTTGAACCCTTTATTTACCATCCATGCCTGTAAAGCATCAAATAGACGCCGTTCTTCCATGGCGTTGATGTACGTCATCGCCACCAACAGGAAGAGCAGCAATTGGGCATACTCCAATAAGTTATGCTCCAAGGCATGCTTAGCCACTTCTATTTCGCCATTGGCTTGAAACGCAAAACCAATCATTAGCCAGATAATACCGGCGGCCAGCAGCACAGGTTTGGACTTTCTGAGCTTTAAATATTCTTCCCCCATCACTAAGCAGTATGCGAGCCCAAAAATAATGAGCGAAGCGTACCCAACGGTGGAGGTGGTGTAACTTGTGGATGACTCAGCAGCTAAAACGGGAATAGAAAAGAAAGAAGAAAACACAATCAGCAGGCGTAAAAAAGCACTCATCACTTACTCGACTCCTTGAGGTTTAATTTATCCTAAAATATCGACTGCATCTTATGGCAGCTATACATCACTGGAGTGTTTAAATCAGGAATTGATTGACCGAGTTCCGGAAAGGGCTGAGAAAATTTGGTGACCTCTGACAATCGTTTACACATTCAAACAAAGTGATGTTGCGGGTATTTTATACAACTTAGACACGTATAAAAGTGATGTAGCTTGGGTATCCGGCTCCGCTTCCATGAAAATCAGAGTTTTATGTCCGCTTAACTTCGTTAAGGGATTTTTGATGGGCATAATTTCCATAGGTCGACAGGAGTTGTATTGGTTTTGGTAATGTGGATACTGATGAAATACTGAATAAAGTTTGGTGACAGTGCGCTGTTTTTAACCGAACTCAAAGCGGAGAAGTGAAATAATCTCAACAGGCAGTTGATACAATTTAGACTTAACGCCCGATTTTATGAACTTTTGTCGTGCTTTGTGTGTATCTACAGTCGCTTTGGTTTAGTCTATACGCGTTTTCGCCTGCGCTTATACCCAAGTATCTTGAATACGTTCAGGTTATTTGGGTATAAGTTTGAAATATTTGGGGGAAAACACCATGTCCAATGAATGGGATGAATACGCAGAAAACTGGGAGCAAGATGCTTCTACTGCGATTTATGCTCAGAAGGCTTTCGAAGAGCTCGAAAAGCTGGTGAGCCTTGAGGGACTTAAAGTCTTGGATTTTGGTTGTGGCACAGGGTTGTTGTCGCAGAAACTTTCACCGTTGGTTAAGGAAATTGTCGCGCTTGATTCGTCCGAGAAGATGATCGAGCAACTGGACGCAAAAGAATTGCCGAACGTCGAGCCCGTCGTAGATGAGCTCACGCGTGGTTTGGTCGCCTATCATCCTGCCTTCAGAGGTCAGTTTGATATTGTTGTTGCGTCTTCCGTATGTGGGCTCCTTGGCAACTTTGACGAAACCGCCAAGGTCATTCAATCGCTATTGAACGAAGGTGGTTTATTTGTTCATTGGGACTGGTTGGCTGAAAACGACAAAGAAGACCACGGGATAACCATTAAGCGAGCTAAGAAGACACTGGAAACTTCTGGTTTTAGCAGCGTGACAGTCGAGACACCATTTACAATTGAATCCCAAAAAGGCGATTTATCGGTTCTGATGGGTGTAGCTCAAAAGTAATTTGAGCCGATCCTAATATTCAGAGTAGGTGCTAAGAATCCGTTTGAAGAATCTGCTAAGCTGTCAGAGTTTATAACGTATAAAGAAGTGAAATGGGACACAGTATTTCGACTCAGACTCGACAGTATTACCGATTGAGATACCCAAAAACCGAGCGACCACGTATTAAAGCGTGGGGGCAGCAGTTCCCCGTGACAGAGATTTCTGAGAAAGGGCTTCGCCTACTGTTCTCGTCTGAAGTAAAAGTAGGGCGAGGAACAGAAGTGGAAGGAGTCGTTATTCTAAGTAGCGGCGAATCCGTCGAAATAAAAGGCGAAGTGCTTAGACTCGATGGTGCTGAGCTGGTGATAAAACTCGCAGAAGGTCCGAGCCTGAAACACATGACTGCTGAACAAATTCGGATTCGGAAAAAATATCCGGGCTTTTTCGACTCAATAAAAACGAAAAATGAATCAAACAGGCAAGCCGACTAGGCTTGCCTTTTTAGTTCGAGATCCGCTATCACTTCATCTAATGAACGCTGTAGTACTGTGCCTTCGAGTGCGTTCTGTAATTTCGTGTCATCAAGAGCCAGTGGCTTTTGCCATAAATACCTCATTTCGCGCACTGCTCTCATTTGGTATGAAAATAGCCCAATGATCGCCAGTGCCCACCATGGAAAGCGTTTGGTTTTCACCGGAAGTCCACGAATTTTCTGTAAGCTTCGCTCAATCTCTCTGAAAGTAATATTCAAGCCTGCATAGTGGTATGTCTCTAACCCTTGAGTCTCTTCTCGTTCAAGTAGCTTCGTGACGACATTGGCGAGATCGGGCAGGTAAGCCCAGGAGTGTGTTATGGAATCATCCGATGGTAACTGCAGAATGGTTTTATCTGCTTTCATTTCGACCAGGAAGTTAAACCAAGCACTCGGCGCATTTTGAGCAATAAAATCTCCAGCACGGATCAGAAGAGCGTTTCCACCAGCTAGGCAGAAATTTTTGATCTGGTTTTCCATCTCCACCCGCAGTGTCCCTTTGCTGGATACTGGGGAAAATGCTGTTTCTTCACAGATAGTGGGCGATCTTTCTGGGTCATAATTGTAAACATTGGCGGGAAAAACCAGCTTTAGCTGATGTTTTAAAGCGACTTCTAAAGATGTGTTAAGCCACTGTTTACAATACTTGCTCCAGAGATGATATTCGGGGTTCAGCCCATAAACCAGGACATCCTGTCCAATTGCAATCTTAGAGAGAAATTCAATATTGGTTGCGTCTCCTTCTACAATGTTGAATTGCATCAATTCAGAATCAAGCTTTGCTTTAGAACGTGTGATTCCGGTTACCTTCCAGCCCTCGTTTTTTAGCGCCAGCGCGACATATCGTCCAAAACCTCCGGTGATGCCGAGTACCAGAGCGCTTTTGCCATTCTCTGCATTTTGAAAATTTTTTGATTTGTCCATAATCCATTTCTACCTAAAGATGTTTGTCGGTTGAAAGTGATTATTGCTATAGTATTTTGAATTTAGAATGGATGTATTTCTATATCGGGTATTCATAAATGAATATTGATTGGCAGTGGATTCACCATTTTCTGGTGGTAGCGGAACAGGGCAGTTTATCTAAAGCGGCGGAGTTGCTTGGGCTTTCTCAACCTACGCTAACAAGGCAGGTGCAAAGGTTTGAAAAGGAACTGGGCTACGCGTTGTTCGAACGATCAACACAAGGTTTGAACCTGACGGAGAATGGGCATGCCTTGATCCAGTCGGCTCAGGGGATGTCAGATGCTGCGGATCACTTTCTTCGGTCTGCTCAGGGAAATAAAGAGGAACTTAAAGGAACGGTTCGCATTAGTGTCAATGAGCTGTTTGGCCACTTCTTATTACCACCAGCATTGGTGGCATTTCGTGAACATCATCCATCGATAGAGTTTGAAATTGTCATCTCGAACGAGGCATCTAACTTGTCAAAGCGAGACGCGGATATTGCCGTCAGGATGTTCAGGCACAAGCAACACGATCTGGTCTCTCGAGTTCTACCCTCTATCCCATTAGGTTTCTATGTCCATCAAAGTTACATTGAGAAACACGGCTTGCCAGATTCATTGCAGACTTTGAGCGAGCATCAGATCATTGGTTTTGATCGCTTCACTAGCTTTATTGACGAAGCTCGGCTCCATGGTTTTGAATTATCTCCAAGTGATTTCAGCTTTCGCAGTGACAGCCTGATGCAACATTGGCAGCTTCTAAATCAGGGTGGAGGGATTGCGGCAACCCACAAAGGATTGGCAGAAAAGAACCCCGACCTTGTTCAGGTGCTACCAGATATGCCCATTTCAGAGTTACCTTGCCACTTGATGGTTCATCAGGATATTCAAACCAACACCAAAGTGCGTACGTTGCTCAACTTCCTCGGAGACTGGTTTGAAAAACACGGTTATAAATACATTGACTAGACCAACAAATACGAACAAACCCTAAAGCTTCGATAAATTCACCAATTGGCGAGTGTATTCGTGCTCCGGTGCGTTGAACAGTTTGGCGGTATCACCTTGCTCTATCACTTCGCCCTGTTTGAGCACTAAAGTGTAGTGACAAAGCGATTTAACGACATTTAAATCGTGACTGATGAACAAATAGGTTAGCCCGTACTTTTCCTGAAGCGACTTGAGAAGATCCAGTACCTGCGCCTGAACGGTGCGATCAAGTGAAGAAGTGGGTTCATCAAGCAACACAAATTCAGGTTTCAGGATAATGGCTCGTGCAATCGCGATGCGCTGTCTTTGCCCGCCTGAAAACTCATTTGGATAGCGATGGCGAGTTTCCGGGTCTAGCCCGACTTCGCTCATGGCATTGCAAATTCGGCTATCGAGCTCGTTTTCAGGCAGATCTTCATGCACTTTTAGCCCTTCACCAATAATTTGAGCGACCGACATTCTGGGATTCAATGCAGAGAAGGGGTCTTGAAACACAACCTGAATGCGCTTTCTTAGCGGCAACATTTGTTGGCGTGAATAGCCGTTGATTTTTTCACCGTCAAAGAGAATGGTGCCTTCACTGTCGAGTAAGCGCAAAATAGCCATCCCGGTTGTGGACTTACCCGAGCCGCTCTCACCGACTAACCCGATGGTGTGCCCTTTCAATAGCTGAAAATTCACGTTGGTTACTGCTTTTACATGAGAAACCACACGTTTGAATATACCGCCTGTGATGGGGAACCAAACCTTTAGCTGCTTTGCCTTTATCAGCTCTTCTGATTCGGGATTCACTTCGACGGGTAAACCTTTTGGGTCGGACTCAATCAGCAGTTGGGTATAAGGGTGTTCGGGGTTGGCAAAGATGTCTTCACATCGACCCGTTTCAACCAGATTTCCGTGTTGCATGACCGCAACTTGATCCGCGATTTGTCGGACGATACTTAGGTCGTGAGTGATGAACAGCATAGCCATTCCCAGTTCTTCTTGAAGCGATTTCAGTAGATCAAGAATCTGCGCCTGAACGGACACATCCAGTGCCGTCGTTGGTTCGTCTGCAATCAATAGTTCCGGTTCATTAATCAGCGCAAGAGCAATCATGACGCGTTGCCTTTCTCCGCCGGAAAGCTCATGTGGATAGGCGTCGATTTTAATGTCTGGATTTCGGATCCCCACTTTGTTAAGCCATTGCAACGCGAGCTCTCTGGCTTGATTGGAGCGCATTCCTCGATGGACTTCCAATGTTTCGACTAGCTGCCTTCCAACCTTGTGCAATGGGTTTAGCGACACCATGGGTTCCTGAAAGATCATGCCAATTCGACCACCACGTACTCCTCTTAGGTGCCTTTCACTGCAAGTAAGGAGATCTTTATCATCAAACAGAATGCTGCCGGAAAGGTAATGCGCGCTGCCTTTAGGGAGCAACCTGAGTATGGCATTAGCGGTAACCGATTTGCCGGAACCACTTTCACCCACTAAAGCCAATGTTTCGCCTTTACGAATGGATAAGTTGACGGAATGAGTGACGACTTCGACGTCATTTTTTCGCCCAAACCCGACGGATAAATCACGAATTTTCAGAATCGTTTCAGTCATGATTACCTCTGTTGGTGGGGGTCGAAGGCATCACGTACCGCTTCACCAATAAATACCAGCAGGCTTAACATGATAGAGAGCACGACAAAGGCAGATATGCCAAGCCAGGGAGCTTGCAGGTTGGCTTTACCCTGAGCCAGCAGTTCTCCGAGTGAAGGGGAGCCGACTGGCAACCCGAACCCAAGAAAATCCAAAGATGTTAATGTGGTTACGGAACCAGACAATATGAACGGCATCATGGTTAACGTCGCCACCATGGCGTTGGGCAGCATATGTCTTAGCATGATCCGTCGATCGCTGACGCCCAAAGCGTGAGCGGCTTTTACATAGTCGAAGTTTCTGCCTCTGAGAAATTCAGCCCGGACAACACCGACTAACCCCATCCAGCTAAAAAGCACCATGATGCCGAGTAACCACCAAAAATTAGGCTCCACGAAGCTGGACAAGATGATCAGCAAAAACAACGTAGGCATGTTTGACCACACTTCAATGAAACGTTGACCAAACAAATCCAGACGCCCGCCGTAGTAGCCCTGAGAGGCGCCGACCACAACTCCAATCACGCTAGAAACAATGGTCAGGGCAAAACCAAACAACACCGAGATTCTAAAGCCATAAATAATGCGAGACAGCACATCTCGACCTTTGTCATCTGTGCCTAACAAATTTACATCGTCTGGTGGAGATGGGGCGGGGTGAGTGAGGTCGTAATTAATGGTGTCGTAATGAAAAGGAATCCAGGGCCATATCAGGTATCCTTTTTCTTCGATGAGCTCTTTGACATACGGGTCGGTGTAATCGGCTTCGGCTTCAAACTCGCCACCAAAATCGGTTTCCGCGTACTCGAAGGCGACAGGGTAGTACCATTGCCCGTCGAAGCTGACCAATAATGGCTTGTCGTTAGCAATGAGTTCTGCAAACAGACTCAATATAAACAAGAGGCTGAACAGCCAAAGCGACACCAGACCACGTTTGTTGGCTTTAAAGCGTTGCCAGCGAATTTCATAAAGTGGACTCATGATTACCTCGCTTCAAAGTCAATTCTTGGATCAACCCAAGTGTATGTAAGATCGGAGATAATACTGAGCAGTAAGCCAAGCAGCGTCATGATGTACAAAGTGCTGAACACCACCGGATAATCTCGCTGAATGGTCGATTCGAAACCAAGTAAACCGATGCCTTCCAAAGAAAACATCACTTCGATAAGCATGGAGCCAGTAAAGAAGATACTGATAAAAGCGCTAGGAAAGCCTGCAATAATGATGAGCATGGCATTTCTAAATACATGCTTGTAAAGAATGCTCTGCTCGTCCAATCCTTTGGCACGTGCCGTAACCACATACTGCTTATTGATCTCATCCAGAAACGAGTTTTTGGTCAGCATGCTCAGGGTTGCAAAGCCTCCAATGACCATAGCTAAAGTTGGTAAAGCCAGATGCCAGAAGTAATCGATAATCTGCTGATACCAGGTTAACTGATCAAAGTTTGAAGAGACCAAACCACGCAGCGGGAACCAACTGAAGTAGTTGCCACTGGCAAACAGGATGATCAAAAGAATGGCGAACAGAAAACCGGGAATTGCATATCCGACAATCACCACCGCACTACTCCAGATATCGAAGCGAGAGCCATGGTGGATGGCTTTTAAGATACCGAGTGGAATCGAGATTAAGTAGATGATGATGGTGCTCCACAGCCCCAGTGATATAGAGACGGGAAGGCGATCAATAATAAGGTCGATTACGTTGCCACCTTTAAATAAACTGTCGCCAAAGTTGAAGGTAGCGTAGTTAATGAGCATGTCGAAATAGCGCTCGTGAAGGGGCTTATCAAAACCAAACTGCTTTTTGATTTCCTCAACCACCTCTGGGTCCAGCCCGCGAGAGCCACGGTAGTTACTTCCCTGATCATCGGCAGGCAATGATTGCGCGACTTCTTGACCACCGCCGGTAAAGCGTTCCATGATCCCTGATTCCAGCCCTTGCATTTGTGCTAGTGCTTGCTCTACAGGTCCACCCGGTGCAATTTGAATAACAAAAAAGTTGATGGTGATGATTGCCCACAAAGTTGGGATCACCAACAAAAGTCTTCGAATAATATAGGCTGTCATAATCCATTACTACTTTGGTCTGCGTGCCAGCTTTGTGCTGGCACTATTTATAGTTCTAGGTCAGCAGACCCTGATTCTTAACGACGTTTTTCAGGCAGTTTTTGGGCTTTTTCCGTATCTATCCACCAGGTATCTGCACCTAAATCGTAGGTTGGACTTTTTTCCGGTCTTGCGAATTTATCCCAGGTGGCAATTCGGAACATGCCTGTGTGCCATGAAGGAATGGCGAGGAAGTTCCACTGCAACACGCGGTCAAGTGCTCGACCAAGGTAGATAAGTTTTTCTGGGTCGTCCTGACTGGCGGCGATTTGCTCTGTAAGTGAATCGATGCTGGCATCGACTAAACCGGGTCGGTTGTAGGTACTGTCCAGATAGCTACTGTGCCAAACTAATTGAACATTTGGGTTAGGGTAGTTACCCGAGGAGATTGAAGCGAAGACCATGTCGTAGTCTCTGTCACGATAGCGTTTGAGGTACTGAGTGGTATCAATGGTTCGAATTTTCATCTCTATTCCCATTTGCTTCATATTCTTCTGAATAGGGATAGCGATACGTTCGGTACTCGGGCTGTAAATCAAAAGCTCAAACGCCATAGGTTCACCCGTTTTGACGTTGGTCATGACTTTGTTCTTGAGTTCCCAGCCTGCACTTTTCAGTAATTTGAATGCGGTGCGCATCTGGCTACGAATTCGTCCACTGCCATCAGTTGCTGGAGGAGTATAAACTTCTGTGAATACACGCTCCGGCACTTTACCTTTGAAAGTGGAAAGGATTTTCAGCTCTTTCTCATCGGGTAAAGCTTTCGCCTGATATTCGGTATTCTGAAAGTAACTGCTGGTGCGAGAGTATTGGTTGTAGAACAGGTTTTTGTTCATCCACTCAAAGTCCATGGCATAAGTCAGAGCTTCACGAACACGAGCGTCTTGAAATACAGGGCTTTGAACATTGAAAATAAAGCCTTGCATGGCTTGCGGGATGGAATGGGTGATTTCTTCTTGCTTGATATAGCCTTTATCGAAGTTAATGCCGTTGTATGCTGTTGCCCAGTTTTTGGCAATGGATTCCCGACGAAAATCATATTCGCCTGCTTTGAAGGCTTCAAGCATCACTGTATCGTCACGATAATAGTCGTAGACGACCGTATCAAAGTTATTGCGTCCAACATTAACAGGCAGCGACTGAGCCCAGTAGTCTTTCACACGGCTATACGTAACACTCTGCCCAGACTTGTAGTCTGTTACTTTGTAAGGACCACTTCCAACTGGCGGCGTGGATAAAGGCTCTGAGAAATCTTTGTCTTTCCAGAAGTGCTCGGGCAGAACTGACGTACCACCGCCTAGCGAAAACAAGACTTCCTTGTTTCCATTGTTCAGCTCAATTCGAACCGTTTTATCGTTAAGTGCTTTAACAAATTTGACGTCTTTGTAGTAGGTGCGGTACTGAGGGACGCCTTTAGTCATGAAGGTTTGGAACGTGAATTCTACATCGTGGGCGGTGATCGGCGTGCCATCGTGAAACTTCGCATCAGGGCGAATGTCCACTTCCATCCAGTCATAGTCTTTGGTGTAGCGGGCTTTTTCTGCTATCAGAGCGTAGGAGGTATTGAGTTCATCTGTAGAGCTGTAAAACAGGGTATCGTATAACTCTCGGGTGTAAGCTGCTGGGTCCCCGCGTGAAGCAAAACGGTTGAAGTTGTCATAGGTGCCAATCACTCCATAAGTCACTTTTCCGCCTTTGGGGGCATCTGGGTTAACGAAGTCAAAGTGCTGGAAACCCGCGGGGTATTTAGCCTCTCCAAAACCAACCAATCTGTCGGTCTCGATAACTTCTGATGAAAAAGCCGCTCCCCAATGAAGAGCCAGACCTAATGCAACCGCTATTTTCTTTTGCATCCACATTCTCCCTGTCTAGATCCACCGATCTACGCTTAAAGTCTTTGTTTTGATTAAAAAACCGTCGTCCTGTATAGATTTTTAGCAGCTATGTGCTGATTTGAAAAGAGGATATGCCTTCTAATGTGACCTGTTTTTTCGTACAAAGTGCAATAAAAAACGCAGCGACTAAGCGCTGCGTTTGGTTTTATGCGTGTGTTGTTTCAGTGGGTTTCCGCCTTTGAAAGAGCGATAAAGCTTTGTTCTTTATCCACTT
>NZ_AFWJ01000225.1 GCF_000222685.1 Vibrio nigripulchritudo ATCC 27043 | reverse complement strand
GGGACTTACGGTACAGCGGCATTCCAAATCGGTGCAGACAACGGTGAAGCGGTCATGCTTACCCTGAAAGACATGCGTAGTGATAACGCCCTGATGGGTGGTAAGAGCTACCAGGCAGCGAACGGCAAAGACAAAGACTGGACAGTACCAGATGCCGCGACGGACCTGACCATCACACTAACTGACAGCTTCGGCGACCCGCAAACACTGAACATCAGTGCCAAAGCAGGGGACGACATCGAAGAGCTGGCGACTTACATCAATGGTCAGACAGACCTGGTGAAAGCATCGGTGGGTGAAGGCGGTAAATTGCAGGTCTTCGCAGGGAACAACAAAGTTACAGGTGATGTCACTTTCGGTGGTGCACTGGCAGGTGAGCTGGCGTTTAACCCAGGTCAGAACGTTACGGTCGACACCATTGATGTGACGTCTGTGGCGGGTGCTCAGGAATCCGTTGCGATTGTAGATAGCGCACTGAAATACGTGGACAGCCACCGAGCAGAGCTGGGTGCATTCCAGAACCGATTCGGGCACGCCATCAGTAACTTAGACAACATTAACGAGAACGTGAACGCGTCGAAGAGCCGAATTAAAGACACCGATTTCGCCTCCGAGACAACGTCGATGACCAAAGCGCAGATCCTGCAACAGGCATCCACCTCGATTCTGGCCCAGGCGAAGCAAGCGCCAAACGCAGCGATGAGTCTGCTGGGCTAAACCGACTCTCTCGCGGGGAGGGGCGCACGCCCATGACGTCCCTTCCCGCCTCTCTTTAGAGAGGAGCGAGTTCAAGAAAGCATGGGTACAGACCGCTTTGCTGTTCTGGTTGAACAGCC
>NZ_AFWJ01000226.1 GCF_000222685.1 Vibrio nigripulchritudo ATCC 27043 | reverse complement strand
GTTAGTTGCCAATGAGGAAAAAGTAGCTAATTCAGCAAATTTAGGGCTAATGTTCGTGTACTTTTTGCTAGTTGTTGCATTTCACTTTCTAGCTTACTTGGTTCGTTGAAATCGTTCTTTGGTTTGTTCTCGGTTTAGATTTTTTGTTTCAGAAGCTTATTCTCTCGTTGAAAGTCTGCTTTGTTGCTTAGTCTTCACAAAAGCTTTCTTTGGTGTTTGAAGGCTGCTTTCTGCGGCGTTGTATGTTCCAAGTGGTTTCAGTGATAGTCGCTTTGAAACTGCGCCTGATTTGAGTTTTTCAAAACAGGACAGAACAGTGTCGGCAAAGTGACAATGTTCTTCAAATAAAGCCTTAGGGCAGGCAACTAACAAACAATTTAAGCAGATTCACAACGCTTGTCGATCTGCATTCTAGGTTAAGTTTAGTGTTTTATGGCACAATGTTTTAGTTAAGTGGTAGCGTTGTTCACTACTTAATTGGGCGTTATACCCCATTTGTTTTTCTAGGTTTTTGGGCTTGCATTAGTTGATTGTTCAACGCTCACTTTGGCTAGTTGCCAATCCACCTTGCGCGTAGTTTCAGGTTTCGAGCGGTTCAGCAAAAATCAAAGCTGGTCATTGAGTCCATCGTGTGTCTTTGGCATCTTTGTGGGGCGGTCAAGCCGCTTTGAATTGGGAGTATGGGCATAACAAAAACTTCAAACCGACAGCCAACGCGTGGCACTTTGGGTTTGCAGTGATTTAAGTGTTTACGGTGCAGTGCAGCGGCTTGATTTGTACGTTGTCTGCAGTTTAAGTTAAGCGTTAGTACGGGTTTGACATCAAAGGTCAT
>NZ_AFWJ01000227.1 GCF_000222685.1 Vibrio nigripulchritudo ATCC 27043 | reverse complement strand
GGTTGGGCGACAAACTTTGGTTTGCGACCAATGCATTCCTGAATCGAACGGAATTTAACGGCTAAAGGTCAACAAATCTTAGGGATTGCAATCAAATCAGATATCTAAGTAACATAGTGCTCCGTCTAAAGTGATTGAGAGTGGTTAAAGATGGAGCAAGGTGAAAGAGCCAATGCCATCCTGCACGTATTTGATTGGACTTACCGAGAAGTCGCAGAACATGCGCCAGAGATAAGGTCTCTGGGGTATCGGTCTGTCATGGTTTCTCCCCCGTTAAAATCGATGAAATCTGACCGCGGAAAGTACTGGTGGCAGCGCTATCAGCCACAGGATTATCGTGTAATAGACAACCCACTTGGCAATACTCTCGATTTTAAAGCTATGATGGCGGAGCTCCACTGTCACGATCTCTGGGTTTATGTGGACGTAGTGTTTAATCACATGGCCAACGAGTCGGATATTCGCAGCGACTTACAATTTCCTTCTGATGCAGATATACAAGAATACCATTCAAATCCGGAGCTCTATTCTGAGCTGAGACTATTCGGCGATCTATCTGTCCCTCTTTTTATTGAGCGAGATTTTATCGAACCTTTTGGTATTGTCGACTGGCAAGATCAGTGGGAAGTACAAAACGGAAGAATCAGCAGTGGCTCGGCTGATCCGGGTTTACCAACGTTATCGGACAATTTGCACGTCATTGAGCAGCAAAGACTCTATCTAAAAGCGATGAAAGAGATGGGAGTGCGTGGCTTTCGTATTGATGCCGCCAAACACATCAGCCTCAGTCATCTGGAAA
>NZ_AFWJ01000228.1 GCF_000222685.1 Vibrio nigripulchritudo ATCC 27043 | reverse complement strand
CTGATTGCGTTCTGGGATGACAACGGCATCTCTATCGACGGTGAAGTGGAAGGCTGGTTCTCTGACGACACGCCTAAGCGTTTTGAAGCGTACGGCTGGCATGTGATTCCAGCGGTCGACGGTCACGATGCTGAAGCCATTAATGCAGCGATTGAAGCGGCGAAAGCCGACCCTCGCCCGACATTGATTTGTACTAAGACCATCATCGGTTTCGGTTCACCAAACAAATCCGGTTCGCACGACTGTCACGGTGCGCCATTGGGTCATGAAGAAATTGCAGCAGCACGTGAGTTTTTAGGTTGGGAGCACGGTCCTTTTGAAATTCCGCAGGAAGTCTATGCAGAGTGGTCTGCGAAAGAAGCAGGCGCAGCTAAGGAAGCAGCGTGGAACGAGAAATTTGCAGCTTATGAAGCAGCGTATCCAGAGCTTGCCGCTGAATTCAAGCGTCGAGTAAACGGCGACCTGCCAGCAGAATGGGAAGCGAAAGCGAACCAAATCATTGCTGACCTTCAAGCCAACCCAGCCAACATCGCGTCACGTAAAGCGTCTCAAAACGCACTGGAAGCCTTCGGTGCTATCCTGCCTGACTTCATGGGTGGCTCCGCTGACCTTGCGCCTTCTAACCTGACCATGTGGTCTGGCTCTAAGTCACTGACGGCAGAAGACGCGTCCGGTAACTACATCCACTACGGTGTGCGTGAGTTCGGTATGACAGCCATCATGAACGGTATCGCGCTTCACGGTGGTTTCGTTCCTTACGGTGCGACCTTCCTGATGTTTATGGAATACGCGCGTAACG
>NZ_AFWJ01000229.1 GCF_000222685.1 Vibrio nigripulchritudo ATCC 27043 | reverse complement strand
GGTTCGCTATTACTTCTCCATTCTTGTCATCTTCGGTCTCACCTGGGTGGCGTGCAATCTGGTTAAAAGCCCGGTCGGAAGAAACTGGATGTCGATACGGGATATGGATACTGCCGCCGGAGTTATCGGGATCAATGCCCGAAAATACAAAACCTTAGCCTTTGCTGTTAGCGGTTTTTATCTCGGGATTGCTGGTGCTTTGTGGGCTTTCATCTTTCTTGGAACGGCGAGTACGTTGAGTTTCCAGATTGAACGCTCATTTCAGATCCTGTTCATCATCATTATTGGTGGCATGAGCTCAATTCGCGGATGCTACATTGGCGCAGCCTTCATCTTCTTACTGCCAATCTCCATTGATTATTTCGTGAAGACTTTTCTCGGCGGCAGCATCGACCCAGGCATTTTGTCCAACCTCAACAAAGTCATATTTGGCGTACTCATCATCTGGTTTTTGATTAAAGAGCCAGAGGGAATTACCCGAATGGTCAGTAACTTGTCAGCACGCATAAGGAACTGGCCACTCAGAATATAAGCAAAACGGAAAGGTTGAGCATTTCTTTCCACAACGACTGAGTAGTCGCGGATTCGGCTACCATCTACAAGGAAGCATATGATGAAAAACTACATTTCACGGAGTCTTTGCGTCACCGGTATTGTGTTGTCTTCACTGCTTGCACCCGTTGTGTCTTCGGTTGCGAACGGAGCAGAACAATTTGTACCACTCCCGACTTATAGGGTCGGACCCTACGCCTCAAGTGGTGCCCCCTGGTTTGCTGGCGAAATCGACTACTTCA
>NZ_AFWJ01000230.1 GCF_000222685.1 Vibrio nigripulchritudo ATCC 27043 | reverse complement strand
AGGCTGTAAAAGCGACTCATACGTCACTGAGTTCGCTCTGTCGGAAGTTTGACTAGTCACAACCAAGTTCGCATTGCAGTTACTCAGTAGGTAGTCCAGGCGTTCTTCTGGTGAAGAAACATCAATGGGTACCCAAATGATTCCTGATAATGAACAGGCAATAGTCATCACCAGATGCTCTGGGCTTTTAGGCATGCATATTGCCAACACATCACCTTGTTTCAAACCAAGATGGGAAATGTGCTGCATCACCTTGTGGACATCTTCTCCAAAGGCTTTGTAGCTTATCTGTCTGTCACCACATATAACCGCAATATCGCTAGAAGCGTTCTCACCTACATTTTTTGCAATCTTGGCTAAAAACTTAGAGCACTCAAATTCTGACTCATCGCAATTGAGCTTATAGTGGTCAAGGTTAACGACTTTGTGTGAGGCAATATCGAAGCTCTTGGTCTCACACAAGGCTTGCACATGACGCTCAATTGACGCGAGTATCGAAACAACAACTTGCTTGTCTAGAGCATCCACAGCGTAGTCGAAACTCAGAACCAAGTTCTTGCTTTCATCAAAGTTAAGGCGAATGTCGAGGGCAACTTGAGGTGTTTGTGTCACACCCGAAAAGAACACTAAATCGTCTTCCTCTGAAAGGGTATCCCAAGCCAGACCATTGGTGACCACTACAGGTAGAGCCAGTGCTGTCGAACGGGTACTCATGAGTTGCCGATTAATATCAACACCTGAGAAGTCCAGATGGTCGAGGGC
>NZ_AFWJ01000231.1 GCF_000222685.1 Vibrio nigripulchritudo ATCC 27043 | reverse complement strand
GCCAGAGCCAGAGCCAGAGCCAGAGCCAGAGCCAGAGCCAGAGCCAGAGCCAGAGCCAGAGCCAGAGCCAGAGCCAGAGCCAGAGCCAGAGCCAGAGCCAGAGCCAGAGCCAGAGCCAGAGCCAGAGCCAGAGCCAGAGCCAGAGCCAGAGCCAGAGCCAGAGCCAGAGCCAGAATTAGTTATGCCTGAAGCTGTGCCAAATGAATTTGGCACGCCACAGGACGAAGACTGGGACTTCGAGGATTCAGATCTAAGCGGTCTGGAAGAAGTTCAGGCAGAAGCCGACAACTCAGATGAAATGGGGCTGAACGAGCTAGACCAAGAGCTAGCGGCTGACTTAGCTGAAACATCACCAGAAGTTGAAGCGCCAGTTTCAGAAGAAGTTGTTCCAGAAGAGCCTGTTTTAGAAGAACCAGAGCCCATTGAACTGGACGATGCAGACCTGGGCGAGTTCGATGAGACGGCAGCGTTGGATGCAATGGCAGATGAGCCAGCTCCACTGGCAGAAGATCTAGAGCCAGAAGTTGAAGCGCCAGTTTCAGAAGAAGTTGCTTCAGAAGAGCCAGAGACCGTTGAGCTCGATGATGCCGACTTAGGCGAATTCGATGAAGCGGCTGCCTTGGATGCAATGGCAGATGAGCCAGCACCTTTAGCAGAAGATCTAGCACCAGAAGTTGAAGCGCCAGTTTCGGAAGAAGCTGTTGCAGAAGACGTAGCTTTAGATG
>NZ_AFWJ01000232.1 GCF_000222685.1 Vibrio nigripulchritudo ATCC 27043 | reverse complement strand
ATTCAGTAGTCGGTTACCACCAAAAGATGTGGTTTCTGCGATACGGTTCAGTTCATCATTCAGTGCGGTCACCTCTTCCTGAATCGCGATACGTTCGGCTTTGGAGTTAGAGCCGTTCGCAGATTGCAGGGACAGGTCACGCATACGTTGCAGGATATTTGTGGTTTCGTTCATCGCACCTTCGGCTGTCTGAGCGATCGAAATACCGTCGTTGGCATTTCGTACCGCTACGTCCAGACCACGGCTCTGTACGTTCAGACGGTTGGAGATCTGAAGACCTGCCGCGTCGTCTTTCGCGCTGTTGATTTTGAAACCGGATGACAAACGCTCCATAGATAGGTTTAGGTCACTTGCTGCGTTGTTTAGGTGACGCTGCGCTGTCATTGCTGATACGTTGGTGTTTACAGTCATGCCCATGATGTAATTCTCCAGTTGAAATTTTTGTAACTAAGGACTCTCGCTCATTTTGCGTGAATCCTTTCCTCTCTCTGTACTTTCTATAACGGCTCAATTTTAATTTTCTTTAGGCGAAAACTTGCCAAAAGAGGAAAAAATAAACCTCAAAAGCACAAATTAAATTCTAATCACAAAAACAAACAATAAAGTAAGAATTATGCTCAAGATAATTGGCAGAAAGCCGATAAAAATCGCCCTATTCATCATGAGTACTTTTATTCTTGAAAATTGAGGATTGCGTTAAGCAGATCCGTTTTGCTGTTTC
>NZ_AFWJ01000233.1 GCF_000222685.1 Vibrio nigripulchritudo ATCC 27043 | reverse complement strand
AGCTACTTCAAGATAAAACCGTGTTACTCATTACCCATGACCCGCACGAAGCCATTCGGCTGGCTTCCAAGCTATACGTGATGCAAGGTGCGCCTGCCTTTGCTCACGCTATGGAATTACCTCAATCCGACATCCCAAGAAAACTGGATGCCGAGTGCGCCAAGCTTCAACAAAGCATTATTGAAAAGCTGGAGAAAGACTATGAGTAACGTAAACCAGCTTTCTACCGTCGCCAGAGCCATTAAGCGAAGCGAGAAGATTTCCTTCCCTCTCCTGCGCGTGATCATTAGTGCATCGGTGATGATTGGGTTGTGGCAGGCAATTGTCGTGATATTCGACATGCCGGCATTTATATTGCCAGCACCGTTTGATGTCTTTGAGCGCCTGATTCAGCGACAGGATGTGTTGCTCAAACACACCTGGGTCACGGCTCAGGAAATCTTGCTTGGCCTGCTTCTTGGGTTGTCTATGGGGCTGATCTTTGCTCTGCAAATGCTGATGTTCAACCCCCTTAAACGCTGGTTGCTGCCGATTCTTATCGCCAGCCAGGCAATTCCGGTCTTTGCGATTGCCCCTGTTTTAATGCTCTGGCTTGGATATGGCATTACCTCCAAAGTCGTTATGGCAGCCATCATCATCTTCTTCCCTGTCACCACCTG
>NZ_AFWJ01000234.1 GCF_000222685.1 Vibrio nigripulchritudo ATCC 27043 | reverse complement strand
GATTGAACGCAAAGACGGCCCTACGTCTCTGATTTTCTCTCGTCAGAACCTTGCCCAGCAAGAGCGTGACGCAGCACAGGTTGCTGATATCGCGAAAGGCGGGTACATCCTGAAAGACAGCGATGGCAAGCCTGAGCTTATCCTGATTGCGACCGGTTCAGAAGTCGAGCTGACTGTTGAAGCAGCAGCAAAACTGACAGAAGCGGGTAAGAAAGTACGCGTGGTGTCTATGCCTTCTACGGATGCATTCGACAAGCAAGATGCGGCTTACCGTGAATCAGTACTGCCATCAGACGTGACGGCACGTATCGCTGTTGAAGCGGGCATCGCTGACTTCTGGTACAAGTACGTAGGTTTCGACGGTCGCATCATCGGTATGACAACATTCGGTGAATCTGCTCCAGCAGGCGAACTGTTCAAGATGTTCGGTTTCACCGTAGAAAACGTGGTTGAGACGGCAAACGAATTGCTGGCTTAATCGACAGTTTTTTATCCAAAGCCCTGCTCTTTTGAGCGGGGCTTTTTACTATCTGAAGCTATGTCATCAATGGTCGGTGACCTACTTTTTGCCCACAGATCCAACTGGCTCATCAATATTCTCGATATCCACCAAGTTCCACGGTAGCCCCTGATT
>NZ_AFWJ01000235.1 GCF_000222685.1 Vibrio nigripulchritudo ATCC 27043 | reverse complement strand
GCTTAAACGTAAGATCCGTGTGTCTATTTTGTTAATAGCGCATTTGCATCTTTATTACTTCACAATTTCAATGTAGTATTCAGATATGAACTCAAAAAAATCTTATTTATTAGTTATTGCACTGGCAGTTTTGGGTGCTGCAGCCTTTTCACAAATTGCAGTCCCTCCCGCTACCGCTTTTATTATTGGTGTTTTTACTTGCGCGCTTCTCCTTTCCCTTTCTAACCCATCTTCAGAGCAGTCAAGTAACGACAAATCCGCAACAACCACTCTATATGTGGGAAACCTTCCTTATAAAGCAAATGAAACACATGTCCGCCAACTGTTTTCAAAACATGGTCAAGTGTTCGCTGTAAGGTTAATGAAGGATAAAAGGACAGGAAAAAGAAGAGGCTTTGGTTTTGTAGTGGTATCCCGTGAGGATGCCGACAAAGTTATTCAAGGCTTGAATGAGCAAGATTATATGGAGAGAACGCTTAAAGTTAGGGTTGCTAATGACCCTAAACATCCTGACTCGGCTGAACAATAAGATCAGAGAAACCGAGTTGGTTTAATGTTTCGTTCAGTGCATCTCTTTCAAAAGGAGGTGCACTGCAAAAAATTCGATGTTTCCTGTCACTTCTCTCACCAGACTCTTCCTGTAAAAGATAAGACACTCGCTTGGCTATTGCTTGCCCTGAATCTATCAACGTTACTTCTGGCATGATGCCCTGGATTTCTTCTTTAAGCAGAGGGAAATGCGTACACCCGAGCACAGCGGTATCTACTTCCCCATTGATTGGAGCCAGTACCTGAGCCAGCTCTTTTGAATCGACAGGGATACCTCTTAACTTTCTTTCCGCCATATCTACTAATTTGGTTGAGCCTAGTAACTTTACTTCTTTGCCGTTTGCAAAATCTTTGATGAGTTCTTGGGTATATTGGCGACTGACGGTCGCTGGAGTTGCAATGAGCCCGACTCCTTTTTCAGAAATCAGAGAGGCAGGTTTGATTGCAGGAACCACTCCGACAACGGGTATGGCTAGATTTGCACGAAGATGAGGAAGAACAAGCGTGCTTGCCGTATTACAGGCGATGACAATTAAGTCGATGCGATACCGTTGGCAATATTCAGAGATTAATGATTGAACCCTTTGAATCAATACGTCGCCATCGAGCTCTCCGTATGGATACGCAGCGTTATCAAACAGATAAAGGTAGTCTAATTGAGGAAGTAGGGTTTGAAGTTCTTGGTATACAGAAAGACCTCCCACCCCTGAATCAAAAATTAAGACTGTTTTCTCTGATTTCATGTCCACAACAGATTGCACTCTACCAATAAGTTGAGCGTATCTTACTGTTAAAGTGTACGCTCGCCAATCTTCGCTTTATATCTTAAATGATGAAAGCGTTCGCCACTTTCTATTTGTTCAGCTTTAATCGACAAACTACCTTTGAAACATGAAGCCGATGTCACCAATGTGTGAAACTCTCCATTTTCTCCACAAGGGTCTATCCCTTCAGGTAAGTTATCAATGAACTCTGTGTTGTACCATTTCCCACATAATGCTTTAGGCAATCGGTGACCATCAATCGTTACGGCTATGGTTTTAATACCCCGTTCAAGTATCTCATTGGCTAAATCTATGCTTGGTGTTTCCATCAAAGGAAAAACACATTCCCATCCCGCTTTTTCTATGTAGCTTTTGCGATACTCAATAATACCGTTGTAAAACATATCGCCAAATGCGACAGCATCGATTTCTAAGTCTGATTCTTCTAATCCCTGAACAATGGCATTTTGATAAATCTCGTTGGGAGGAAAAACTTCAGGTAGTTGAATCATTACCAATGGCAAATTTGCCAATTCAGCCTGCATTTTAACGACTTCAATAGGTGTGACTTGAAATGGGACTTCTTCACCGACATAGGTTGTGTAAAGCCCCACAACTTCATAATTAGGATCTTCAAGCAGACGTATTAAGGTTAACGTTGAGTCCTTGCCTGACGACCAACTGATGACGACTTTTTTGGGTTGTGTCTTCATAGGTATTAAAAAGCCGCCCGAAGGCGGCTTGTATTTAGAACTTGTAGGATGCGTTTATGTAAAATGCACGCTCCGGTGCTGGATAGCCTTTTGCCGTTTCGTATTTAGAGTCAAATAAGTTATCAACTCGAAGACCTGCAGCTAAATCTTCAGAAATATTGAATGTCATCCCCAGATCAGCTGTGGTGTAGGCATCCAGTTTAGCGTCTCCAGAATCGTATCTCTTACCTACATGATTAGCAGCAAGAGACGTATTTAGCCTTTCATATCGGTACGTTGCTACCCATTTGTAATTTTCTTTGGCACGACGAATAAGCTGACTGTCATCCTTTGTATTTTTTGGATCTTTCCAGTCACCAACTAAACGGTGAGAAATTGGCCCAGTACTGAAGTTCAACTCTAGCTCAAGACCTTTGATTTTTGCGTTATCGACATTGGAAGGAACCCACGCACCAGAAGGTTGTGGAGCCCATGCAATCATGTCTTTGATTTCAGAGTGATACGCTGTCAACGTCCATGATAATGCTTCATGATAACCGCGAACACCAATTTCAGAAGACTTAGATGTCTCAGGTTTTAGCTTATCGTTTCCTGCTCCAGGCCAGTAAAGATCATTAAATGTCGGTGCTTTAAACGCTGAACCGTAGCTTGCTAACACTTCAAGTTCTTCATTGATTGCATAGCCACCTGCCAGATTCCAAGTGGTATGCGTACCAAAAACACTATCCTTATCTTGGCGTAGACTTGCTTCTAAAGACAAGGAATCGATTTGTTTAAAGCCAGTAACAAAGAAGGCTAAATTAGATTTTTCTGTTTCTTCGTAGTCAGACGAGTTTGTACCGCCGCGATTAGCTTGTTCTTGTGAATAATCTACACCAGCGTTAAGAATAGTATTTTCAATACCTGTGTAAGTATTCACCCATGCAGCACTCTTGCGCTTTGTTTCCAGTACCGAACGACCAGTGGCATTATTATCAGCATTTCCGTCCGCACCTTTATTACTGGATAAATCAAACTGTAAAGAAGAGGAAAAATCATCTTCATTAAAGTTCAATACTCCGGCAAGAGCGTATTCATTTTTCTCGGATTCTTTTTTTGTACCAGAGCTATCGTACTCGCTCAGGCTTTCTTGAGAGTACCCTGTGAAGGTTGCATTCCAGGCATCATTGAATTTGTGGTTTAGAGAACCAATAAATGTTTTTGAGTCGTATCCATGAACATCATTGTCGCCAGCAGACTCATTAACTTTAAATCCGTCGCTCTTTTCTCCATTGATCAGGAAGTTTCCAGACGTCTTCTCTGAAATCTCACCTGCAGATCGCCAGCCAGCTTCAGAAAAGTTGTTAGTACCAAAGCCCGCTTTCGCCTGATGCACAGAACCTGACGCTGGAATTGTAGTAATTTTAATTACACCACCAATAGCATCAGAACCGTATACAGCAGCACGAGGACCACGAATAACTTCAATCTTCTCGATCGCAAAAGTAGGGATTAAACCTATTGCCGCCCCACCCGATGTCACTGAGTTGATTCGAACATCATCAACAATCACTAAGGCATGACGTGTTGATGTACCGCGAATGTATATACCTGCAGTATTCGCTTTCGTTCCCTGTGTGTAATATTCAACACCTGGCAAGGTTTTAATCACATCAAATATACTTTGAGCCTGAAGTGCTTCTATGTCTTCACGAGTCAATACACTTACAGATGCAAGTACGCTATCCACTGGTTGCTCAAATCGGTTGGCCGTCACAACAAGAGTTTCGGTTTCTGCTGCTTCTTGAGCGACAGAAATGGAGGCGTGAGTAAGCAGCGACGCTACTGTGGTCGCTAGAAGAGTTTTTTTCATTGTCATTTCCTAAATCGCGAGAATCCTTCTAAGACCAAGCTTCATGTTTATACACACTGCTTATCCACTTGGTTCTTACTGCTGGCAGGTATTCGGACTCAAGAGCACACCCCAATTGGGTACCTAGCACTCCACTTCCCGTTTTTAGGTGAAAAACAGTGTTTGGATTTCTCCGGAGCGTTCGTTCTCTGTTACCGCTGCGCGTCAGTTCTGGATTTTCACCAGATTCCCTTTTCAGTTGAAATATCAACCACCAGCATGGTCGAGGATACTAGTTTGCTTTCAAATAGAAGTCTAGACGTATTTCATCTAAGCTATTATGCAGTTCATCACTAGGACACTTTTCCACCACAAGAGAGCCAATAGCTGCATTCTGAATGGGTCCGACAGACGACTTACAACTCTGTGCTGGACAAATAAAGTGGATTGAATAAAATCTGCGCTCCCTGTTTCTAGCAAAAAAGGCATGACTTCATGGCGACACTTGATGTAAACCCAGAGCACTACCAAGCGCAACTGGAAGAAAAGACTCAGCGCCTGACTGAGATGTTTGCTCCGTTTAACGCCCCTGAACTTGAGGTGTTTGAATCGCCAGAGCAACACTATCGAATGCGCGCGGAGTTTCGCGTCTGGCACGAAGGTGAAGAGCTTTACTACATCATGTTTAATCAGGAAACACGCGAGAAATACCGCGTCGACCAATTTCCTGCTGCCAGCCGATTGATCAATGACTTGATGCCTTTGCTTGTCGATGCAATGAAACACAACGACACCTTGCGCCGTAAACTATTCCAAGTGGACTTCCTTTCTACTTTGAGTGGCGAGATTCTGGTGTCTTTGCTTTACCATCGTCAGTTAGATGAAGCATGGGTTGAAGAGGCAAAAGCGCTCAAACAACGACTGAATGATGAAGGGTTTAATCTGAACCTGATTGGACGCGCCCGTAAAATGAAAATCGTGCTCGACCAAGACTACGTCGTTGAGAAGCTTAATGTGAATGGTGATACCTACATTTACCAGCAAGTCGAAAATAGCTTTACTCAGCCCAATGGTATCGTTGCACAGAAGATGCTGGAGTGGGCAGTCGACTGTACACAAGAGAGCACTGGCGATTTGTTGGAACTGTATTGCGGAAACGGCAATTTCTCATTAGCACTTGCTCAGAATTTTGAGCGAGTACTGGCGACCGAACTGGCCAAGCCGTCAGTTGAATCAGCGCAATACAATATTGCCGCCAATAAGATCGACAACGTACAAATCGTTCGCATGTCTGCCGAAGAGTTTACTGAAGCAATGGAAGGTAAGCGAGAGTTCCGCCGCTTGAAACAGCAAAACGTTGACCTGAAAAGCTACAACTGCAACACCATATTTGTTGATCCTCCACGCGCAGGCATGGACGTAGACACTTGTAAAATGGTTCAGGGGTACGAGCGAATTATGTACATCTCTTGTAACCCAGATACGCTTAAAGAGAATCTGGATATCCTGAGTGAAACACACAATATCACTCGCTTTGCCTTGTTCGATCAGTTCCCATATACACACCATATGGAAGCGGGTGTTTTCTTGGAAAGAAAAGCTTAATGCAAAAAAAACCGCTCAGCTGAGCGGTTTTTTATATCTGGTCGATTTATTGAGGCTTGGCGATGTAGCCTAGCTTCTTCCCTACCCAGACCATGAGTATTAAGGTCACCATGATAGAGAAGAAATTGGAACCAGCTTCGGGGTGCTGAGCACCAACAAAAGCTGAATAGCCAAATGCTCCCACAAAGAAACACGCCAGCGCCACGAGCGGGATGTCTTCAGATACCGGGTGACGTAAATATTCTTGGTATAGGTTTTGTACAGCAAGCACCAGTGCGATCACTGGGAAAATAGAGAAAGCGACTTCGCTAACCGTTAGAGCTGATAGCAAAGCGTTACCACACATACCAGCAATCAGAGCCAAAATGAGCGTTTTCTTTTCTGAGCCTTTATCGGCCGTTGGAGCTTCAGTAGACATTGCTTTATCCTGCCTTATTCTTTTTTAGTTCACGTTCTTTACGGTACACATGGGCACCTTTTGCAATCATGCGGAGCTGGGTAATCAGACGATTGGCCAACTCATCGCGTTCATCCCCTTCCAGATCCAAAGCTTCTGCTCCAGAACTGAATACTAAGGTTACCGACGCCTCTGCCTGAGTAAAGGCTTCTTCTCTTGTGACACCATTACCCACCAGATATTCCGTCAGCTCAGCAACAAAATGCTGGATTTCTCTGGCAACGGCTGCACGAAATTCAGATGACGTGCCAGAGCGTTCACGCAACAACAAACGGAATACGTTTGGGCTGCTCTCGATAAATTCCATAAAAGTATCGACCGAGGTTTTAATCACACTGCCTTCTTTGGCAATGCGCTGTCTTGCCTGACGCATCAATTGACGAAGCAGCAATCCACCTTCATCAACCATGGTTAAACCCAGTTCATCCATATCTTTAAAATGACGATAAAAAGACGTTGGTGCAATGCCCGCCTCTCTCGCCACTTCACGTAAGCTTAGATTAGAAAAACTGCGATCGGCACTCAACTGGCTAAAAGCCGCATCTATCAATGAGCGCCGGGTTTTCTCTTTTTGTTGAGCACGGACACCCATGCTCTTTTTATTTTTCTCGTTTGTCATTCTTAACTACGCTTAATAAAGACACTGACCGAAAAGGCAAGCCTTACTATACCTCGAATGCCAGCATAGTCTATGAGACAAAGGTTGTTACTTTACGGATTTTTAAGTGAATTGCTTGCTCGCTACTCGAAGTTACTAATCAGTTCACAGTTTCAGAGTGAAACACAACGTGATCCTCTCCACTGTCTATTGGTCAGAGCATTTACCTGTAAAATGAAAGCGTTAAAATATCGCTATAGCAATGTTAACATTCATAACAAAAGGCAAATATATGACCTCAACGCACTTTGATGCAATAGTAATAGGCAGCGGTCCTGGTGGTGAAGGGGCAGCAATGGGCTTAACAAAGGCGGGGTTAAATGTTGCAATCATTGAGCGAGAGAGCAGTGTTGGCGGCGGTTGTACTCATTGGGGTACCATCCCATCCAAAGCTTTGAGACATGCGGTAAGCCGTATAATCGAATTCAACAGTAACCCTCTCTTTTGCCACAATAATTCCAGCCTACACTCTACATTTTCCAATATCTTAGGGCATGCAAAAACCGTTATCGACAAGCAAACTCGTTTGAGACAAGGCTTTTACGACCGTAACGAATGTTCCCTTATTTTCGGCGAAGCGACATTTACAGACGGCAACACCGTCGCTGTCACCCAACCGGATGGCACCGTCGAGCACTACACCGCAGACAAATTCGTAATTGCCACGGGCTCTAGACCATACCGTCCGGCAGATGTCGACTTTGGTCACGATCGTATCTATGACAGCGATTCGATATTGTCACTGGAGCACGACCCTCGTCATATCATCATCTATGGCGCTGGCGTCATAGGTTGTGAGTATGCGTCTATATTCCGCGGGTTAGGCGTAAAAACAGACCTAATCAACACTCGAGATCGCTTACTTTCTTTTCTGGATAATGAAACCTCCGATGCCCTTTCTTATCACTTCTGGAACAGTGGCGTCATTATTCGCAATGATGAAACTTATGAGCGAATTGAAGGTACAGATGAGGGAGTGATCATTCACCTTGAGTCCGGTAAAAAGATGCGTGCTGACTGCTTGCTTTATGCGAATGGTCGAACGGGTAACACAGATAAACTGAACCTCGAAGCTGTTGGTCTGAAGCCCGACTCACGTGGTCAACTTGCCGTTAACTCCAATTACCAGACTTCGGTAGAGAATATCTATGCCGTTGGCGATGTTATCGGTTACCCAAGCCTTGCCAGTGCGGCTTATGACCAGGGACGATTTGTTGCACAAGCCATTACCAAAGGGCAAGCCGACAACCACCTGATTGAAGACATCCCAACAGGTATTTACACCATTCCGGAAATCAGTTCTGTAGGAAAAACAGAGCAAGAGCTGACGGCGGCAAAAATACCTTACGAAGTGGGACGTTCCTCCTTCAAGCACCTGGCTCGCGCACAGATAGCAGGCAAGGACATTGGCTCACTGAAGATTCTCTTCCACCGCGAAACCAAAGAAATCCTTGGTATCCACTGCTTTGGAGAGCGCGCTGCAGAAATCATTCACATCGGGCAAGCCATCATGGAACAGAAAGGTGAAGCCAATACGATTGAATACTTCGTGAATACGACCTTTAACTACCCAACGATGGCGGAAGCGTATCGTGTGGCCGCATTGAATGGTCTTAACCGCTTGTTTTAATCGGATTTAAATCGGTAAGGGTCAGCACATGCTGACCCTTTCTTTTAGGCAAGGAATGCATTTCGGCGCCACTGCCACGCGAAAACGACAGCGAGCCCCAGTCCACGCATCCCCATAAAGCTCAACATGGCCATCCAGAGCGCGTGATTTCCAAAACCAGCAAAAGCGTAGAACACCAGGAAAAAACTGCACGTTGCGACAAACATACTGTTGCGCATCTCTTTTCCTTTCGTAGCACCAATAAATATGCCGTCGAGTAGAAAGCACCACATGGAGACCAATGGCATGGCTATCAGCCAGGGCAGATAAATATTAGCGTGCTGCCGAACAATAGGAATATCGGTGATCAGACTGATCAACCCTGATCCCGCCAACGCAAAAGCAAACGTTAGACCGATACAGATGATCAGGCTCCAGAAAAATGTCCCTACCAAGGATTGTTTGAGCTGTCTTTCGTCTTTTGCACCAATTGCCTTACCGACCATGGCTTCCATCGCATACGCAAAACCGTCCATGCCATAGGAAATCATCATAAGAAAACTCATCAGAACGGCATTAGCTGCGACTACATCATCGCCAAAGCTTGCCCCTTGGAAGGTCATAAAGCTGAATGTGGCTTGCAAACATAAAGATCGCAGAAATATATCGCGATTTAGGCGGACAAATTTGCCCATCCCATGCTTTAAGAATGGAAGCTGAGACAAGGGGGATGGCAATGTAAGGTGAGACCAGGTTTTGAAAACAAAAAACAACCCCAGCGTCATACCAGAGTAATCGGCTAATACAGAGGCCAATGCCGCCCCCTCGACTTTCCAGCCTAAACCAATCACAAATATCACATCCAGAATGATATTGGTCAGGTTGGAAACGATCACTATCCACATTGGTGCCTTGGCATTTTGCGTTCCCAAAAGCCAGCCTAGGATAACGAAGTTAGCCAACGCAGCAGGTGCACTCCAAGCACGGATTGCAAAATACTGCTGACCATAGTGCTTCACCTGTTCGCTGGCATCACTGAAAGTAAATACCCAATCAGAAATCCACGGATGCAAAAGCAAAAAGCCAAATGCAAACAGCCCTGCCATGGTCAGCCCCTGCATCAGCACTCGGCATAGCTCTTCCCCGTTTTTCGCCCCGCTAGCCTGAGCGGTTAACCCGGTTGTCGCCATTCGCAAAAAGCCAAGCAACCAGAAAGCAACACTGATCATCGTGCTACCTAGTGCGACGCCTCCTAAATACCAAGCATGCTCGAGGTGACCGATCACCGCCGCATCCACCAGCCCTAACAGCGGGATAGTGATGTTGGAGAGCACCATTGGAATAGCAAGCCAGAGCACTTGTTTGTGCAGTGACCAGTTGGATAAGAATGAAAGTTGGGATTTAAACACAGATGACCTCATCGTTTATGCCGACGAGGTTAGCGGTTAGTGGTTGATTAATCAATCACCATCGCATGTGGAGTAAAACTGGTGTCATTCGGTGTTTGAAGAAGGACATTTTTGACAACAAACGCTGCCAGCGTTTCCAGCGGCTACAGTTTTTATCCATTGGAGAATGAACGGTTGCCCATTGATACCAGGGGAGCCAACTCAGGAGTTTTTCCTTAGGCTGCTTTATGGCGTGCTTGTAACCACCACCGCCCAGCTTTTTCCCCCAATGTGAGTTGGCAAGATCACCCGCCACAACAATACACGCTTGAGCATGTATAAAACGTCGACCTAAGGTTTGAATAAACTTAGCGACTTGCTCTTCTTCGCAATCAAGCAAAGCGTGCTCACAAACAATCAATACAGGAGAGGAATCGGGGACAGGTAAATCGCCTAACCAATTGGTATCAACAACACTGCCGCATCTCAGTTGATAACGTTCGCTAGGGTGAAAGAGTTTTTGACGCCATAACAGGTTTTCACTGATGTCCAGCTCAAGCCAGTGGCATCGACCGTTGTCTAAACGATAAAAGCGTGTATCCAAGCCAGCACCTACATTCAGCACCCACGCTTCTGGGTTGTCGATTAAGAAGTTTTTTACTCGTTCATCACACAGCTGTGTGAGTGTTGCGTTTAGTAACTGCTTCTGATCGACATCGCCAGCCAAGCATTCAGGCGCAAGCTCACATCGCTGACATGCACTGGCAGCAATAGGATCATAAACCAAACCATCGTCAACTAAGCTCTCTCTGCTTCGCAGCCACATTGGCTGAAGCAGATTCGCTGGTATGCGATAGTGCGATTTAGGTCGCTTGAAGTGTGGCTGAGTCATTATCATCTTCCCTACAATAATAGCTAGATGATAATGACTATCATTTAATAATGCAAAATTTAATTACATCCAATCTGCATTTCTGATGACACCAACAGCAATTCCTTCTATTGCCAGGTGCTGAGCAGTCAGATCCACTTTGATCGGTTCAAACTCTTCATTCTCGGCGTGCAGAAGAACGGTTGATCCTTTACGTTCAAGGCGTTTCACCGTTACGTCTTCATCGACACGAGCCACGACAACCTGACCATCGCGTACATCTTGAGTTTTATGAACAGCTAGCAAATCGCCATCCATAATGCCGATGTCCTTCATACTCATCCCGTTAACACGAAGTAAGAAATCCGCTTGAGGCTTAAACATCGCAGGGTCGACCTGGTAATGCGTTTCTACGTGCTCTTGTGCCAGGATAGGCTCACCTGCCGCAACCTGACCGATCAAAGGCAAACCTTCTTCTTCCGGATCATCTTCAAGCAGAATTCGGATGCCTCGTGAAGCACCGGGAATGATCTCGATGGCTTCTTTTCTGGCAAGCGCTTTAAGGTGTTCTTCAGCGGCATTTGCAGAACGAAACCCCAGTTCACGTGCGATTTCAGCACGAGTTGGGGGCATACCTGATGCATCAATCTTATCTTTAATCAGATCGAAGACTTGTTGTTGGCGCGGCGTTAGTGGCTTCATGTCTCACCTGTCTTTTTATACAGTTAACTGTGAGTATATCCAGTAACTGAACGATTTCAAAGACAATTGTTTATTTTTTAACGGATTTGTCTTTTTACCTTCACTTCTCATGCCATTTTATCCGCTACACTTTTCAGAATTGGCATCTTTACTATCACCATCTGTGCAATGGGTATTAAAAGCGGGATCCACCGTAGTGCAGATGAGATATTACAAAAATGGGATAAAAGGTTAGACCAGTTTCTGCTATCCTTGCTGCGCAATTATTCAGGAGGTCATGTTTTAAACACATAACCACCGTCACACACATGCTGAGGCAAACATTCACTATGTCTTCTGGACAAACGCTTTCTCGAACTTTGATGAAACTGCCGCTTTCCGTATTGGTGAAAGGCACGACCATCCCATCAAATCCAGTGGAAGATTTGGGCATTGATATCACTAAGCCCATTGTTTACGCACTCCCATTTCGCTCCAACGTCGATTTGCTGACATTTCAGCGATACGCCATTGAACTTGGTCTCCCAGATCCGCTATCTGCGCTGGAGATAAATGGTCAGCCATTTGGTCGGTTTGTGTTTACCTCATCACGCCCAACCTTGATTCAGGATGATCATGACGCGCCATCAGAGTCGGTTGACCTGTTTACGGAACTGCTAAAACTGCATACCAACGACAGTGATTTGGATGTTCAGGTGATTCCTGTCAGTGTGATGTGGGGAAGAAAACCCGGTAAAGAAGACCGTCAGAAGCCTTATCTGGAAAGTATGAATGGTCCACAGAAAGCAAAAGCACTTTTGCTTTCTGGTCGAGATTGTCTGGTCCGGTTCAGCCCGGTTGTGTCACTTCGATTCATGGCAGACAGTCACGGCACCGACAAAGAAATTGCGCATAAGTTAACGCGTGTTGCCCGCATTCACTTTTCTCGTCAGAAACTCGCCGCTTCAGGACCAAACTTGCCTGAACGTCAGGCTCTGTTTCAACGGTTGTTGCGCTCAGAAGCGATAAAGAAAGCCGTCGAGGATGAAGCCAAGAGCAAAGGCATCACCATTGAGAAGGCAGAAAAAGAAGCCAGAGCCATCATGGATGAAGTGGCCGCGGACTTCTCTTACTCCTTAATAAAGAAAGGCGACCGCTTCTTGGGGTGGTTGTGGAATAAGCTTTATCAAGGCTTGAACATCAACAATGCATCTACGGTGCGAAAGCTCGCTCAGGATGGTCACGAGATTGTTTATGTGCCCTGCCACCGCAGCCATATGGACTATCTGTTGCTGTCTTATGTTCTTTATCAGGAAGGAATGGTGCCACCTCATATTGCCGCTGGCATCAATCTGAATTTCTTCCCAGCAGGTCCGATTTTCCGTCGTGGTGGTGCGTTCTTTATTCGTCGCAGCTTTAAAGGCAATAAGCTTTACTCAACTATCTTCCGTGAATATCTGGCAGAACTGTTTGCCAAAGGTTACTCAGTGGAATATTTCAGTGAAGGTGGTCGCTCTCGTACCGGTCGCTTACTTCAGGCGAAAACTGGCATGCTGGCAATGACCATTCAAGCTATGCTCCGAGGTTTGAACCGCCCTGTGACTTTGGTTCCTGTGTACATTGGTTATGAGCACGTGATGGAAGTTTCGACTTATGCCAAAGAACTTCGAGGTAAACGCAAAGAGAAAGAGAATGCGGGTCTGGTTCTTAAAACTCTGCGTAAGCTTCGCAACTTTGGTCGGGGTTATGTGAATTTTGGTGAACCCATTCCGCTCAATCAGTATCTGAATGAGCACGTGCCTGAATGGACAAACGACATCGACCCGGTAGATAGCCCGAAACCTCAGTGGATGACACCGGTCGTGAATCAACTGGCTGAAAAGATGATGACGCACATCAACGATGCAGCAGCGACCAATGCTTTGACTCTGTGTGCTCTGGCTTTGCTGGCTTCTCGCCAGCGTGCACTGTCACACGACACACTTGTTCAGCAGATAGACAGCTATTTAGCACTTCTGCGACAGGTGCCTTATTCCAGTACCAGCACCACACCCAATACGGATGCTGAAGCACTGGTGAAGCATGCCGTTGGGCTGGACAAGTTTGTGATAGAGCCCGATACCATGGGCGATATCGTGTCGCTGGATCGCCAGCAATCGATTTTGATGACCTATTATCGGAACAACATCATTCATCTGTTCGCCATTCCATCACTGATTGCTCAGTCGGTGGTTCAGCACGAAAGCTTGTCGGTGTCCAAATTGACGGAAATCGTCACGACTTTGTATCCGTTTTTAAAGAAAGAGCTTTTCTTACATTACGATGAAGACGACATCGCTGAAGTTGTGGAAAAAACCGTTGCTGAGTTCGCGAGACAGGAGATTGTATATCTGGATGGCGATACTGTGTCCATTAGCCAGAAGCGTATTCAGTCGCTGATTTTGTACGCTCGTACAATTCAGGAAACCTTGCAGCGCTACTCCATTGCCATTACTCAACTGGCAGATGCCCCTGAGTTAGGCAGAGCAGAGCTGGAGCAACGCAGCCAGCAAGTCGCTCAGCGCCTTGGTCGACTGCATGGTATCAATGCGCCTGAGTTTTTTGATAAAGGGGTGTTTGCGGCACTATTCAGTACCCTAAAAGATCAGGAATATCTGGATTTAGATGGTCAGTGCGACCTGTCCAAAACAAAGGAGCTGGCTTGCACCTTGTCGAAATTGCTGCCAACCGAAGTCAAACTGACCATTCAGGAAAGCCGTCAGTCAGAAGGTTAATGGCATTTCTCAGATAGAAAAAGACCACCCAAGGGTGGTCTTTTTTTGTTAGCGATTTAAGTCACCGCAATCACTTCCGATGGCGTATGAGGCGCTACGGAGTGCCCATAATGGTATTTAATGATGGTACGGCGCTTGGCCATTTTCCCTTCATTAATCGCTGCGTTCAGCACGCTGGCTGGCAGCCGGAAACGAATGGTGTATCCCTTTCCTTGTCGGGCACTGTATGTTTGCAGTGCGATCAAATCAAACAACCGCTCAAGCTTGTCGACTGGCTCTTCGTGATACTCGGTCTCTGCGTCAGAATCCAGCTCATAGTCTGGGTGGTCTTCCGCATTCCAAGCCGCACGTCTTCGACGCTTCTCCTCTAGCGTTGCCCTTCGTTCCGCACTCGACTTGTTCAGTTCCGCTGGCGGAGCCACGGGTTCCCTGACCTTGTTGTCGCGTGCAACTTGTTCGGTTTGTATATTGACCGACGGGGCAATCAGCGGAACGCTGGCACTGGTCGGGTTGACTAACATAACAAACCTCCCACAAAGGTAATGATTGCCACAAACCCCATAAAACCATGGTGTTGTGGCGTTTCGCCCATACGGGTAATCGCAAAACTAATCTGTATACAGTTTAGCCTGCTAATCACTTTAACGGCAGGTTGCTCAATTTATTTACAGAACTCGGTGATCTTTTCGCAAAACTCATCGAGCTCTGTCATAAATGGAGCGTGCGATGACTGCTCGAACGTATGAGAAATACTAGCAGGAGACCAGTGTGCCATGTCTTTCGAAACCTTGATTGGTACCAGTCCGTCCAGGCGACCATAAACTCGCAGAAAGGGGATATCGATGTTTGCAAGTTGCTCCCTCAAATCCACGTCAGCAAGAATGTCTAAGCCAGCAAGCAACACTTCTTGATTCGGTAACGGGCGCGACAAAACGGCTTGTTTTAGCTGTTTCACATCCTGACGAGCAGAGGGGCTGCCCATCGCCTGAAGCGCCATAAAACGTTCTACCGTTAACTGGAAATCTTCTACCAACTGCTGTGTAAACATGGTTAACACATTTGGCTGTATGCCACGCCAGGGTTTTGCTGCCGCAAACTTTGGTGAGCTTGCAACGGTCACTAACTTAGATACGCGTTCTTTGTGATTCAGAGCAGCGTGAGTCGCAACTAAGCCACCGAGTGACCAGCCTAGCCAGATCGCTTGCTGTGGTGCGTCTTTCAGCACTTCTGCAACTATAGATTCTAAATTCAACGCTGATACCGCATTGCTGTGCCCGTATCCGGGTAAATCCACCACATGTACAGAAAAATGTTCAGACAGGTTTTCAGCCGTTTGCTGCCAGACAGCGCCGTTCATTCCCCATCCATGTAACAAAACCAAGTCGGGTCCTTGCCCGAAAGACTGCCAATACAACGACGTCGTCATGCTTTTCTCTCTTAAACCGTTTTTCGAACATTTAATGGGATACCATGCTCATTAACTTTAACTATTTGAATACGTTATGGTGATTTCCAGCTGGCTAAAGCTCAAATTACACCGTTATTTTAATCTGCAATGCCCGCTATGTGGTCTGAACATTGAAGAGCCCACACCAGAAACACGATGGTGCAAACATTGCCTGAACAGCATGAGCGATCCTTGCCGTTGCCAATGCTGCGGGCTGCCTAATTTGGAACCTAGTGAATTCTGTGGTGAGTGCTTAAGCAACCCGCCTCCCTGGCGCCGTCTGTATTGTGTGAACGACTATCGTCCACCGCTTTCGCATTATATCCACAGCCTGAAATTTCAGCATCAGTTTCGGCTAGCCCCTGACCTCAGCTACTTGCTTGCGCAGAAAATTGCAGAGCCTGCCGATGTGATTACTTCCGTCCCACTTCACTGGCGCAGAGAACTGATACGCGGCTACAACCAGAGTGACCACCTGGCAAGAGCATTGTGTCAGCATCTCAATGTGCCTGAACGATTTAATCCGAATCTGTTCAAGCGGGTGAAATATACTGCCCCTCAACTCGGTCAGGATAAAAAGGCGAGGCATAGAAACCTTTATGGTGCTTTTCGGTTAATTGCGCCTCCAGCTGCAAAGCACGTAGCAATCGTCGACGATGTGGTGACAACGGGCAGCACTATCCGACAAATGTGTAATTTACTGCTTGATGTTGGCGTAGAAACCATCGATATTTACTGCATATGCCGAACCCCTGAGCCGAAATAGCTAAAATAAGTTATGACTTAAAAAGCTGGATCGATTTACTCACGGGGGTAAAATGGTCAAATAGTTTACTAAATTACTTGGGTATTGGTCGTGTCGAATACAATTACTATTACAGAAAATGCACAGTCTCACTTTGCGAAATTGCTGGAACAGCAGCCAGAAGGCACGAACATTCGTGTTTTCGTAGTTAACCCTGGCACTCAAAACGCAGAATGTGGCGTGTCTTATTGCCCACCAGAAGCCGTAGAAGCCAGCGACACTGAGCTGGAATATGAATATTTCTCTGCGTTTGTCGACGAGCTGAGTATGCCTTTCCTTGAAGACGCAGAAATCGACTTTGTCACTGATAAAATGGGCTCTCAACTGACTCTGAAAGCACCTAACGCAAAAATGCGTAAAGTGTCTGATGACGCCCCTTTGATGGAGCGTGTTGAATACGCGATCCAAACTCAGGTTAACCCTCAGCTTGCCGGTCATGGCGGTCACGTCAGCTTAATTGAAATTACGGACGATGGTATTGCACTGGTTCAGTTTGGTGGCGGTTGTAACGGCTGCTCAATGGTCGACGTAACGCTTAAGGAAGGTATCGAGAAAGAGCTTCTGGCTCAGTTTGAAGGTGAACTGACAGCGGTACGAGACTCTACCGAACACGATCGTGGTGAACACTCTTACTACTAAGATCGTTTCAGCAAAACAGATACAAGAAAGCCGGGTAAACATACCCGGCTTTTTCATTGGCTTGAATCAGGATTAAGCCAGAAATATGATTACAGCTTGCTCCAAGCTGAGTCCCATGCCCAACCAGTACCTGGTGCGTATGCACCACCAGCTGAACACCAAAGACCACCTGGGAAACCTAAGCACTGATAACGGTTACCGTCTTCAGCTAGAACAACCGTACCAAACGTGTAGTTTGAGATGCCTTCTGGGTAAACAAAGTCGTAGGTACCGCCGTTACCACCGCCTGTTGTTGTCGCTTCTGCACTTACGTTCGCAGTGTAAACTGACGTGCCCTTGTCTGTAGAGAAGGAAAGCTGAGCTTTCGCGGTGCCTGCTGCGCTTGCACCAAACTCAACTGATACCTGACAGCTTTGGTTCGCAGTCAAAGTAGATTGTGAACAGTTGTCAGCACCAATAACAGGGGAAGATGCCACACCAGAACCAGCAACAGATACTGTGTTCAATGTGAAGGCTTCGGTACCTGTGTTTTTAATGCTAAAGGTATGAGACTTGGTTTCACCCACTTTGAATGAAGCCAGCGATTGATCTTTAGTGTAGCCGACAGAGTAGTTACCACCTGGAGCAGAGATTACCGTGTCTAACCAGCCACGAAGTGCTGCTATGTCACTGTAAACACCATAGTTACCAGCGGCAGCACAACCAATACCCCAACTTACAACACCAAGCTGTGTAATCGTTCCTGAACGGTTCACAACGATCGGACCACCGCTGTCACCCTGACAGGAGTCCTTTCCGCCCTGCGGAAGACCAGCACAGAACTCTACACTACCAACATTGTTGTATGGTCCGCCTGCCGCACGACAAGTTGCGTCAGAAACTAGTGGTACGTCTACTTCTTGTAAGCGAGAAGGAGAGGCGCCTCCTGAAGAAAGTCGACCTAAACCAGCTACAGATAGAAGGTCACCAATGCCAGCGTACTGGCTTAGAGAACCTGCAGCAATTTCGACAGTGGTCGCCGTTGGAAGCACTCGATCCAACTTAAGTACAGCGATGTCGTTTTTGTAGGTACTAGAATTGTAGTTAGGATGCATGTGGATCTGAGTAACGTTAGCGCGCTGTCCGTCGTTTCCACGACGCGTCTTAGCACCAACTCGTACAGATACCCCCGAGGCTAGAGCGCCATCCACACAGTGTGCAGCAGTCAATACGTAACCGTCACCCAGATTACTGCCGCCACAAGAATAAGTTTTGTTGCCTATCTTGATCTGCAGGTGGCTGAAAAAACCCCAGTTTGCAGTGTTGGCATCGCCACCACCAACAATACGTGGTGTTACTTCAAACCCAGCTCCTGGTATTTCCGCACCAATGGTTACCATAGGTGCTAGCATGGCTGTGACTAGGGCCATATTCCTTGTTATTTTCAAAATATTATCCTCATATTTTTTATATTAAGCCGTCGACAGGTGCCGAACGGTCTATATAAACAAGCATGTTTTTTGAAAAATCCAAGGTGCCGAGGAAGGAAAAATTTTAGCCTGTGAGCGTAATTTTATAAAAAAGTAATTGACCTGTTTATCAACAGATTTTTTTTGATTGGGAAGCCTTCAATTACAGAATAAGACTCTGTAATCACAGGAAGAGTCAAGCAGGATAAATGAGATCTGCAGCCAAGCAGATCCCTGCTAGAAGAAGGGAGAAATCGACTTCTATCGAGTTAACAGAATGGAATCCCAAGGGAGTTCTTCGTCACCCAAAACAATAAAATTAGGATTTTCTAATGTTTCGCGCTCGTTATAAGAAAGCGGTTCCAGCTTGGTACTGAGGATCCGCCCTCCTGCTTCACTCACAATGCACTGAGTCGCAGCGGTGTCCCATTCTCCTGTTGGCCCTAATCGCAGGTAGCAGTCCACTGCTCCCTCAGCCACCAAACAGGCTTTCAAAGCTGCCGAACCTAATGGTACTAACTCAAAATTCCACGAAGAGCACAGCTTACTGGTAATGCTGTTAATATCCTGGCGGCGACTAATTGCAATCGCTAAAGACTGGCTGTCGCCATGATGACGGTGTGTTTCGATGGCAACGCTTTCGTCCATGTCCGGAATTTTCCATGCACCTTTGCCTTTGTACGCATAGTAGGTCACGCCAGACACTGGAGCGTAAACCACCCCCATCACAGGTTCGTTGTCTTCTACCAACGCAATGATAGTGGCAAAGTCACCACTTCGAGCGATGAACTCCTGAGTTCCGTCCAGTGGGTCGACCAGCCAGTAGCGACTCCACTGAGAACGCTTTTCAAGGCTAATGTCCGCCGCTTCTTCAGAAAGCACGGGAATATCCGGTGTTAATTCACTCAGCTTCTCAACAATCAGCTTGTGTGCGGCAATGTCAGCACTAGTTACCGGTGTTGCGTCGGACTTGGTGTATTCTTCGTATTGTTTATTTTCGTAGATATCATGGATAAGCTGCCCAGCACTGCGGGCAACGGTGATAACTGAAGGGATAAGGTGAGAAAGATCTTCCGCCATAGGGCATTTCCTTACTCAGACGTGTTTAAATACCGCTGAGCTAACATCAGTGCAGTTATACTGCGGGCTTCACAAAAATCCAGATGGGTCAGCAGCTCATCAGCTTGCTGCAGAGGCCACCGAACCAGTTCTAAAGGCTCAGGCTCATCCCCTTCCAGTGATTCAGGATACAAATCTTGCGCCAGAAAAAGCGTCATCTTACTTGAGAAGTAAGATGGCGCCAGCACCACCTGTTTTAGCGGTGTCAGTTCTTTTGCGCCGTATCCAATTTCTTCTTTTAATTCTCGGTTTGCTGCTTCGTCTGGAGTTTCACCCGGGTCTACCAAACCTTTTGGGAACCCCAACTCGTAGCGCTCGGTACCTGCGGCATACTCGCGCACCAACAGCAAATCACCTTGTTCGGTCACTGGCACTATCATTACAGCTGAGCGACCGCTGGGTTTCATTCTTTCATAGACGCGCTCTTCCCCATTTGAGAAACGTAAGTCGAGCGACTCTATAGTAAACAGTTTAGATTGGGCGACCGTTTTTGTAGCCAAAATTTGTGGCTTTTTTTCTTCTGCCATAACTTTCCCTTAAGATTCGACCCAACTTTTTAACACGACCAATATATCATCAAAAAAACTGTTCTGTTGAGCTTTCAAGATTGATTTTTGTTCGTATTGAGACATTTAGTTTTCTAAGGCAGGGAGTTACGGCTCAGTGAGACTGAGCCGTTCGAGATATCAAAGGCGCCCAGAGTATTGGAATGGGTACTGACCTTGATTATTTGGATTGCCCAGCCAGTTTAGCTGGCTAGACATTGAAGGGGGAAATTCTGCACCGGGTTTAAACCAAGCTGTCACATTGTACTGTTGGTTTGGAGACAAGTTTGCATCAAAGGCACTGGTTACCTGCGCATGTTTCTGCTCACCTTTTGCAGTAAGCGTATTGTCTTCACAGATGATGTCAGATGTCACTTCACCAAGTACCAGCTCACCCAAAGGTGTACCTAGCTTGCCACCGTTCCATGCCAAGTTTCCAGTTGCGCTCTGACACCATGGCTGACCGTACTGAAAGTCTTTAATCGCCAGTTCCAATTGCCCCTGAACATCCACAGGTGCCGGAACCTGAGCAAACCTCAGTACGTTTTCAGCAGGCATAGACGCAAAAATATTCTCGCCATACAGGCCACCAAAACCAAAGCCAACTGCTCCTTTACCGTGAAGTTGAAGCTCACTGCCTCGCCCAAAACGAACTAAAAATTCGGCTTTTCCACTGACCAGAGCAGAAGGCTGAAAATTCCAGCTTAGCTGACCAAAATTCTGACCCTGCCACGCGACGTTGGAAGCCTGACCGCGCCAAACAGACCCAGTTAAATGACCAAGCTCTAAGCCTCGAACTTTCGGAGCATACTGATAAACAAATGACACTGGCATGTGCACAACCAGGCTAACAATCAGCACCAGAACAAATACAGACACATACCCTAAAAAACGCTTCAAGTTAACTGCCTCTTTTTAGTTGTAATCGGTTGACTTCAACCTGCCCGGTCACCTCTGTGCGGGTAATATCCAGAAACTCTACATCAATACCGTGCTGTTCACGCAAATCTGCCAACCAAGAGACTAATTGGTTAAAAGGTACAGGCTGAACCCAGACCTGAAGGCTGTCGCTACGCGGCTGCATGCGAATCAGTTCGATACGATAACGTCTGGTGGTGGATGACACCACCTGATTAAGTGGCTGACCAGATACATTCGTACTGCCACTAGAAGCTCCTCTTAGGGAAGTAATGGTATTTGCACTGTTGGTTACCCAGTCCAGAAGCTGCTTTTCTGTGGTGATTCGTGCTTGCGCGGCGTCGGCTCGTTCATTGAGCGGTACGATCCCACCCCAATAAATGATAAACGCCGTAAACAAAACGGCACATCCACCCATCAGGCGTTGCTCGCGTTGTGATATAGACTGCCACCATGCGGTCACTCTATTCATGGTTTTCTCCTTATCACGTAACTGCCAAACACTTCTGTACCGCTTCGGTTCAACTGCCCCTGCTCGACATCAAACAGCTGTGCAAGTTCTGCTCGCGCCGACTCAAAGGTTTGGAAGTCTTTGCTTTTTGCCTGAATTCGAATTTCGTCACGCGAGCCATCATACTTCACGCTTAGTACGTCGATCGCGCCATTTTTCTTCAAAGCTTCAGGAAGCTTTGAAAGCCAAATCAACATCGATTCGTCACTGCCACCGCCAGATAATCTTGCTTCTTCATTACGCATCTGGCGCTTGAGGTAGCTCACGGTTGGAATTTTGCGTTTGTCTGGGAATACTTCTCGGAAAATACGTTCACTTTCAGCTCGGTATTGCGCTGCCTGAGCTTCAAACGCATTCACTTGCAATACGTTTTGCGTTGTCAGGACAACCAGAAGTAAAACCGCTGCAACCGCAGCTTTCTGCCAGACTTTCCAGTATTTGGTCAGAGAAGAAGACGGTTTGAATGTTCCCGTCAGCAGGTTAGCTTTCGAAGCAATCGCTCCCTGTGTCAGCAATGACATCACTAACTCTGCTTTACCATTCTGCCAACGCCCCGGAAGCGACTCGTGGTTTTGAGGCAATGGCGTAAAGGTGGCAACACGCTTCTCTACAGCGTCTGACTGCTCTTCACTTTCGCTTTCGCTCTCTTCAGTGTGCAGTTGGAACACTTCTGCCGGAAGCAAACTTAACCAATCAGACTGAACGGAGAAGCCTGAGTATTGCTCTTGACGAAATACCCACTGACCGTCAATTTCAAGCGCACTGATTTCATCTTTCTGCCATGGCATAGCTAAACAGTCAGGCAACACCTGACGCACGTTTATCTGATGCGCTTTTAGCTCATCCAGTAACGTTTCCAAAAATCCGCTGTCGACGGCAGCTACGTCGGCTTTTGCCCCACGTTTGTTCAGCACAGTAAAATGCAGATCATCCACATCCTGCGCGACATCGTCTTCAACCAAAAACGGCAGCATGGTATTGAGCTGACGTGCCCCACCCGCTGGAATGTCTACCTCTTTAAGCAGCACATCGCTACTTGCTAGCAACACAATGGTTGGGCGTTGATGAGCATAAGATGCGATCTCGCCTAACTGGTTGCGATGACTTAATTCACCGCTGGCGATCACCTCTTGCTGACCTGGAGACCACACCAGCCACTGTATTGGGGCGTCTGCCTGACTACTTATTCTTACGGTCAGAAACTCGCTCACTGATTCCTCCAAAACTACGACGTACAACCGTCGCTTGTTTTCTGTCCTTACTGTAGAGCAGGCTTCGTATCCTGACCCTTGATTCATCGACCATGACCTGAGCGTCCAGCTCAAAGTACCGACTGTCGACTGCAATGTACGCCTGAGCTTCCTTACGCACTTTTTCTTCGATTCCGCTGATGATGGGTTCAGACATGAAACTTTCGACACTGTCCCAACCATCAAACTTACGATTCGCAATCAGATCTTTGGCGTTGCTGCTACTCAAATGCGGCTGAAATAAGGCAGCCAAAATATCTGCTTGGTCTTCCGAAATCGTATTTACATTCAGTTTCCACTCGTTGGTTGGCAACGCACATATTAGCGGCGTCAGCTTCTCCATAATCGGAGCGGTCACTTGCTGAATCGCTCTCAATTCAGAGCGATCCGCAATAAATCCATTTGCCGTCAGATACGCGGGCTGAAAACCTTCATAAGTACTGTCTTCAGCACCGTAACTGGTTAACACACTGGCGTCATTATCGACGAAATCCCAGGTCGAATCCGCGATCACTTCGGCGGTGTAAGGCTCAATATCCTGCTGTTCGATCAGGTTCTGCCATACTCTGACAAGAAATGGCTTCTGCGTAGACTCCACCTTGGCTTTTACACTGGTTAACACGTTTAAATTGAAGCAAGCCTGCATATCCAGCAGCTTGCCCTTTGCTGTGCCGTAATCCAAAGGATACGTCTGTTCTTTAAGTGCCCAAGGCTGGCTTAAGTTAATGGTCTCGTTGTCTTTATAACTTTGCTCGATACCGACTTTTGCCAGTGCTTCAACCCCTAAGCTATACCAGTATGCCTGTTGGTGATTCACCTGATTCCCAGCACGATGGAAATTGATAAACAGGCGTTCTGACATGGTCGCGGCGATAGCGGTCATGACTGCCAGTAGTAACAGCACCACGATCAAAGCCACACCAGATTGAGAAAAGCGTTTAGCCATTGTTGCTTCCCTCTTGACCCGAGCCGCCTTCCTGGTTATTTCCCTCTTGTGGGGTCGTCACCGTCAGTTCACCACCTGGCGTCAGATAAACGCGCTCAATGTCACCGTAATCTTTCAAAGTAAGAGTGATGGCAATGGCGGCAGGCAACGCCTTGGGCTTTGTCCACTCTTCTTTCCATTCACCGTTTTCGTAAAACGTGACTGTAAAACTTTCTACATCACTCAGAATTGGTCGAGTTAACGGCTCTTGCCCTGATGGTGTATCGGAATAGCGCCACCAGACTCTTTCTAAGTTTTCCTCTCTGATGCGATACCCAACTTTGGTCACGTCTCCACGCGGGAATACGTTTTGTGGGTTTTGCCATCCTAACCGACTAAACACTATTCCTTTGTCATCCGACTCCAAAATATAGTCGCCGTAACTCAATAATGTTTGTGAAGGGGCTTCGCCATTAGTTCGCATCTGGCGCAACGCCATCTGGCGGAAATCGTTATCCATCCAAATCAAAGCGCGCTGCATGGTTTGTAAACGCTCAGTTTTTTCCAGCGACTGAGCATTGCTCAGCTGGACCTGATTCACGACCTGATATGCGGCGATACTCAAGCTGGCAAAAACGGCGATAGCCACCAGCACTTCAATGAGCGTAAAACCTGACACTTTACGGCGACGCATAACTTCTCACCGTAACAATGGAGCTCTTATGCTCTGAATCACGAGAAACTGACACATCAAAAGCACTGATAACACTATTGTCGGTTGGCACGGGCTTTACTAACCAATACCAGGTTTGCCCAGCCAGTTCCTCTTTGCCTTTCAGCTCTTTCTTAGGCGCCTTGCCAAGCAGCACTTTAGCCATTTGGTTGTCAGCAACCATAGAAGCAAACATCTTCTCTTCTAAAAAACTCAGCGTATTAATGTGCTGACTTACAGCACGAACCACGCTGATTGCAGCGGTAGCGAAAATAGCCAATGCCACCAACACTTCGATTAACGTCATCCCGCGAGAGCGACGGGCATTTCGCCTATTCATCTTCATCGCGTTCTCCGGGCTTCAATAGGTTAATCAAACCATTATCGGCAGTTTTAATTCGCCAGCCGTCACGGAACTCATCGCCAACGTTTGGAAAGAAAGACACCTGAAAAGGGGTTATTTCACCGCTAGACAGCACCATTACCTGAGGCGGTGGCGACTGCTTTTTCTTCTCTTCATCGGCAAACATTTCTTCATCAAACAGACTGCCGGGTTCGAAGAGGCGGTCATCATCTCCCCACTCATCGCTCCCCAATTGCAGGCGAATGGCAAACTCCGCTTCTAATTCTGATTCAGAGTAATACCTATTCTCTTCCATGTTTTGCCAGCCTTCTTCGCTGAGCTCCACAAATCGGTATTGTCCTTTGTCTTCATTGAACCGGACGCCATAATCTTTGCCGTTTAACATGGCGTCTTCGTTCAGCAGTTGTAAACGTTGCATAAAGCGCTGGGCATGCTCTTTTAGCCGATCATCACTGGAGGAAGGCAATGTGGTAATCACCGCAACCGCACTCAGTGACAACAGCACGAGCACCAGCATGATTTCTATCAGCGTAAACCCAGACTGCTTTTTCATACGCGTATGCTTACAACTTCAACCCGAAAGGATTTACTGGAAGTCCTGCATGTTCCAGTTACCGATGTCAGCCTGCACGCCTTCACCGCCTTCCTGACCATCCGCACCAAGTGTAAACACGTCGATAGTGCCATTGTCACCAGGGCTCAGGTATTGGTATTCATTGCCCCAAGGGTCTTTTGGAAGACGCTTAATGTAGCCGCCATCACGGTAGTTACGAGGTTCTGGGCTAGCAGAAGGCTTAGAAACCAACGCATCCAGACCTTGGTCGGTGGACGGGTACACACTGTTGTCCAGCTTGTACATGTCCAGCGCATTTTCTAATGCCACAATATCGGTAATCGCTTTTTGTTGATCCGCTGTTTCTTTGTTACCCAAAAGGTTAGGCACAACGAAGCTCGCTAAGATCCCCAAAATAACCACAACAACCATGACTTCAAGAAGCGTAAAACCTGACTGCTTCTTACTCTTTTTGTTATACATATTTCCTCCGAAACGCACGCTGGTTACCAACATGCAAAGTTACATTCCGATATTCAATCTGCATAGATGCAGTTTCAATTCTTTGAATATCTTAACAAGCTAAAACAACAATCTTTTTTGCGATATGAACTTGTCGCTCACATCGAGGCTATATTACTTAATCGAGACTAAGTTACTTGCCCGAAACCAAGTTATTCAGTTCGAGCAGTGGCATCAAGGTTGCGACCACGATAAACAGCACGATTCCGGCCATACAGACAATAAGCAATGGTTCAAAGATACCCAAAGCCATGTTGACCAAAGATTCAAAATCCCGGTCCTGGTTGTCTGCCGCTCGGGTCAGCATTTGTTCCAGTTCGCCACTTTGCTCACCACTGGCAATCATATGCAACATCATTGGTGGAAAAAGGCGAGTCTGCTCTAGAGATTTTCTTAAGCTCGCCCCTTCACGAACGCGATCCGCAGCCAACAGAACCTGTTCTTTTACGAACTGATTACTCATTACATCAGCGGCAACCTTCATACCATCAAGCAGTGGAATAGCGCTGGATGTACAGATTGAAAGTGTTCGGGCAAAACGGGACGTATTCAGACCGCGGGCAACTTTACCAATGACAGGTAAACCCAGTATCCAGCGATCCCATTTAAGACGGAAAGACGGCTTGCGAAGTGCTGCCTGGAACAGAACGATACCAACCAGAATCACCACCAGCAAAACGGCGCCCCAGTTCTGGACGAAGTTACTGGCAAGTAATAGAAATTCGGTAGACGCAGGAAGCGTTTGCCCCATCTGAACAAACTGATCCACGATCTTGGGTACCACTGTCGCCAGCAAGAATGCCACAACTGAAATAGCAATCAGCGTCAGCATTACCGGGTACACCATAGCCTGCTGCATTTTAGAGCGCATTTTCTGGCGATTTTCGGCGTAATCAGCTAGTCGGTCTAAGACTTTATCTAAGTGACCAGACTTTTCACCGGCAGCCACCATGGCACAGAACAAGTCATCGAACACATGTGGGTAATCTCCGAAACTCTCTGCCAAGGTATAACCTTCAACGACTCGGGAACGTACCGCAACCAGCATGGTTCGGATACGGGCTTTTTCCGTCTGTTCAGCAACCGCACGGATACACTCTTCCAGCGGCATACCAGCCTGAACCAGAGTCGATAACTGACGAGTCAGCAGAGCCAGATCGTTGGTACTGATGCCGCGCTTGAAAGACAAACCAGCGGAAGAGGCTTTGGCTTCTTTGGCTTTGGTTTCAATCACTTCGACAGGTATCAGCCCTTGCTCTTTAAGCTTTTGACGAACCTGACGTGCGTTGTCCCCTTCGATGACACCTTTTTTCTGTTTGCCTTTGGCATCCAGAGCTTTGTATTCAAATGCTGCCATTACGCTTCCTTGGTCACTCGCATGACCTCTTCAAGCGTGGTAACGCCTTCCCTTACTTTAGTCAGACCATCATCACGAATACTTGGCGTAGTGCTTCGAACGTGTTTGTCGATCGCCTGTTCGCCCGCTTCGCTATGAATCAGCTCCTGAACATCTTCATCGACAATCAGCAATTCATGAATACCCGTTCGACCTCGGTAACCCTTGAAGTTACACGCTTCACAGCCACACGCTTTATATAACGTCAGCGGTTGGTCTTCGGTCAGGTTGAACAGTTTCTTCTGTTCCTTGTCGGCTTCATAAGGCTGTTTGCAATCCGGGCACAAGGTACGCACCAGACGCTGTGCAAGCACACCCAATAAAGAAGAGGAGATTAGGAAAGGCTCGATTCCCATGTCACGAAGACGCGTGATTGCACCCACAGCGGTATTGGTGTGTAAAGTAGACATCACCAAGTGACCCGTTAAGGACGCCTGAACGGCAATTTGCGCGGTTTCTAAGTCACGGATCTCACCAACCATTACCACGTCTGGGTCCTGACGAAGAATCGCACGTAACCCTCGGGCAAAGGTCATATCCACTTTCGGGTTCACCTGAGTCTGCCCGATACCGTCGATATCGAATTCAATTGGGTCTTCAACCGTCAGAATATTGCTTTCTGTGCTATTGAGCTCCTGAAGCCCTGCGTACAAGGTGGTGGATTTACCAGAACCAGTAGGACCGGTAACCAAGATAATACCGTGTGGTCGTTTGATCAGCGTTTGGAATCCGTCGTGATTGCGCGACGTCATGCCTAGACTGTGCAAATCCAGTCGAGTGGCATTTTTATCCAGAAGACGCATTACCACTCGCTCACCGTGCGATGACGGCATGGTGGAAACACGGACATCGACCGCTCGGCCACCAATTCTCAGAGATATACGACCATCCTGCGGGACGCGCTTTTCTGCGATATCCAGCTTCGCCATCACTTTCACACGAGATACGAGTAGCGGTGCCAGTTTACGACTCGGTGCGAGAACTTCACGCAGTACACCATCCACACGAAAACGAATAGAAAGGGATTTCTCGAAGGTCTCGATATGAATATCCGACGCCCCTTCTTTGATCGCTTCACCCAACATGGCGTTGATCAGCTTAATGATTGGCGCATCGTCTTCTGATTCCAGAAGATCTTCGTTTTGCGGCAGCTCTTCTGCAAGAGAGAAGAAGTCGTCATTATCTGCACCGATGTCTTCCATCAACTGACGCGCTTCCGAGGAATCGCGCTGATACAGCTCGGTCAGTTTGCTTTCGAAATCTTCCGCTTTAAGCGCTACAGGTGTGAAAGAGTTACGCACCACTCGGCGCACTTCAGTTAACACTTCCAGAGCCAACGGCTCTACGTAATAGAGGCTTGGCAATCCGTCTGGCTGAGCGGCGACTTCCATCGCCACTTTATGTCGGTTAGCGAAGGCAAAGGGCAGTCGCACAAAGCCTTCAGAAACGACCAGCGTATCCGCCATTATTTCGCCTCCAACTGCTCGATGAACGCTCTAAGCTCTTCAGGATGACGAATGTCTTCTCCGTACTTAGGAAGCACAGGAACAAATTCATCACTCAGTAGTTTCAAACCTTCTTCCGCTTTAAGCAGTTGCTCGGCGCGAATGTAGTTGTACTTGCGCTGGCTGATGCCGTCTGCTGTAACGCCATCTCGAATGATGGTTGGCTTGATGAAGACCATCAGGTTTTTCTTTTCAACCTGTGTACTGGTGGACTTGAACAGGTGACCAAGTACTGGGATGTCACCAAGCAGCGGGACTTTTGCTTCACTTTCCAAAGCACGCTCATCTATAAGACCACCTAGAACCAGCATCTGACCATCTTGGATCATTACCGAGGTGTTGAGCTGACGCTTAGCAAATCGAACATCTACCGCACCGTTTGCACCAAGTACGTTAGACACTTCTTGTTCGATGGTTAGCTGAACTGAGTCGCCTTCGTTAATTTGAGGGACAACTTTCAGCTTGATGCCCACTTCTTTACGTTCAACGGTACTGAATGGGTTGTCATTGTTTGAGCCAGCTGCAGAGCCCGTCAAAACTGGAACTTCTTCACCAACGATAAACGAAGCTTCACCGTTATCCATTACTGTAATGCTTGGTGATGAAAGAATGTTGGAGCTGGTGTCACTGGCCACTGCGCTAACAAGAGCAGTCCAGTCACCTGCCATCAGACTAAGTGCCGCTCCATTTACCCCACCCAATGCTTTTGCAAGCGTTGAATAATCACCTTTGGTGGTGGTTTCTTCGTAGTATTTGATGGCGCCTGTATCGCTGTCACGAATCGGTTTTTTCTCTGTGGTGTCTTTAGCTTCTTCCAAGCCCACCATCACGCTGCCAATGGATGCGCCAGAGTTTGAGTACTGAATGACCGCACCTGTGTTTAGGTTACCCCACTGAACACCCAGGTTGGCGCCATCACCTTCTGCCAACTCAACGATCATGGCTTCAATAAGTACTTGAGCGCGGCGAATATCCAATTGAGCGATCACATCTTCTATAGCACGCATAATGTCTGGCGGCGCAGTCACGACCAATGCATTGGTACCAGGGTGCGCAGAAATCATAACTTCATTTCGGCTTTTCGCTGATGCAGCGCCCTGAGCGCCACCTTGTTTCTCAGCCTGAAGGTTGTCAGAAACCCCTTTAAGTACATCGACCAAGTCTTCTGCTTTGGCGTATTTCAGATAAACAACGCGGTTGTTGCCTTTGGTTGCCATTTCGACATCCAATTGCATGATCAACTTACGCAGACGCTTACGAACTTGCGGGTCGCCTGAAATAAGGATGGAGTTGGTACGCTCATCCGCCACCAGTTTTGGTTCGAGGAACGCGGGAGTGTTTTTCTGTGCTGTTGATTTGTTCAACGCTTCAACAATTCGTACCATTTCTGCCGCTGAGGCATTTTTCAGCTCAACGACTTCAATTTCTTTGTCACCTGCACGGTCAACGCGTTCGATGATTTCTGCCAGGCGGTTAACCACAGCCGCACGACCAGTGATCAAAATGATGTTCGCCGGATCGTAGTGAACGACGTTACCCGCACCTGCGTTGTCATTCAGTTGACGAAGCAATGGGGACAACTCTCTCACTGATACATTTCGTACCGCTACCACTCGCGTGATTACCGCATCGCCCTGTACACGTGTTTCATCCCCAACTACAGGAATGGCTGCCGTTTTGGCATCTTTATCACGGACAATTTTCAGGACACCGTTTTCCATTTCCACTGCTGCGAAGCCGTACACTTCCAAAACGTTTAGGAAAAAGTGGTAGTACTGCTCTTCATTCAGCACATCGTAGCTGCGGACATCAATTTTTCCGCGGATGGCTGGGTCGACGATGATGGTCTTTTCAAGATTGCGTCCAACAATATTGATGAACTCTTTGATGTCGGTCCCTTTGAAACTGGCACTAAACTCGTTTGCCACCAAAGCCGGTGACCAAGCGAGGCTACCAGCCAATAACCAGGTTCCTTTGTTTAACCACTGTTTCACGTGATTCTCCCACTTATATCCTGACGCGTTCCAGCGCCAGTCTTAAAACTCAATAAAGATTTCGTGCCTCTGACCGTCACGCTCGACCGTCAGGTTCAATTCCGTCATATCAGATATGGTCTGCCACACTTTGCCCATCGCGGATGGGTCGCTCAAGTCAGCACCGTTCAATTGTGTAGCAATGTCACCATCTTTTAAGCCCACGGCATCAAACAATTCTCTCTGGCTGCCGGGTCCCACACGATAGCCGACAATATTTCCGTCTCGGCGAACTTGCGACAAACGGATATATTGCATAATTTGCTGTGGATTTTGCGAAATTTCGCGTCGAATTTGCTCAATTTCGTTCACATCAGGCAAATCGCCAACATTCGAATCAGATGGTGGTGGAGCCAGTGGCTGACTTTCCTGTGCCAGCTTGCTGTATTCGACACCTTCAAGCATCAAAGTTTCATCTTGACCCTGATTATCGATAATAACGCGATCCACTAGCACATTTTTCAACGAAGCTCTTGTTCCTTCGATTTGCTCACCAATACCGTAAGTTTGCTGCTGACCACGGTTAGCAATGACCGCAAGGCTGCTTTCTTCAACCGAACTTGCCACCACGCCAACCAGCACTAAACTCAAGCGCGTTTTAGGTGCGTCCTTTACTACTGGTTTTGGTTTGGGTTTCGCGGCGGGTTTGTCGGAATAGCGACCAAAAAGATGGGCATCGAGCAGTGAAGCGACGGCATCGCCAGAATTCGCATTACTCGAACCCTGACCAGGCTGAGTAATCACCGCGTTTGGAGACCAGCGCGCTACTTCAGAGTCTTGTGGAATCAGCTGCCAGCTAAGTTGCCCGAGAATCCAGGCAGAAATGGCGATCAGTAATAATGTCACCCAAGCGCTCAACTTTCCCTGCTGCTTTACAGCAAGCGCAAGAAAAGCACTGAACTTCTGATCCAATTGATATTTTTGCACCAACGACGATGACATGTATCATGCGCTCCCTGTATTAAAACTTCAGAAATGGTTAGGCAGTCTGATAAATAAAAGCCAAAGCCTACACAAAGGTTTGCACATTGTCATATAAATTGATTGTTACCAAATATCGTTCTTATAAAGATTAGCAACAATTCACAATAACAGGTTCCAGACTGCTTACGTTTCATCCCATTTTAGGTTGAAAACCCCCGTTATCGTCACCATTGTGTAAATCATTAGTTAAGTCAATCATTAGAGGCGTGAATTTACTATGAGTTCAAATACTGCCACAGTCCGGCTCGATAAGTGGCTCTGGGCAGCCCGTTTCTACAAAACGCGATCCATAGCACGGAATATGGTTGATGGCGGCAAAGTCCATTATAATGGGCAACGCTCAAAGCCGAGCAAGATTGTAGAGCTTGGTGCTACGATCGTTTTGAGACAGGGGCATGAAGAAAAAACGGTAGTGATTGAGAAGATTTCCGATCAACGCCGTGGCGCTCCAGAAGCTCAGACGCTATACCGCGAAACTGAAGAGAGCATTCTAAAGCGTGAAGAAAACACGCAAAAGAGAAAGCTTAACGCACTTTATAGTCCAAGCCCGGAAAGACGCCCGGACAAAAAACAGCGTCGCGACATTATTAAGTTTAAGAATCAATAAATGCTGGAGCTCCACGCATGTCAAACAACCTTTTGAATCGCTACCTATTTGAAGATCTTTCAGTACGTGGCGAGTTGGTACAACTGGACGAAACCTACCAACAGATCATTTCAAGCAAGGAATACCCAGCACCGGTACAAAACCTGTTGGGTGAGCTACTCGTCGCCACGACTCTGCTTACCGCAACACTGAAATTTGAAGGCTCTATTACCCTTCAGCTTCAGGGCGATGGTCCTGTGTCTCTGGCGGTAATTAATGGCGATCACGATCAGAAAGTTCGTGGTGTCGCACGTTGGGATGGTGACATAGCAGAAGATGCAACCCTACATCAGCTAATGGGCAAAGGTCACTTAGTGATTACCATTGCACCTAAACAAGGCGAACGCTATCAAGGCGTAGTTGGTCTGGAAGGTGAAACGTTATCTGAAGTGCTTGAAGCTTACTTTGAACGTTCCGAGCAACTTCAGACTCGTTTGTGGTTCCGCTTGGGTGAATTTGAAGGCAAGCCGCATGCAGCGGGTATGCTTCTTCAAATCATGCCAGACGGCACAGGCACACCTGACGACTTCGAACACCTTGAGCAACTGACCAACACGGTTAAAAATGAAGAGCTGTTCAGCCTGCCTGCAAACGAAGTGCTGTATCGCTTATACAATCAGGAAAAGGTGCAATTGTTTGAGCCCCAACCTGTTGAATTCCATTGTGGTTGTTCACGAGAGCGCAGTGGTGCTGCCATTATTACGGTTTCCCGAGATGAAATTAATGACATTTTGGCGACAGAAGGATCCGTTTCTTTACATTGTGATTACTGCGGCACGAATTATTCGTTCGACGAATCACAAGTATCTGAGCTCTATGAGCAAGCAAGTAATGGAAACGACACCATTCATTAATTGATTATTTTTTACACTTTAATAAGCGTCAAAAATATCACTAGAAAGCCGACAATATGTCGGCTTTTTTTATGCTTTTTCGCTACTAAAACACGCATTTATATCACCGTACGCTATACTTATTTTTGTCAAATTAATAATTCTTTTGATCTAGCGCAAAGGATTGCGCGAGCGATAAAATAGCCCTACCAAATCTGTGACAAGAGCAAAAAAACCTCACTCACCTCGGGGATAATATATGATTAAAAGACCTGATTTGAGTTTGCTCAAAGTTGCTAAATTGGTGAGCACAAAACTATAAATAATTACAAAATCCCTACAATTTATACCCTACAAGGAGCACCTATGACCGTTATGGAACATACAAAGGCTGCACACATTGATCTTACCCAACACGGAATCACTGGCGTGACTGAGGTTTTACGTAACCCTAGTTATGAGCAGTTGTTCGAAGAAGAAACTCGCCCAGAGCTGGAAGGCTACGAAAAAGGCACCGTCACTGAACTTGGTGCTGTTGCTGTAGACACTGGTATTTTTACTGGTCGCTCCCCTAAGGATAAGTACATCGTTAAGGACGACACCACCAAGGACACTCTGTGGTGGTCTGATCAAGGTAAAAACGATAACAAACCCATTAATCAGGAAGTGTGGACAGAATTGCGTGATCTAGTGACCAACCAGCTTTCAGGAAAACGTCTGTTCGTCATCGATGGTTTCTGTGGCGCAAACCCAGACACTCGCCTGAGTGTTCGCATCATCACAGAAGTCGCATGGCAAGCTCACTTCGTGAAAAACATGTTTATCCGCCCTACAGAAGAAGAATTAGCAACGTTCGAACCTGACTTTGTTGTCATGAACGGTGCAAAAGTGACCAACCCTAACTGGGAAGCCCAAGGTCTCAATTCAGAAAACTTCATTGCCTTTAACCTGACTGAGCGCGTCCAGATCATTGGCGGCACTTGGTACGGCGGCGAAATGAAGAAAGGCATGTTTGCCGTTATGAACTACTTGCTGCCTCTGAAAGGCATTGCGTCCATGCACTGTAGTGCCAATGTTGGTGAAGACGGCGATGTCGCTGTATTCTTCGGCTTGTCTGGCACAGGTAAAACGACACTTTCAACCGACCCTAAACGCCAGTTGATTGGTGATGATGAGCACGGTTGGGATGACGATGGTATCTTCAACTTCGAAGGCGGTTGCTACGCGAAGACCATTCGCCTGTCTAAAGAAGCGGAACCAGACATCTACAATGCCATCCGCCGCGATGCGCTATTAGAGAATGTTACCGTTCGCGCTGATGGCTCTATCGACTTTGAAGACGGTTCGAAAACCGAGAACACCCGAGTTTCTTACCCTATCCATCACATCGAAAACATCGTGAAACCAGTGTCGAAAGCGGGTCACGCTCAGAAAGTGATTTTCCTGACGGCTGATGCGTTTGGTGTGTTACCTCCGGTATCGAAACTGACACCAGAGCAGACTAAGTACCACTTCCTGTCTGGTTTTACCGCCAAACTGGCAGGTACTGAGCGTGGCATTACTGAGCCAACACCTACGTTTTCAGCGGCGTTTGGCGCAGCCTTCCTAACGCTACACCCGACGCAGTATGCAGAAGTACTGGTAAAACGTATGGAAGCAGCAGGTGCGGAAGCTTATCTGGTCAATACCGGTTGGAATGGCACAGGCAAGCGTATCTCCATTCAGGATACCCGTGGCATCATCGACGCGATTCTGGATGGTTCGATTGACCATGCTGATACCAAAGTGATTCCAGTGTTCAACCTAGAAGTTCCGACGGCACTTCACGGTGTAGATCCTGAAATCCTTGACCCTCGTGATACCTACACAGACCCACTGCAGTGGGACAGCAAGGCAACTGATTTAGCACAACGCTTCATCAATAACTTTGCTCAGTACACGGATAACGACGAAGGCAAGTCTCTGGTTGCAGCAGGTCCACAGCTTGATTAAACCGGATTGAGTTATCAAATCCATTACCAAGCCCCTCTTTTGAGGGGCTTTTTATTGAATCCAATCGATAATTGAGCCAATCTGAAAGCTGGATTAAGGAATTTGGAACAAGGGACATGAGAAAAGCCTCCACGTTTGTGGTTTTGATCTTGCTGCTGATCGTCGTTTCAGCCTTGGCACTCTATGCCAGTTTGTACACGCGTTATGCCACGCCTGTGGTCAATTTCGTGGCAAACCAGATAAGCAATTTGTCCATCCAAATCGATCAAGTTGAATACACTTCACCCTACCAGCTCACCTTGCATGGGGTAGAACTTTCTACCGAACCTGAACCGATGTTCATCGAAACCGCGAATATCTGGCTCGATCCCGCTATTCTCAGCGGCACCAAACTGAGCATCGCCAGCCTGCAACTCAGTGGTATGCAGTTGCAAAAAGGTGTGCCTAATATTCGTCCGCTATCATTCGTTCGTGTTCATCAGTTTGCAATCGATAACTTAGACTTTTCCAACCCGGAGTGGATCGTACGAGGCTTAAAATTCCAGATTAAAGATCCAGTGGTCAGTGATCACCCCATCTGGCGTTGGTACGGCGAGATTCAACTCAGTGCCGACCAAATCTACTGGCAAAATGAAGCCTTTAATAATGCACTGCTGGATGCCGATATTTTCGCTGAAACCAAGAAAATTTATGGTTTGTCCTTCAACTGGCGAGGAGGCTCGCTGTCCGGTCAGGCAGAATGGAAAGAAAACCGCTGGCGCGTGGTGAGCGCTTCCCTCAATGAACTTACCGTCACCAAAGATGACTGGAAAACCCTGAAAAAGTTTAAGTGGGCAAACGCAGACAGCAATGAAATTTTCATTGAGCGTGTGGATGTGCTCCGCAGTGACTTAGAGTTTCCGTCTTTCGCCATGGTACAGGCGGATATGACGCTTGAGGACATTCGCTTCCCGTTCGAACTTTGGAAGCAGCCATCTGGCAGCGTGTCTCTGGATGCAGAGAGCCTCGACTTTGCTAACCAACTCTGGCTGGAGCCCGTCATCGAAGCGACTTTATCTCCTGATCTTATTGTGGTGAACAGCGCCAACGTGGGTATGGGGCAAGGCTATATTCAGCTCAACGGAGAATTTACTCCCGACACCTGGCACCTTTCGCAGTTAAACCTTACTGGGGTTGAATGGCACACCGATAGCGAGCTGACGTTACAACCCTTTAAAGAACAGACCGACCGCTTAGCCAACCTGACTATCGATTCGCTAGCCATTAAACGTGCGCAATACATTGATTTACATTCTGAGCCACGTCGCCAGATATCAGGTCTTAACGTTCAGGGTAAGCAACTGGACATTCTGAGAAATGGTCAGATGGGGTTGTGGCAGGGTAATCTGGCACTGACCGCGAACAGTGCGAACTTTGGCAAACTCATCGGCTCTCAGTTGCTGATAGAAGCGCATTCAGAAGGTGGCATCAGTTTTCTCGACAAAGTCATTATTCCGGTTACCGACGGATTAATTCGCGCTCAGGGTCAATGGGATTTCCGTCAATACAGCCGCCCATGGAAACTGAAATTTCAGGGAGACGGCATTCCAATCGAAACCTGGCGATACCTTCATCCTCTTCCATTTGATTTGTCTGGGCTGACTGATACCCAATTTGAGCTCTCCGGTTTGTCTGGTGACCAGACTTCGTTCAATCACAGCATTTCTGGGTTCGTTTCGACTCAGTTTCGTGACCTTTTGACCTCTTCTCACTTCGCTGCACTGATGGATCCTACCGTGCCACTTGAGCTGTCTAAGAAAGCGCCATCTGACGTTTTGGTTTCAGACTTGCTGATTGATGTAGACAGAGGTCGAATAGACATTCGCGAATCCAACATTGCGGGCAGCGACTTTACTGGAAGCTTGCAGGGGAAACTGGATCTGGTGCACCCGGAAGACGGGGAATTAAGGTTACAACTTAGCGGAGAGTGCGGGCACTGGCGTTACGAACCGCTTTCCAGTGCCCCAATTACGCGAGAAGTCTGCAATAACAATACTGAGGACTAACGCCCCAGCATTTGTTGGTAATTTGGCAGCAGCATGTAGGTGCCAATAAATTCGACAGCTGCGTGCTCGCCGCTGTAGATCGACACGTTGATGACCACACGCGCTTTTCTGCCTGCCGCTAATCTATCCAAGTCTCCACTGATGCCATCCAGAGACGTGGCAGCAATCGGATTCTGTTCTACTGCATGTCGGTAACGAATCTGGCTATCGACCAACACAATATCGGCTTCTAAACCACGTTCTTTCATTAAGAGCCAGGTCATCCCCCACCCCGTTAATGTTGCCAGCGTAAATGCAGAGCCTGCGAACATGGTGTTATGAGGGTTGAGGTTAGGGTTCAACTGAGCACTGCACTCAAATCGGTATCCAGTGTACTGATTGATTTTGATGCCCATTTTGTCGCTGATCGGAATCTGGCTTTCCCATCGATCTTGCAAGTCGGCGCACCAGTCTGGTCTTCGGAGAACATTCGCTAACGGATCGAGCGATTTCACCATTTGCTGGTGACGCACCGGACCACGCTCGTCACTCAATTCACCCTGATTTTCAAAGCCGTTCTTTTGGTAAAAAGCGATGGCATCTTCACGGGCATTACACACCAGACGCTTCACGCCTTCCTGACGAGCGAACGATTCTAATGCCACCAACACCAACGATCCGATGCCTTTGCTACGGCGATTAGGCTTCACCGCCATATAACGAATCTGACCTTCATTATCCGGAGTGATGTACAGGCGACCAATGGCCATGGGTCTGCCTTTGCTGTCCACGATCATTCTGTGGTGGCTCATTTCGTCGTATTCGTCGCGCTCAGAGCCCACAGGCAAACGCCATGGTTCGCGCAGCATTTGCCATCGAAAATGATAATATTTGTTCAGCTGATTCGCTGTCTTAGGCGTGATTAATTTAAACATGAGAATCCTTTGCTCTAGCGAAGCGAGTGGCAGCAGTGCGCCCCAAACGCATTACCTGCTTCTTATACCTGCAACCAGAAGGTAACCGGTCCGTCATTGACCAGCGACACTTTCATATCTGCGCCGAACCTTCCTCGCTGTGTACCGATTTTTTCTTCACATAGATCAGAAAAATAATCGTACAGACGCTCTGCATCCGCAGGGTGGGCGCCTTTAGAGAAACCTGGTCGCGTTCCTTTTTTTGTATCTGCGGGTAATGTAAATTGAGACACAACCAAAACGCTTCCGTTCACATCTTGTACGTTTAGATTCATTTTTCCCTGATCATCTTCAAAAACTCGGTACGTGAGTACCCGTTCCATCAGGCGTTTTGCTTTGGCTTCGTCGTCTTCTTTTTCGACGCCGAGCAAGATAAGTAACCCTTGATTGATTTCGCCAACCACCTCGCCTTCTACGCGAACGGCGGCTTCACTGACTCTTTGAATTAAGGCGATCATGTATCGCTTCCTTATTGTTCTTCTTTTATTTCAGGCTCACTACTGTACCACATTTCCCGTTCACCGAGGCTCGCGGTCACTTCTGCTCCAACCAGCACAATTAACCAACACAGATAAACCCAGACAAACAGGATAGGAATTGCCGCCAGCGCACCATAAATCAACTGGTATGAAGGGAACTGAGTAATGTACATGGCAAAACCTTTTTTACTCATTTCAAACAGGATAGCAGCCACTAGTGCACCGATTGCCGCATCACGCAGTAGAATTTTTTTGTTGGGCACCAGCATGTAGAGCCCCATGAATGCCAGAAAAGACAGAATAAAAGGCAGCCAGCCGAGCAGCATGGAGTACACCGAAGAAATGGTCTCGCTTTCAATTAAGTTTAGCGAGGTCACGTATGAGGTAGCAGCAATGGAGGTTCCAACAAGAATAGGACCAAGTGTCAGTACCATCCAGTACATGGAAAACGAATACACACGGCGACGTTTTTGCTGCACTCGCCAGATGTAGTTAAGGTTTTTATCGATGTTAGAAATCAGCATCAGAGCTGCAACAAACAGGAAACCACCACCAACTGCAGTCATTTTGCCCGTATTGGCCACAAAATCATTGAGCGCCGATTTCACTGCCGCACCTGCTGCCGGGACAAAGTTGGTAATGACGAACTCCTGGAGCACATCGCCTGCATTGGCAAACACGGGGAACTTGGAAAGCACCGACAGCAGCACCGTCAACATGGGCACCAAAGACAATAACGTGATGTAAGCCATGTAGCCTGCACTGACGGTCAGGCGGTCATGATTCATACGCCCAAGCAAGTAGCGGAAAAAATGTTGAGAATGAACGGCTATCTCGTCGAACTTCAACTTGTATCTCCCTGTTAAGTGTTCCATAGTGCTTTCAATTCTATACGAAAAGGAAATTCAAATGCGTTTTGTTTTTGCTATGGCAATGTCTTTGTTTCTGATGACTGGCTGTGAATCGACCTATTATTCTGCAATGGAAAAGGTGGGCATTCACAAGCGGGACATCATGGTTGACCGGGTAGAAGATGCTCAAAATGCCCAGCAGGAAGCGCAGGAAGAATTTTCCAGTGCGTTAGAAGTGCTCTCTGCACTCACCCAGTTTGACGGTGGCGATCTGGAATCCATGTACGAGAAAATCAACGATAAGTACGAGGACAGCGTGGATGCAGCAGAAACCGTATCCAAACGCATCGGCGCCATAGAAGAGGTTTCAGATGCCCTATTTGAAGAATGGGAACAGGAACTGGATCTTTACACCAGCAGCAAACTTCGCCGCGACAGTGAGACCAAGTTAAAGCAGACCAAGGCATCATACAAAACCATGCTCCGCGCCATGAAACGCGCAGAGAAGAAAATGACACCCGTACTGAATACTTTGCGTGATAACACACTAAACCTAAAACACAACCTCAATGCCAGTGCCATTGGCTCTCTTCAGGGCGAGTTCATGAGTTTGGAAAAAGACATCGAACTGGCAATCAAGGAAATGAAATCCGCCATTACGGAATCCGACAAGTTCTTGGCAAAACTGAAGTAACGGTCAAGTTCAGACGCGAGCTTAGGTTCAGATGCAAAAAAGGGGCGTGAAG
>NZ_AFWJ01000236.1 GCF_000222685.1 Vibrio nigripulchritudo ATCC 27043 | reverse complement strand
CAGTTTTGGTGTTTATCTGTTTTAGCGCTTGTATTTACACCTTTCAGTTAGTGCCTTTCACGTTCTTTCCGGTGGCACTATATGCGGAGTGTTCGTTTTGACTTCACCGTTTACGGCTTCTAACTCTTATCCTATTTCTGTGGCGCTTCTTCTTTTTCGTGGCTTTTACTAAGTCAGAATTGTCTTTCTTTGGTGTTGCTGTCGAAGTGCGGGGAACTAATTCTTTTCTAATTTGAACTGAGTGAAAGAAAGGGTTTTAGTGCGTTTTTCTTCTAGCTAACTTTCGTCTTCCCGACGGGGTAAAGTTTTGTAGCTGCCCGTCTCACTTCAGTGTTCAAAGCCTTTCATATCATCTCAGTTTTCAATATCTTGGAGCGCATAAATAGAAGTAGCGCATGTACTAACAAATTGCTTAAGAGTGATTCGTAACGCGTGGCATTTTTACTATGCGGTGGCTTATGTGATTAAGGCGCCGTGCGGTAGCTTTTGTATTGCGTTACTCACACCTTAGCAAGGCGTTA
>NZ_AFWJ01000237.1 GCF_000222685.1 Vibrio nigripulchritudo ATCC 27043 | reverse complement strand
CGCCTTGCTAAGGTGTGAGTAACGCAATACAAAAGTTACCGCACGGCGCCTTAATCACCATAAGCCACCGCAAAGTAAAAATGCCACGCGTTACGAATCACTCTTAAGCAATTTGTTAGTACATGCGCTACTTCTATTTATGCGCTCCAAGATATTGAAAACTGGCATGATATGAAAGGCTTTGAACACTGAAGTGAGACGGGCAGCTACAAAACTTAAACTCGATTAAGAGACGAGAGTTGGCTAGAAGAAAAACGCACTGAACTGCCCTACTTTTACTGACTTCAAATTAGAAAAGGATTCGTTCCTCGCACTTCGACGGCAACACCAAAGAAAGACAATTCTGACTTAGTAAAAACCACGAAAGAGAAGAAGCACCAAAGAAATAGGCTAAGAGTTAGAAACCGTAAGCGGTGAAATCAAAGCAAACACTCCGCATATAGTGCCACCGGAAAGAACGTGAAAGGCACAAACTGAAAGGTGTAAAGACGATCGCCAAAACAGATAAACACCAAAACTT
>NZ_AFWJ01000238.1 GCF_000222685.1 Vibrio nigripulchritudo ATCC 27043 | reverse complement strand
GAATTTGTTTTGATAGAAGAGTTTGAGATGGTGCGGAAGGAGAGACTTGAACTCTCACACCTTGCGGCGCCAGAACCTAAATCTGGTGCGTCTACCAATTCCGCCACTTCCGCGTCTCAAATTTTCTATCTTGTTATCCGCTAATTGGTAAAAGCCAATAACAATTGTATGGTGGCTACGACGGGATTCGAACCTGTGACCCCATCATTATGAGTGATGTGCTCTAACCAACTGAGCTACGTAGCCATGTTTTTCGAGCGAGACAATATAATACAATCTCAACTCCACTTCTACCGAAAATTTAAAAAGATTTCGACAGAAGAAATAATGGCTGGGCTACCTGGATTCGAACCAGGGAATGGCGGCATCAAAAGCCGCTGCCTTACCGCTTGGCGATAGCCCAACTGCGAGTGTGATGTTCACTCTAAATAATGGTGCGGAAGGAGAGACTTGAACTCTCACACCTTGCGGCGCCAGAACCTAAATCTGGTGCGTCTACCAATTCCGCCACTTCCGCAT
>NZ_AFWJ01000239.1 GCF_000222685.1 Vibrio nigripulchritudo ATCC 27043 | reverse complement strand
GTTTCCGCTCGACTTGCATGTGTTAGGCCTGCCGCCAGCGTTCAATCTGAGCCATGATCAAACTCTTCAATTTAAGATTTTGGTCGGCTCAATGAATACTGAACATTACATAAAGTAATGTTTGAATTGACTGTGCTCTTATTGGTTTTCACTTTTGAAAAAGTAAAACAAAACAGCTCAAGGCTGCTTCCCAATTCGAATGGTCACTCAGTTCATTGAAACCTAAATCGATACCGAAGTATCTATTTGGATTATCATCAACGAGTGCCCACACAGATTGATAGGTCTATATTTTTAAAGAGCTTTTTCTAACTGACTAAGCCGCTCTGCGTCTTGCCGTTAGGGGTGCGTATATTACGCTCCGAATTTTGAGAGTCAAGATTTTTTTGAAATTTTCTTTTCCTCTCTACCCGGCTCGGTTTGTGATGTTCGTCTCACTCCGTGTCGGTGAGGCGGCATTATAGGGAGATGAGTTTCGATGACAAGTCTTTTTTGAAATTT
>NZ_AFWJ01000240.1 GCF_000222685.1 Vibrio nigripulchritudo ATCC 27043 | reverse complement strand
CCCTGAGATATGGAAGAGCGGCCAGAAGACACCAAATACCAATATCAATAACAGCCCCCACAAGAAATCCGGTACGGAAAGCGCCACGCCATTAGTGACATCAATGGTTGATTCTACTTTGCTTTCGCGCCAGAGCGTGCCAGACAAAGCCAATGCTCCTCCCATCAAAATAGCGATTACCAACGCCATTAAAGACAGTTCGAGCGTCGCCGGCAAGCGCCCTAACACCAGTTCTAACACCGGTTGCCGTGTTGTGATCGAAGTACCGAAGTCGCCTTGCACCACTCCCCCAATCCAGACAAAAAATTGTTCAGGCAGGGATTTATCTAACCCATACAGTGCCGTTAACCGGGCGATATCTTCTTCAGTAGCACCGGGTGGTAACATCATCGCGATGGGGTTGCCAGGAACCACTCTCACGACAAAAAATACAATGATGGCGGCCCCACATAATGTGACGAGTATGGCCCCCAGTTTTAATAACAACGTTCGGTAATTC
>NZ_AFWJ01000241.1 GCF_000222685.1 Vibrio nigripulchritudo ATCC 27043 | reverse complement strand
TGCCATTGCATCCAACGCTGCCGCTTCATCGAATTCGCCTAGGTCGGCATCGTCCAGTTCAATGGGCTCTGGTTCTTCTAAAACAGGCTCTTCTGGAACAACTTCTTCTGAAACCGGCGCTTCAACTTCTGGCTCTAGATCTTCTGCCAGTGGAGCTGGCTCGTCTGCCATTGCATCCAAGGCGGCATCTTCATCGAACTCGCCCAAGTCTGCATCGTCCAGTTCAATGGATTCTGGCTCATCGGAAGCAACTTCTTCCGAAACTGGCGCTTCAACTTCTGGTGCTAGATCTTCTGCCAGTGGAGCTGGCTCATCGACCATTGCATCCAATGCAACCGATTCATCGAACTCGCCCAGTTCAGCATCGTCCAATTCAATGGACTCTGGCTCTTCTAAAACAGGCTCTTCTGAAACAACTTCTTCCGAAACTGATGCTTCAACTTCTGGCACTAGATCTTCTGCCAGTGGAGCAGGCTCGTCTGCCATTGCATCT
>NZ_AFWJ01000242.1 GCF_000222685.1 Vibrio nigripulchritudo ATCC 27043 | reverse complement strand
TATCAAGCCCGACATCTCCATCATAAAAGCAGAAAACATTCGATTGATGAGTGACTTAGTCATACGTCGCAATCAGCTACTCTCTATGCAGACCATGGAGAAAAATCGCATTCAAGTATTGCCAAAATCTCTGCATTCGACCATCAAGCCAATGCTAACTGCCATGAAAAAACAGATTTCAAACATCGAGGATAAGCTGGTTAAACTCATCGAATCATGTCCAGACTATCAGACCAAAAACGATATCCTGCAAAGTGTTCCTGGCATTGGAAACATCGCAGCTGCATCAATCATCAGCAACGTCCCCGAACTGGGTTACATCACCAACAAACAAGCGGCCTCCCTCATTGGTGTTGCACCTATTACTCGAGAAAGTGGGCGTTACAAAGGCAAGCGGGTGATTCAAGGAGGAAGGGCACAAGTTCGAACCGTTCTGTATATGGCGATGATGTCTGCTATGCAGTGTAACCCTGTTTTCAAAGCGACTTATACG
>NZ_AFWJ01000243.1 GCF_000222685.1 Vibrio nigripulchritudo ATCC 27043 | reverse complement strand
AATCAAGCCCAACATCTCCATCATAAAAGCAGAAAACATACGATTGATGAGTGACTTAGTCATACGTCGCAATCAGCTACTCTCTATGCAAACAATGGAGAAGAACCGTATTCAGGTATTGCCCAAATCTCTCCATTCGACCATCAAGCCAATGCTGACTGCCATGAAAAAACAGATTTCAAACATCGAGGATAAGCTGGTTGAACTCATCGAATCATGTCCAGACTATCAGACCAAAAACGACATCCTGCAAAGTGTTCCTGGCATTGGAAACATCGCGGCTGCATCAATCATCAGCAACGTTCCCGAACTGGGTTGCATCATCAACAAACAAGCGGCCTCCCTCATTGGTGTTGCACCAATTACTCGAGAAAGTGGGCGTTACAAAGGCAAGCAGGTGATTCAAGGAGGAAGAGCGCAAGTTCGAACCGTTCTGTATATGGCGATGATGTCTGCTATGCAGTGTAACCCTGTTTTCAAAGCGACTTATACC
>NZ_AFWJ01000244.1 GCF_000222685.1 Vibrio nigripulchritudo ATCC 27043 | reverse complement strand
AATAATGGTGCGGAAGGAGAGACTTGAACTCTCACACCTTGCGGCGCCAGAACCTAAATCTGGTGCGTCTACCAATTCCGCCACTTCCGCAACAAAATCTGTAGTTATCAAGATAATTGGTAAAATCTCAACAACGTTGTAATTAGTGGCAGGGCTACCTGGATTCGAACCAGGGAATGGCGGCATCAAAAGCCGCTGCCTTACCGCTTGGCGATAGCCCTACTAAATAAACTGTTGGTGCGGAGGGAGGGACTTGAACCCTCACGTCCTTTCGGACACTAGCACCTGAAGCTAGCGCGTCTACCAATTCCGCCACCACCGCAACGGATTAGTTTATATACTGTTTTGACTTGAAACTCAATGTTTTGAACTTCAATTCTTAATAATGGCTGGGCTACCTGGATTCGAACCAGGGAATGGCGGCATCAAAAGCCGCTGCCTTACCGCTTGGCGATAGCCCAACTGCGAGTGTGATATTCACTCT
>NZ_AFWJ01000245.1 GCF_000222685.1 Vibrio nigripulchritudo ATCC 27043 | reverse complement strand
TGGTATGAGCGAAGAAGAGACACGCTTCTTTGGACTCAAACGTGAATGTGGTCTCCATGAAGATGAAGGAGAGAGCGACGGCTCAGGAATCTAAATTCCACCTTTATATAGACGTATTGAAAGCTGCTTAGGCAGCTTTTCTTTTTTCAGTCCAAATAGAGCTGAACATTTTTTGTACCAAAATGAATAACTTTGTGGATAACATGTGTTAAGTCTGGGGCAAAATATGGATAAATAAGGCGTTTAGAAAAGATTTGAAGAAAAAGGCATTTTTTTCGGTTTTTTTCTAAAAAAGGCTTGCCAATGTGATTCGTGTCTCTATAATGCCGCCTCACTGACACGGCAGACGCCACAAGGCTTCAGCTGAATCAGAGAGGTGAAAAACTTCTGAGAAAATAAATTTGAAAAAGTATTTGACTCTTCAAATTATCTCGCTAGAATGCACCTCCGCTTTGAGAGAAAAACTTCTCGAAAAGCCAAGTTC
>NZ_AFWJ01000246.1 GCF_000222685.1 Vibrio nigripulchritudo ATCC 27043 | reverse complement strand
CATTCCATAGGCTCAGGCGAGACGATTTTCCTGCTAACTTACCGCTGGCTTTTTCTTTCATCAGCCATAGGTTTTTACCGTTAAAGCTGTAAATAGGTAATAAGTCGCGGCGTTTAGAAGCGGGTTTGATGTCTGGAATCAAGTTATCCAAAATCAAAGGCTGCGAGCTTGGTGTACGATAGTACGCTAAAACCATGTGAAACTGATTTAATTCAATGGCTTTAACGTACACTAACCGCAATTTCTTGTCTGGGACACCCAACTCAAGCAGCGAGAAATATTTTGCAATTGTGAAATCTTCACAGTCACCAGCTGCACTCCCCAAAAACTCAAGAGGAGTCGCCCAGTAGTCCTTCCGACCCCATAGCTTGATGTCGTCAACAAAGTACATCTGATTGAAGAAGTTGTTCACGGCTTCAAGCTGTTGGCTCTCTTTGAGCTTGTGGAAATCTGCAATGCCTTCTCGCCATGCCGAAACACGTTTAGCGGCGCGATCCCCGTAAGTCCCGCGCACAGCTTCCACCCAGCGCTGCTCTTTTTTATTGAGCGCGCCTGAGGTAAAAGAAAGTGACAGCAAGCACGCCAGAAGCATGCCTGCCTTTAATCGGTTGAAGACCATCAGCGATAAAACTCAGTTAAAAACAAACTGAACCAAATGTAGATGGGCGGTTTCTCCGAAGAACACTCATGTGTTTCTCCCCCAATTATTCACGCAAAGCCGTTTGCTGGGCGCGTGAGATAGGTTTCAATAAATAATCCAGAACAGAGCGCTTGCCTGTAATAATATCGACCGAGGTAGTCATCCCCGGAATGATCGGAAGCTGCTCTGAGTGACCAAAACTGTCTTGCAATGTGCGAACACGAACAAGGTAAAAGCTATTGCCTTCCTCGTCCTGAATGGTGTCAGCACTGATGTGTTCCAGAATTCCCTCCAGTCCGCCATAACGAGTAAAATCATAAGCACTGAATTTAACGATAGCAGGCAGACCTGGTCTTAAAAAGGCAATGTCCTGAGGGGCGATTTTCGCTTCTACTAAAAGGGTGTCTTCAGTTGGAACGATTTCAACCAGATCCATGCCTGGCTGAATAACACCACCAACCGTATTGGTGTGAAGTTTTTTGATGGTTCCCGTCACTGGTGAAACCACAATAGTACGGTTTACACGATCTTCCAGACCCACCGTCGATTCCGTCAGAGAAGACAGTTTATCCTGTGCCTGATTGAGTTTTTCCTGTTGCTCGGAACGGAACTTCAAAGCAGCATCGATTCGGCTGAGAATGGCTTCACGGATTGCAGAAGTCAGAACGGGTACTTTAAGTTCGGTCGATGTCAGTTCTCGACCTGTGTCGTTCAGTTGTCTTTCGAGTTTTAGCAGCTCAATACGAGGGACGATACCTTCATTGGCGAGCGGCTTAGTGATGTCGAGTTCTTTTTGGGCAAAATCATAGCTGCGCTTTAGGTTGTCCACACGGGCTTTGATTTCGACTAAGTCTTGTTGCTTCTGCTTTACTTGCTGGTCCAGTAGAGAAACCTGGTTTTTCAGATTATTGAGATCTTGCGTGTATTCGGCATACTGACGCTCAACAAGTTGTGGATCGTTTTCTGTTAGTTGTTCTGGGAAAATCAGCTTATCTGTTTCGATGACTACACTGTCTCTCCAGTTATCGGGATCCAGGTCTTCACGGATCTTAATGCTGGCAATGGAAGCCGAAAGCTGCAACACACTCGCCGTCAGGTTAGTGACTTGTTGTTCTCTTTCTCTGAAGTCAGAACGGAAACGTGTGTCATCAATCAGCAGGAGTTGCTGACCTTTTTCAACCAGTTCACCTTCATGAACCAGAATCTTTTTCACCAGTCCGCCTTCCAGGTTCTGAACAACCTGCAATTGTGAAGAAGGGATGACCTTGCCTTGCCCGACCGTGACCTTATCTATGTGCGCCCACGCAGCCCATCCAATGGCGATGGCAAAAAACAGTACCACGACCCACAACAAAATCCTTGCACTACTCGGCGTGTTTAACAGCAATGCTGCCGTTTTGTCGTCCACGTAGTCCAACTCTTTTGAGTCCAGTTTTTTGAGGCTCTTAGTGTCCATGAAGTTTCCTTGCAACGGAATAGACGTAAATTAAAGGGTAAAGAGGTGCGTGACCTCTACAGAACAATGTCTTTGTTATCTTGAAGCAATTTTCGTGCTTATGCTTCTGAATCTTATTATCGGATTAATAAATTGTTAAGTTGTTCATTTAATTATAATCAAAATGTGGCGTGCATTAGCTTCACTTCTTTACCTTTTCCAAGAAAAATTGCCAAAATTAGGACCATTAATTGCCGCTGGTGGAAATATTAAGGGAAACATTGCCACTTTTTTGGCGGAAAAACGTAAATGACTTGAGTTCCCATAACCTTAAGCGCAAAATCGTCGAAAACCAGAAGGAGTAGAAATGGAACTTTCAGATATTCGTCGCGAATACACCAAGGGCGGACTGAGACGCCGAGATCTCAAGGCAGACCCTATCGAGCAGTTTAATTTTTGGTTGCAGCAAGCTGTTGATGCCAAGCTGACTGACCCAACGGCGATGACGGTGGCGACGGTAGACGAGAATGGTATGCCATTTCAACGCATCGTTTTGCTAAAAAGTGTCGACAAAGATGGCTTTGTTTTTTATACCAATTTAGGTAGCCGTAAAGCCCAGCACCTGGAAAATCATAGCAAGATCAGCCTTCACTTCCCGTGGCACCCTCTGGAAAGGCAAGTTCATGTGACTGGAATTGCTCACAAGTTGAGTGCTATGGAAAACATGAAATACTTTTCTTCTCGCCCAAAAGAAAGCCAGATTGCGGCAATTGCGAGTAAGCAAAGTAGCCGTCTATCAGCGCGAAGCATGCTGCTTAGCAAATATATGGAATTAAAAAAGCAGTTTGAAGAAGGGGAAATTCCTGTCCCGACTTTCTGGGGAGGTTTCAGAGTGAAACCTGAAAGTATGGAATTCTGGCAGGGAGGTGAACACCGACTTCACGATCGTTTCTTGTTTACTAAAGAAGATGAACAGCATTGGGACATTGATCGCCTCGCACCATAGAATCGGCATTTTTTAAAAATTCTATACAAAAACGCCACACTGCTTAGAGTGTGGCGTTTTTTTTGGGAAAGAATGTGACTTAGTTTGCTAGCTCGTAGTACTTAACATTCTTGATGTTCAACTCGATTTCTTCGTTATCGGTTTCCCAGCCCGTTGGCTTGTAGATGCCAAACTTGATGTAAGGCTTGTTTACATCGTTGTACGTGTTGGGACCACATACGTCTGACATAACTTCGTCGTTAATTTTAACAGTCAGACAAGCATCTTTATCGTAAGAAAGCTCACCGCTTAGCTCAATGGTGTACCAAGTGTTTGGTTCGTAGTAGTAATCGCTGAATAGTTTTCTGTATTCAATTGAGTTACCAGTGTTACCACAAGTACCGTTTGTTGTTGTTGAAATACGGTCTTCGTCCCAGCGGTTATACATTCTCAAGGTTCCGTTCACAGACTCCAGAGCCATGATTGGGCAGCGCCACGCTTCACCTTGATCTGGTCTTGAGTGAAGCTGGAAGTAGCTGTGCCAGCGATTGTAGTGTGCAAAGTTGTCGTTAGTCTTGAAATCAAAGGAAAATTTAAACGGGGTATCACGCTTAACGACATCTTGTATTGCGAACTCACAGCGCTTACGGTTAGGCGCTTTGTTCAGTTTCATTGTGGTTGTTTCGTGGTATCTCATTAAGTTAACTGAAAGTAAATCGAAACTACATTCAATGTGAACCTTCTCATTCGGGGTTTTAAGACCGCCTAAGTCCAACTGATCGTATACGACTCTCCACATGTTTACTGGTTGTGCACTTACCGAAAACGCAAAGCCTGCTAGAAGAAGTGTTAAAGCTCTCATAATTTTCACCTACTAATAAAAAGAAATACGATTGAATTTCAAAGTTTTGCGACATAAGAACCTTACTTATTTCTCGAAGAAAAATAATTGTTTAATAGAAAAAACAGATTTCTAAATGCTAAAGTCTGTATTTTGTTTTTATAAATTCAATAATATTAAAGAGTTAAAGTTTATTGATTTTAAAAACTATCTATTTACGGTTTTTTATATGTAGCGATAACAATCCAATAATTAATTTGTATCTCTAAAGTTATTACAAAAAGTTCGGAACCATTGTCGCGTTCCACTCTTGCCTACACCGAGAATATTAAAGTTTCTTTTTGAGTAGAAAAATTTCTAAATGGCTCACAATGATATTTGTACAAAATTGAAAACAAAGATTTGATCTTCATTCCATAAAATTATTTACCACTCTAAAATAAAAGTTAGATGGTATGTGATTTTAGTGATTTTTATCTTTTAAAATGTTGTTTTTAAGTGTTTTTTTAATGAAAGAGAAACTGGTTTTATATTAAAAGCTCAAACTTTAAATATCAGCTCAAATTTAACGATTTTGGCTATTTTTACCTAAGTTTAAACTTTCAATAAAGGCTCAATTAGAGAAGTTAACTTTATATGTGGTAAGGGGTTATGTGTAATTACTGAGACTTTAGCTGTGAAGTGTAAATATTTATTACATTTACGAGGTTCAGATTGAAATGAGCTCCAATACGGTATTTTTAAACCATTAAGTGAAGAAAAAACGACGTTTAAATGTTTCGTGTTTGTAAATGAATGTGTAAGAAGAGTTGGAATATGATCGGAGGGAAGAGCCAAATAATAACGTATATGAGCCTAGTGAGATGGTTTTTCTAAATGTGTATTGATGGTTACATTTTGAATACACAATATCTTAAAAATTTCATATTCAGTTCTAAATATTTAAGTGCCATTCTGGTTTTTGGTTTAAATGGCAATATAACGTTATGTAATAAAATGATTTATTGGCTCTATCAATGAGTTTAGGTGATTTGTTTTGTAGCTTGTTCGCCATGTGGAAGGACGGATGTAAAGGAAAAAGTGTTTATCTATCGAGTCAAATGTTGTGGCTCAGTACAACCGATATCTGATGTTTAAGTAAACTTTCAGGAATCACTGAACCAAACCCCTCATCTAATGCGAGTTCAATCAGTTCGTTTTTTGTACTTGCCCCAAATTTGTTCCGCAATCTGGCAACGTGTCCTTCTACCGTTTTCACAGAAATGTTCATGGCGTTTGCGATGAACTGAGGTTTTTTTCCGTATAGCAAGAAGAAAAGAACCTGTGACTCTCGTTGGTTGATTTTTTTAGGCGTACTGCAAAGAGTGCTTGAGTAGAGGTCTCGTTTAAGGCTTTGACCTGTCGCTCTGCAAATCCAGTGTCCAACCTCCAGAATGGCGGTGTCTTCAAGTTCTTGTCCGTGGAAAATAACGCCAACGATTTCATTGTTCTCGTTGAACCAAGGGGTTTTTGTAAAAATGTGGGCGCGCCATTTTCCGTCGGGGTAGGGGTGGATATCGAGGATCTTGAGGGTTTGCTTGGTTTCCATGACATAGACGTCCTGCCTTCGGAAATCGGTAGCACACAAAGTAGAAGGGCTGGAGATATCAAAATCGGACTTACCTATGCAGTCGAGATGATTGTCTAACCCTATCAGATTGCCAAACGCTTTATTGGCGTAAACAAAAACTGAGTTTGTGTCTTTGCAGCCCCAACATCCCGGAATTTGATCGATAATAGATAAGAGAGTTGTGTTGGGCACGATATTCGCTCTGTTGTACTACGTTACTTGTCAATAATCATATCAGTCTCATAATTAAGAAGACAGCGCATGTTATATGTTCAAGTGAACTCGTTTAAAAAAAAGCCAGCTTGAGGGAGCTGGCTAACACAAGATACATCTTGTCGACGTGTAGAAGAGGTTATGATCAACTTCAGGGTCTAAGTGATCATAACGATACCTTAGCGATATCAAGAGGTAACTGCACTGGACTGCAGCTAACTCTATGACAGTTAAGATAAAACAGGTTTTTTTTCGGAAAAAGGGGGGAATTCCCCCCTTTTGAAGGAAAATCTGATTAGATTCGACAAATTTCGTATTATTATTCATCTGAAGCACGTGATTTGGAGATTTAGGGCAAGTAAATTTCCTAGTTTTTATTGAAATGATAATAATTATCATTTACGATTCTTGCCAACTTATTAACTCAGGACGATATAATGAAACAAGTTTTAGCCCGGTTGGGATTATGTAGCCTTTTATTAGTGCCAGGTTTGGCAGTTGCAAAGTTGAAAGTAGTAACGACGTTCACCATCATTCAAGACATGGCACAGAACGTGGCTGGCGATGCAGCTGAAGTGGTTTCTATTACCAAACCTGGCGCCGAAATTCACGATTACCAACCAACCCCCAAAGACATTGTTAAAGCGCAATCTGCTGATCTGGTCATGTGGAATGGCATGAACCTGGAACGCTGGTTCGAGCGCTTCTTCAGTAACATCAGCGGCGTACCTTCTGTAACACTAACGGAAGGCATTGCACCGCTTTCAATCTATGAAGGCCCTTATCAGGGTAAACCGAATCCTCACGCTTGGATGTCTACCAGCAACGCACTTATCTACATCGAGAACATCCGTTCTGCGTTAGTTAAGCATGATCCTGAGAATGCAGACACTTATAACAAGAACGCAAAAGCTTACGCTGACCAAGTTAAACAACTTGATGCTCCGATTCGTGCGCGTATGGATGCCATCCCAGCAGACAAACGCTGGTTGGTGACTAGTGAAGGTGCATTCAGCTACCTGGCGAAAGACTACGGTTTAAAAGAAGCGTACCTATGGCCGATCAATGCTGATCAGCAAGGAACTCCTAAGCAAGTTAAGTCTCTAATTGACAAAATTCGTGAAAATCAGATTCCAGTTGTGTTCAGTGAGAGTACAATCTCTGATAAACCTGCAAAACAGGTTGTAAGGGAAACTAATGCTAAGTATGGCGGTGTGCTATACGTAGATTCCCTGTCTAAGCAGGATGGACCAGTACCTACCTATCTGGACCTTCTTAAAGTAACCACCCAAACAGTAGCGGATGGCTTTGCGTTATGAGTTCGATGTCGGCCAGCTTAGAAGTATCCAACGTTGGTGTGACATACAACAACGGCTTCACAGCGATAAACCACGTCAACTTTTCTCTTGATGGGGGCACTATATGTGCCCTCGTCGGGATCAATGGCGGCGGTAAATCGACCCTTTTTAAAAGCATTATGGGCTTAGTGAAGCTCTCTTCAGGTGATATTTGTGTATCTGGAATGACGATAAACAAAGCCCTGAAGAGCAACTTAGTGGCGTATGTACCACAAAGTGAAGACATAGACTGGGATTTCCCGGTATTAGTTGAAGATGTAGTGATGCAAGGTCGCTACGGCTTCATGAATTTTCTGCGTCGCCCAAGCAAAACCGACAAACAAAAAGTCGCGGATGCCATGGACCGAATGGGCATTTCTCAACTGGCAAAAAGGCAGATTGGCGAATTGTCTGGCGGGCAGAAAAAACGAGTCTTTCTTGCACGGGCTCTGGCTCAGGAAAGTAAAACCATTCTTCTCGATGAACCGTTTACGGGTGTCGATTTCACCACTGAAAACGCCATCATGCAGCTTTTAAGAGAGCTGAGAGCTGAGGGCCACCTGATTTTAGTGTCTACCCATAACCTAGGTAGTATTCCAGACTATTGTAATGAAGTGGTGTTTATCAATCGTACCGTTATTGCAGCAGGTTCTCTGGATGTGACTTTCACTCAGCAAAACCTGGAAGCCACGTTTGGTGGCGTACTAAAACACGTTGGTATTCCGGGTGAAGAGCTACATAATGATGAAGACCGTCGTGCGGTTACCATTATCTCGGATCACGAAAAACCCGCAGTGTTCTACGGAACGGGTCGACACGACTCTACACTGATCAGTGAAGCACAACATCAGGCGGACAAATAATGCTGGAATACTTGTTAGAGCCACTCAGCTACCAGTACATGCTCAATGCGATTTTCGCTAGCGCAATCGTCGGTGCTGTGTGTGCATTCCTCTCTGCTTTCCTGATGTTAAAAGGCTGGTCACTGATCGGTGATGCTTTGTCGCACTCGGTGGTTCCGGGTGTTGCTGGAGCGTATGCTCTTGGGTTGCCATACGCCGTGGGCGCTTTCTTTTCTGGCTTTCTCGCTTCCATCAGTATTGCGGCTCTGAAATCGCTTTCTCACCTTAAAGAGGACGCGATCATTGGTTTCATTTTCACCACCTTCTTTGCAGCGGGTTTGCTGTTAATTTCACTTAACCCGACTTCAATTAATGTCCAGTCCATCATTTTCGGCAATATTCTGAGTATTGGTCCCGAAGACCTGTACCAGATCGTCATCATTTCTGTTGTGTCTCTGATAGTGCTTGGCGTTCTCTGGAAAGACCTCATGCTGGTGTTCTTTGATGAAACACAAGCTTCTGCAGTGGGTCTTTCGCCAGTAAAACTGAAAATCTTATTCTTCACTCTGTTGAGTGCCTGTACCGTAGCGTCTCTTCAGACGGTTGGTGCCGTTCTGGTGATCGCCATGGTGATTACTCCAGGTGCAACGGCTTACCTGCTTACTGATCGCTTTGGCTGGTTGCTGGTTATCGCAACAAGCATTGGCTTGCTAAGTAGCGGTCTGGGGGCGTACATCAGTTACTTCCTGGATGGCACAACGGGTGGCATCATCGTTCTTATCCAAACTGTTTTGTTCCTGCTTGCTTTCTTATTTGCGCCGAAATACGGCTTGTTTTCGGATCGTGTTGCCGCGCTGAATCGCTTGGGAAACGCCGGTAAAGTGGCGAGGGACGCGTAATGGAAGCTTTAATCAGCTGGGTTATTGAACCCTTCCAGTACCCGTTTATGATGCGAGCCTTGTGGGCTGGTCTCGCCGTTGGTGGCGTGTGTGCAGTTTTGTCCTGCTATCTGGTTTTAAAAGGCTGGTCGTTAATGGGAGACGCAATCTCTCACGCCGTTTTGCCCGGCATCGTGGTTGCTTATGTCATTGGTATTGCTTTGCCAATCGGAGCCTTTGTGTCCGGTTTGCTATGTGCTTTGCTAACGGGATACATCAAAGAGAACAGTCGGGTAAAAGAAGACACCGTGATGGGGATTGTGTTCTCTGGCATGTTTGCGCTTGGTTTAGTTATGTTTGCCAAAATCGAAACCGAGCAGCATTTGTTGCACATTCTCTTTGGTAACATGCTTGGTATTAACGACTTTGAATTCTGGCAAACAGTGATCATCTCTGTAGCAGTTTTCTGTGTCATGCTTATCTTTCGTCATGACTTTCTGCTCTACTGCTTTGACAAGAGCCATGCGCGCGTTGTGGGGCTCCCTGTGACCCTTCTTCACTATGCGCTGTTGGTTATGCTTGCATTGACCATTGTCGCCACGATACAAGCTGTAGGCGTGATTATGGTGGTTGCTATGCTAGTCGCACCAGGGATCACCGCTTTCGTCTTAACCCGAAAGTTCAGCACCATGCTCTGGATTGCGTTGTCAGTTTCTATTGGTTCTACCTTGGCAGGCACCTTGATCAGCTTCCATATAGATGGAGCAACCAGTGCTTGTATCGTATTGGTTCAGGCGACGTGTTTTATTGTTGCGCTTACCTACTCAAAGGTGAAAACGCACTTGGGAAAGGTTAAACCTGCAACCGTGGCACAGACAGAGTGCCGTGAATAGCATTAGTTCCTAGACCTCTAGATAAATTGTACAAAAAAGGGCTCCCAACTTGGGAGCCCTTTTCAATTCTGTAGAAGCTAGCTTTTGTCTAGTTGCCTTACGATTCGAAAACCAATGTAGTTGGTTGTGGCATTTGGAGAAACCTCCAGTGTTTCATGAGCAGCGGCTTTCGCCGGGGCAAAGCTCCAGGCTCCACCTTTCGCACTGCCGAAACGGCTGCCAGTCCACTCCCAGACGTTACCCACCATGTCGTATAAACCCAGAGCATTAGGTCTGAACGTGTTTACTGGAGAGCTACTGGTATTGGACCATTTGGTTCCACCCCAGCCGGTATTGGCTTTGCCGCTACCGAATTCGTTACCCCACCAGTAAGAAGCAGACGAACCTGCGCGTGCGGCGATTTCCCACTCTTGCTCCGTTGGAAGGCGGTACTGATAGCCCGTTTTCTGACTTAGCCATTTGGTGTAGGCTTGCGCGTCTTCGCGACTCAGGCAAACCACTGGCGACATATCGCTTTGCTTGAAACCAGGCTGACGCCAGAAGTTTCCTTTTACTGAAAGTTCTACGCTGTTTTCCATAGTAGAACAGGTCTGATTTTTTTCAGCAGAGGTTTTGTACCCAGTGTCATTAACGAAGGTTGCAAACTGCTTCACCGTTATCGGTGTCGCTGAAATAGAGTAGGCTTTAGCGAGATTAACCTGCTGCTCGCCACCTTTCCCGATGAAATACTTTCCAGCACCGACGACGACCATTTGAGGGGCGGACTGGTTAGCACTCAGTTGGTCAGCAAAGGCTTTACCAGAGCGAGGAACGTTAGCTTTTTCTACCAGAACGGCGCGCAGCGTGCCATCCTGACGTAAAGTCATATCGCGATTGAACGAACGGAAACCATCTTTGACTACGCTGACAGTGTGTGCACCAGTGGGCAGCATGATGTCGACCGGAGTCGTTCCATAGCTCACGCCGTTGATTAGAACACGGTCATCATACTGGTTTGAACGCACGGTCAGTGTTACCCAACGAACCTCTTTCTGAGGGCTCGACATTTCCTGCTTTTCGCTAGGGTCGAAGCAGTATGCGGAATCGATATCCAAAAGTCGGCATGCAGCATTTTGAGAAGGGCGTGATTCAACGGCAACTTCCAGCTTAGCCTGAAACTGTCCGCCATCAATAAACCCGGTTCTGACAGGCTGATGGTTAACAACATGAATGTTCAGCGTTGCCTGCTGAACATGTTGTTTCACCAGATCATTTTCTGTGGTGTTGTCGATGAGTGCAGACTGGAAAAGGTTTACTGCTTTTTGCAGAGCAAGCCCGGTTGACTGCTCCTTACACTGAGCAAGGGTGGCGTCCTGAGCACAATTATGAACATAAGATACCGTCTGAGACGTCTGGCGAGTCAATTCGCCTTGAAGGCGCTGTGCACGAAGTCGATAGTGGCTGTCTTCTAAACCCAGCAGCTCAGCGTCTAATTTTACGCCTTCAGCTTTGGTGGAAGAAAGCTTAATACGCTGTTCTTGAATGTCGTGCTGAATATCCAGTTGGTTTTGCTGATTCTGTTTCAAGCGAGCCCAGGCATCCTGATACGCTTTCTGGCTTGAAGAAAGATCCAGATCAGGGTCTTCCAGCATTTGAGCGTATTGTCTTTCAAGCGCTTGTTTGGCTTTTACACGCGTGTTTTCCAGCGTAGAAGCTTCCTTCTCTGCCTGGTCTAACTCCGCATTGAGCCGTCGTATTGTTGCCTGAATATCCGTTTGCTGACTCACGGTAGACTGGATTTCAGCCTTCTTCGAACTAATTGCCTCTGAAATGCTTGCGATATCCAAACTTTCAGCTGTTGCTGAAAATGGAATCAGGCTCGGTGAAAGAGCCAACAAAAGCGCTGGTAATCCTTGTCTCATGTTCAGTTCTAATTCGTGTTGTTTGCTGTACTAAAGCGCCATTTTGCCGCGATCAAAGTGCTTTGATGCAAACAAAATGGCGATGAAAAATGCTCGTTATAAATGTCAGTAACCAGTAACAACCTTGGCGTTACCCATGTTTTTCAGGGCGAAGTTTCACCCAAATGGTGTCGTTGCCATTGATTGTGATCTGGCGATTGTAAGTCTCAAAACCTTCTTTTGAAACCGTAATTTGATGGCGACCTGCAGGCAGTACCAATTCCACTGGTGTGCTGCCGTAGCGCACACCATTTACTGTCACGTCGTCATCGTACTGATCGGAGCGAACGGTAATGTTTGCCCAGCTCTTATCGGTATTCGATTTAGATGCCACTTTGGCTTCTGTGTAACAGTAACGGTTGGCAACACCAAGCAGTTTACACGCGGCTGTTGCTTCTGGTTTTGCCCGAAGCTGAGCTTGCATATTGGTGAAGTAGCTGTCGTCACCAGAGAAGCCACTTTTGATAATCTGACTGTCCTGAACATGAATGTTTAACTGGACACCCTGAAGGTTCTGCTTTGCGATGTTGGATTCAGTTAGCTGATCAACTAAGCGGGACTTAAACGTGTTAACGGCTTTTTGCTTGGTCAGATGTTTACCGCGATTAGCACAGTCACGCAGTGTCATGCTCGCAGAACAAGTTGTTTTGTAGCTGGTTTCAAGAACTGCACTCTCGCGAAGTTCGGCTGCCAGTCGTTTAACTCGGGCTTCTACACGCGATTCTTGTAAATTCTGGTTTGCTGCATTGAGATGAGCTTGCTGCTGTTGCAGTTGAGACAAGCGCATTTCGCTCTCGCTCACAAGATGCTGCTGGCTCAGTTGCTCTTTCTGGTTGTCTTTAACCGCAGTCCAGGATTCCTGATATTGTTTCTGGAACCCTGACAAGTCGATATCAGGTTCTTCAACCAAACGAGTGAATTGTTTATCGAGGGCGCTTTTCGCACGGTTTCGTTTTGCAACCAGTTCGGTGTATTCGCGTTTCAGTTGCTCAGATTGTTGCTTGAGTTGGGAAAGCGTTTTGGCTTCGCTGGCGTGTTCGTCATCAACCGAATCAATTTTGGCTTGATTCTGGGTAATTTTCTCATCGATTTCTGCCACCAAATCAACGCTTTGAATCTCTTCAGCCTGTAAAGTGGTTGGTAGCCAAACTGGGGTAAGCGCAAGCAAAAGCGCTGGGATTCGACGTTTGATCATAAGTCCCTGCATGATAATCATTTCGTAAGCCACCCTATTGCTCTGATAGGGGTAGTATTTTGGCGAGGTGAAGCTGTATTTATCGATACGTTTCAAAACCGCCTAGCCATTAAGTTTTTTGAGCTAATGAGTAAAGACTCATGTCGTCCAACTTATTGAACTCTAAAAAGTCTAACCCGTCTTTGAGAATTTCACAATTTTCTTAGTTTTGATATAAAAAAATGCGATTAAAGTGGATTGAGCAAGCACTGACCGTAATTTATGTGCACTTGATCATTGTTCCGTGAAATGTAACCTTTTTTGACTCAAGTTAAAGCCCGCGGGTACACTGCATTCTTATGTTGTGTTGGTTGTTGTGATCTTGCTTCCGCTTTCATTCCCACGCAATCAGCGTAAGACTCTGAATTTCCGGTGTTGCCATGAAGTATAACAACATTCACGGTGGTCCAAAGCCAGCCGAACTGATCACTCTTCCAAGTGAAATGAATAACCATGATCACGAATATACCCAGATCGTTATCGGGTTAAATGGTCAGGCAGAATTCGATGTCGCAGGTGTCGGAAATTTCATCGGACCCGGACAGGGTTGTGTGGTTACCGCGTCTTCCCAACACGCATTCGGAGGAATTGGCAAATCAGACATTCTTGTACTGAATATGCCGTTAATGACCGAACACGACCCGCTTATATTGAACAAACTCAATGAGCTTGGAAAGAAAGACATCTATTTCCAGCTCGATAACCAGATACAGCAACTGATTGCAATGCTTGTTACCGAGATGCGCAATAGCCCAGAGGATGAGCTGTTGAGCCGAGCGTGTAATGACACGGTTGTTGCCTTACTTCAACGCCACCTAAAGTCTTTTCAGGCATTACAGAAAGATGCCCGATTGGATATGGATGCGGTAGACCGATATATTGAACAGCACTTGAGCCACAAAATTTCTGTAGCACAACTGGCTGGTAGTGTGTTTTTAGGCGAAAGTCAGTTTCATATGTTGTTTAAAGAGCAAACGGGCATAACACCTCACCAATATGTGCTTGGCAAGCGTATTGATACGGCGAAAAATCTGATTGAACAGGGAAATTTAAGCCTTGGTCACATCGCAGAGCTCACTGGATTTTCGGGTCAAAGTACTTTTACTCACACCTTCTCGCGTCTTCAGGGAATATCCCCCTCAGTCTACAAAAAGCGTTTGCTTAACAAGCCTTAACCCCTGCTTTTAAACCAATTTTTCTTTTTTAACAAAGAGTTAGATGGCTGGAGATAGAATGAGAAATCAAACGGCTATGAATGTAACGAAACGTTAAAAATCCACATTGTTAATTGCATAATATTGCATAAACTGTCGCGATTTTCCTGTGATCATGTTTTTACTTTGTTAAAAATCCGACTTTTTGCCAAAAAAGCCGGAGTTTTTGACAAGTATCTCGCTCAAGCTCAAAATACACTGCTACCCATTGTGGATGAACCCGATATTTTGTTCGGGCATGAGATTGAGGAAAACGCATGTTTACAGCAACAGATGTGTTGACGAAAGAGTTCGTTGAGCAGCCGCTTGACCAGCTTTGGTCACTGATCTCGCCATTGTATATGGTGGAAGAAACCCAATGGCTAGAGCAATTAATCCCATTAGCTCAGCCTTCTGACGACGAAAAGCGTGCTACAGAAGAAAAAACGACAGCATTGATTAACGCTATTCGTGCAGACAAAGAAGCGGTACAAATGATTGATGCGCTTCTTCTGGAATACAGCTTAGACACTCAGGAAGGCATCTTACTGATGTGTCTGGCGGAAGCCTTGATGCGTATTCCTGACTCGGCGACGGCGGATGCTCTTATTCGCGACAAGCTAAGCGTTGCGGATTGGAAATCTCACCTTAAGAATTCTGACTCTGTGTTTGTTAACGCCTCGACTTGGGGATTGATGTTAACCGGCAAAGTGGTGGGTCTTAAAGATTCCGACAGCAAATCTCCAACTCAGGCAGTTAACAGCCTGGTCAATAAGCTTTCAGAGCCTGTGATTCGTAAAGCCATGCATCAGGCAATGAAAATCATGGGACACCAGTTTGTTTTGGGTCGCACTATTTCTGAAGCGCAGAAAAACGGTCGCAAGATGCGCGACAAAGGCTACACTTACTCTTTTGATATGTTGGGTGAAGCAGCGCTGACAGAAGCAGACGCAAATAAATATTTCAAAGATTACATCATGGCTATCGAAGCTGTGGGTCGCGACAAATACGGCTTAGAAACCAGCCCAGCGCCATCAGTCTCGATTAAGCTTTCTGCTCTTCATCCACGTTACGAAGTTGCAAACTTTGAACGTGTAATGGATGAAATGTATTCCACAGTTCTCAAGCTGCTTGAGCGTGCTCGCGAGCTGGATGTTGCTATTACAATTGATGCTGAAGAGGCTGATCGTCTTGAGCTCTCTCTTCGTCTGTTTGAAAAGCTCTATCGCAGCGAAACGGTTAAAGGTTGGGGTAAGTTTGGTCTGGTTGTTCAGGCATATTCAAAACGCGCGCTTCCGGTGCTGGTCTGGCTCAATGGGTTGGCAAAAGAGCAGGGTGACCTGATCCCACTTCGTTTGGTGAAAGGGGCTTACTGGGACAGCGAAATCAAATGGTCGCAGCAGGGTGGCTACGATAACTACCCGGTTTACACACGCAAAGAAGCAACGGATGTTGCTTACCTGGCTTGTGCCCGTTTCCTTCTTAGTGAGGAAGTACGTGGCAACATTTTCCCTCAGTTTGCCAGCCACAACGCTCATACCGTTACGGCTATCGCCGTGATGGCTCAGCATAAAGACTTCGAATTCCAGCGCCTGCACGGCATGGGTGATGCGCTATACGAGCACGCAATGGCGGCTTACGGTCAGTCGGTGCGTATCTATGCGCCAGTGGGTAGCCATAAAGACCTGCTGCCTTACTTGGTTCGTCGCTTGTTAGAGAACGGTGCAAACAGCTCCTTTGTTCACCGTTTGGTGGATGCACGCTGCCCGGTTGAAACCTTAACGCACCACCCGGTTGATTCTTTGCTGGCATTCCCAACTCTGAATAACACCAAGATTCCGCTTCCCGGCGCAATTTTTGAAGATCGCGCAAACTCGATTGGCGTCAATATTGATATTGAAAGTGAAGCCGAAGCTTTTGAAAAGGCAGTGCATTCATTTGATGAGCGCCAGTGGCAGGGTGCCCCGATTATCAATGGTGAAAGCCGTTTCGAAAGCATGATCAAGGATGGTATTCATCCTACCTCTGTGACTGCTCCATACGATCACACCAAACAGGTCGGACAAATTGTTTTTGCAACCCTTGATCATGTTTCCGAAGCACTAGACGTTGCTGCTGCAAATGTTGAAAGTTGGAAGAGCCAGAGTACACAAGCTCGCGGCGCTTACCTCAACACATTGGCTGACCTAATGGAGCGTGATTTGGCAGAGCTGGTGGCGATTTGCCACCACGAAGCAGGTAAGACGATTCATGACAGCATCGATGAAGTTCGTGAAGCAGTTGATTTCTGTCGTTTCTACGCCAACAACGCCAATGAGCTGACTACACCAACCAGTATTACGGCGTTTGATGGTTCGACCAAGCAAGTGACTCGTGAAGGGCGTGGAGTATTTGTATGTATCAGTCCGTGGAACTTCCCACTGGCGATATTCCTCGGGCAGGTAACAGCCGCACTGGTTGCCGGTAATACGGTTGTTGCAAAACCAGCAGAACAAACCAGCCTGATTGCAGTTAAAGCCATTGAGTTGATGCAAGAAGCGGGTTTCCCTGCAGGTGTGATTCAGCTTCTTCCGGGCATCGGTCGTGAAATTGGTAGTGCCTTGACGTCCCACCCAGCGATTGCAGGTGTGGCATTTACAGGCTCGACAGAAACGGCTCAGCGCATTAACGCGACTCTGGCTAGCCGAGAATCAGCTCCCGTTCCTTTCATTGCTGAAACAGGCGGTCAGAACGCGATGATTGTCGACAGTACTGCCCTGCCAGAGCAAGTCGTCCGTGATGTAATGCGTTCGGCGTTTGCATCCGCGGGTCAGCGTTGCTCTGCACTGCGTGTTCTTTACGTTCAGGAAGACATCGCCGATCGAATCGTTGCGCTGATTCAGGGGGCGATGGCTCAGCTGGATGTTGGTCTGCCATACCTTCACAAAACCGATGTCGGTCCGGTGATCGATGAAACAGCGAAGACGAATTTGCTGGAACACATTGAGAAAATGAGCAGCAGCCAAAAGCTGATCGCTCAGGCTGAACTTTCCCACGCGTGTGCCAACGGAGATTTTGTTGCGCCTTCTGCGTTCGAAATCAGCGATATCTCTGTGCTGGAAAAAGAAAAGTTTGGTCCGGTTCTGCATATCATTCGTTTCAAAGCTAATCAGCTAGCCGATGTGGTTAAGCAAATCAACGATACAGGTTTTGGTCTAACAATGGGCGTTCATAGCCGCAACGAAACCACTTATCGCTGGATTGAAAAGCATGCACGTGTGGGTAACTGCTACATCAACCGCGATCAGGTCGGTGCTGTGGTAGGGGTTCAGCCATTTGGCGGGCAAGGTCTGTCTGGCACTGGTCCGAAAGCAGGTGGTCCACACTACCTGATCCGATTCACTCAAGCCGTTTACGCATAAGGAGGACCGATATGGTACATCAAGTCACTTGTTTTTCAGATGCCTACTCTGCATGGGAAAACTGGAATCTGACCAGCTACGAACAACGCAGTGCTGCGGTTCTGTCACTCAAGCAGGAACTGGCGCAAACCGAACTGGGTCTTGAGCCAGTGTTTCGCTATCACCTTGAGCAAGGTGAAGCGTTACTGGCAAATAGCCAGCTAATGCCAGGACCCACTGGTGAAACGAATGAGCTTTACACCGCTGGTCGTGGAGTGAGTTTGTTGATTCAGGACGAAGCATCGCAAGGTGCTCGTCAAGCCATTGTGGCACAGTTGGTTTGCGCGTTGTTAGCAGGCAACACAGTGGTTCTGAGCTCTGATGATGACGCCCTGACTCAGGCGATAAGTCAGGCTGTGTCTTCGGCAACATTGCCAGCCAATATTTTGCAAACTATACCGAGAGAATCTGCGCAGGAAATCTTAGAGAGCGATGTTCGCTCACTGGGTTATGCAGGTTCTCCACAACAGGAAATTCTTTTGAACAGAAGTCTTTCCGAGCGAAGCGGTGCCATCGTTTCGTTCATTAGTGAAACGGATCTTGTCGGTTTACCGACGTCCTTGGATCCCTTCCTTGTTCTGCGCTTCGTGACTGAGCGAACGCGCACCATCAACATTACGGCAGTAGGCGGAAACGCGACCTTGCTTGAGCTGGGTAACGACGGTCACTAGCCAATCTCATGCCGACCCTTTTCTGGTGATCAGTTCATCCAGAAAAGGGTCACATGGAAGAAAAACAATAAAACGAGGAGTTTTATATGATCGAGAATAGCTTTGCTATTACCGGTACCTTTATTGCGTATCTCATTTTGATGCTTGCAATCGGTGTTATCGCTTATAAGCGTACGTCCAGTTCCAGTGATTACTTCCTGGGAGGCCGTTCGCTTGGTCCTTGGCCTGCGGCTCTGTCTGCTGGCGCTTCAGATATGAGTGGCTGGCTGCTGCTTGGCTTGCCAGGCTATGCTTATGCTGCGGGTATTGAAGCGTTCTGGCTTGCTGGTGGCTTACTAGTGGGTACCTGGGCAAACTGGCTGATTAATGCCAAGCGCCTTCGCACGTACAGTATTACGACTGACGCTCTGACGCTTCCTGAGTTTCTGTCACGTCGTTTTCATGACAATTCCAAACTGATTCAGACAATCTCTGCTTTCTTTATCCTTTTGTTCTTCCTTTTCTATACCAGCTCCGGCTTGGTTGCGGGCGGAAAACTGTTTGAAACGGTCTTTGGATTGAATTACACCACAGCGGTGATAATAGGAACCGTTTGTGTGGTTTCCTACACACTATTCGGTGGTTTCCTTGCGGTATCCTGGACGGATCTGGTGCAAGGTCTGCTGATGGCGGCGGCACTGATGATCGTTCCAGTTGCAGCAATGAATGGTGGATTTGGTCAACTGGTTACTGATCTGGAAACCATTAACCCAGAGTTGCTAACACTGTGGAATGACTCAAAAGGTGAACCATTGACTGCTATAGCAATCATCTCTCTGGTTGCATGGGGCTTGGGTTACTTTGGTCAGCCGCACATTTTGGCTCGATTCAAGGCATCCCGAAGCAACAAAGATCTGACAACTGCGCGCCGCATTGCTGTCGTATGGTCTGGTTTGTCAATGGTCGGTGTGGTTGGACTGGTGTATCTGAATGGTCAGGGCAGCAACTTAGCTGATGGAGAGAAAATCTTCATGCTACTTGTGAATGCTATGTTCCATCCAGTGATTGCCGGTATCTTGCTGGCGGCAATTCTGGCAGCCATCATGAGTACAGCGGATTCTCAGTTGCTTGTCTCTTCTTCCGCATTGGCAGAAGACTTCTACAAGCAAGTATTCAACAAAGATGCGACGCCTGAACAAGTGGTGACGGTAGGTCGTGCTGCGGTTATTCTGCTGTCATTGATTGCTTTGTTCCTGGCGATGAACCCAGACAGCTCTGTTCTTGGGTTGGTATCTTACGCTTGGGCAGGTTTCGGTGCGGCGTTTGGTCCTGCCATCGTTCTTAGCCTGTTCTGGGCAGGCATGAATCGCAATGGTGCGCTTGCAGGTATCCTGGTGGGCGGTATTACTATTGTGGTATGGAAGCAACTGTCTGGCGGCTGGTTTGATGTGTATGAAATCGTACCGGGTATCATCTTCTCAACTATCGCGATTGTAGTGGTGAGCAAGCTAACCGGTGAACCTTCTGACGAAGTAAAAGCTCAGCACGCAGAGTTTGAAAAACAGCTCAAAGAGCTTGATTAACTAAAAATCATGCAGTTAAAGAAAACGCCCTCCAATTTGGAGGGCGTTTTTTGTTGTTTGGGTGTGATTAAGGATCTCTGAATATAACCATACCTTATAAAAGGTCATAGTTTTAGATCCTCTATTTCGTTGAATCCAAAGATAATATCTATGACACCACGCACACTGATTGTGTCCGTGTAGTGTTAAGTTCGTTAAATTTGTTAGGTTCGCCACAAATATTAATTTCAAAATTAATAATAGTAGATAGGTTTGGTCTAATAATGACCACCCGAAGAGCGAAAAGGAATCCGGAAATGCCTAAGGTATATTGTGAAGCGTGTGAAAAGAAGACCCACCATAAAGCCATTATGTGCAAAACCACACCACAATGTACAACGCTGTTGGAGAAGGCTAATCAATTGATGTTTCAGGTTTTTAATGGTGATCACTACCATAAAATGGAACAGAGGCTTTACTGTCGAGTATGCAATCACGAGTATCGTGAGCAGCCTGTTACGACAGAGATAAAAGAGACAAGTATTGCGTAAATTGTATTAAAAGCTCAGTGCTGAGGAACATCTTTATGCTTCAGCACAAGTTTTCTTTTTGCTTTTCTCACTGATGTGCGTGCATATTCGATTTCTGCCCGAGCGCTTGGCTTCGTAAAGCGCATCGTCAGCTCGGGAAATCAATTCGTCGATACTTATCCCTAATTCCCACTCCACGACACCAAATGAACAGGTTACGCTGAATACGTTTTCATCTTCAGGATGGAAAGTTTTCATACCAACCTGATCTTTCAATCTGGACGCAAAGATTTTTGCACCATCAAGCTTGGTATCTGGCAATAAGATGATGAATTCTTCCCCACCAAAACGAGCACATACATCACAGCCACGAGCCACTGTTCGGATCGTATCGGCAACGCCCATGATGACTCTGTCGCCCGTGCTATGACCGTATTGGTCATTAATACCCTTAAACAGGTCGATATCCAGAATCACTAAACAGTAGGGAGTATGAGTCCGGTTGGCACTGTTTGTAGCTTTTTCGAGCAAACTGGCAAACATGCGGCGGTTGTAAAGGCTGGTGAGTGGATCGACAGATGCCAGGTGACGAAGCTGTTTTTCTACTTTTCGTCGACCAATCATTTCCTGCTTGAGACGTCGCATAAGCAAAATCAAAATCGTACAAACACCAGTCAGAGAGATAAGCACAAACGATAACCAGAACACTTGTTTCTTTGCGTCTGCGATTTGCTCTTTCTCTGCGCGATAAACCAACCCGTCCAGATGGTAGAGGTCATGGGCGAGATTCTCCTGAATCAGAATTGACGCCATTTTCTCAACACGTGTTTCGTTGATGTAGCCAATATCAACCAGGTTGGATCTTACTAGGTTTGATATGGCTAGCGCTTCATATCTCAGTTCATCCAGACTCTTTTCGCTGTTGTATTTCGCTTTTATGAGTTGAATGATTTCTTCGGGATTATCGAGAGCATACCGCCAGCCTCTTAAGGTCGCTTCACGGAATTCGTCAACCAGTTCAGGGTTTTCCTCAACCAGAGATTCTCGGGTAAAGATAAAGTCACTGTAAAAATCGACGCCATAAGCTCGTGGGTTGAGAACCGTGAAGTCGATATTCTGTTTTTTCAGTAGATAAGGCTCGTTAGGTAAGTAGGCGTTGAACGCATCCACACGACCGTTGACTAAATCCTGAATATCAAACGAAGTTTTCTGAATTCGAATGGTAGAAACGTCAACCCCGACACTTGAGAGCATGGAAAGGTATGACGGATACATCTCACCACTGACGGTCATGATGGTTTTGCCTTCAAGGTCTTTCGGGCTTCGAATACCTGATGATGACAAAGAAACCAGCACAGAAGGGGAGTACTGAAAGGTCGCTGCAATCGCAACAAGAGGCTCTCCACGAAGACGCTGCAGTACCAGCTCGCCATTCGCTATTCCAAAGTCCAGCGTACCCGCAAGAACTTCATCACTCACGTCGTGATTTGGAGAGCCCTGAACAAGATTGACGTGAAAGCCTTTTTCCGCGTAATAGCCCTGATCTATAGCTGCGTAATAACCAGCAAATTGAAATTGATGAACCCAACGCAAACCGACATTAATGGTTTCTTGCGCTACAACGGTCTCTACCGATCCAGCTGAGCAGATCATGGCAGACAGATAGGTAAAAAAACGGGTCGTCGTAAGGCTCATTCGAAATGACTAACGTGATCTTAATTCAAGAATTCGCCGATTGTAATCTGTTGTATCAATATGAACCATAGTGACCATGCAACTCTGGCTATGAAATTCAGTATTTCCTTAATAACGAAGTTAACTTTGAGAGTGTTATCACGTTTATCTTCGATTTCGATGTAATTTATAAAACGTTTAAGTTGCCAAAGATTTCAAAACTAATTCAGCCTCTTAACCGAACGCTGGCCGTTTTTATCTATTTGCACGTTTCATAAAAATAACCTTATCAATAGTGCAAGATTTTCTCACTATGCAATCTGGTTTTTGCATTTTGCAACTAGGATTCGTACAGAATTGCATATTTGACAGCTTTTTATACAAAATCAGGCGTATTTTCGCTGAAAAAAGTTGGCATCACTTTTGCTTTTATATACGTGACCCTTTTAAAGCCGAGGGTCACCTAGCCAACTGACGTTGTTAGTGAATATTATTTGTTCACACTATCTATCAGCCAATCGCACTTATTGCGGTTGGCTCTTTTTTTATCTGCCCTTCGATAAAACGCTCTCACTCTCCTAGTCGCGCTCTAGTAATAAAAACGTCAAAAAGTGATACCGTATGGTGATTTTGGTATCACAAAGTGAAATCCCCTTGGATACCATTAAATTCTCAGTGATACTTGCTGTTAATGGATTGTAATTATTGATAGAGAGTTGTTATGCCGCATTCATCGTTGGATAAAATTGATTTGGAAATACTTCGTATCCTACACCTGAAAGGGCGCATCTCTATGGTAGAGCTTGCGAAGCAAGTGCATCTGACGACATCACCTTGCTCAGACAGAGTGAAACGGTTGGAAAAGGAAGGATACATTAAAGGCTACCACGCTGAACTTTGCCCGGAGCGTCTCGGGCTGGACGTGCAGGTTTTCATACACATACGTTTAGATCAGACGAGCTTTTCGATATTTGAAAAGTTTGCCAAAGCCGTTGAATTAATGCCTGAAATTGAAGAGTGCTACTCCCTGTCGGGAGATTTTGACACCATGATAAAAGTTCGGGTAAAAGACATGAAAGCCTATCAGGACTTCATGTCGACAAAACTGGGAACCTTGCCAGGTGTGATTCAGACGCGCAGTGAAGTGGTGATTGAAGAGCACAAGTCTGGATTTGGTGTCAATCCAGACCTAATTACTATGCTGTAATACAGACTAAGCTGTAACGTGGAACAAAGAGACAAACCCAAGCGAGCCAGCTTGGGTTTTTGCTTTTTATAGGGTAAAAAAGGCGGATGCGACGCCAATCAGACCTCCAAAAACACCGCCCCATACTACCAACCAGCCTAAATGCTGCTTAATCATTTCCTGCACCATTGTCTTAACCAACTGAGGTGTTAGCTCGTTTAAGCGTTGATCGATAATGTTTTCAATGTTTTGTTGAATTTCATCCATCATGCCCGGTTTTTCTATCTCAGCCTTTAGAGCTTGCTTAACAGCATCGCTCTGGCTTATTAGCACAACGGATTGTTTCATCTTCTCGACAAACGGCTGCTTCAAAGGTTGCAGCGCATCCGTGCCTCCAAACATGGCCAACATGCCGCCAAACTGCGAGTTTGCGATGACTTCAACAAGGGAATCAAAGGTCGGTTCAAAATCGATGGACTCGATAACGGGCTGAAGTTCCAGTGCCTGTCCACCAGATATTTCTTTGCTTAGAAAGCGGTCAATGTTCTCGTTAGTGAAAAACTCCGCCATCATCAAATGTTTGATTGCAGATTTAAACTCCTCAAATCTCGCTGGAATGACACCAGAACCATAGAGCCCAGGGACCTTTTCAAACAACATATGAACGGCAAGCCAGTTAGTAATGGCGCCTGAAAAAGCAAACATGCCTGCATACAAAGCGATTTGATTTTCTAGAAAGTAGCCCGCTGCCAGCAAGGCAAGAGCTAATACATTAGTGACAAAACTTTTATTCATGATTTTCTTGTCTGATGTAAAAAATTAACGGGATTTTAGCAATAACCAACAAAAAGGGAATGCTTCTATGATGAAAGATAACTTACGAAAAAATGCCATAAATTCAAGGGAAACGCATACTCATTCATCTAAAAGCACGCTATTTGGTTAAGAATTTTTTAGCGATCTCAATCACAGAAAACTTGCCATACTGCACTACGCATGATAATTATTATCATTTCTATTTGTGTGAGTTAAACAGGATGGTTAACTCACATTGCACTGGACAAAGGCTGCGGCACTCTGGAACGAATAAACTTTCATGCTGATTTATGCAGTACTTTGTAGAGTTTTGATGTGAAGCACGGTTTATATGTTGTAGTAAACCTACATAAGTAAGCAAAAACACAGCAGAAAATTTCTACAAATACTGATCCAACATTTATCTGGCAATAATTTCGAAAGACGGCGTTCCATACATTACATGCCAAAGGACCTGCAGAGTATTTAGCTGCAAGCAATCAAGGAAATGATCGAATGAATCAGGAATCTCGCTCGCTGTATGATCGCGAGCATGAACACTCAAGCTGTGGGGTGGGTTTTATCACGGATAAAACCGGTGAGCAGACTCACCAACTCCTTGCCCTAGCTCACGAAGCTTTGTGTACCATACCCCATCGAGGTGGTATGAATGCCGAAGGTATTGGTGATGGCGCTGGTGTCAATATTGACCTGTCTGTCAACTTTTACCGTTTTCTGTTAAACGAGCCAACCCTTGAAAAAGGGGAGTTTGGCGTCGCGAACTTCTTTTTTCCTTTCGACTCTACCCAGTTTGAGAACGCGAAAACACTCATTCTGGAAACACTATACAAGTATTCTTTAAAGGTTGAATTGTGGCGCGAAGTGCCCGTCAACCCAGAGGCAGTGAATAATGCCTCACAAAAAGTACAACAAACGATTCAACAGGTGGTTTTTCTAAGAGGCGACAGTCAGCCTGACGCCCAAGCTTTCGAAGACCAGATTAATGCAGCATTGTCTGAACTTGAATCTGTTGGTTTTACCGCGCCTGAGCTGGAAGGGTTTTACCCGCTTTCAATGAGTTCTCGCACTCAGGTTTACAAAGGTCGCTTAAATTCAGGCGAGGTGGTGCCGTATTTTGCGGATCTAACGCACCCAGAGCACCACGTTACTACGCTGTTTTTTCATACCCGTTTCTCCACCAACACCGCTCCAGCAACGATGATGGCTCAGCCATTTCGTCGTATGGCGCACAATGGTGAATTGAATACGGATAAGAAAAACCGTCTAAGTGAAGACGCGATCGCGCGTCAACAACACAAAAAAGTCATTTTCCCGAAAGGACAGTCGGATTCCGCCCGTCTGGACCAAACTCTTGCTCGCCGTGTAATTGAAGATCGCATGGACATCGTAACAGCGGTGTTGGCGATGATGCCTCCAGCGTGGGAAAACGACGAATCTATCTCTCAGGAAGTCCGTGACATGCTGGAGTATTTCAGCCTGTCAGAAGAGAAAAACGATGGTCCTGCGGCCCTTATTTTCTCTGATGGTGAAAAAGTAGGTGCTCGTCTGGACCGCTTGGGTCTGCGCCCATTACGTAGTGTCGAAACAGATCGCTACCTCGCGGTAATGAGTGAATCTGGTCAGATCGACTTCCCACCTGAAGATGTCGTTCGTTACGGTCGTATCCAGGCTGGTGGCATGATTTACTTCGACCACTCCACTGGTAAGAGCTACGAAACCAAAGAAATTCTTGAAACACTGGCAAAAGAGCGCAACTACTCTGCGCTGCTCGCGTCTGCAAAAATGACGTTGGGTGACATCGACCCAGTTGATGTTTCATCGATTCAGGAAAACACCAATTTTAGTACCTACAGCCGTCATGTAGCGTACTCACTGAACCAGGAAAGCTTCAAATTCTTCCTAGACCCAATGATCGAAAACGGCGCAGAAAAAATCTCTGCGATGGGTTTTGGTCTGGCACCAAACGTGCTGACCGATGAAGAAGGCGGCATGTCCAAGTATTTCAGCCAGCGCTTCGCTCAGGTAACCAACCCACCACTTGATTCCTTGCGTGAATCCGATGGTATGACCCTGCGTGTTGCTCTGGGTGCTAAACCGGGATTCAGCCCTCAAGATACGGTTCAGCTTGTTTTGCAATCGCCAGTTCTGCAACCTCAGCAACTGGAACAGATTCAAAATCAGGATCGCATTGAAGTCGCAACCTTCGACGCGCTTTATAGCCCGACGCTTAATAGCCGTGAAGACAACGCTAAGCGTGTGGAAGAAGCCATTGTGGCGCTTTGTGACGAGATTGAAGAAGCAGCGCGTCGTCGCTGTGGCATCGTGCTTCTGACTGACAAAAACATCGGAAAAGACAAAGCGGCTCTGCCTGCGATTCTTATGGTGGCGGCTGCCAACCAAAGATTGATCAAGCAAGGCTTACGTTTTAATACCAGTATCGTTTACCTGACAGGTCAGGCAGCAAGTAGCCACGATATTGCCTGTTTGCTTGGTTTTGGTGCGTCGGCAGTGTGCCCAATTTCTGTTTTCTACAGAGCGCAAACCTTATCCAACAACCAGACGGTTGAAGCCGGGTTGAAGAACTTCCAGAAGGCCGTTGAAAAGTCACTCATGAAGACCATGGGTAAATTTGGTCTTTGTACCGCAGAGAGCTACATCGGTGGTGAATTCTTCGAATCCAACTTCTTAGACTCCGATTCAGATTGCCTAAAAGACTACTTCCCGAACATCAGCTCACCAGTCGGTGGTGCTCGTTTTGATGATTTGGCATGGAGCTCAGCAAAGTGGCACTTCAAAGCTCTGGCGATTAATGAAGAAAATCAGATCCCACTGCTTGGTTTGTTTAAAGAACGTCAGGATGGTGCGGGTCACAGCTTCGGTAATACCGCGGTTCGTGAGTACATCAATATGACTCAAGAACCGGTGACATACGCGGATCAGGCTGAACTGGCGATGGACAAAACCAATCAGTTCGCCAGCGAAGACATCGCCTATAAAGACAAAGGCTATGAAAAGCGTACACCAGAGCAAATTGATGAATTTGAAGTCACGCCTTCGTATCGTTCGTTTATCGACAACCTTTACAGCGAACGTGAAGAACGCCCAGCGGCACTGCGTGACATCCTGTTGTTGCCATTAAATTTCTCAGCGGCAAGCACGGTAGAAGAGTTTGCACATTTACTTGACCGCTTCCATCTGGACGGCAACGTCAACTATCTGTGGGGCGGCATTACGATAGAGAGCCAGTCCCAAACGGATCGTGCGTTTACCATCGCACTTGATAACACAGAACGTACTGCGCTACTTGCAGAAGCGCTGCAAAATAGCTGGGGCGAGAATGTCGAACAACTGTCATTGCATGCCGACAAAGTCGATGTGGTGCTAACCGAGAAGTACGCTCAGTTCCTGGCAAGCATCAAAAAAGCCAATGCTCCGATTTCGCTTGATGATGTCGAGCCTGCTCATGTGATTACTCCGACCTTTGCCTCTGGTGCGATGAGTCACGGTGCGTTGAACTCCAACGCCCACATTGCTGTGGCACAAGGGACGAACATCGCCGGAGCCATGAGTAACTCCGGTGAAGGTGGCGAGCATTCAACACGTTTTAACAGCATCAAGTCGAGCAAGATCAAGCAGTTTGCTTCTGGTCGATTCGGTGTGTGGGTTGGCTACTTAGCGGATCCGCAGCTTGAAGAGATCGAAATTAAGATCGCTCAGGGTGCGAAGCCAGGTGAGGGTGGTCAGTTACCTTCTCCAAAAGTAACCGTGGAAATCGCCGCTGCGCGTGGTGGTACACCGGGCGTCGAGCTTGTGAGCCCACCGCCACACCACGATACTTACTCCATCGAAGATTTGGGTCAGTTGATCCACGATGCGAAAGCCGCTCGTGTTCGAGTCATCGTTAAACTGGTGTCTTCTGAAGGCATTGGCACCATCGCTGTTGGTGTTGCCAAAGCGGGTGCCGACGTGATTAACGTTGCGGGTAATACTGGTGGTACAGGTGCCGCTGCGGTGACCAGTTTGAAAAACACTGGTCGCGCCGCGGAAATTGGTATTGCTGAAGTTCACCAGTCGCTGAGCGAAAACGGCTTGCGCGATAAAGTCACGCTTCGCTGCTCCAACGCCCATCAAACGGGTATGGACGTGATTAAATCAGCCATCATGGGCGGGGACTCATTCGAGTTCGGTACAACCGCATTGATGATGCTGAAATGTGTGATGGCGAAGAACTGTAATATCAAGTGTCCTGCTGGTCTTACAACGAACCCAGAGCTTTACCAAGGTGATCCTCGTGCGCTTGCGCAGTACTTCCAGAACGTTGCGCATGAAGTGCGTGAAATTCTGGCAAGCCTTGGCTTCCAAAGCCTGCGTGAAATCCGCGGTAAAACTGAACTGCTTCATCTTGCCAATCACCACAGCATTGTTGGTCGCTTAGACGTAACAGGCCTGCTTCGCGAAGTGGAACATGTTCGAGTGGCGCACCCTGTGTATCTGGAAGCGGACTTCACACCAGATGATGCTTACATCGAAAAACTGCTGGGCGACTACTTCGATTCAGAACTTCTGAATATCGAACTGTCTGGTACGAAACTGAACAACCGTAACAAGTCGACGGGTGGTCAGCTATCCATCGACATTGAACGCGCTCTTAACTACCAGAATGTGGGCGAGAATCACCCTGCTGTATTCACGGCTGGTAACGGTCGACGCTTCCTTGATGCCGAATCTGTTGTGGTTCGCACTCACGGTAGCGCGGGTCAGAGTTACGGTGCATTCAACAACTCCGGTCTGGTGATGGAGCACGTGGGTACCTGTAACGATGGTGTCGGTAAAGGCTCCAGTGGTGGTCACATTGTGGTGCGTACACCAGGAAGCAAGCAGCTTTCAGCAGGTAACAATGTTCTGATTGGTAACTTTGCCCTGTTCGGCGCAACGGGTGGTCAGGCATTTATTCAGGGTGAAGCGGGTGACCGATTCGCTGTGCGTAACTCCGGTGCTGTTGCGGTTGTCGAAGGTGTGGGTGATTTCTGTTGTGAATACATGACCAACGGCTCTGTGATTAACCTTGGCAGCTACGGCAAAGGTTTTGGTAACGGTATGTCTGGTGGTGTTGCTTATCAATACGACGTGGATGGCGCGTTTGCGAATCGTTGCAGTAAAGACTCCGTACTTGCTCTGCCTTTGATTGAACATAATGAAGGCTATGAAGAGGCGCTGAAATGGCACTTAGAGCAACACGTTAAGTTTACTCAGTCAGAAACTGCTAAAGCGATTCTGGCAGATTGGGCAACCAGCCGTACCTTGTTTACGTTGGTACTGCCACTGGCGCTCACTCAAAGCCAGCACCCAGATAGCATTCTTTCTACGCACCCGCGTAAGAAGATGCTGGAAGAGTTGATTCAGGGCGAAGCGAACCGCTTAATCGAAGAAGTTCACTTTGCTTATGAAGACAATCAACCGTTATCGAGAGGCTTTAGCCCTCAATACGGTGATATGGATACACCCCTGATTTGCAACCTGTTGACACAAAGTGGTGTGCTGCATCGCGCACATCAACTTGTGAAAGGTCAATATGAAGGTGACGTTGAACAGTCCCGTGCCGTTAAGCGCTTGTTCGAACTTCGTGATAAGAAATTGCTGGATATGCTTCTCAAGGATGTGAAAGAAGCGATTTCGAACTATCGCGATGAAGAACTAGCGGTGTTGCTCGCTGCAAAACGCGTACAGGATTACAAAACGTCTCTCGCTCGCCGCGACGTATGGGATACCCATTCGAGAGGAACCACTGTTTGGATCTTGGCACGTGAGCAAGACATTAGTGAGCAGATGAAAGATATCGAAGCAGTTTCTTTACGTATGGCAACTTTGTACTGCCACGTATTTGCAGACGTGATTCGAGACGACATCGAACAACAAAAAACTCAAGAACAATTAGAAGCCCAAACAGCCTAGGGAAGGCTAGATTTCATAGTAGGAAGAAAAATGAAAGTACCTTATTTGCCTCAAGACATTCCGTTTAACGACGATCAGAAGACCTGGTTGGCGGGCTTCTTCTCTGGTCTGCATTCTCGCCTGTTGGTGAAAGAAGAATCCGTAGTACACGCGGAATCTAAACCACAAGTGAAAGCGCTGACCGTTCTATATGGTTCTCAAACGGGTAACGCGGAAGCTGTTGCCTACGATACTGCTGAAAAAGCCAAAGAATATGGCATGACAGCGACGGTTTACGATATGGACGATGTGGACCCGCAAATCTTCGTCAAGTCCTCCCGTATCCTGATTGTCACCAGTACTTATGGTGAAGGTGAAATGCCAGACAACGCAGAGTCACTCTGGCAGACCATGTCTGATGAACATGCGCCGAAACTCGATGGCACCTTCTTCTCAGTACTCGCTCTTGGCGACACCAGCTACGATGAATTCTGTCTGGCGGGTAAACTCTGGGATGAACGCTTAGAAGAGCTGGGCGCGACCCGAGTCACTGCACGAGTAGATTGTGATATCGACTTTGAACAGCCAGCGGAAGAGTGGATGATTGCCACACTACCGGGCATCGCCGACAAAGGTGATGATGGCGAAGCAGGTGCCCCTCAGGGAGGCTCTGCCCCAAAGGCTAAGTCGAAGTACAGCCGTAAGAACCCGCTTCAGGCAACGTTGAAAAACAAACGTGTGCTAAACAAAGAAGGCTCCAGTAAAGAAATCGTTCACTACGAGATTTCTCTGGAAGGCAGCGGTGAGTTCTATAAAGCTGGTGACGCGCTCAATGTAATTCCTCAAAACCAGCCTGAGCTGGTGCAAGCGTTCCTTGAACACTTTAAGTTCTCAGGTGATGAAAAACCGTCCTGGAATGGCGAAAACTTCAGTCTGCGTGAGATTTTCACACGTCATCTGGATATTCGGACTCCTTCTAAAGAGTTTGTGAAGGCTCTGGCGGAAAGCGCCAGTGACCACAAACTGATCACGCTTATTGGCAATGAAGACAGCAAAGATCTGAATGACTTCCTGTGGGGTAAAGACATCTTGGATCTGCTTCGTCAGTACCCAAGTGTGACTCTGTCTCTGGCAGAGATCCTGTCTCTGCTTAAACCTATTGCACCACGTGCTTACTCGATTTCTTCCAGCCTGAACAAGCATGAAGACGAAGTGCACCTGACCATTGGCAGCGTGCGTTACCAAAACGGTGATCGTGCTTATAACGGTACGTGCTCTACCTGGCTGGCGGATTTGGTTGAGGAAGGCGACGTCGTGCCGTGCTACTTTGCTCCGAATAAGAACTTCGCGGTTCCAGAGGATGACAAGGCACCAATGATCATGGTTGGTCCGGGTACGGGTATTGCGCCTTTCCGTTCTTTCCTGGAAGAGCGCGAAGTTCAGGCGTCTCCGGGTGACAACTGGCTGATCTTCGGCGACAGAAACAGCTCAACCGATTTCATCTACCAGGAAGAGCTGGAAGCGCTGCAAAGTAAGGGAGTGCTTACCAAGTTAGACTTAGCTTTCTCACGCGATCAGGCAGAAAAAGTCTATGTACAGGATAAGATGCGAGAAGGTGGTGCAGAGTTGTTTGCATGGCTGGAGCGCGGCGGTTACTTCTTCGTTTGTGGTGATGCCTACTACATGGCGAAAGACGTGGATAAAGCCCTTCACGAGGTGATTGAAGTTCACGGTAGCAAGTCGAAAGAAGAAGCGGAAGCGTATGTGAATCAGCTTAAGAAACAGAAACGTTACGTACGTGATGTGTACTAAGTAGCGCTCTGCTTTAAACAGTCAGAAGCCATGGGGTCTTTAGGGTCTCCATGGCTTTTTTATTTGCCGAGTTTTCTGAACCACTCACACAGAAACTGGATAAAACATCGCAGCCTTTCGGGTTGGTAGCGGTTTTTGGTGTACAGAAGATGGATTGGAATAGGCGGGATGTGCCAGCCTTCTATCGCCCTGACCAGTTGCTCATTTTCCAGATATTCCGAGGTGTATAAGCTCGGCAGCCGGCATATTCCCATGCCATTTACCGCGTAATTCAACAACACCCGACTGTTTGCACAGCGGACAGCAGGTTCAATGTGAAGAGAGAACACCTCTTCGCTGATATTGACCAGAGACCATTTATCAACTGTACCAGTTAAACACTTATGGGATTTCAGATCTCTGGGGTGGACGATTGGCGCTGCACCTTTCAGATAAGCTGGTGCGCAAAACAGACCAATTTCCATGTCCATCAAGTGTCTGGACACCATTCGCGAATCGGGAAGCTCGCCAGAACGGATGATCAAATCGAATGGGTCATCCATTAGGCTGACCTGTTTGCTATCAAAAGAAACATCGATATGAATGTCCGGGTAAGTGGCAGCAAATTCAGCAATGGCCTGAGAAAGGTACTCTTCCCCAAAAGCGCCCCCAAGACTGTTGATTCGAATTTTTCCCGACACTGAGGTGTTCATTTCCACTGCATCCGAGGCGGCTTTATCAATCTCTGCCAAAGCGCTCTGGCTGGTGGAATAAAAACGCTCACCGGACTCCGTCAGCTTAAGGGTTCGGGTTGTCCGAATAAGCAGTTGAACACCCAATGCTTTTTCAAGCTGACTCAGCTGCCGTGAAACATGTGCTTTAGACGATCCCAGTTCTTCCGCCGCTTTCGTAAAGCTGCCTTTGGTGACCACGGCGACAAACGCCTTTACATCAAGAAGAGATATATTGTTGTTCATTTAGTAACAGTAGGTTTTATATTGATGTATATATCATAAATCAATCTGTTTTTAAGATGTAGTCACTGGTTTACAAGCCAACCACTCAATCTATAAAAGGCAGATAATGATGACGTACACCAAAAAAGAAACTCACTTTTTTAGCAACGGCAACCGAGTTGCGGCTCACTTGTTTATTCCTTCCAATGGGGCAAAGACCTTTCCGGCGATTGTGATTGCAGCACCTCAGGCAGGTGTGAAAGAACAAACGGTTGACCACTACGCAACTCGACTAGCTTCAAAAGGGTTTGTGACACTTACATTCGATCACGCAAGTTTTGGAGCCAGTGAAGGTGAACCAAGATTCCACGAAAACCCTTATATCAAGTCCGAAGATATCTCGAATGCGGCCACTTTTCTGAGCCTGCACGATCAGGTTCAGAGCGATAATATCTACGGACTGGGGGTCTGCTCTGGTGGAGGATATTTGAGTTTTTGCGCTGCGACCGATCGCAGAATCAAAGCGGTGGCAACCGTGAGTGCTTACTTTGATCACCGAGGCTTTTACCACTCGGTTATGGGTCGAGATGGTGTGCTGGATGTGCTGAAGATTGGGAATCTGGCACGTGAAACGTATCTGCATACGGGTTACGTTTCTTACCTCCCTCATGCCCCTGAAAATGACAGTTCGGATATGCCAAGGCTCTTTCGCGAGTTTTATGACTACTACATGACCCCTCGCGGGCAAAAAGGTCAATATGAGAGCAAATTCCTCCCTTGGTCATTTGCCAGCCTGGTGAACTTCTCTGCGCTCGATATCGCAGAAAGGCTTGCGCCAACACCACTTCTGATGATTGTGGGCTCAGAAGCCGATTCAGCCTACGAAAGCGAGCAAATGCTGGCGGCTACAGGAAGTGGTGCTGAGTTGGTCGTTATCCAAGGGTCTAACCATATCGGGCTTTATGATGTGGCGGAATACGTCGACCAAGCGGTGGGAAGAATCGCTCAACACTTCGCCTAATCTTTTGCGAATCCAGTGGTGCAACGTCGCTGGATTCGATTTATTTTCAAAATGCCCAAAGGAACTTCCTTTAACTTGGGTCTACAATTTAGTGAAACTTCTCACCCGCTCGATACGCATGGATAACTTTTCAGATCGGTGTTTCGACCTCTACAATAAATCCAAGATTTCAATGAGATGGCGTTTTTAGTACCCATTTTTTCATTGCTTTTATGGATCTGGGATATATGGACCATCGTACAAATTCAGCCTACAAGATTGCAGGCTTATATTTTTATTATTACTGACAGTATCTTATAAATAACCGATCGTTCTAATAAAAAGTTGATTCAGGGGTTTTAACTCAGAATAATGACCAGATAGTAACTATGTAGACATGCAGAAATACTGATAAGGAATAACAATGGCAAACGAATACACACCACCTAAAGTCTGGACTATGGATGCCGAAAACGGCGGTCAGTGGGCAAGCATTAACCGACCAGATTCCGGTGCAAGACATGAACAAGAGCTACCAGTTGGCAAGCACCCGTTACAGTTGTATTCAATGGGTACGCCTAATGGTCAGAAAGCCACAATCATGCTGGAAGAATTACTGGCTTTAGGGGTTACCGAAGCAGAATACGATGCGCACATCATCAAAATTGGTGATGGCGACCAGTTTGGTTCTGGATTTGTTGGTGTTAACCCGAACTCTAAAATCCCGGCTCTGGTCGACCGTTCTGGTGAAGAGCCTGTGAACGTGTTCGAATCAGGAAACATCCTGCTTTATCTGGCAGAAAAATTTGGTCAATTGATCCCGCAAGATGCGCAGGGCAGAGCTGTGACTCTTAACTGGCTATTCTGGCTACAGGGCTCTGCCCCGTATCTGGGCGGTGGATTCGGGCATTTCTATTCTTACGCACCAGAGAAGTTTGAATATCCAATCAACCGATTCACAATGGAAGCCAAACGTCAGCTAGATGTGCTGGATAAGCGATTGGCTGAAAGCCGATTCCTGGGTGGAGACGAGTACAGCATTGCAGACATCGCAACCTGGCCTTGGTACGGTAACCTTGTGCTAGGCAGCCTGTATGATGCGGCTGAATTTTTGGACGTAAGCAGCTACAAAAACTTGCAGCGTTGGGCGAAAGAAATTGAAGCACGCCCGGCAGTACAGCGTGGCCGCACAGTGAACCGTTCCTGGGGAGAAGAGTGGGAGCAAGTCCCAGAGCGTCATTCCGCGTCAGACATTGATGAAGTGTTGGCTAAGAAGCCTCAGTAAAGTACTGACGCACCGCGCAGAACTTTTTAGAAGCATCATTAAGCCCCAGTCTTTGTAACTGGGGCTTTCTTGTTTTACTTGGCGTATTGATGTGCCAGTGCTTTCGCTTTGTTTATCGCATTTTCCAGAGACTGAGCGTGCCTTTCGTCTTTGAACTCCTGATACTCACTTGCGATTTCATGAAAGTGATCGGCTCCTAAGTAAGGACTCAGCTGTTCGATATGGGCACCCAAATGATTCTTATGAGCTTGGCTTTCACCTTTCCCAAAACTGTATTCACCACTAGAAGTGCACAAGATAACAATCTTGCCCGACAAAATAGGTTCAATAGGCGGTTCTTTTTCGCTATCAAATGAAAAAGTTTTATTTACCCTAATGACTTGATCAAACCACGCTTTCAAAACCGCAGGCATACCGTAATTGTACATCGGGGAAGAGATAACAATGATGTCGGCAGCTTCAACCTCTGCGATTAATTCATCGGATATAGCGAGAGAGGATGTTTGGCTGTCCTTCTTCTCATCAGAAAAACTTTCCGATATCCAGCCAATATCGATAAAAGGAGGTGGATTGACAGATAAATCTCTAACTATCGGCTTTTTAACGTTTGTACTCTTTTTTATCTCAGACACAAATTGATGTGCTATCCGGCGCGAAACCGACTGGTGTGGTTGTGGCTCAGGAGAGAACTGCCTTGGGCTGGCGTCGATTTGTAGCAAAGTGATCATAACGAATCCTCTGTATTGTGACCCTTATTTCGTGAGATCATTTTTGCTTTTACGACTGAATTTTGACAAACGAGAAAAAGCACCTTATAGATGAATAAAACTTGATCATAAGGTTTAAGATGAAGTCACTTCCTCCGCTCAATTATCTGCGCACTTTTGCCATCGCCGCGGAATATGGCAGTTTTAAACATGCCGCTTCCATATTGAATGTCACACCGACGGCGGTTTCCCATCAGATCAAAAATCTGGAGTCGCACCTTGGCGTCGAGCTGTTTGAGCGGAAAATCCGGTCGGTCGCGCTTACCCACGAGGGAAAGAAACTCGCGACGACCACTCGAAACGTATTTGCCCAGCTTGAGGAAACCCTACTGGACATTCAGCAGCCTGCAAATAGGGTGAGTATTTCTTGCTGTACGTCTTTTGCAGCTTTATGGCTGGCACCAAGGTTACCGACGTTAAATGCAAAACGTCCGGATTTGGAGGTGGAAATTTGTGCCAGTGACAGGCTGGTGGATTTCAATCATGAGCGTCGTGTTGATATTGCGGTTCGCTACGGATTACCGGGAACCATTGAAGATGGAGAGGTTCTTCTGGGTACAGAGCGGTTAGGGTGTTATGCCCCCGCTAAGTCAGAAACGTTACCCAATACTCTGTTTGTGACCGAGTGGGAAGACGAGTCTTTTATTCCTAACGTGCCCTGGCAGACGCATTTTTCTGATCAAGAAATTGTCATACGCAAGTTCAATCAGGAACAGTATGTACTGCAAGCGGCCCTTGCGGGGCAGGGAGTGGCGTTGGTGAGTGATGTGCTCAGTGAGATGGCACGAAAACAGAATTGGTTAACGCAAAGACAAGATCTGCCTTCATTTGAAGGTTACAGTTACTACCTCAGGGTATCGCCGTACAGCCGGGACAAGCATCTGGTGAAGTATTGTTTCGACTGGTTTCAGGAACAATTTAAGGAGCGGGCGTAAACCCGCTTCAACAGATCCTAGTAATTAAAGCGCCGTTTTTTCAGCTTCGAGCACTTTTTCCGCCAGATATTTGTGTACCGCGGTTGTTGGATGGGTTACGTCCCAAAATACATAGTTATCAGATCCAATCTCGGCGCATTGGTTTGTGATGTCGTGACTGTAAAGATAGTCTTGAGCTGCGCTTTGGTTTAGGTTCAGACAAGGTTCTGTGGTATTCACAAACCCATGTTTCTCAGGGTTTGACGTGAGATCCTCAAACAAGCTGTAGCCATCGAGCAGGGTGATGTTAATTCCTTTACTCTTATAAGCTGCTGCCTGATCTTCGATAAAGGCATTGAATTCTATAACCTTCTTGCGAATCACCGCTATTTCATCCTCAGTACTGTATTTGAACTGCGGAGCTTTGGTGGCATCAGGAAGAGTGAGTAGAACAAGGTGTTTTGCTCCCGCATCGGTCAACCGAACCATAGCGCGACTGAAGTCCGCTTTAACGTCGGTGACTTCTCGACCGTAATTCATAAAGTCGTTTAAACCGAATTCCAAAGTAAACAGGGTATTTTCAATTCTGTAGTTTTTGGCTTCTTCCATATAAGTCAGGAAAGAAGTCACCTGTTCATTCACCCCTGTCAGCAACAGGTATTGATTGGAGCCAGCCGCCCCGCCGACTGACCAGTTGTAGACTGGCAGATTTTTCGCCTTAGCCAAATATTCGGCCCAGATAAATCCATTGGAAAAGTGACCCATAAACCAGGAATGAGGATTTGGGAACTGCCATTGAGAGGCGTTAAAAATGTTGCCTGTGTCGGACAAGCTGTCACCAAGCACCACCACTTTATTTAAAGCACTTGCCTGCATAACATAATCGTTCGACCAGATTGTGTGGTTGTACGACAGTTGGTTGTCTGCGGCATAAAAAGTGATGTCTGCGTTATCGTGAGTCACTCCCAAAGTTTGCTCGCAACGTTCCTGAATATAGGATTGAGGGGTGTCGGTGTAGAACATATTTTTATGCTGAACAGCCGACCACCAGTAACCGTCAAGTTTTAGGTAGTCGCCATTTTCATTTAAAGCCCATTCCCAATCCGTTCCAACCTCTTCAATTGCGTGGCTAGTGCGATACCAGCAGCGCACATAAGTGGATTTTTCCCGGTTGAAAAGGTAAGACACTTGTTCTGAAATGGAAGAGGTGTTCGCCAGTGTTGTGTCTAAATCCATTAGCGATGTAAATGGCTGAACTGCCCCTAGGCTTGTAACAATAGGTAGTAGGTAACTGAGCATAGATACTCTTTATCATTGATTATGGAAATAGTGTTTTTACTCTAATTTTGTTAGAAGAAACGGAAGCGAAATCAACTAACTGATAAATCCATGATCAAAAATTGAAAATATTTATGTTTTAGCTCATTTTGTGTGTGATTTTTGTTCGTTTTGTTTTTTCGAAGAGAAAGGCAGAGGTTTAATCCCTTGCTAACCAAGGGAATGTTTCAGAGCGGGGATTTAATCGTTCAGAGTGTGAGCGTACTCAACGATCACTTGATTGCCGTCGACGTAGGTTCGTTTGATCTCTCCGTCTACGGTAATTCGGCTTTGCAGGTATACGACATGACCTTCAGTCGCACTGATTTCTTTTAATGATGGGATGATCGCTTTTGCGTCGACATGAAGATGGGCGCAGAACTTTTCCACAAATGCAGGTTCGAGCTTCGCGCTGCCCCGCAGTAGTTCTGAGAACTCTATCTGGCTGATGCCAAGCCTTTTGGTGATTTCCATTTGAGTCATGCGCATTTTAGCCTTCTGGGACATCCAGACCTGATACAGCGCTTCACGATCCTGTTGAGTAAACTCCATAGCCTTTCCTGATTGGTGAGTGTGCGCCAAAATTGTGCCGAATGACGCAAACCGCATGTCAAAGCTAAGTGAGAAAAGTCAGGCTCAGTTTCGAGCACTGTCAGAATGTGATGTTTTGCCCAGAGGAATGCAAACTAGTAGAGCTTGTTGTCTCCAATCGGGACCTCGAACATATTTGACGTTACCTTGTCTGGACATCCAACCATTTCATCGTAGGCGCTTTCTTGTCTGAGCACTTTCTCTTTTGCCTCAACATTGCGGTAGCGCCTTTGAATGTCGACAACCGACCAGGCTCTGATAAGTTGCCCGTCTTCTTCGGTGATGAACCACTCCTCTCCGTCAATAACAGCGGATAGTTGATACAGCGACATATCCAGTGAATGAACAACTAGTTTGTCGACTGAAAAGTACTTCTCTAATTTGCTGATTGGCATCTTCATAAAATTCTCCTTTTTGCCCTACTACGAGCGTTAAGCGCATTCGGTTCATCAAGAATGGAATCGGTGTTCAGAGAATTCTTTTTCAATGATCTTATTGAAGATGGGCAGCGTAAAGGCAAAAACCAGACACCTTCTGGTCACGTCATCCATCGAAAATAGGACACGATTATGGTCAAAAAAATGTTAGTCACCATCTCGCTGGTTATTGCTGCCTTTTCAGTCAATGCTGGGCACCATGGAGCAAAGAAAGACATTGTAGACGTTGCCGCAAGCAACGGTTCATTCAACACCCTGGTCGCAGCGGTTAAAGCTGGCGGTCTGGTTGATACGCTCAAAGGTGATGGACCATTTACCGTGTTTGCCCCAACCGATGAGGCGTTCGCGAAATTGCCAGAAGGGACAGTAGAAATGCTGCTGAAACCTGAGAACAAAGACAAGCTGGTTGCGGTGTTAACCTATCATGTGGTACCAGGCAAGGTGATGGCTTCCGATGTAGTGAACCTGAAAGGTGCGTCAACCGTACAAGGTCAGGACATTGCCATTAATACTCAGAACGGTAATGTCATGGTGGATAACGCGAAAGTGCTGATGACAGACGTGAAAGCCAGCAATGGAGTGATTCACGTAATCGACTCGGTCATTATCCCCAAGTAGCTAGTAACAAGTAACGAGCGACAAATCTGAAAAAGCAGCACTTGCTTAAACCCAAGTGCTGCTTTACGTGTTTTATCTTGGAGGCAAAAGATGGCAAAAAAAGGGTATTCGAAGTCAGATATAGGAGAGATGGAAGATCGCTTTCGAGCGCGTTTTATCAACTCATTATCTGGTTACAAAAGCGCAAACCTGATTGGCACCATTGATAACAATGGTCAGCACAATTTGTCCATCGTGAGTTCCGTGTTTCATCTTGGTGCTAACCCTCCTTTGCTTGGTATGATCGTTCGCCCTCATAGCGTGTCTCGCCATACACTCGAAAACATAGTAGAAACGGGTCACTACACCATCAATTCCGTGTGTCGCGAGGTTTATCAGCAGGCTCACCAGACGTCAGCTCGATATC
>NZ_AFWJ01000247.1 GCF_000222685.1 Vibrio nigripulchritudo ATCC 27043 | reverse complement strand
CATGCAGTCGGGCAGCTTCAGGTTAAAACGCTTAAGTCAGTGCGCTCCAAAGTTGAGGTTTTGTCTGGCGGTCAGCGTCAGGCTATTGCCATTGCTCGCGCTGTAGGTGCAGATTCCAGCGTGGTATTGCTGGATGAACCAACAGCCGCTCTCGGTGTGGCTCAGACCAGACAAGTTTTGGATGTGGTTAAACGTCTTCGTGAGACAAATCATGCGGTGGTGTACATCTCCCACAACCTTGCTGACATCTTTGAAGTGTGTGACCGGATAACTGTGATGCGTCATGGTGAGAACATTGGTGTCTACAACACCGAAGAAACCACCCCAGATGAAATCGTCGTAGCGATGACTCGCGGTCATGAAGAAGAGGTGAAGCATGTCAGTTAATTCCACATCATCCACCAATCCTTCAAACACCAGTGCTTCAGCCAAAGTTAGCCAGCCAAAAAGTGGGAGCAACCCGCCAGCAAAACGTG
>NZ_AFWJ01000248.1 GCF_000222685.1 Vibrio nigripulchritudo ATCC 27043 | reverse complement strand
GTTGATTCAGAAGTGCTGTCAGTACTGTTCGTCTCCGTGGGTTCGGAAGTAGCTTGCTCGGTACTATCTGTAGCTTCCGATTGAGTCGAAGTTTGATCTGCAATCTCATTGTTTACCTGAGTCTCAGTAGTCACCTGAACGTTAGTAACTTGCTCTGAATTGTGTGATTCAGAGGCACTGTCAGTACTGGTCGTCTCCGTGGGCTCGGAAGTAGTTTGCTCGGTACTATCTATAGCTTCCGATTGAGTCGAAGTTTGTTCTGTATTCTCAATACTTGCTTGAGTCTCAGTAGTCACCTGCTCGCTGGTGTTTGCTCCGAACTAGTTGATTCAGAGGTGTATCAGCAACGTTAGTGTCAGCAGATTCGGTAGCAGTTTGCACAGTGTTATCTGTAGCTTCTGCGTGAGCCGAAGTTTGTTCTGTATTCTCAA
>NZ_AFWJ01000249.1 GCF_000222685.1 Vibrio nigripulchritudo ATCC 27043 | reverse complement strand
ACGGGCAGCTCAAGAAGAGCTGGATCTGTGGCAAGGTCGTTGGGACCGTTATGATGGTAATAACCCAAACAAATACCAAGCTGATATTCGAAATGCTCAAAGTAGAGTGAGAAGTATTACAGAGTCTTTGAAAGCTAGTGGCGTGCTAGAAAGATCAGAACAAGAAAACTTAGAAGTACGTTTAGATCGTCAGTTCCCTAATGCTCAAAGTAAAGAAATAGTCGAATTTGAAGGTAAAAAATACCAACGCCGTTTTTATCCACTGCGAAAAAGCCGTAGTCGTAAATCAGTTACCGAGTGGGGAAAATCTTGGGACTTGGTAGGTTAAACTGCTAACAAAGCATTTAAGAGTGATTCGCAATGCTTGGCAGTTTCGCTTCGCT
>NZ_AFWJ01000250.1 GCF_000222685.1 Vibrio nigripulchritudo ATCC 27043 | reverse complement strand
ATGATTCGTTAAGAACCATTTTTAAATATTCTGTATCAAGAAAATACTTAAAGATGGTGGAGCTAAGCAGGATCGAACTGCTGACCTCCTGCGTGCAAGGCAGGCGCTCTCCCAGCTGAGCTATAGCCCCATAAAGATTCAATGTCTGACCCGCTATCTTTGGGAAGATAGTGGTGGGTCTGAGTGGACTTGAACCACCGACCTCCCGCTTATCAGGCGAGCGCTCTAACCAGCTGAGCTACAGACCCAACATTGCTCTTAACGTTATAAACCGTACCAATCTGTGTGAACACTCATCGCGACTTATTTATCTTCACTTTAAAAAGTAAAAACAAACTATCCGT
>NZ_AFWJ01000251.1 GCF_000222685.1 Vibrio nigripulchritudo ATCC 27043 | reverse complement strand
GAGCTACTACGGTAGTGAAGTCATTGATGCCATGCTTCCAGGAAAAGCCTCTAAGCTTCAGATTGTAAGGAATCGTACCCCAAACCGACACAGGTGGTCGGGTAGAGAATACCAAGGCGCTTGAGAGAACTCGGGTGAAGGAACTAGGCAAAATGGTACCGTAACTTCGGGAGAAGGTACGCTCTTATCGGTGAAGTCCCTCGCGGATGGAGCTGACGAGAGTCGCAGATACCAGGTGGCTGCAACTGTTTATTAAAAACACAGCACTGTGCAAAATCGTAAGATGACGTATACGGTGTGACGCCTGCCCGGTGCCGGAAGGTTAATTGATGGGGTTAGTCTT
>NZ_AFWJ01000252.1 GCF_000222685.1 Vibrio nigripulchritudo ATCC 27043 | reverse complement strand
GAGTCACTACGGTGATGAAGTCATTGATGCCATGCTTCCAGGAAAAGCCTCTAAGCTTCAGATTGTAAGGAATCGTACCCCAAACCGACACAGGTGGTCGGGTAGAGAATACCAAGGCGCTTGAGAGAACTCGGGTGAAGGAACTAGGCAAAATGGTACCGTAACTTCGGGAGAAGGTACGCTCTTATCGGTGAAGTCCCTCGCGGATGGAGCTGACGAGAGTCGCAGATACCAGGTGGCTGCAACTGTTTATTAAAAACACAGCACTGTGCAAAATCGTAAGATGACGTATACGGTGTGACGCCTGCCCGGTGCCGGAAGGTTAATTGATGGGGTTAGTCCT
>NZ_AFWJ01000253.1 GCF_000222685.1 Vibrio nigripulchritudo ATCC 27043 | reverse complement strand
CTTTATCTAAAGAATAACTCTCAAGTATGGGGCTATAGCTCAGCTGGGAGAGCGCCTGCCTTGCACGCAGGAGGTCAGCAGTTCGATCCTGCTTAGCTCCACCATCTTGACGTCTACCACTAGACGTAAAACTAATGTGGGCGATTAGCTCAGTTGGGAGAGCACCTGCCTTACAAGCAGGGGGTCACTGGTTCGAGCCCGGTATCGCCCACCATCTTTAAGCGCATTTCTTTTGAAATAAAAAGTCTTAAGTGCCTTTAAAAATGGTTACTTCCTTGAGAAGTGATTTGCTCTTTAACAATTTGGAAAGCTGACGA
>NZ_AFWJ01000254.1 GCF_000222685.1 Vibrio nigripulchritudo ATCC 27043 | reverse complement strand
ACGAGTGATGTTCACCGTCACTTGGCTTTCTGCCGAGGTATTCGTGCCATCGCTCGCCGTGACGCCCAGCGTCAGGCTGGTTAGGTCGACGCCCGCGTCGCTGTTGATTGCGGCAACACCCGCTGCCGTCAACGTCACCTGACCGTTGCTGTCGATCGCGAAGTAACCGTTGTCGTTGCCGCTGGTGATGCTGTACGTCACGTTGTCCTGGTCATCCAGGTCGCTCGCCGTGAAGGTCGCTACCACATCGCCTGCGCTCACCGACTCTTCGGTCACCGTGCTGCCTGAAGCCGTGTCGATGGTCGGTGCA
>NZ_AFWJ01000255.1 GCF_000222685.1 Vibrio nigripulchritudo ATCC 27043 | reverse complement strand
AAATCACTTCTTAAGGAAGTAACCATTTTTAAATATTCTCTGATTTAAGAGAAGAACACTTAAAGATGGTGGAGCTAAGCAGGATCGAACTGCTGACCTCCTGCGTGCAAGGCAGGCGCTCTCCCAGCTGAGCTATAGCCCCATAAAGATTCAATGTCTGACCCGCTATCTTTGGGAAGATAGTGGTGGGTCTGAGTGGACTTGAACCACCGACCTCCCGCTTATCAGGCGAGCGCTCTAACCAGCTGAGCTACAGACCCAACATTG
>NZ_AFWJ01000256.1 GCF_000222685.1 Vibrio nigripulchritudo ATCC 27043 | reverse complement strand
TGCTGAATCCGAAGATTCAATGGTCACTTCGTATCATTGAAACCTAATTTGAAACCGAAGTTTCTAATTGGATTATCATCAACGAGTGCCCACACAGATTGATAGGTCTATATTGTTAAAGAGCTTTGCTTTCAGTGCGTTAGCACTTAGGCAGGACGCGTATAATACGCGATTGACTCTGTAAGTCAACATAAAATTCTAAACTTTTGTTTAAAACCTTATGGTGACTGAACTCTTCTGAGTTCAATCAGAATC
>NZ_AFWJ01000257.1 GCF_000222685.1 Vibrio nigripulchritudo ATCC 27043 | reverse complement strand
AAAACAAACCCAATATTGGGATCATTCAGCCGGGAGGCTAACTCGCGAACCGCTTTCACCGCATCCAGTTGATAGGATTCTGCAGTAACGACAGAGGTTTGTTCAGGAAGAGGATTGGCAGAAAACATAGGGAACCTCGAGATTTTGGATACCTTCAGTCTATCGTGCTCGCAACATACGGATATCCTACTTAAGGAGGATATTCTCCTTTCAGGAGCTCCTCATATGGTCGATGTCTCAATTTTAGTACGTGAATTCTGAGCTCAGGTTAATAAACTGTATTTAAAAGACAGTTAAAAGAAATGCGGCTCACATCTCGCTTTGTGTGAAATTGAGTATAGAAACACAAAAAACTGAGGTTAGTTGGGCAAACATCTGCATCAGTGGTAATAATAAGAATCAAAAAAGAAAACCTTAAGGAAGAGGGATTCGTATGTACAAATTCTTAATTGCCGACGATCATCCATTGTTTCGAGACGCTCTGGTGTCTGTTATCCGGAGCGAATTTCAGGACTGCACCATTCATCAAACGGAGGACGTTGCCACCACTCTGGATTACGTTCGCGATCACGCCGACACTGACCTGGTGCTGCTCGACCTTAACATGCCCGGAATGGAAGGGTTGAATGGGCTGCTTGAGCTGAGAAACCAAGCACCTTCTATTCCTGTTGCCATCATTTCTGCCGAAACCAATAAGCAGACCATTCTCCAAACTATGGCGTACGGCGCGATTGGTTTTATCTCTAAATCGTCCCCCAGAGAAGAAATGAGTAATGCCTTTTCTCAAATCATCAATGGCGATGTGTACCTCCCTGCCAATATCATCCGTGCGACAGAAGAGAACAAACCCGTCAACCAAAGAACAAGTAAACCCGCATTTTCGGCTGACATGTTAAACACCCTGACCCGCCGACAATTATTAGTACTTAAGTCTATGTCTCAGGGAAGCGCCAATAAACAAATCGCCTATGATCTCAATATTTCTGAGACCACAGTGAAATCTCACGTCTCAGCCATTTTGAAAAAACTTGGGGTCCACAACCGAATTCAGGCAGTAGTGGGGGTGACTAATATCGACTTTGATCGCTATTTGCGTCGATAAGTTATCTATCAACTGCGACGCTGAGTTTTAAGATAAGGTGCCAACGCGGTCTTCCACATAGCAAAAGTAAACGCCAGATTCGATGCACTTTCTGATTCTGGCTCCTCCAACGAAATCCCCAGCAAATGATAGGCTGTTTGGTAGAAACTGGGGCGATGTTTTTGAAACATAGAAAGCATCAATCCTTTGCCTCCCTGAAATGCTTGAATGACTTCCTTCTCTTTGACATTTTTCAGAGAAAATGCCTGTATCTCTTCTAATATCAATCGTCGGGATTGCTCTGGCTGGCGGTCAAAGTGGCTGGTAAATACCAAAGCATTTCGCTCTGGTTTTACCGTGGCACTCAAGCTGTAAAGCTGACCAGATAACCGTAAATCAATGATGGATTGCCGGCTTAATACCCACTGGGCAGCGGCTGACTGAGCATACAAGGATACCCCTTTAGGCAAGCGAAACTCTGCACTAAAACCATCGTCTCTCAACTCAACAGTTAAAGAAGGTTCTTCTGGAGACGTAACTGAAACGCTATGAGGAAGATTGGCGGGGGTAAATATAGCCTGATCAGATTTCAACTCGCTCAGATGAAAACCAGTAGGTAAGTGCTGACGCAGGTGCTCATCAAAGTGCTGCCAGAATATCAATGCCGAACATGACAGAGTGATCGTCAGGCACTGGATGTCGCTGAACAAGCCGCTGATGCTTTGTTCGTCAAAAGAAACGGATGCGTTCCTCGCTCGAAAATATACCGACATGTAATGCATCAGTTCTTTCAGCCATTGACGATAAACACGGCTAAGCACTGAGTTATCTCGCGGCAATCGGGCAAACAGCGTAATGGTATGGTAGTTCATTGGTTTTGGAAGCCAGTCACCAATGGGTTCACGTTTGCTGACGGGAAAAAGCAAGCCTTCATTGACGGCAGTAACTGACTGATAAAGCTTAACCAGACTGTCTCCCCACTTCTTTTTATAGAGGTGATTTTGCTGACTATTGAATTCATGCCAGATGTTGATGGCTTCACGGCTCTCCGTCCATTGGCTAACCAGCAGACTCAGGTATCGCCCCATCAGTTCATCGTATTCTCCGGTGCCGCTTTTCATTCGTATCGTCGGTTTGGGGTCAAGCATTGTGGAGAGTGGAAACAGCGAATAACCCAGTGTCTTCAATGTTGCCTGAACGTGTCCTTCACTGAGCATTCGATAAAGCTGAACCGCTTTTTGATCCGACATTCGAATTGTCAGTAAGTGTGAGTCATTGATTTTTCGTGTTTTACTCAGCCATTTTTCTGGCATCGACAGATCTTTGGGTTGCATGGCTTCACGGTATAGTAAGGCGGTGACTATGCCTTCCCAGATACTGCTGACTGACCACTCACCAGCAGTGATTAACGTCATGTTCTCAGGTTGGTAGTGTCGCCAGTAGTAGCGGGTCAGATCCTGATGAGTCAGAGAAGAAACAGAACCCGGGTCACCACAATAAAGTGGGTATTTGAGCTCAGTCGACATTGAACAAGCCTGATTGAATTCATCGAACCCCTGATAGCCAACCAATTCCTGATACAGCGCATTTCTTTCACCCTGTTGAATGCCTTTATCGTGGTTTTGATTCCAGTCCGTTTCTCTGAGTAAAGGAGTGAGCACGCTTTGTATGAAATAGTTGAGACCATGCCTTGTGTCTTCTCTGTGATGACCAGACAGATGGAACCGAGTATTTCCACGCCGGGTAGTGGCGTTAAATTCCGTTAAAGCCAGCGATGCCTTTAGCTGCCAAAAACGGCGAGAGGATGGAAGTTTGTGACACCCACGAAGCACCATATGTTCAAGTGCGTGAGCCACTCCGCTGCTATCGGAAGATGGGGTATTGATCTTGACAGAGGCGGCAAATGTTTCCTTTGCTGTACCGCGATAAAGATTCTGGCAATGCCAATGCGTTAAACCAGATGTGTGTTTCCAGCATAACCAGACATCGCCATTTGAGGTTATCTTCTCATCCGTTAGATAAAACGGTGGACTATCAAGATCACTCATCAGGGTTTCGCTATGACTCTTTGACCAATGAAACTAAAACTTCATCAGTAAGTATTTGAAGTGACAGACAGAAGCAAAGGTATCCACTTTTTTAACCATGCTACTTCCTTTTACTTTTGTCTATTTGTTCCATATTGCGGTGAAGACCAAACATCATTCTGCGTCGTTCATCGCTTTATCAGCAGGTCGTTCCTGTTTTTTATTCCCTGCCTCATTTATAAGACTACCATTTATGTGTATCTCAATGAGAACAGACGGCGAGTGAGTGAAGAGTGAAGAAGAAATAAGGAATTTAGTTGCGTCAGGATTGTTCAGCCAGAAAAAATGGCATAGTTTCAAAGAAAAGAAGCTCTTGGAGGACAAGAGCTTCAAAACAGGAAAGAAGGTTTAGAAGAACCCGAGTGGGTTAACATCGTAGCTAACCAATAGGTTCTTAGTTTGCTGATAATGCCCTAGCATCATTTTGTGGGTTTCGCGTCCAATACCAGATTTCTTGTAGCCACCAAAAGCAGCGTGAGCCGGATAGAGGTGGTAGCAGTTGGTCCAGACGCGTCCTGCCTGAATAGCGCGACCAACACGGAATGCGCGGTTCATGTCTCTTGTCCAGACACCTGCACCCAAGCCATATTCCGTATCGTTGGCAATCGCTACTGCCTCTGCTTCATCTTTAAATGTGGTGACACCAATGACGGGACCAAAGATTTCTTCCTGGAACACTCGCATCGAGTTTTTGCCTTTAAGAATGGTCGGCTGAATGTAGTAACCGCCACCGAAATCTTCCGGCATACCGCCCATCACAACCGATGCGCCTTCGTTTCGACCGATTTCCAGATACTTCTTGATCTTCTCAAACTGCTCGTCAGACGCCTGCGCCCCAACCTGAGTTTCTGTATCTAAAGGATTGCCGTGCTTGATAGCTTTCGCTTTCGCCAGGACCCTATCCATAAATGCATCGTAAATGCTTTCCTGGATAAGCAATCGGGAAGGACAGGTACAGACTTCGCCCTGGTTGAAAAATGCCAGAACTGCTCCTTCTGCCGCTTTCTCAATAAACGCCTCTTCCTGTTCCATGATGTCTTCGAAGTACACATTTGGAGACTTGCCCCCCAGCTCTACGGTCGACGGAATCAAATTATCTGCCGCACAGCGTAGCACGTGATTACCGATTGCAGTGGACCCGGTAAAAGCGATTTTAGCGATACGCTTAGACGTTGCTAAGGCTTGCCCTGCCTCTGGTCCCATACCATTCACCACATTGAGTACGCCCGGTGGCAGTAAGTCGCCAATCACTTCCATCAACAGTAAAATCGTGGTTGGCGTTTGCTCTGCTGGCTTAAGTACTATGCAGTTACCCGCAGCCAGCGCCGGTGCTATTTTCCATGCTGCCATGAGCAACGGAAAGTTCCAAGGGATGATCTGCCCTACTACACCGAGTGGCTCAGGAATGTGATACGCCACTGTATTCGCATCCAGTTCGGCGGCTGTCCCTTCCTGCGCTCGAATACATCCGGCAAAGTACCGGAAATGGTCGACACAAAGTGGAATGTCCGCGGCTAATGTCTCTCGCACCGCTTTTCCGTTTTCCCAAGTTTCTGCGACAGCGAGCATTTCAAGGTTCGCTTCAATTCGGTCGGCAACCTGCAGCAGTATGTTGGAACGCTCAGTGACCGAGGTGGTGCCCCACGCGTCTTTGGCTTTGTGAGCAGCATCGAGAGCCAGTTCGATATCCGCCGCCTCTGAACGAGGGATTTCCGCAATCACATCTCCCGTACATGGAGATGTATTGGTAAAGTACTGACCGTTTGTGGGTTCTACCCACTGACCGCCAATGTAGTTTTGATAGCGGGGTTTAAAGCTAACAACTGCGCCTTCCGTCCCTGGTTTCGCGTAAATCATAAGCACCTCTCTAGTGGTAGTCGTTCTGTCTGTATTTGGTGATCGCTCTGTATCACTTGTTTTAGGGTCTGTTGACCTTTCGAGATGATTTTTGCAGCCATTTGTGGGTTCTTTATACAAGGCAGCGCTTATTCGGTGTAGTCGCTCTACATCAATAAACGGTAACACAGTAGAAAGGAGCCACAAATGCTGCCCAAAGGGTTCAACTAGGCGTCCCCGGTCTATACCCTTTACTCTTTGTTGCAAGGTATTTGCTTAGATACTTATTTATTTCAAAACCAAGCTAAAGACCTTGCGCCGCGATTAAAACACATAGAACTCGAACAAAATTTAACCGCGAAAGGTCAACAGCCCCTAGATAGTTCATTCTCCCAGTAGACACTTTGATGCTCCATCCGCAGTTGGTTGGCAAAACCTCCTCCTTTCGGATGAGAAAAAGCTGCAATGATAGAAAGCAAGCTTTTCCCATTTGATATTAAATTGACCCAGATGAAGTTTAGACTTCCCTCATATATAACCAAGTACCTCAGCTTCTATTTCTCTTTAAATTGAATTATCGAAATCCCAGCCTATTTAGGCGTTGATATAAATTATTTGCAGAAGACAGAATTTAAAATTAGCGAACTTATTTTTGTTATGATATAACATATTAAATTAAAGAAATTTAAATTATATCGATTCAATTTTTTCCTATTATTAATCATCTCAATTTCAAAACACTTACACGAAAATCAAAATTCAACCAACCAGTTTAATTATTCTCTTTTCATATTTTCTAAAGTTACTTTAATAAAGTTTCAGCTATTGATAAAAAAGCTCAACAAATACCTATTCAATGGCAATTTTTGTTTCAGAAATTTTGTTCTTCCATTGACTTGAAAGGCTGCGCTTCTAGCCTTTGCTTATTAAGCGTTTGAAAATAAGGCTCAGAACAACATTCTGCCTTTTCAAACTCTGAACCAGCCGCACAAAATTCAGTGCATGCATATTTTTCTGTTACACACATAGAAAGCATTTTTATTCAAAAATAAAGAATGAAAAGTGGCATTTTCACTTTCTCAATATTTATGCTTCACTTTCACAATTTAATTATTTTTGCCGTGAAAGATTTTAATAAAATTTGAAATGCCCAATTTTCGATAACTAACATGTGTTGTTTCGTTCGCAAAAGAAACAACCTTTCAGTCAACTTCAAAGGAAATGAATAATGAAAATGGCGAATAATAAAAAATCTTTGCTCGCGGTTTCGGTCGCCTCCGTTATGCTCTCTGGCTGTTTTTGGGATGATCCGAAATTCGTCGCAAAATACGTCAGTGACCAGATTGATAAAGATGCCGTGGTAAAACACCTCGACAAACTTGAAAAACGCGCAGTCCCTACCCCAGATGGTAAAGCCATGACTCGAGCTGCGGGCACCAAAGGTTATAAAAAATACCCTGAAATACATTGCGAAGAAATTAAGAAAAGCCGGATATAAAGTCACTAAGCAAGAATTCGATTTCAGAAGCTGGCAGGAGCTGGGTAATACCAATGTGGAAGTAGACGGTAAAACACTGCTCAGCTCCAAAGATGCGGGTGAAGGAGAAGTCCCAGACTACGCGACCATGTCCTATTCAGGTTCGTCGAATGGCACAGTGACGGGAGATCTTGTCTTCATCACGCCTGATTTCAGATTCGATCAGCCCGATTACGATGATACTGACGGCTGTGAAACTACCGACTTTAACGGCAAGGACGTGACAGGAAAGATAGCAGTCATCCAGCGCGGGGGCTGTTCATTCAATGCCAAAGCCACCAATGCTCAGGCTGTTGGAGCAAAAGGTGTGCTTATCTTCAACCAAGGTAATAACGATGGTCGAAAAAGTGTGGTTCAAGGCACTTTAGGTCGTGACAGCACGGTGACCATTCCAACCTTTGGGCTGCGTTATGATTTAGGTAAGCAGTGGTATGACGCGCTCGCGAGCGGCACAATCAGTGCTTCCATGAACGTTATTACAATGAACCAGATGGTGAAAACGAATAACTTACTGGCAGAGACACGTCATGGTGACGACGATCAGGTCATTATGCTTGGTGCGCACTTAGACTCTGTACCAGAAGGGCCGGGGATCAATGACAACGGTTCGGGCTCCGCAGGTCTGCTGGAATACGCCCTGACGCTTTCAGACATTGGTGTCAAACCTAAAAACAAAATCCGTTTTGCATGGTGGGCAGCCGAAGAGGCCGGGTTGATAGGTTCGAATTACTACACCGAAGAATTGTTTAAACCACTCCTTGATGAAGCCCGCAAGCAAATCATGGAAGAGCTGGGAATCGATAACCCAGACGATCTGACCGAAGAACAGCAAGACATGGTGGAAGCACGTTATAACGAGCTTAACAATGTGAAACTGTATCTGAACTTCGACATGATCGGGTCACCAAACTACATTTATGGCGTTATGGATGGTGACCTTTCAGACACCAAAGATAGCCCGGACAACGCCTACACAGGTGACTTCACTCCACCATTTGGTACATCGGATATCGAGGCACAATTCATTGAGTTCTTCGGAAGCAATGGAGAGAAGACCGTTCCTCAGGCGCTTTCCAAACGTTCCGATTACGCGGGCTTTGCTGACTGGGGGGTCGCATTTGGTGGCTTATTTACCGGTGCTGAAAAACTGAAATCAGCGGAAGAAGTGGGTGACTTTGGCGGCGACATCGATGTGGCTTACGACAAGTGTTACCACCGAGCGTGTGATGATTCCACAAACGTTAGCCATAAAGCGTTGTTTATGAATACTAAGGCGCTGACCTACGTGACAACCTACTACGCAATGAGTGAAGAGCTTTTCCCTGAACCAGAAGCGACAACACAGGCTGCGGCGAAATCTGCACGCAGTTTCGCCATCTCTTCAGAGCCTACTGCACCTAAGCAGACTCTGCGTATTGGCGAGCGCTTAAAAGCGGCTGACAGCGTATCTGACCACGACCACTTCCACGGTGATTTTGATCAGGACATTGAATAATCTCCTTTAAGCTCGGGTATATCACCCGAGCTCATTTGTTCCAACCTTCACGCCCCTTCTCTGGGGCGTTTTTTTGAGTTCTCGAAAAGTTTCTGTCATAAAATCTACATGACCTATCTCTTAAACTTTCGAGAGATTCATCTCTAAAACCAACCAAGCGATACGGAACATAAAAATCGTATGACCAAACCATTATTCGTATTCGATCTAGATGAAACCCTAGTAAATGGCGATTGCTCGATGATCTGGAATCAGTTTCTGGTTGATGAGGGAGTGGCTACTCAACCTAACTTCCTTTCAGAAGATAAAAGATTGATGGCGATGTATGCTCAGGGCGACATGGATATGCAGGAATATCTGGATTTCTCTCTCAATCCGATTACCGAGCATTCTATAATTAAGGTCAACCAGCTTGTGGAAAAATGCGTACTACAACGCATATTGAGACATGTTTTTCCACAAGCAAGAGATCTGCTAGCCCAGTTAAAGCAAGACGACGTCACCATATTGGTTATTTCTGCATCAGTTCATTTCTTGGTTAAACACGTCGCTAATCAACTGGGAATTGAGCATGCAATCGGTATTGACCTGATTGAAAATAACGAACGCTATACGACGAAAATCAGTGGCGTTGCAAGCTACCAACATGGCAAGGTAACCCGTTTAAAATCATGGCTTAAAGAACAAAACGTGTCTTATGATCGCATCATATTCTATACAGATTCGATAAATGACTTACCACTCTGTCAATACGCTGATGAAGTCCACCTTGTGAACCCCTGCCCACAAATTCGTTCGTATGGATTTGAAAATAACTGGAATATCATAAACTGGTAATGAGTGTTAACTGGGTTATCCACAGAAAATGTGGATAACCTTTTGAATGCGAAGCCAGATCACAAATCAGTCATAAAATCCGGTGACTTTTTAATTTTTTACTACTGTCATTAAAGTGAAAACTGAGTGGGGCATTCTCCCCAACATAAAAGATGCAAGGATTGAACTTAGCACATGGAAATTCAAAATCGTCTGGCTAGACCATCAACAAAAAGCAACGTGGGCTCTGAACCCACAGGTGACAGCAAAAACTGGCTTAAAGAACCAGTTAAAGCCATTGTGAAACCTGCGCTTCGTGTTAACCCTGAAGAAGGTGTTACCACGGGCTTTGTCGGTAGCAGTACCGACACTCTGGCAGGCGTCATGACTCCAGAAAGCTTAATCTGGTATTAGGTCACCTCAGAACAATTCGCTTAAAAAGACTGTAAAAGCGAGCTCAATCGAGCCCGCTTTTTTGTTTCGTTCTAAATCTGCCAATCTTTTGGATCTGTTGACCTAATCACGCAGATAGATAAGCCAGTACCCCATTCCGACGAACACGCCTCCGCCAATGATGTTTCCTAAAGTAACGGGAACAAGATTATTGATGATGAAGGTGGTCAAATTCAGATCAGCAAAGCTTTCTGGCGTTGCCTCTATCATGATCCAGAATTCTGGTGTTGCGAGCTCTTTTATCCCTATTGCCATCGGAACCTGAAACATGTTGGCAATGCAATGCTCAAAACCAGCAGAAACAAACATGGCAACAGGCAACACCATGACGATAATTTTATCTGTCAGGGTTCTGCCACTGAATGTCATCCAAACCGCAATGCATACCAGAACATTACACATGATGCCTAAAGCAACAGCCTGCCAGAAGCCATGGTGAAGCTTGTGCTGAGCGATGTGCATGGTGTTTAAACCGACCTGCCCTGCATCGAACATGTATTGTTTCGCGGTAAGCATGATGCCCACTAAAACCAGCGCCCCAACCAGATTTCCGGCATAAACCACCAGCCAGTTTTTAAACAGGCACTTCCAGGTAATTTTTCCACTCGCTCGCGCAACTAGCGTCAGCACCGAACTGGTAAAAAGTTCGCCTCCCGTAATGATCACCAAAACAAGCCCCATGCTGAATGCCAACCCGCCGACAAATCGGGTTAACCCCCAGGGTAAGTCCTCTGCCCCTGTGGTGATGGTGGTATAGAACAAAAATGCAATTCCGATATGCAATCCAGCTGTAATTGCCAGCAGAAACGATTTCATTGGATCTTTTGTTGCTTTGCCAACACCGATTTCTGCCGCACGCTCGGCCATTTGAGGTGGTAACAACGCATCGAATTGGTTCATATTCATGGTGCCTGAAACATTTTGAAACATGGAAGAGGCGCGGATAATCGCTCTAATTCCACTAAGTTTCAAGGGATATTTCTATGTTTTCAAAAATTGTTGAAAGCCTTGTAGAACAGTCGCTGAGAGACAGGAAAAAAAGCAAATGAAATTCATAATCTTGGCTTAAGAAAAAGGCAGATCAGCAAAACCCGTAGTGATATCACAATCCCAACCAGACACTGGCTAGTTTGACACCAATTTGATTCAACCTAACAGATCTTTATTCTCATGGTTGTACATGATCTTTCAGAGCTTTATGGTGGGGTCAGACATTTCGCTCTGAGGAATTACGATGAAATACACCCAAGACCATATCGACGAGCTTAACCTTCTTCTTCAATTTGATATCAGCAGTGCAGCAACGGGCATAAAAGTGCACCACGACGCTTCTGAGTCTGCTCAAAATGCTGTTCAGCGTCTCTACGAGAAAAAATTATGTACCCTGCCTGACGGTGGCTACCTAACAGATGAAGGCATTGAAGTGGCAGAACACGCAGACAAAATTCTTCGCGTGCTGTGTGCTGGTGCTTAATCAATGAGCCGTATTGTAATTGTAGGGGCAGGCTGGCTAGGTCTGCCTCTGACCAAACACCTTATCTCCAATGACCATCAGGTTATTGCGACTAAAACCTCTCAGCAGGGTATCGAGCAGCTAAACGCTCAATCAATTGAAGGCGCTGCTTTTTCATTTTCCGACCGCTTAGAAGACAACATCAAAAGCCTGACCCAGATATTTACTTCTCATCAAGCAGATATTGTCGTGGGTGCATTCCCTCCAGGTTTTCGAAAAGGAAATGGCGAGCAGTACGCTTTGCACTGGCAAGCTATGTCTGAAGCAGCAAATAAAGCTGGGGTCAAAAAGATAGTAAAAGTCAGCTCTACCACAGTATACCCTAAACAATCACTGGACATGACCGAGGAAAAAGCATCTCTATCTATCGCTATAGAAAATAAAGAGTTTTCAGAAAAGGCTGTCATCATGCTGAAAGCTGAGCAGGCTATTATCGACTCTGGCTTGGACTACGTTGTGGTTCGATGCAGTGGATTAGTAGGTTCAGACAGACACCCTTCTCGGTTTGCAGGTCGACTTAAATCGGTGAGTAAGTCTGCACCTGCCAATATGCTGCACCAGGATGATGCTGTAGGCGTCGTCGCTTTTGCTGTGACCAATCTCCATAACACCGTTGTCAACGCAACCAGCCCTTCAACCGTCAGTAAAGCGGAATATTATCAACGAGCGATCGAAGCCATCGACTCGGATGAAGAATGCACTCTTCCACCCGTGGTTGACCAACCCGGAAAACGAATTGTGTCTGACAAGCTGGTTTCTTTGGGCTACTCATTTCTTTATCCGAGTACGCTGGACGCGCTATAGGAGAATTTATGTCTACGCGCCTTTATCAGCATATTGAGACTCTGTGGGATTACATGCAAATGCATCAGCATTTTCAGAAAGCCGATTGCATTTTCTGTATGTGCAGTAACGACGAAAGGGTCGCTGAATATGCAGCGCAACTCTATCTGGATGGCATTGCCCCCAAACTGATTTTTTCTGGCGCTCAAGGCAGATTAACAGAAGGTTTGTTTGATGTAACAGAGGCTGAGCATTTTGCTGATATTGCCAAACAGTTGGGTGTCCCTGAAAGTGACATTGTCTTAGAAACCAAAGCCACCAATTCTGGAGAAAACGTTGCCTTTACTGCCATTATTCTGGAGCAGCTGGATTTCGCCCCGGAAAAAGTACTCTTGGTACAAAAGCCTTACATGGAAAGGCGCGCATACGCGACCTTTGTGAAGCAGTGGAAGCTGCCTTATAAAGAGGTCTATGTCACATCCCCCGGTGGTCGATTTTTGGACTACTTCAACGATACGATACCCTCTAACCTAGTGATAGAGGCGTTATTGGGCGACTTTGAACGTATTCAGACGTATCCGGAAAAAGGGTTTCAGATAAAACAGGAGATCCCTGAATCTGTCATGCGTGCATACAACAATATAAAAGCGTTCCCTTCATTTGCCTAAATGCTGGGTTTTGCTTTTTCGCAACAAAATTGGACAATACCCAGAGACGATAGCCTCTGGGTATTTGGGTTCTGGTGCCCTCAGAAATAGCACTTCAAGGGGCTATTGATCTAACAATAAAATCAAATTACTTAGGAGTGAACGAATGGAAGTCTTGGATCAAGCTGTCGGCTTTCTACTAGAAAATAAACTTCTGCTGAGTGCCTTAGTCATTTTAGTGATCGTTCTGATTCGCAAGTTCATCATTTCTATGATCCGGGGTGATGTCAATTTCCTTTCTGAAGATCAACGAAAATGGATTTCCCGAACCAAAAACGGCACCTTTTCCGTCATCATTATTACGTTGTTTTTGCTTTGGCAGTCGGAAATCAGCGAATTTGCGCTTTCATTAACTGCAATTGCAGTTGCCGTGGTTGTCGCTTCAAAAGAGATCATTTTATGTTTTACTGGCTCAATTCAGCGCGCCAGTTCACGGTCTTTCCGTATCGGAGACTGGATTGAAGTCGGGAATTTATGTGGCGAGGTGATTGAACACAATTTGATGGCTACGGTGATTCAGGAAATTGATCTTCACCATGGAAATTACAATTACACAGGTAAAACCGCTACCCTACCCAACAGTATGTTTTTCAGTATTCCAGTTAAAAACCTGAACTTCATGAAACGTTACGTTTACCACAGCTTTAATATTGTGGTAGGTGAATTCCGGAATCTGTACCCAATGTTCCCTAGCCTGCTGGCTAAAATTGATGACCACTGTGAAGATTTTATTGATGTCGCCAAACGCTATAACGTTGTCATCGAACGTCATGCTGGTGTGGATCTACCTGGTGCTGAACCGCATATTTCGATATCCAGTGCCAACACCGGAGAGCAGGTTGTTCACTTTATGCTGTTCTGCCCAACCGACCGGGCTTTTGAAATTGAACAGCTGGTTCGTGAAGATTTCATGGCAATGTATCAGAGACATTTCGGTCAGAAAGCGTAACAAACAGATTCATGCAAATGATAAAACCCAAGCTTTGGCTTGGGTTTTTAGTAGGCTAAAAACAAAAAACCTCGATATTGCTATCGAGGTTTTTTGTATTTGGAGCGACACACGAGGTTCGAACTCGTGACCTCAACCTTGGCAAGGTTGCGCTCTACCAACTGAGCTAGTGTCGCATATATGATGAGATGGTGCCCCGGGCCGGACTTGAACCGGCACAGCGCGAACGCCGAGGGATTTTAAATCCCTTGTGTCTACCAATTCCACCACCAGGGCACACAATATTCATTGTGATGGAGACACCATCTGGATATCGCTATTCAAGCCATACCACTTTAATTTGGAGCGACACACGAGGTTCCCGATCTTCAAGGCTTAGGCGTGACCTCAACCTTGGCAAGGGGGGAAACCTTGCATCGCAGTTTAACGAAATATCGTCAAACTAAAATTTGGAGCGACACACGAGGTTCGAACTCGTGACCTCAACCTTGGCAAGGTTGCGCTCTACCAACTGAGCTAGTGTCGCGATGGAGGCGCGTCCCGGAGTCGAACCGAGGTCCACGGATTTGCAATCCGCTGCATAGCCACTCTGCCAACACGCCTTTGACTCTTTTTGAAAAACCTTGGTGAGTTCCTCTTGAGTACGGGAAGGCATTCTACGCATTCCCGCGAGAGCGTCAACTGTATTTTTTAGTTTTTTGATTCGTTTGGCTATTTTCCATTCAAAAGGAGTAAAATAGATTATTTTTGTAGCGACATTTACCCAATATCGACCTCTTTTATTTGTTTAAAACACATTAACAGAGTAGTGAAGAAGGTTAAGGTCATTACACAAGAAATTCAGCCTGTGGGCACATTACAACTGAATCAAGATTGATACGAATTTGAAAAAAATACGACTCCTACCCTTTTATCTTGATCGGCTCATCATCCATACAGAAAACGCCCGTCCAATCCTTATTATTGACCTTAATATCAAGTAGTATTGAAACCAAACAAACCGTCAGATTTGTTCACCTCTTTAAAAGTAAGTCTCTGTGAAATCTATAGTATTAGCACGCTCTTAACATAGATAGCAGTTCCATAACTAAGGAGCTCAATAGTTTACACTTAAAGCTCAAATCTGAGGTGAATAGAGAATTAGCTCTTTGAACTGGCTGAGTTTTATATAGTATGAGATATCTTAATTTTCGACATTGTCACCACAGGACCCCATCATGACAGATCCGCAATGGCAGACAACATTAATGCAAGAGGTCAGAAACCTAGTGACCGCGGCCTCTGCAAACGATGTTAAAGAAAGGTATGCCGATATACAAAAGCTGTCTGAAACTACTGGGCAATCCATTCCTGTCGAGATTCAGAGTGTCTTCAATGCCTACTCCCGATACCGCGAAGGTCACCTGATCCCTGCTATAAAAGAGTTCTTCGACTGTGTCTCTTTGTGCCAGACCCATAATCAAGAGTATCTGGCTCACATTGGTTACTTTCATATCGGTACGATTTTCGGCTTACTGGGCGATCATTCCCATGCGAGTGAATTTTTGACCAAAGCAGAAAGAGTCGAACAGTTTGGCGACCAGCGCCTGCTGGCTTTTATCCGCAATAATATTGGTGACCTGCTTATGAATGTTGAGCAGTATTCATCGGCATTGAAATACTTTGAGCAATCACTTGATGCGTTGAATGATGAAGAGCTGGAATACAAGCTGGTTCCTTACATCAATATCATTGGTGTCAAAGTAGAGCTCAATCAGTTGGATGAAGTCGCTGCCATATCGGATCTGATAGAACCTCATATACACGGTAATCTAAGATACCTTAGCTTCTATCATCAGGTTCAGGGTCGCTACCATATGGCAAGGGGGAACTTTGAACTTTCCGAGACCCACCACCTTGCTGCAATAGACGCGATTAAAGTTTGTCAGAACGATTACTATCTGTCTGAAATGATGCTGGATTACTGCTATCTGCTAGTAAAGCAGTCTAACTGGACTTTATTGGATCAATACCTTGAAGAAGGGTTAAGTTATGCAAGAAAAGTCGGCACAGACAAACTTATCGACAAGTACAACCACATCTTATTGAGTCGGCTGGAAACCATGCCTTCCGGAGAAGAAAAAGATGAGCATTTCAGTGCGCTCTTTGCTTCTTTCAAGAAGTCTCGTGATGCCGCACTGAAAAGGGAAAAAGATTACCTTAGCCAAATTTACCAGCTCAATATGGATCGACTGGCACTGGAATCAGCGCAGGACATCAATAAAAACCTGGCATTGATCAACCGGGTTGGGCAATACCTGAGCACGTGCAACAATTTTCGGGATGTACTACCCCAGCTAGTTGATGATCTGAGTAATCTTTTCACCATCGATACGCTTGCCATTGCGTTTTATGAGTCTGACAAGCCAAAACTTTTTGTGGAACATTATTACGAAGACAATGCCATTAAGAAGCCAACCTACGTCGATTTTCTGCAGAAAGCGACATTCTTTGAATACTGCGCTAAGAATAACTCTTCACTTTATTTCAACGATATGACGGCAGAGAAAAAGCGTGAAATGCTAGGTGAAACCTCAGAGCACGATAACATGAGCTCGTTGTTATTCTCTCCAATCACCATCAATGGTGAAGTGAAAGCCGTCTTCACGATTCAGGCAGGGGCTTGCTATGCCTATCAAACGTATCAATATGAGCTATTTCTTCAGTTGACGAACTATCTTTCTATTGCACTGGAAAACCAGCTCAACCGACATCAGCTCACCCTCATCTCTCAAACAGATCATCTGACCAAATTATGGAATCGCCAGTCCTTGGATGCTCATTACAGAGAACTGCAAAACAAAAAGCAGTCTGGCTACAGTATCATCATGCTGGATATTGATTGCTATAAGCAGCTCAATGACCATTACGGTCACGTTAAGGGCGACGAAGTACTCATCACCATCACTCAGCAAATTAAGGAGCATTTTAAGCACCTGAGTGCCAAGTGTTACCGCTACGGTGGCGACGAATTCGCTATTGTGGTCGGAGGAAGAACATCGGCGAAGGTAAATGATGCAGTTCAGAATTTTCAGCAAGCCGTTTTCAAGTTGAACCTACCCAATCTGAATTCGTACTGTGCTGACCGCGTATCGCTTTCAATAGGCGTGGCTCACTTCGATGAGTGCCCTTCTTCAGTTTCCCTATCTGAATCTCTGCAGCACGCTGACAGCGCGCTATATCACGCCAAACGTGGGGGAAGAAATCAGTACGCAGTATCCGAAGTCGCTAAAGCGGAGGCATAAAAAACGGATGATTTCTCATCCGTTTATTATTCTTTGTCAGCTTGGCAATCTATTGATGCTTTTCATCCAGAAGATCATCTTTGGCAGCAACCAGATACTGAACCATTGACCAGTAGGTCAGAATTGTAGCGAAATATAGCGCCGCGTAACCCAGCCACACCATCCAGTCATCATAACGCCAGATGAGAACCCAAAGTGCGAACATCTGGGACAGTGTTTTTACCTTGCCTACCCATGACACTGCGACACTTGAGCGTTTGCCTATTTCTGCCATCCATTCGCGCAGAGCAGAAATAATAATTTCACGAGCAATCATGGTTATCGCCGGAATGGTGATCCACCAGGTCGCGTAATGCTCTGTAATCAGAATAAGAGCCGTTGCAACCATCACTTTGTCGGCAACGGGATCAAGAAACGCTCCGAAGCGAGAAGTTTGCCCAAGCCGACGCGCTAACATACCGTCTAGCCAATCAGTAAATCCTGCTACCCAAAAAACCATTGCAGCGGCAAAAGGAGCCCATGGCGTGGGGATGTAAAACACGATGACAAATACAGGAATCAGTACTAATCGGAGTAAGGTAAGAATGTTCGGTATGGTAAAACGCATATATTTTTTAAGCTCTTAGTCATTGCGCGCTTAATGGTGCGTCAAAACGTCTATTGTTTCAATGCTTGATGAATGTTTTCTGCCAAAGAAAGGCTAATACCTGGAACTTTGGCGATTTCTTCGACAGTTGCCCGCTTTAACTCCTGCAAACCACCCATGTATTTCAGTAAAGCCTGACGCCGTTTAGGACCGACACCTTCAATGCCTTCCAGTGCGCTGGTGCGACGGGTTTTACCTCGTTTGGCTCGGTGACCTGCTATAGCATGGTTGTGGCTTTCATCCCGAATGTGCTGAATCAGGTGCAACGCAGGTTCATCAGTCGCCATGTTGAACTCATCACCTTCAACCGTAATCATGGTCTCTAAACCAGGTTTTCGGGTTATGCCCTTAGCAATACCTATCAGCCTTGGTCGCTTAGGCCAGTCTTCCCAGTGCTGAGAAATGATTTCGTGAGCACGATTTAACTGCCCTTTACCGCCATCGATAAAGATAATGTCGGGGATCTTTTCAATGTCCAACTGCTTTGAATATCGACGATCCAGAACCTGCCCCATGGCGGCGTAATCGTCTCCCCCCGTAATACCCTCAATGTTGTATCGACGGTATTCCTGTTTGACCGGACCTTCACGATTAAACACCACACAAGACGCTATGGTGCTTTCGCCCATGGTGTGACTGATATCAAAACACTCCATGCGCTGGATAGAATCCATATCAAGATGATCCTGAAGCGCTTTCACACGCTGATTAATCGTCATCTTGTGGTTAATTTTGGTGGTTATCGCTGTCAGTGCATTGGTGTTTGCCAATTTAAGATAACGCGCTCGCGTACCTTTCGGATTTGTCAGAATGGTGATCTTCCGCCCGGCTATTTGAGTCAGCACTTCCTGAAAAGGTTCGGCATCCACAAACAGGTCCTGCTCCAGAATCAATCGAGTCGGAATGGTTCGCGCTTCGTTATGATTCAAATAGTACTGGCTCAGAAAACTGTGAAAAATTTCATGTCGGTCAGTGTTATTTGGGATCTTAGGAAAGTGGCTGCGACTTCCTAATACCTTGCCCTGACGAATCATCAAAATATGGATGCACGCAATGCCATTTTCCTGAGCAAAGCCCAAAACATCTAAGTCATCCATGGAATCTTCAGAAACGAATTGCTGCTCCTGTACCCGACGAATCGCCTGAATCTGATCCCTTAGAGTCGCTGCATCTTCAAAGCGCAGCTCCATACTGGCTTTTTCCATCTTGGAAACCAGTGTTTCTAGAACTTGTTTGTCCTTCCCATTCAAAAAAAGGCGAACGTAGTTCACAAGCTCCGCGTACTCTTCATCCGAAATTACAGACGAAACACAAGGTGCGGCACATCGCCCAATCTGATACATCAAACATGGACGGGTACGGTTGCTGTACACCGTGTCTTCACACTGGCGAACCGGAAAAATCTTTTGGATTAAATGCAATGATTCGCGGACAGCACCAGAATCTGGGTACGGTCCAAAGTACTCCCCTTTGCGCTTCTTAGCACCTCGGTGCATCGAAATGCGTGGATGTTTATGACCGCTCAGAAAGATATAGGGGTAGGACTTGTCGTCTCGAAGCAATACGTTGTATTTGGGTAAGTATTGCTTGATGTAGTTGTGTTCAAGGATTAACGCTTCTGTCTCGGTATGCGTAACCGTCACGTCAATCTTGTTGATGTGACTGACTAACGCACGCGTTTTTTCGTTATCGACCTTTTTACGGAAGTAACTGGAAAGACGTTTCTTGAGATCTTTGGCTTTACCGACATAAATTACCGTCGACTCGGCGTTGTACATTCTGTAAACGCCGGGTTGACTGGTAACTGTCTTAAGAAAGGAACCGGAATCGAATTGCTGAGACACTACAAAGTCTCGGTATCGATCATTCCGTGACGGATTGCTAAGTGAGTCAGTTCAACATCACCACTGATATCCAGCTTGCTGAATAAACGGTAGCGGTAGCTGTTTACGGTTTTCGGACTCAGACTCAATTGCTCTGAGATGTCGGTAACCTTCTGACCTTTAGTAATCATCATCATGATTTGAAGTTCTCGTTCCGAAAGGTCTTTGAAAGGATTTTCAGATGCGGAAGAGAACTGGCTCAACGCCATTTGCTGCGCAATTTCAGGTGAAATGTAGCGCTGCCCGGAGTGCACCATTCGAATGGCATTCACCATTTCGTCTGGACCCGCCCCTTTTGTCAGATACCCCGCAGCTCCGGCTTGCATAACCTTCGTCGGAAACGGGTTCTCTGTGTGTACGGTCAGTACAATGATTTTTACATCAGGGTTGAAACGAAGCACTTTTTTCGTTGCTTCCATACCCCCGATGCCTGGCATGTTCATATCCATTAAAACAACGTCAGCATGGTTATTTCTGCACCACTTGACGGCTTCTTCACCGCTGTCAGCTTCCCCTGCTACGTTCATACCACGGACGTCTTCAATAATACGTCGTATCCCTGTGCGAACCAGCTCGTGATCATCTACAAGGAAAACATTTATCAAACTTGTATCTCCACACTATTTTTTGGTTCTATCTATTCCTTCAGTTCACACTCCGGTGAACTGAATTCATAAATTCAGTTGAACTCATCATATCTCAATTCTGGGTTAAAAATTACAATGAATATGCGTCACAACGCAAACTTTCGTCATAACTTATAATCAGAGTCGTTAACTTACCCCTCGTTTGTACTGATTTTCGCCAATTGTTGTGGCAATTTTAGTCAGCAATGTGAGAGAGCGCGAATTTGTTATTTATTGATATTTCAGTAAACAAATCATAACGTCTTAATTCCCATCAAATAATTCGACACAGACCTCAGATCCAAAAGTTCTTATTTATAACTATATGTTAGGTTGTGCGGTATTTTGCGCCCTGTTTGTAACGAATAAGTTTCAATAAATTCAATCGACTTAGATATAATTAAAGCGGTTTTGAAGTGTAAGTTGATGCATTTCTGGTCATCAATACCTCAAAGTTGCTAAACCATAAAAATTGTAAGAAATTCACAAGACCAGCGAAGTAGAGATAGACACATTGAGTATTCAAGACGGATTCGTATTAACAAGACAAGCAAGGGACGTGTCCGGCAAAGCTCAGATTGATTTATGGGTAAAAACGGCACAAGGACCCGCCCATCTTGTCATCCCAGACCAAAAGCCAGTGTTCTTTATCGAATCTGAGTACTCACTACTGGTAACCGAGTTATTGGATGCGGCTGCAATTCCTTTCGATATCAAGCCTCTTCCACTAAAGACTTTTGACCAGGTTGCTACGGCAGGAGTTTATTTCACTGCCATTAAACACGCGACCGCTGCCTCTCAATTACTTAATAGCAATGACATCCTGACCTACGAATCCGACGTAAGGCTCGCCGACCGATACCTTATGGAAAGATTTATTCAGGGAAGTATTCAGTTTCAAGGCAATGCTCAAGCTAGAAATGACTATATAAAGGTCAATAATACGCAATGTAAGTCTGGTAACTACCATCCTCACCTCACTCTGGTGTCTCTGGATCTCGAATGCAGTGAGAAAGGGATTCTATACTCCATCGGGCTTGCCAGTGAAATGGACAGTCGGGTCATCATGATTGGTGAGCCTCAGGCTGCAACCACCAATATTCAATGGGTCGAAAACGAGTACGCGCTATTGAAGGCTATGTTCGACTGGTTTCAAATGTTCGACCCAGACATTGTAGTCGGCTGGAGTGTCATAGATTTCGACTTTAGATTGCTTCACAGGCGCTGTGAATGGCACAAACTTCCCCTGAAAATAGGGCGAGGCGGGCAAAACGCGCACTTTCGCCAGTCCAATAACAGCAACCAGAGCTTCATTACCATTCCCGGTCGGGTTGTGCTAGATGGTATTGATACGTTAAAAACCGCGACCTACCACTTTCGATCCTGGTCGCTGGAATCCGTTTCTCAGGAGCTTCTCGGAGAAGGAAAAGACATCCATAACGTTCATGACCGCATGGATGAAATTAATCGGATGTTTGCCGAAGACAAACCCGCCCTAGCGAAGTACAACCTGCAAGATTGTGTGCTGGTGAACCGTATATTTGAGCACACTCATCTTCTGGAATTTGCCATAGAACGATCGAAACTCACTGGAGTAGAACTGGACAGGCTTGGCGGTTCCGTTGCCGCCTTTACCAACCTGTATTTGCCTCAGCTACACCGTGCAAATTACATCGCACCGAATCTACAATCCGAGAACTGGCTAGCCAGCCCCGGTGGTTATGTGATGGATTCCATCCCGGGATTGTATAACTCTGTGCTGGTTCTGGATTTTAAAAGCCTGTATCCGTCTATCATTCGGAGCTTTTTGATTGATCCGATGGGCTTAATTGAAGGTCTGAAACTGGATGTCGGGAATACGCCAGATACTGCCGTTGAAGGCTTTCGAGGCGGACAATTCCACCGTGAGCGTCATTTTCTTCCCAAGATGATCGAGCAGCTCTGGGCAGCACGAGATGTGGCGAAGAAGAACAATGAGAAAGCCTTCTCGCAGGCAATTAAGATCATCATGAACTCTTTTTATGGGGTGTTAGGTTCATCTGGCTGCCGTTTCTTTGATACTCGTCTGGCATCATCCATTACAATGCGTGGGCACGAAATCATGAAGCAAACTCGTACACTCATCGAAGACAAAGGCTATCAGGTCATTTATGGGGACACCGACTCCACTTTCGTCGCCCTAAACCAGCCTCATTCACAGGAAGATGCAGACAAAATAGGACACGCTTTAGTCGAGCACATCAATCAGTGGTGGCAAACGCACTTAACCGAAGAATTTGGTATTACTTCCCATTTAGAACTGGAATACGAAACGCACTATAAGAAGTTTCTGATGCCAACTATCCGTGGTTCTGAAGCTGGCTCTAAAAAGCGCTACGCCGGTCTTATCGGTGACGGAGATAACGAGCAGATCATCTTTAAAGGGCTGGAAAGTGCAAGAACGGATTGGACCCCCTTATCTCAAGAATTCCAGCAAACGCTGTATGACATGGTCTTCCACAATCAAGATCCAGAGCAATACATTCGCGACTACGTTGAAAGCACTCGCAACGGGGAGTTCGACCACCAGCTCGTGTACCAAAAAAGGCTTCGAAGAAAACTGGCTGATTACCAGAAAAACATTCCACCACAGGTCCGAGCCGCTCGACTTGCAGACGAAAAAAACGAGAAGCTGGGAAGACCTCTGCAATACCAGAATAAAGGGCGTATTGAATACGTCATCACACTGAATGGCCCTGAGCCCAAAGAGTATCTTGAAAGCCCCATCGATTATCAGCATTACATCGATAAACAATTGCAACCCATCGCCGATGCCATTCTGCCCTTCATCGGCTTGGATTTTGAAAGGTTAAATGCCCCTCAGTTGGGTCTGTTCTGACAAATAAAAAGACCCAGCCTCAGCAGGCTGGGTCTTTTCTAGATATTAGGGTCTGTTGACCCTAATCAATCACGCGCTCACTTTAAACTGACTCACCAAAGATTTGAGTTTTTCAGTTTGAGAGGACAACTCTCTGGCAGATGAGGCTGCATCACTTGCCTGACTGTTGGCGTTTTTAGACACTTCAGAGACGGTTACAACACTTTCTCGTACCGCAGCGCTCGCATTCGCCTGCTCTTCAGAGGCAGCAGCTATGCTGTCAATCATACTCGCAACCGCTTCAGCTCCGGCTACTATGTGTTCTAGGCTTGTGCCCGCCCTTCCTGCAAGTTCCACCCCTTCTTCCACATGGGTCGTCCCGGCGTCCATTCTATTCACAGCCAGCTTGGTTTCATTTTGAATCGCTTCAATCGACTGCGCAATTTCCTCTGTAGCCGTTGTCGTTCTGTCTGCCAAGGTTCTGACTTCATCTGCTACTACCGCAAATCCGCGCCCAGCTTCGCCAGCCCGTGCAGCTTCAATAGCCGCATTCAGTGCCAGCAAGTTAGTTTGCTCAGCAATGTCATTAATCACATTGATAATGTCACCAATCTCTGCACCACGTTTACCCAACTCTGCCACACTCTTCGAGGACGCCATTACAGCCTCGTTAATAGAGCTCATTCCATGAATGGTATTACGAACAATATCGCCACCAGAGTTTGCTGTTACACCCGCTTCTTTTGCGCTGTTTGTGGCGTCCGTGGATTGTTTTGCTACTTCAGCAACACTTTGCATCATTTCATCGATTGATGTGGAGATATGCTCAACCTGTTCAGACTGATGATCCAAATCCACGGCCATTTGCTCACTGGTTTTGGCGATCTGCACAGTACCTTCAGCGACCTGATTAGTAGTAACCAACACTTCTGCCATTGCCTCGTTGGTTTTCGAGACAGCCTGATTAAAGTTCTCAGACATCTTCCCTAGTTCGTCATTGGAATCTACACTGATGCGCACCGTAAGATCGCCATCGGCAAGCTGGCTTAACCCTTCGGCAACTTTCTCAACGGGCTGCATAATACTTCTTAGTACAATCCAAGAAACAATCGCTCCAATAACAACGGCTATCAGGGTTCCAACGATAATGGTGAAACTTGTACTTTGCGCTGCACTGTCAGCTGTAGCCTGACGCTTAGCCATAAGGTTCTGTTCTATATTTATAAACTCTGCAATTTGACCTCTGAATTTGTCGAAATAGACTTTACCCCGAGCTTCTCCCACCAACTTCGCCATGTCGTTCATCGTCTTTGCGTCACCAATTTGTGAACGAAGTAGAATGGCAGGTTCCGTTACTTCTTGTCGCCACTCAGAAATGGTGGCTTTGATTTCGTCCAACAACTGCACTTGTGCGGGGTTATCGCTCACGGTTTTCTTTTGAACATCCAGAATACGATTGAAATTCTCAAACCCCTGATCGTAAGGTTCCAGAAATTCCGGTCTTCCCGCTAGCAAGTAACCACGCATCCCGGTTTCCATATCGACTGCAGCTGCTTGAATATCTAACGCCTGTCCAATGACCTTATGAGTATGTTCTACCCATTTTGATGCCTCGTTGAGTTCATTGATCGCCACATTCATCGCTTCAAAGCTCTGTTTTGATTCATTGGTCCTTTCTATGATGAGTTTCTCTTCCTCACTGATAAACTGACCAATCTGCCCACGGAACCGATCAAAATATTGCTTTCCTCTCGCCTGCCCCACTAAATCAGCAATGTAATCCATGGTTAATGCACCAGAATTTACACGTCTCCTTTCTGCAATGGCTGGCTCAGTAATGTTCTTATTCCAGTTCTGGATGTTTTTTCTATCGCGATAATTCGAGATACCTGAATAGGGTTATCGCCCACTTTTTCCTTCAGAGCCTTACTCAGTTCAAAAAAACGTTCCCGACCACTATTGTATGGCTCTAGAAAAGTGTTTTTTCCTGCGAGCAGGAAGCCGCGCATTCCGGTTTCCATATCAACTGCAGCGCCAGTTAAGTCAAGAGACAGTCGAATCACTTCGTGAGTGTGATTGACCCATGTGTTGTTGGTTTCCAGATCGGAAATGGTCTGGTAAGCCTCTATAGACGTCTGACGGGTCGATTCGCGGCGAGAGCGAAGAAGTTCATTTTCCCGCTCAATGAAGGTGGCTATCTGTTCACGGAATTTATCAAAATAAACTTTACCCCGCGCCTGCCCAACAAGATCTGCCATATCGTCCATTGTCTTGGCATCACCGATCTCTCTTCGAAGTCCAATAGCAGGCTCAGTTACATTGTTCAGCCAGTCATTTATGTTGTTTTGAATCTCAGACAATCGCTGAACTTGAGCTGGATTGTCATCAACAGTGTTCTGAAGTTTGCTAACCAACTCATTAAAGCGTGCTCTGCCGTTATTATAAGGCTCTAGGAACTCTTGCTGCCCAGCAAGAAGAAAGCCTCGCATACCTGTTTCCATATCAACGGCCGCCGCTTCAATCATCATTGCTTGTCGGATTACTTTGTGTGTGTGATCAACCATATAACCCGATTCGTCCTGACTTTTCGAACTATTCAAGGCTACAACAGAAAGGAAGATAAGAAGCACAAGGGGAATACCCGTGCCCAAAGATATTTTCAATGATAGGGGTAAATTCTTAAACATAGCTAAAGCCTCTTGCCTACCAACTTTATTCCGCTACGTAGGCATAGTGTAGTGGGAACTCGCTCTATCTTTTTGCCCTTCATTGCCATTACAGAAATAAGGGTTTTTGAGCTTATAGATAAAGTTATAGACTACGAATTTAACTTTAGAAAAACCTAATATTAGGTTTTCATTCATCTAAAATTGGTGTATTAAAATTTTTGTTCTTTACGACAAAAATGTTTGTATGACGGGATAAAAATTAATTGCTACATTCGCTTTCCCTGAGTATCCCAGAGGACAATTCACTCTCCTCTGCTCAGGGAAACGCAGCGTGTTGAACCCCATATTACGGCACCTCAACATCGCTTCATGGCTGCTCCCAGCCTTTTATTCACATACAGGTCTCAGACCTAAGTTATCGAAATGAAAAAGAAGATCATCGTAGGGTGGCGAGAAGTGCTAAGCCTACCTGAACTTCGCCTAGATCGTATCAAAGCGAAAATAGACACAGGTGCGCGAACTTCATGCCTCCACGCTTATAAGTTGGAAACGTTCACCAAAAATCATGCGCTTTGGGTTCGGTTTTGGATGCATCCAGAGCAGAACAACACTGAGCTAAGCCAGATATGTGAAGCAAAAGTAATTGATGAACGCATAGTGCGCGACTCAGGCGGTCATGAAGAAAAACGATATGTGATTGAAACGCTTCTCTCAGTAAATGAAGAGCAGTGGTCAATCGAAGTGACCTTAACCAACAGAGAGAACATGAGATTCCGAATGCTACTGGGCAGAACCGCCATGCATGACCGAATCATTGTTGACCCAACCGAATCATTTTTAGTGCCATTTGAGGAGAAAAAATAGTGAAAATTGGCATTCTTTCTCGTAACGAATCTTTGTACTCCACTCGCCGTCTTATTGAAGCGTGTGAAGCTCGTGGTCATGAGGTTAAGGTAATCGACGCACTGCGTTGTTACATGAATATCAATTCCGAAAAACCCGAAGTTCACTTTAAAGGTGAGGAATTGACAGGGTTCGATGCCATGATCCCTAGAATTGGTGCGTCTGTGACTTTTTATGGCACTGCGGTACTGCGTCAGTTTGAAATGATGGGCGTCTTTCCGGTCAATGAGTCTGTGGCGATTACTCGTTCGCGCGACAAACTGCGCTCTTTGCAACTGTTGTCACGCAAAGGCATCGGGATGCCAGTAACCGGATTCGCCAGCAAACCAGATGACGTGAAAGACCTACTGGATATGGTGGGGGGTGCGCCCGTTGTGATTAAGTTACTTGAGGGCACTCAGGGCATTGGTGTTGTTTTAGCTGAAACCCGCAAAGCGGCAGAAAGCGTTATCGAAGCGTTTATGGGCTTAAAAGCCAACATCATGGTGCAAGAATTCATCAAAGAAGCAGGTGGTGCGGACATTCGCTGCTTCGTGATTGGAGACAAAGTCATTGCTGCTATGAAACGCCAGGGCGCGGAAGGTGAGTTCCGTTCAAACCTGCATCGCGGTGGCAGTGCTTCACTGGTGAAGATCACCCCAGAAGAGCGCAAAACAGCAGTAGCTGCGGCGAAAGCTATGGGGCTGAATGTGGCTGGTGTTGATCTGCTTCGCTCAGAGCGTGGACCTTTGGTGATGGAGGTTAACTCTTCTCCGGGTCTGGAAGGTATTGAGAAAGCAACTGGCAAAGACGTGGCTGGCATGATTGTGGATTTCATTGAGAAAAATGCGTCTTCAAAAGGAACAAAAACTCGTGGCAAAGGCTAAAAGAAACTCCGATTTCCATTTGCTGGATTACACAGTCGCTCCCGGTGAGCGACTGAAATTTGAACTGGAAGCTGCGAAGCTTTATACGCATTCGCCACTTTCGATTCAGATTGAAGTGATTAATGGTAAATACGCGGGTCCGGTCATGATGGTGAATGCGGCCATTCACGGTGATGAGCTGAATGGTGTCGAAATGGTACGCCAGCTCTCCAGTGTACTTGATCCTAGCAAACTGAAAGGCACGGTTATCGCCGTGCCCATCGTCAACGTATTTGGGTTTATTCATAAGTCTCGTTATCTGCCCGACAGACGAGACCTGAACCGCTGTTTTCCCGGTTCAGAGAAAGGGTCGCTGGCATCGCGCATGGCGAACTCATTCTTTACCAACATTGCTCAGCGTTGTGACCTGATTCTGGATCTGCATACGGGTGCGATTCATCGCACCAATTTACCGCAGATCCGTGGCAATCTGAGCAACCCTGAAACACTGCGTCTGGCAAAAGCATTCAACACGCCAGTAATTGTTGATGCGGCGCTAAGAGATGGCTCTCTGCGCAGCGAAGCGGAAAGAATCGGCATTCCAACGCTTACCTACGAAGCGGGGGAAGCGCTGCGGTTCGAACCCATTTCCATCAGTGCAGGAATGCTAGGTATCAAGCGAGTGATGCAGGCAGCTGGAATGTTGAGAGTCAGCCGCAAAAAGTACCCGGAACCTGTAATTGCCAAATCAACAAACTGGGTGCGGGCGAACAGCGATGGCATGCTTCGAACTGTCGTCACCTTGGGAGAAAAGGTAGAAAAAGACCAGATACTGGCTTATATCAGCTCGCCTCTGGGAGACACTGAAACCCAAATTATTGCTCCTAAAGAAGGCATTGTTATCGGTCAGCAAACTCTGCCGCTGGTGAATGAAGGCGACGCCGTTTTCCATTTGGCGTACTTCACTCAGGACACCGATTTTGTTGAGCAGACAGTAGAAAGCTACATAGATGAAGTGAGTGATGCAGACTCAGAAACCATTACCACAGGTCAAATCACCCTCTCACAAAGCTAGTTCCAAACTCCCGGCAAGTTCAACTGTCGGGATTTTTTGCCTCCCTTTCACAGAATATCTTCATCCGTTTCTTTGAAACTCTCGTCACTAAAAATTACAATTAACATATTAATAACAATTACAGTGGAACGCGTATGTTGTCGATTTTTGATATTTTCAAAGTGGGTGTAGGACCATCAAGTTCTCACACCAACGGTCCGATGATCGCTGGTTATCAATTTGGCAAACTGATTCAGCCCGACTTAGGGAAGATAACCAGAGTGAAGATCGAACTCTTCGGTTCGCTGTCTCTCACTGGTATTGGTCACCACACCGACCGGGCTACTTTATTGGGTCTGATGGGTTACGAGCCTGCGAATATTGATATTACCGAAGCCAATGAGCAGCTTGAAACCTGTGCGAAGCGAGATCTACTGTTGCTATGCGGAACGCAGTCCATCGCCTTTAATCGGGAAAAAGACATGCTCTTTCACAAGCACGCATTACCCCATCACGAAAATGGCATGACATTAACCGCTTGTGATAAAGACGATAACCCTGTTGCGAGTGAAACCTATTACTCCATTGGGGGTGGGTTCATCAAAACAGAAGAAGAACTGAAGAACCCCAAACCGGCTAATTCTGTTGCCATTCCCTACCCTTTTCATAGTGCAGAAGAGTTGCTGATGCAGGCGGACAAGCATGGGTTGAGTTTAGGTGGTCTGGTTCAGCAAAACGAACTCGCCATGCGCTCGAAGGCAGATTTGGATCATAAAGCTGATCAAATTTGGGATGTAATGAGCCGCTGTATGGAAAAAGGGTTCGAAACGGAAGGTATCTTGGATGGTGGTTTAAACGTGACGCGCCGTGCCCCTGCTCTGCTCAAAAAGCTTGAAGCCAATGCATCGCTAGAAAACGACCCAATGGAGGTGATGGACTGGATCAACCTGTTCGCTTTTGCGGTGAGTGAAGAAAACGCCGCAGGCGGGCAAGTCGTGACGTCTCCGACCAACGGAGCCGCTGGTGTCATTCCCGCGGTCCTGATGTACTACCATCAGTTCTTGAGACCTTTAGATAACAAACAGATACGTGATTTTCTGGCAGTCTCCGGCGCAATAGGCATGCTTTACAAAATGAATGCCTCGATATCAGGTGCCGAGGTTGGGTGTCAGGGTGAAATTGGGGTCTCCTCTTCTATGGCAGCCGCCGGACTAACGGCACTGCGCGGGGGCAGCAACGAACAAATCTGCATAGCGGCTGAAATCGCGATGGAACACTCACTAGGTATGACCTGTGATCCCATAGGTGGACTGGTTCAGGTTCCCTGCATCGAGAGAAACGCAATGGGTGCGGTAAAAGCCATCAATGCATCCAGAATGGCGCTCAAACGCACCAGCAAATGTTTGATCTCTTTAGATAAGGTCATCGAAACCATGTATCGAACCGGTAAAGACATGAACAAAAAATACCGTGAAACGTCATTGGGTGGACTGGCTATGATTCATCTTGCTCCGCCTTGTGAGTAAGGTTGAAATGGACACTTATGATCAGTATTTTTTCTCTGATTTGTTTTCCAGATAGTAATTAACGAAGTCATTTCTAGAAAGGGATTTGCTGAAATACCAACCCTGAACAGAGACACCCGATTTGCAAGGAACCACTTCCAATTGGGTGTCTTTTTCTACCCCTTCAACCACCACATCTAGCTGCAATTCCTCTGCAATACTGAGCAGGCTGTTAAAGACCTTGAGACCTTTTTCGGTATCTAATGCGATGACAAAACTTCGATCGATTTTTATCGCATCGATATCAAACTTATTAAGGTAACTGAGCGAAGAGAATCCGGTTCCGAAATCATCGATATGGATTTTCACACCCAGAAGGTGAAGTCGGTTCAGTGCCAGAGTCATTTTTCTTCTGTCAGACAGCAACGTTTGTTCTGTGATTTCGAAATGGATTTTTCCGGCAAAAGGTACGACCAACCTTTCTACCTCCTGCAACATGCGATCATCCATTAGTGTCTGCGGCGTGATGTTTATGCTGACTTCTAAATCCACGTCTTTTCTTATCCAGTAGTCGATGTCACTGACGACGCGCTTAACCACCCACAAATCCAGATCTTTCATCATTCCCGCCTGTTCCAGCCAGGGCAAGAAACGATTTGGATACTCAATGTTTCCATGTTTATCTACGGCTCGGACTAACGCCTCGCAGCCAATTATTTCCATGCTTTCAGCATCGACCTGAGGCTGATATTCAAGGCAGAACTCTTTGTTACTGATGCTTTCCAGATGACTTTGCAGGCTGATCTCCTGTTTGGCTTTCGCCTGCATAATTGAAATCGGGTCATCGTTAAGGGTCAGTGCTTCTTCCTGCCGCCTTGTGTAGGTCGTATCCAGTGCAGAAAAATAGATTGAGTGCTTTGAATAGGAACGCTCTAAACCAAACACAAAAGGACCGTAAATTAGTGCTCCAAGCAAAATATTAAATAGCTGGAGTCCAATGGCTGCCAGGTCTCCATGAGTGGCAATCCAAGCGTTAACCAAAATCGGACTGTTAAAAGGCAGAGATACACTAGGAGACGCGACCCAACCACTTTCAACGGCAAAGAGGCTCACGACAACGTTAACCAAGGGCACCAAAATGAATGGCACCAATAGCCTCGGGTTAAATATTATGGGCAGTCCAAAAAGAAGAAGTTCGTTCACGTTGATGGCAGCAATGGGAATACTGGCTAAAGCAATTACGCGTAGAGATTGCTGCTTTGATATTACCAGCATGGCAACGATCAATGAAAAAGTGGCGCCGCTCCCTCCGATGAAAACAAAGCTTCCCATCAAAGATAAATTCATATGGTAAAAGGCTTCACCACCAGAAATCACAACAGAATAATTGAGGTCAATGGCTTCATTTAAAAGCTCCACCATCGGCAGCAAGGCGTAATAGCCATGTATTCCAAAGAACCAGAATACTGAGTTCAGCACGCTGAAGATCATTCCGAACGAATATGGGTCGTTTGCATAATCCAGAGACCGAAAATCAAAGCTCGTCATGCTGGATACAAAAGCAATGAATCCGGTATTAATCAGAATGGTAATACCCGCCACCACAATAGCGGGCAGAACGAGATTCAGCGTTTCTTTTACTATCTGTCCTGCACTGTCCAGGCTGGTCAACTCGAACCATTTTTGTTTAACGAGCCAGCTAATGATCGGAATGAAGTACAAAGGAGTCACGATCGCCATGATGACGCTGTACATCAACATCACATTCTCTTCGGGAATCAACTGGCGCAGCACCACTAAGTACGCTATCGACAGAAGTGCTATGGGAGGTCGTGGCATGCGGTATTGCATGGCAAGAATATATGAAATGGCGGCGGTCAGAAGGAATGGGAAAATAGCCGTCAGCTCTGAGTGCAGGGTAAAACTTGCCTCAACCCAAGAAGGTCTCTCGGCGTAAAGGAAATCCCCGATAGACGCGACGAATAGAATCAGAGAAGACAACATTAAACATGGAACCATCCACAATAAACCTTCCCGCAGCGCCAACAGAGAAGACCACAAATGCTTGGTGAAAGACTCATTCTCCCCCCAAATCACCAGCATTTTTAGCTTGTCTGCCCGATTCCATAGCTGCATGTGAGATCTCAGCAAAATCTACCTCAATTAACATTAGCACATGGCAATGTAGCAACGCTTTCCCGAAGTTGAGACGCTCCGAGCTTCTCCTGAAACATCAAGCGTTCTCATAACTTCACAAAAAGGTTTTACATTAAATTTATATTGACAAGGTATTACGTAAAACAATATGCTTTGCACGCATTCTAATCACACACTGCTGGAGTAATTTAATATGAGCCGCCAAAACGGTTTCTCACTCATCGAACTGGTCATTGTTGTCGCTATCATGGGAATTCTTTCTGCCGCTGCGTTACCTAAGTTTACTGAGGTAAGTTCTCATGCAAAAAGAGAAACATTAATATCTGCTGAAACGGCCTGGAATTCTGCTGCGAAGAATATTACCGGACAGGCGATGCTGGAGAAAAAAGAAAAGAACAGCGTAATACGTTTTAATGGCAAAGAGTTCAAGCTATCAGGTTTAATGCCTTACCTAGACGCAAAAAACTTAGACAGAGCAATGAGTACGAAACTCGCCTACAAAAATGTCACGACCAAAAACAAAAATGAAAATGGCTTTAAGGAAGGCACCGGTGACGAAGATGATAAAGTGAAATCCGTAATCTTCTGGCATCATAAAATGGACGGAGAAAAAATATCGGATATGACTCCAGAAGTCATACGTGAAAACAATTGCTACATAGAAATCTCATCTAAGCCAGCTCACCAGAGCTACCGAACAAAGTCGAATTTCAAAGGTTGCTAACTTAGAAGCTAAAACGCCACTCCGAGGAGTGGCGTCTTTGCTTTAACCAATTCTGAATTCGGTTTTATCGTAGGCTTTAACCAGCCACTTGCCGAATCCATCCAAAATACCAATTATCGATCGCTTGGGAACGGGTTTACCCTGAAGCAAGATAACCAGTCTTTGTACCTCAACCTTTTTCTTGGGATAAAAACGCAAAAAGTGTTTCCCACACTCCACCGGGTTTTCAATCCACTGCTTATCCTTGTACATGATCAGCGAATAGCTGGCTCTGAGCAGTTTCTTGGCAATGATCTTTTGCAGGTAGCGTGTTTCGGTATCCGAATGCGACTTAGCAATCTTATCTCTATAGAGCGTGACCCAATCACCAACATCCATATTCCAGTGCTTGGCAATTTCCCAACTGGGTTCAAAATCTCCGAAGCTCTGAGATAAATCTTCCCCATGAACACAAACACAGCAGTGACGGAGCATAAAGCCCCAGGTAAAAATCCCATCAAGGCTGAGAATTTCAGGCATAGTGCCAAACTGAAACTGAATGCCTGTTATCAGGTGGTTGTATTGTTTTGAGAAACGCCACTTAATGGTTTTTACAATGGTGTGCTCTTTGTCGGAAAGCGGACGTTGAGTAACGACAACAATATCCAGATTAGAATGCCCTACCCTAGCTGTTTTTCGTGCAACGCTGCCAAAGACATATACGCTGTGAAGATTGGAGGTTAATCCACGTGTGAGAAAGCCGAGAACTTCGTCGATGACCGGTTGAAAATCAGGCTGGAATGCGTCTTTAGGGTCAATAACGGGCAGAGAAGTGGTTGTGTTCAAAAGAATATTCCGAATTTTAGACTCCAGTATATATTCGCCCAGCATTTCCATTCGATCAAGTGTGGGGATACAAATTAAGACCATGGTTCCGGTGAATGAAATCCCCTTTCGATTCAGGCAGTTTTCCTCATATGGCTCAGCAAAGTAAACATGGGTTGCGAGTTGGCTTAGACTAATGCCAAAAATATAAGCATTCAAACCTGCAGAAAGGCGCTTGGCAGTTGTTAGCCTATAAGGTTTCATGCTAGTTTCAGCCTGAAAACCAAGCAATTGCCAGAGATGTGGCAACGCGCTTGAGTACCAAAACATTTAGGAAATAGACATGCCAAAGGCTAGCGAATTAAAAAAAGGGTTTGCCATTGTTTCTAACGGCAAAACGCTTCTGATTAAAGACATCGAAGTCACGACTCCAGGTGGTCGTGGCGGTGCAAAAATTTACAAACTACGTTGTAACGATTTAACGAATGGTGCGCGAGTAGATGAGCGCTACAAGTCTGACGACGTTGTTGATACTGCGGACATGACAAAGCGCAATGTTGCGTTTTCATACGTAGACGGTGATGAGTACATCTTTATGGATAACGAAGATTACACTCAGTACACCTTTAAGCAGGACGAGATTGAAGACGACCTGCTGTTCATTAATGAAGAAACACAAGGGTTGCAGGTTCTTCTGGTCAACGATCAGGCAGTAGGTCTTGAACTTCCTTCATCTGTTGAACTGGTCATTGAAGAAACGGACCCGTCCATTAAAGGCGCTTCGGCTTCTGCTCGTACTAAACCTGCTCGTTTTGCCACAGGCTTGACCGTTCAGGTACCAGAGTACATTTCTACTGGTGATCGCGTGGTAGTTAACACCACTGAACGTAAATACATGAACCGAGCGTAACATTATGTCAGACCTAATTTCTTTTGATGATGTCATCGATACTGCCTACGATATTTTTCTTGAAATGGCGCCCGATAACCTTGAACCCGCAGATGTAATTCTGTTTACTGCACAATTTGAAGATCGCGGTGCGGCAGAAATGGTTGAAACGGGTGACGACTGGGTCGGACATGTCGGGTTCGATGTAGATAAAGAAATTTACGCCGAAGTACGCATAGGCTTAGTTAATGAAGAAAGCGACGAGCTGGATGACGTATTCGCCCGAATGCTGATTAGCCGAGACCCGGATCATAAGTTCTGTCACATGCTTTGGAAAAGAGACTAACCCTCGTCTCATCTTCATACACTAGATACAGAAAGCCCGCTAAACACAGTTAGCGGGCTTTTTTTGTCGCGTTAAGCTATTACCACTGCGTTATCTTGTTACCACAGCTTCATCATATTGATAGTGGCGCTGCTGCCATCAGCCGTCTGATCCACCACCTGAAGAACGATACCGTAATGTGGGGTTAAACGACCTGTCGCTGGACGGATTGGATTGGAATAATCTTCCCAGTCCGCAAACATTGGGTTCGCTACCACATATGGATCATCCAGAGTCAGACCATTGCGGTCGACAAGATGAATCTGGTTACCTGTCTTGGTATTGAATGCGGCATCACGTACCTGATAGCGGGACGTCGCCGGAGTGCCATCGCTCCAGAATTGTGGGTTACGGTCAGCATCAACAACACCTAACCATCCCTCACCAGGGTGAGAAGACACACCGTTGTCCGTGTGAGACGTATCGACATACCAAAGTACCAGACCCGGATCGAACGTCATGATGTGATTGTTGCGGTTGATGTGTGCCAGCCCCTTATCAACGCCTTCATGTTGACGCCATTCCGCCAGATAGTAATGCTCGTGTTCAAAGCGACCATCATTCAGGATCATGCCGTCAAACGTCAGTTCTGGGTGCGCTGACTCTGCATTGTAGTGAGCAACCTGCTGTGCGTCAGCAGTGACTTTCACTTCATCAAACCAGTAACCATTTTTCACGTAACCGCCATCTGTAAGGTAGTTAAACGTGATGGTCACGGTCTGACCTGCGTAGGCTGTCAGGTCAAAGTTTGCGTCTACCCAACCGTCAGACACTCCGGTAAATCCGATACCGTATCCAATTTCATGCGGATCGTAGGTCGTTGTGATGTCACCAGCAATTGGAGTGCCGTTCACCAGAATTCGTCCAAAGTCGTATTCATCTTCGATGTCGTAGTTCACTTTGAACGTCAGAGCCGCGGATGTCGCAGCAGGGATAGCAACATCAAACTGAATATTGGTGTTTAGGTTGTCCCCACGTTGGGAGTAAAAAGACTGAGTACCCAAAACGTCCATCAGTTTCACAACTTTTGGCGGCAGATTGATTCGCAAGTAATCATGATTGCTGCCTTTGGAAGAAGCCTGATCTAACACCACAGACTGCGGAGACGTATTCAATTGGTCGAACTCGACCGTCTTACCATGTAACCAGTTTCCACCTAGTGAATTTTGCAGGAACTGACGAGCCCATGGGCTAAAGCCTGTTGGTTCTGTGCCCGGAATCAAACCCGCCCATGAACCAGAAGACATGATCGACCAGTAAGAAACAGGCTCACCAGGCGTGCTGCCCCACTCGTCTTCACCGTAGATTGTGTCGTATTCATCAGGCAGCCCCAGATCGTGACCATATTCATGGGCAGCCACACCAGCAGCTGCATCAATCGGCTGAATCGTGTAGTCGTACGCAGCCATTGAGCCACCCCAGTTTGGCAATGGTGACGTTGTACCCTCAATCGCAAACACTTTGCCCAAGTTCCAGCGGTGAGACCAAATAGCATCAGACCCCAGATTACCGCCCCCAGCTTCCTGACCGACACCAGAATGGAAGATCATAATGTGGTCAACCAGACCATCTGGCTCACGCAGGTTACCATCGCCATCCAGGTCGTAGCGATCTTCCAGGTCATAATCACCCAGATTTACACTAGGATCTGCCGCCGCAGCCACAAGCGCTTCACGAACCAGATCACGAGCATTTACATCTCTGGCCGTGCCTTGTTGTGCACCGTAAAATGCCGCCGGATGCTTAGCTTTGTACCAACCAGCCACGCCACCTATTTGCGTGTAGGAACCACCTGACTGCTGTTCGTAGAACTGAACCATAGAAATCAGGTTATTACCGTTACTGCCGACGTAACCATCTCGTCCAAACAACATATTTTGGTAGTGCGTTGGTGTGTAGTCTTCGTAGTAATTCGAGGTTTCACCCGGCGTCACCATGTTGGCTGGGTAGTCAGGGAACTCGACGAGAATTGCCAGTACCTTGTCCTGAGTTACAGGTCCTGTCCATGCGTTCTCTTCCTGAACACGAGCGATAGATGCCGGAACTGCGCTGCTGGAAGATTCCGAACCCATAAGACCAAGCAGCCTCTTGTTACGCTTCTCTTCATAAGAAGCAAGTTCGCCTTCTTCTGGCTTTTGAACATGAATAGCAGACAAATACTGATACAACGCCTTAACCGATTCGGTTTCGTTAGCGTCTTTTGCAATAACACCTGTCTTTTTCAACATCGAAATCATGCGATCTTGGTTAACGACACCAAAGTCGACACCGTGTGATTTCACCGGACCAGCCACCGCGGAGGTGGAAAGCCCAAGCAGCAGCGAAGTCAATACCCCTGCTGCCAATTTACTTTTTATTGGTAATGCACGTGAACTCATTTCAAGCCTTTCTTCCTGTTTATTAAAAGTGATTGGTTTTGAACGAATAACCAAAATTCCATTTATTAAAAAGGCGACATAAGCAAGTAAGGGGGCAATTTAGCCTCTATTACTTATCTCTGTCTTAAACCCAAAAACTCTGAATAAATCAATTATTCAAAATCGAAACAAACAATTAATACAAATGTTAAATCATGTCTACGTGAAATAATTTATAAACAATAACCACTCATTTATTACTTATAATTAAATCAACAAGACAATCAGAATTATTGTTCTTTGTTGATTTAAATTTCAGTAAGAAATCACTAAAAACATAATTAACAACAAGATTGGCAGCTAAAATTTAAATCATAAAAATCAACATCATAAGAAATAAAATAAGAATTAATAACAATAGTAACATTAAAGGCAGCAAGGAATATAATTCTAGACTAAAACGTTTTATTCAATTTTTATTAATAAAAATACAACATGTAATTAAGTTGTCATAATTGAATAATGATCTCAAACAAATGAAACTAATAATTCAATTAATAGATAATAAAAATAAAAACTTTAATTTGGACATCCGAAATTATTGTTATGTTATTACATTACATATTTATATATTTACAATAAATGACGGAAATTTGAGAATATAATGTGCCTTTCTTTTCCTTCCCGATATTTTTCTACCTTGAGCGGTGCTCTATACCACTGCTATTCGGTCTGGAGTCAAAGTCCATAGCCAACGACATTGGCAACGTCTCATTTCTAAAAATCCTTACTTTAACTCTGGTTTTGTGAGTTAAGTCCATTGATCATTTTTTATACAAATGATTAAACTGTCATTAACAGTATTACTTATTAGCTGTTAAGTAATACTTATTGACATACCTCCACCTGATTAAGGTGCGAAGTCGAGAAAAACTTAAGGAAAGTTGAACAGCAAAAGGAAGATTGAATATGGATCGTTCAAACAAAAAAATGGGGCTTTACCCAAAAGGTATGGACCGCAGAACATTTTTAAAAACTTCGACCGCCGCCAGTGTTGCTCTGGCTTTTGGGCTACCGGGAATGTCGTGGGCAGATGCACATGATCATATGTTAAGTAAATTTTTGACCGCAGACGTAGACTGGAAAGCTCATGCCGGAGAAACCATCGTGCTCGGCGCAATGGAACACCCGTGGACACAATCAATTGCCCCTGTTCTTCCTCTGTTTGAAAAACTCACGGGCATTAAAGTCAAGCTGCAGAAACAGTCAGAAACTGAATATGTGGGTGAAATGCCCGTGAAACTCGGTGCTGGTTCGCCAGAACCTGATGTCATGATGGTTCATGCACTTGGTCAGTTCATCAGCTCAGGATGGTTAGAGCCTCTTGAGGAGTACTACTCAAATCGCGCCTTGTTCGATGCAGGCTGGTACGACGCCGATGACATCTTCTCCATGGCAAACGAATTCCCGGTGTGGTCAGACAAAGTACGCTACAGCATGGCGGTAACCGCCGAAGCTCAAACCATGTTCTGTAACACCAAAGCGTTCGAAAAAGCCGGGCTAGCCATACCT
>NZ_AFWJ01000258.1 GCF_000222685.1 Vibrio nigripulchritudo ATCC 27043 | reverse complement strand
GAGTTCGATGAAGCGGCTGCGTTGGATGCAATGGCTAGATGAGCCAGCACCTTTAGCAGAAGATCTAGAACCTAGAAACTGAAACGCCGGTATCAGAAGACGTTGCTTCAGAAGAGCCAGAATCCATGGAACTGGACGATGCAGACCTCGGTGAATTCGATGAAGCAGCAGCGTTGGATGCAATGGTAGATGAGCCAGCTCCACCGGCAGAAGATCTAGAGCCAGAAGTTGAAGCGCCAGTTCAGAAGACG
>NZ_AFWJ01000259.1 GCF_000222685.1 Vibrio nigripulchritudo ATCC 27043 | reverse complement strand
CCTGCCACAGGAAATCAAAATATATGTGGGCGATTAGCTCAGTTGGGAGAGCACCTGCCTTACAAGCAGGGGGTCACTGGTTCGAGCCCGGTATCGCCCACCATTCTCTAAGTATTTTTGGATCATCTTTCCAAACCACTTCATTAAAACGTATGTGGTTGGAATTTTTGACGCCTATGCAGCGTAGCTGAAAGTCTTTAGAAAATGTACTTCTTAGGAAGTGACATA
>NZ_AFWJ01000260.1 GCF_000222685.1 Vibrio nigripulchritudo ATCC 27043 | reverse complement strand
AGCGCATAAATAGAAGTAGCGCATGTACTAACAAATTGCTTAAGAGTGATTCGTAACGCGTGGCATTTTTACTTTGCGGTGGCTTATGGTGATTAAGGCGCCGTGCGGTAACTTTTGTATTGCGTTACTCACACCTTAGCAAGGCGTTAGCAGTCACCGTAGTAGTAACCAAAGAGGGCTAGATAAAGTGTATACATTAGAAGACTT
>NZ_AFWJ01000261.1 GCF_000222685.1 Vibrio nigripulchritudo ATCC 27043 | reverse complement strand
CTGGGGTTTCCATCAACTGTTTTTGGTTTCTACGGTATTCCACCAAATGCATGAATGCAGTGACGGCGCTTTCAGGTGTTCTGTAGGTTGGAATACCTGAAAGGGTAAACAGCTTTCTGGCTTCTTTTGTACTCTGCTCACCACACCAGTTGGTAAGAATATTGAATCGCTTATAATTGGGATGCGATTTGACGCAATCAATGATCGCTTTTGCTGTATCGGTTGAATGAGCGACAGCAGACGGACTGTGCATAATAAGCAGAGCATCAAACTCGTCGCCGTCCATCAGAGTATTGATGGTATCGATATATCTCTGGCTATTGGCGTCACCGATCATGTCTATGGGGTTACACCCCGACCAGCTTGAAGGCAAGTGACTGTTTAACTTTTCAGTGGTCTCCTGACTCAGTTCTGCAAGTTTGCCTCCTTTGTCCATCAGTGTGTCAATCGCCATGATGGCAGGACCGCCACCATTGGTAACTATCGCAAGACGTTCCCCTCTAAGCGGGACAGAGTGAGTCAAGGTTTCTACGGCGGCAAACAATTCATGAGTGTTTTTTACCCGTAGCATACCGGAACGTTGAATCGCGGCATCATAGATCACATCAAGGCTTGGGACGCTTCCGGTATGAAGGGTTGCCGCTTTTTGGCCAGCGATAGAACGACCGCCTTTTAAGACCAGAATCCGACGGTTTCGACTAGCCGCACGAGCAGCTGACATGAAGCGTCTCGCGTCTTTTATGCTGTCTACGTAGAGCAATATGGCTTCGGTTTTACTGTCTGTACATAAGGTATCCAGCAGTTCATCGAAATCGACATCCGCTCCGTTCCCTATAGAAATAAAAGCTGAAAAACCAATCTGCTTGTCGTTCGCCCAGTCGAGTATTGTTGTACACACCGCCGCCGATTGCGAAATGAACGCGATTTTTCCGGGCAGCGCGGTTACTGGTGAGAAAGAAGCGTTAAAGTTATGCCAGGGTAATATCAGACCAAGGCTGTTAGGACCTAGAATTCTTACGTTAAATCGTTTAGCAATCTCAAGACACCTCGATTCATAAGAGATGCCTTCGGCGTCTTTTCCATACATATCGGAGGAAAGAATAACGACTGCGCCCACACCTTTTCTTGCAATTTGCTCAAACAATTCGACATTACGATCAGCATGAGTACAGAGAATGGCAAGGTCGGGTACGATGGGTAAAGACTCAACATTCGGATAAGCAAGTACACCACAAACCGATTTATACTTGGGCGTAACTGGCATGATTGCGCCCTGAAAACCGCTTTGGAGAAGGTTCTTCATAACGATTTCACCAGCTCGGTATGGCTTTTGCGAAGCGCCAATTACGGCGACAGACGTCGGTTTTAGCAGCTTATCCAGTCGGTTCATTCACACCTCAAATACGTTTAAGCGGTTGATTAGACTCACCGCATAGTAAAGCATCCATGTTTATTATCGCTGATCTGAATACAGCGGATGTGATCTGTCACAGCAATTGGTGTTGTCGGTTCCACAATACTCGCAAAAAGTTTCAACACTTTGGTTTGACACGTGAATTATGTGGGAATCGTCACGAGATAGTTTACAATTAATCTAGAGCTGCACTTGATTCTCTTTGAATCAATGTGCATGATTTGGAAAGAATTAATTAGCGTAATAATGACCCATGAAAAAGATATCAATTATCAGTCTCTCTATGCTGCTAGCAGCTTGTGCATCGGACACGTATGAAAAAGAAGTGACATCTGAATCCTACAAAGAGGATTACAAGGTAGACTCAATACAAGCTCCGATTACTCAGCAAGCACAGATAAAAGAAGAAACGGTGAAGGAAATCATGCCTATGGCAGAAAAGCCTGATACCGCTATGGTGGCTGCTGCACCAATGCAAGAAGAGAAAAAAGTGGTGAAACTTGCGCCAAAACCTCAAGTTCAAAAGAAAAAGATCAAGATTCTTCCGCCAACAGACAATCAACTAAAATCGAATCCTCGTTACGGCTATACGATCCAAGTAATAGCATTGGACCGTGAAAGTAAACTTGAGCACTTCGCAAAACGCCTGCCTGTAGGTCAGCCAATCTGGGGTAACTACAAGCAAGTGAAAGGCACTAACTGGTACACAATTCTTTATGGTGACTACGCAACGTCAGCGGAAGCTAAAGCTGCCATCGCTTCACTGCCAGAAGAATTCCAAAAGCTTAAACCTTTCCCGAAAAGTATTGATGCGATTAAAAACTCTGAATATCCGGTAATGGATAAGCTAAATTAACAAAGAAGGGCGTTAGCCCTTTTTTGTTGCTCATCACTTAGAATTTAACGTTTAATATTTGCTCAATGTCGCGGGCTATTGCGCTAGCAATAACCGTTTAGCCGAGATTTGACTCAAAAATTACTGATAATTAATAGTCAAACTATTAGAATATTGGCATGCAGTTTTTCATGGAAAGAACCCATCAATGACTAGAAAAAACATCCTTTTGCTATGCGGCGGGGGCTCAAACGAACATGAAGTCTCGTTAGTTTCCGCAAACTATGTTCAGCAACAACTTCAGTTAGATCCAAGCTTCAATGTCATTCGAGTTGAAATGACTAAAGATGAGTGGCGACTAAGCTCTGGAGAAAAAACTGAGCTAGACATTTCGCATTCAAATCTTAAAGGTGAATCTCACGAAATTCATATCGACTATATCGTTCCTTGCCTGCATGGTTTTCCGGGCGAAACTGGGGATGTTCAGTCTATCTTTGAGCTGGCAAAAATTCCATATCTTGGATGCGGACCAGAAGCAAGCATCAACAGCTTCAATAAAATTACCTCTAAGTTATGGTATGACGCATTAGGCATTCCAAACACGCCATACGTTTTTCTATCTTCAAACAATGAAGATGCTCATGAAAAGGCAAGAACAGCATTTGAAGAGTGGGGAGTCTTATTTGTAAAGGCTGCGCGTCAAGGGTCTTCAGTCGGATGTTACAAGGTCACGGAATCGAAAGAAATAAGTGAAACAGTAAACAAAGCGTTCACTTTCTCGGATCAGGTATTAATCGAAAAAGCCGTGAAACCAAGAGAGTTGGAAGTTGCAGCGTTTGAACATAACGGCGAACTGATCATCTCAAAGCCTGGGGAAGTCATCGCTCCAGAGAATGGGTACTACACATACGAAGAAAAGTATGGAGCAGACAGCCATTCACTCACGGTAGTTGAAGCAGAAAGGCTGACTGACGCACAGATCGAAGAAATTCAGTCACATTCCAGAAAAGTCTTTCTTCAAATGGGTTTGAAAGATCTCTCCAGAATTGATTTCTTCCTAACTGAAGATAATGAAATCTACCTAAACGAGGTGAACACCTTCCCGGGTATGACGCCAATCTCCATGTTCCCTAAAATGGTTGAACATCATGGCGTCAGCTTCAAGGACTTCTTGAGTAACGCTATAAACAATGCTTTATCTAATCCCACGGCTTGATCGAGATAAATTTTAATTTTTCAGCACTGGATTTGCCCGTTCTTCCAAGGTATTGAGCGGGCATAACCGGGCTCAACCAACGCCCGAAATCTTGAATATCTTTAAGTCGATATCCTTGAAAAGCCAGTTCCTGCACCGCACCAACTCGACTAGATTGCCCCGATAGCCTCTGATCTTCCGACAAACAAAGTAAATCACTTGCCCTACGAAACACGCGATAGATTGAAGAATCATCAAGCCTGGAGTCATAAAGGTTTTCGTGTTTATCGATACGACAAAAAGGGATGTCCGTCGTATTGTGGCTCAACCAACGTTTCAGTGTTGTCGAAGCTTGAGAACTCAATTCATACACTTTGTCTTGCACCTGTATATGAGCAAGACTATTAGCGTAAGAAATGTCTTCAAAACTGAGTTGCCTTAGCTCTGAACGCTTCAAAGCACATTCAAACATCACGTGATAAATCGCCAAGTCACGCATATCTTTAAGCAGAATTGAGGGGGAAAGCAGTGTGTGCAGTTTGTCTAGATACGCCTTGGTAAAGGCACTTGCACTTTTAACGTCTTCACTTTTGGATGCACGAAGCTCATTCAACAGAAACTTTATCTGGCGATGGTTTGCTGGGTCTTTCAAGTCGTGAATTTTGTGTATGGTTCCAATCGTCAACGCGAATCTTTTTATGGATGGAAATTTTTTCTTTTTACTCTCAGTACTAAGAAACAACCTGGTGGCGGTGACAGAAGCGGGTAGGGGAGAAACATGTCTATCTTGGCAAAACGCTACGAACAAATTCCAATCGTTAAGCATGGATTTCAACGAGTTAACCGAGTAACACCCTTGAGTCAAGCTGTCTAGCATATCTAAGTTAACTGCATCGGAAAATTGCCTTATGCTTGCAGTCTTAATTTCTAGATTTGTGATCGGAGTGATGTTTTTTCTCAATTTAACGCACCATAACCATGCATTTGTTAAGTAATTCTACTTGCGAATCCAAGGATTACAATTATTATTAATAGAAACAAAGAACTAAGAGTTCACTATTATGGCAAATAGCATGCATCGCGGATTTACTTTGCAGTCATCTAATGGACAAGTCTGGCAAGTAAAGATTAAAAACAGAGTACTTTCTGGAAGCTTAGCATCTGTGAAAAAGAGCATTGACTGGTGGTGTGAAACTGCGTCACTGATTGATCCGAAGGAATTTGCTTCTCTTGAAGCGAAAGCCGTGGCAGCTGGAACTGAAGAGAACTATAACGGTTTTCAATTAAAAAACGATACTGGTGCACCTAACGCATGGTATTGTTTTTTCAATGGTCGCCTGATCAAAGGTGGTAAGCTGGCTATTCAGAAACACATTGATGCGCACTTGGCTGCCGCCGCCAAAAAAGGCTAAAATGCTCAACACTATTTGAAATCGAGAAATTGAAATGTCTCTTGTATATTCAACAGAAGTTGGAAGAATTAAAGCCGAAGAAGCCAAGCCAGAACGAGAAAAAGGAGACGGCATTGTTCGTATTCAACGCCAAACAAAAGGCAGAAAAGGCAAAGGCGTTTGCATCGTAACAGGATTAGACCTTGACGATGCACCTTTAAAACTATTAGCAGCAGAACTGAAAAAGGTTTGCGGATGCGGTGGCTCAGTAAAAGATGGCAACATCGAGATCCAGGGTGACAACCGCGATAAGATAAAAGCGCACCTTGAGAAAAAAGGACACACCGTTAAGTTAGCCGGCGGTTGATAGAATTCAGAAGAAGTTAGAGCCAAGCAAAGCGCTTGGCTTTTTTGTGCCTGACAAACAGTCAATAGTATGGACTCACAGCTAATAGTCATTGCTTAATCTCTGATTAAAGAAATGACTATTAGCTATTTTATGGTAAATAGGATTATGGTTAAATTGCATGGCTTTTGAAGGGAAAGGGAGAGCTTAATGCATCAGAATCGACGTAGACTGACATCTTATTTAACATAAGATAGATAATACGCACCAAAGGTATTGTAAAAGGGAGCTCTACCACATAGAACTTATGACCAATCTCGTAATGGCTGTTCCCTTGGATTTCATTCTAATATCGAACTCTTAAAAGAATACATGATTTAAGTATGCATGCTGTCCGCAAATAATTTTACTGACAAGAAAATAATTACTAGGACATATTTAAAGCACTTGGAATTCACGCCGTGAATTATTCGCACCAACATCACAGTTCACAGTTGAAATACCTATACATTTTTTATGGCGAATCGCATACTATTGAACGAATATCCACTTTTATACAGAAGCAATTTTTCACGAGAATTATATGGAATACCGCTGGGTTTTGGCTGCCGGCATTTTAGCTTTGCAAGGCTGTGCTACAACGATCTCGGAGAAAGTTAATAGCTTAAATTTAGATAGCTATACCTCCGAAACACTTCAAGAAAGTATTGAATACTATCCCCACTCATGGATGACACAAAGATATAACGCCTATTTAGAAAAACCTGGTAATAAAGCGTTTGCTGTTTACTGGAAAGGAAAAAGAGCGATGTCCTTTGGTTTTGCGACCGACAAAATAAGTCTGGAAGCGGCAAAGAAAGAAGCTTTATTTTTATGCAGCGCTCGTGCGACTAACCCTGAGGGATGTAAAGTCGTCGCTTATGAGGAAACTCAGGTTACTGTCGATACAAACGGTTATCCGAAAGAAGTTTCAAGCATGCAGGATATTGATGTATTTGAACGCTTTAGTCAGGCAACTACTCATTCAGCAATTGCTGGCAACAAATTAGGTTTGCTTGGCTATTCTTCAGATGAAAGCTCTAAGGTTGATGCAGAGGAAGCAGCAATAAGGCTATGCCTAACGAAAACCCATTACACCTTACCTAACTGCAAAATTATCGCCTCAAAATAGTCATTACACTCCGACTTAACTATTTCATTTAGAGACCCGCATTAAGCGGGTCTTTTTTGGTCCTACCAAAATCAAAAAAACATAAAAACCGATAATATCCTGTGGATAACTAACGCATTGCTTCTCTACGGTCTTAGTAAGTGCTTACTACTCGAACTTGGTCAGAATATCCACCTGTTTTATAAACTATTGTTTTTAAATGCAATTGAACCAAATGCAGCACTAATCGCTACGCCGGAATCCGTTGTTTTACTTAAAAGCTCAGGGTGTCACATATCTCCCCTGTCACTTTCATTGGCTTTAAAATACCGCTTGAAAAAACTAAAGGATTCTTAGTAAGGGAAATGTTGGCGCGAAAAAGCCAACTGGTAGAAGGAAAGGTAAGTTTGGTCGGGCGGAATTTACAGGTGCATGAAAACAAAAAAGCTAGGGTCTCCCCTAGCCTTTCTTTTCATTTCTAATTTCGTCGGCAATGATTTTAATTGCCTCTGCAGTACTCACACCCTGCTCCATCAATTTTTGAATGCGCTCTACCGCTTCTTGCTGTTCTTCATGTGTGAGATTAGGTAAATCTTGAAACATTTCTACCTCCGTTAAAGGAGGCAAAATTTACAGGATATTTTAATAGTTGCCAAGAAAATTAACGTATACACCCATAGAGTTTGCGTTGGTATAGCTCGCGCCTATGTCCATAGTAATAATACCCAGTGGAGATAATCCTATACCCGCTGTAAACGTACCTTCATCGTTTTCTTTGGCTAAGTTGGTGTAATATCCGCCTCGCAATTGTAGCTGCCTCATTAGATCAACTTCCAACCCTGCTCGAAGCATTTGGGAATCGTCGCCGGACATTCCCTGGAATTTCTTACGAGTAACCAGATCATAATCAACACTGAACGTATAATAGTCACCAACTAAACCAGCACCAACGGTGTAATTTGGTCGAAGTTCATAGGTGTCGCCAATTTGTACATTGCGTCCACCTGCGCTAACTGTTTCCTGCGCGGTTTCGATATCTCTAGTCATAATGTTCATGGCTGAAGCGCCTACGCGAAAAGGACCGTAAAACCAAACTGCCCCCAAATCCAGGTTGAATGCGGTCTCGCCTGATGTGGAATCTGTGATTCGACCAAACCCAAAGTTAGAAAACGATGCATGGCTTGCAACGGTATAAACACGCTGAATTTTTGGCGAGGCACCTATCGATATATGCTGACCGAATAGCGTGTAATATTTTGCGAAAGTAATTCCAAGCTCGGTAACACCTATCCCCATCACTTTAATCAGAGATTGGTCGAGTTTGTCTATATCCGGCACTGAGCTAGGTGCCATATCCGCTGTAATGTATGACTCTGTGTAGACCTTGCCAAAAACATTCATCGATACAAACTGATTGGGGATAGCGAAGGCACCGACTACACCAATATCAAGTGCAATCTCGTCCCCGACAAGGTCATCGTAAACGGATAAGATCTGAGCAGGGTCATTGCCATCAATTGCATCAGCGGCATTTTTAATATCGGCTAGCATCTTGCCGTTGTCGACATAGCTGACACCGACGCCTGGAATGATCATCCCTGCATTGTCATCACGACGATATAAAGCAGCAAGTGAAGGGTTATAAAATGGTGCTGACAGGAAATCAGCCGATACAACACCCACTCCTCCCATCGCGTCCCCTCGACCATCAACAGAGTAATTAGCCGCAGAAACTGATGAAGTAGCCAGAGCTAACGCAACCGCAGTGGATATAGATAAACTGATTTTTTTCATAATCAAACCGTAACTTTGTCCTTTTAATCATTATCGGCTTAAATTATCAGATCTTTAGAATTTTTAATCCACCGAAATGTCGTAGGTTTTACTAATTACTTGTTGATCTTCAATAGAAACTGCACCTTGCCAGCGTCTATGAGTTATTGAAACCGCCAAAACATATCTATCGGGGTCTAAGTCTCTTAACGGAATGGAATTTGGGTAATCGCTTTCATAGTCTTGAGTCCAAACTTTTTGATATTTGCCATCAAGGTAATCAAACAAAGAAATGTTCAAAACAGGGAGAGGGCAATGTTTGTTCAGGAGACTCGTTTTCTCCACCTTCCAGTTGTCTTTTGACTGCCAGCGTACAACTTGCTTCGCTTGGGGTTCAGCCATAACAGCCCACGTGACCCAAGCCTCTTCGTTGACAGGCTTAATTTTCAACAGATACAAACCACTCGTAAGGCGAGTATTTAAGCTGTATCTTTTCTGATAGATACTTTGCTCGGATGTTTCTGAACTCAACTTCTCAAATGTGGACTCATTTGAAATGTTTTGTTCTCCCCATCGATCTAATTCAATGGACTCAACGTCTTTGTTGCTTAGTACATCAATGATCACACTTGAGTTGTTTCTGCCGGGAGACTGGATCATTTGTCTTCGAATGACCACTTCATCTAACCAATCAGGAAGCCCTTCACTATTTAGCGACCGCCCACAGTCTTTTTCAATCGACTTTAGAAACAGTTGATCAAGATGATCGGAAACGTACTTGGAAGGATTTTGCTGCCAGACTTCCACGATCGCATCAAAGGTGCCTTCGAGATCATCCTCCAGCAACTTTTGATGCGCACTCGTTAAAGAAGTCTGCTGCTCAAACCACTGATTGGTGGCATTTCCAGTCAGTGGCACTAGACAAACCAAGCTAGCAATTAGGTGTTTTACCATTAGCTTTTCATCTTATATCCAACACCGCGGAGGGTTTCAATGTCGATGCCAGGTAGCTTTTGTCGTAACTGAAGAACATGCGTATCGACTGTTCGTGTAGTTGGAAAATGGTTATATCCCCATACATGATCAAGTAACTCGTCTCGTGTAAATACGCGTCCTAAGTTGGTAGCCAAAAACAGAAGAAGATCGAACTCTGTGCGGGTAAGAGTAACCGACTCGTCTTTGTAGATAACATCTCGGGTATTTCTATCGATGATCAGGTTGTCAGTGGTTACGCGCGCTTCGTCTAGCTCTTCACCATCCGGAGCTCTCATTTGAGCCCTAATTCGAGCGAACAATTCCGCTTCTGCAAATGGCTTGGTTAAGTAGTCATTTGCACCCGCATCTAAACCGTTCACTTTATCTTTAACGGAAACCAAAGCAGTAAGCAGTATGACCGGCACCTGTTTTATCTTTTTCCACTCAGGTAAATGACCAACAGAATCACCATCTGGTAACTGTCTGTCCAGAATTACGAGATCAGCTTTGTCCCACAATGGGCTAACTTCCGCGATAGTTTCTGCATGGTGACATTCATATCCTGCTTGCTCCAGGCTAACAAGCAATCCGTCCGCTAAGTTTTTATCATCTTCAACCAGAAGCAGTGTCTGTTTCACAGGGTATCTCCAATTTAAATGTTGTAGGTGGGCCTTGCAGAGACATCTTGCCTCCCATTCGCTCAACCATTGATTCGACAATGGTCAAACCCAGCCCTAATCCACTCTTACTCACAAAAGGCTTTCTGAGTGTTTTCCAATCTTTCTTGGTCAAGTTACCTTGGTCGGTAACACTAAAAATGACGCAATTCTTTTTGGTATCGACCTTAAGTGAAACCGGGGCGACACCGTATTTGATCGCATTATTGACTAAATTATCTAGACACGTGCCCAACCAATAAATATTAACTTTGATTGCGCTGTCCCTATCGAGTTCAATTTCAATTGGCTGTTCGAGATCTTCGAACCTAAAATCTAACCATTCTTTGACAGAAGGTAGCCATTCCGTAGAAAGCTGTTGGGTATCAGACTGAAGATAGTCTTTGCTTGCTTCTGCCAATTGACGCAACCTTCGGGAATCTTCACACAAACGTCTAAACTCGTCGTATACAGATTCCGGAAGATTCTCAAACTCCCTTCTGAAACCTTCAACTGTCAAAGACAAGCTGGCAATAGGTGTTCTTAATTCATGGGTTAAGATCTGAAGAACCAACATACGGCTTTTCATCTCTTTCCGTTTACTATTCCATCGAGTGACTGCCCAACCTAAAATCAATGCTACATTGAAAACAGCCAGTCCAATCATGACGTGAAGCAACAAATCGGAATGATTTTCTACTTCCCAACAAATGTTCCCACTTTTGACAAAGCAGTTACCTTTTCCGTTGTAGAGCGATGCCTGGATTTGAAGCTCTTTGAGAAGAGGGTTCCAAATACTTTCCTGATACAGTAGATACTCATCCCCTTGCCTTAACCAAAGTTCATTTTCACTGATCAGCATCTCTGAGCCAGATAGCAGAGCCTTCATCGCGATGTAATCCATTCTCTGAAGGCGACCTAGTAAGCTATTTGGACTGGCTTCAGGTCTTTCCTCAATGTGCATGTAGTCTTCAAGTTCATCATACATTGCAGGATATGTTACAGCGTAACGTGCAGCATAAGTACCACCACCTGGGTGAATCAACCCAGAACGCGCAAACCACTTGATAGGAAGTCTCGTGCCTTTACATATTGCACGTGTGAATACCAGTGGTTCAGTGATCAGAGGGCTTAAAGGCAATTTCCCCTTACAGGATTCAGACAGTTTGTATAAGCGTTGAATATCGCGAAGAGGATAGCTGGCTGTTTGAGGAAGCATTGACTCTGGTGTCAACAGTTTGTTTGGGAAATCCGATTGGATTACTCGCATGTCATAGGAATCTATTGCTTTGGAAGTGTCAAATTGGCTTTTGAACTCCTCGATTCTTTCCGGCAAGCTTTGTGCGTAAGCGCCCGAAGAAACAAGGCAGCTTAAAGACAAATAAACAAGGTTCCTTAGCAAAGCGGGTTCGATCTCTATGGCATTTGTAAATGGAGAGTCAATATAACACTAATAACTTTGCGATTATAACTGCGGCTCGGCGTTATTAACCAATACCTGACATTTGCTGTGTTTATGGTCACCCTTCTTACATTCATCTAACATTGTGACGGCGTCACCTATTTCAATAAGAAAAAAGGGAACCCGATGGTTCCCTTCTATTAATAGAGGTTTTCAGCGATTTATAGGTGTGCTGAAATCTGTAAACAAGATTCCTTAGCATCTCCGAACAGCATCTGTGTGTTCTCTTTAAAGAACAACGGATTCTGAACGCCTGCATAGCCTGTATTCATCGAACGTTTGAAGACAACAACATTCTGAGCATTCCAGACCTCAAGGACAGGCATACCTGCAATCGGGCTGTTTGGATCTTCTTGCGCTGCTGGGTTAACAGTGTCATTAGCGCCGATAACCAAAACTGTATCAGTTTCGGAGAAGTCGTCGTTAATTTCATCCATTTCTAGAACGATGTCATATGGCACTTTCGCCTCTGCCAGCAAAACGTTCATGTGACCAGGTAAACGCCCAGCTACTGGGTGGATACCAAATCGCACTTCGACACCATGTGAACGAAGCTTTTCAGTAATCTCATATACAGGATACTGCGCTTGAGCTACTGCCATACCGTATCCAGGAGTGATGATTACTGACTTAGAGTTTTTCAGCATTTCAGCTACTTCTTCCGCTGATGCCTCTCTGTGCTCGCCCTGTTCTTCGTCGCCACTAGAAACAGAAACTTCTTGACCAAATCCACCAGCAATGACACTGATGAAGGAGCGATTCATCGCTTTACACATGATGTAAGAAAGAATCGCACCTGAAGAACCAACCAAAGCACCAGTTACAATCAGAAGATCGTTGGCTAACATAAATCCTGCAGCAGCTGCAGCCCAACCTGAGTAAGAGTTAAGCATGGACACCACTACTGGCATGTCTGCACCACCAATCGATGCGACTAAGTGGTAACCGAAAACAAAAGCAATCAGCGTCATGACGATCAACGCAAACATGCTTCCGTCTGCCTGAACGAAGTGAATCATCAGATAAGCAGAAACCACGATAGCAGCAAGGTTCATTTTATGCTTGTGTGGAAGGTTTAAAGCGGCAGAGTTGATCACACCTCGTAGCTTACCAAACGCTACAACAGAACCGGTAAATGTCACCGCACCAATAAACACACCTAGAAAGACTTCAACTAAATGGATAACGTGTTTAGCGTGTGCATCAACATCTGTTACTGCTATCGCCGGTGGATCGATGTAGCTGTTGTAGCCAACGAGTACTGCAGCCATACCTACAAAGCTGTGTAGGATCGCCACCAGTTCCGGCATTTCAGTCATTTCAACTTTTTTAGCGTAGTGGATACCAATTGCACCACCAATGATCATCGCTAGAATGATCCATACAACACCTGAAGTGTCAGGGCCAAATATTGTTGCGATAAGAGCAATTGCCATACCGGCAATGCCATAGTAATTCCCTGCTTTTGCAGATTCTTGCTTAGAAAGCCCCGCCAGACTCATGATAAAGAGAACAGCGGCAACAATGTAAGCGGCTTGTACTAATCCTGCAGACATTTCTTTCTCCTTTAATCTTTACGGAACATTTCAAGCATGCGTTTGGTCACGGTAAAGCCACCAAATATGTTAATGCTTGCAATCAATACGGCAATAAACGACAGGAAGGTGACGACACCGCTACCCTGACCTATCTGCAACAGAGCACCAACAACAATGATCCCTGAAATCGCATTTGTTACCGACATTAAAGGAGTATGGAGTGAATGAGATACGTTCCAAACCACGTAATAACCCACCACACACGCTAAGACGAATACTGTAAAGTGAGCGAGGAAATCAGCAGGTGCGACAGATGCAACCCAACCGAAAGCAAGGACACCTGCACCCATGGCGACAAGCTTCTTGAAAGGTGAACTCGGTTCTTCGACTTTTTCAACCGCTTGTGGCTGAGGCTTAGGTTTTGCCTCTGGTTGAGCAGAAACCTGAATCGGTGGAGCTGGCCAGGTAATTTCACCCTCTTTAATTACGGTTACACCACGCAATACAACATCTTCAAAATCGATATCGATATTGCCGTCTTTTTCTTTACACAGAAGTTTGAGAAGGTTAACCAGATTGGTTCCGTAAAGTTGAGAAGACTGGGTAGGAAGGCGTCCAACCATATCGGTATAACCGACAACTTTCACACCATTTTCAGTGGTAATTACTTGGTCCGCAACCGTATATTCACAGTTACCACCGTTAGCCGCAGCCAAATCAACAATCACGCTACCCGCCTTCATACTGTCTACCATTTCTTTGGTAATCAGTTTTGGAGCAGGTCGACCAGGAATTAATGCGGTAGTTACAATGATATCGACGTCTTTAGCCTGTTCAGCATAAAGCTCTGCCGCTTTCTTGTTGAACTCATCAGACATTTCTTTAGCGTAACCGTCGCCGGAACCAGAATTTTCTTTGAAGTCTACTTCGAGGAATTCTGCACCCATAGACTGGACTTGCTCTTTTACTTCTGGACGAACATCAAACGCTCTTACGATTGCGCCAAGGCTTCCCGCTGCACCGATAGCAGCCAAGCCCGCAACGCCAGCCCCAGCAACAAGTACTTTAGCTGGTGGTACTTTACCTGCCGCAGTAATTTGTCCAGTAAAGAAACGGCCAAATTCATGAGCAGCTTCTACCACTGCACGGTAGCCTGCAATATTTGCCATCGAACTTAAAGCATCTAATGCCTGAGCTCTGGAAATACGAGGAACTGCATCCATTGCCATCACGTTAATTTTTTTGGAGGACAACTTCTCCATCAACGCTTCATTTTGAGCAGGCCAAATAAAGCTTATTAAACTCGCGCCTTCCTTGATCAAATCAAACTCATCGGTCCCTGTACTTGGGTCGATGTCAGGAGCATTCACTTTAAGAATCAAGTCACTTGACCATACTTCTTCTTTAGTGACTACTTTTGCTCCGGCAGCTTCGAAGGCAGCATCATCAAAACTCGCCAGTACCCCAGCCTGGCTCTCAACTGAGACATCAAATCCCAGTTTTAATAACTGCTCAACCGTTTTCGGCGTTGCAGCCACCCGCGTTTCACCCGCGAGTGTTTCTTTAGGCACACCAATTTGCATAGCTATTCCCTACTAAATGCACAATTAATATTCATTTTTTATCTAACGACAGAGCTAAGTTCAAGTAAAGTGAAAGAAAAATACAGTTTTTCATTACATATAACCCTATGGAATGAGATTTTCCTGCCATTAGTTTGTTAAAAAACAACGCAATTCAATTTGTTTAAGACGCTCGTCACTCAAAAAGTTTTGAAAAATTCAAAAACAAATAAAAGAGCCATTAAGCATACTGCTTAATGGCTCGCAAAAAGGTGACTAAAATCAATTCGATGTGCTGCAAAAAAACTATTTTAGTTGAAAATGCTGTCGCCCATTTGGTCAATAAACATCTGAGCTTTCTTTAGCATGAACTCATTTGCATCCTGTTCACTGGCTAAAACATCTGATCGTATGAAGGTGTGTGATTTCACTTCTCCAGATTCAAACTCCTTGGTGATTCGACCTGCGATTCGGTATTGACCACCTTCTGCTTTAGGCTCCTGATAAATCAGGTAACCCTTGTATTCCACTGGCTCAGCTTCCTGAACAACTTGCTCTTTCGAACCACCAAATAAACGAGAGAAGAGTCCCACTACTTACTCCTTAATCATCTTTCTTTTTAAGAATAGGTACTTCGTACCACTCTAATTCATCGTCATCGTGGCGTCTAGGTTTGGTAAAGACAACCGGAACGTTGTCTTCGGTTCGCCTTCTGCGATCGTCTTTGATCATGCTTTCAGAGGCTTGAAGCGCGTCGTTCACCTGTTTTCTCAGAACAACCAGCCGCTCTTCGGGCAGGGCTGAAAGAAAATCAATGTCGTGTCTTATGTAGATGGGACGGAGTTGGTTAAGCGCAATACAAGCCAAATCCGCTAGCTGTTCACTGTCGTATGCGTCTGCGTAATCAGGATCACCCAGTCGATTTCCCACTAACGTTTCCATATAGTTATGCACATCAACGCTTATTTTCATCTATGTACTTCCCTATCCTTCATTGACAATATTCCCAGTAATCACAATAAGTTACTCAAGTAAAAAGAAATTGTGGCTTACTGACATCCAGAATTATTCACTTTGTATCATAAAAATTGAGGCAAATGCGCGCTAATACGCTATTTTTCATAATAAGTTTAGCAAAACGCTTGGAAATTATGGGAATAAAAGTATCCTATTCCTTTAAGCTGATCCGGCTGTATGTGGCTGCTGTCGACGGATTTTTTGAACAATAATGACTATCCCTGCAATTAATGCAAATCTGGTTCGATTTCTCTTTCCTCTATTCCTGGTAACAGGCGTTTTGTATGGTATCGACTACCTCACTCCTTTAGTCAGCCAGAATCAGGGCGCAATCGGTTTTCTCCCTTATGTGCTGTTTTCTATCGCTTTAGTGCTGTGCCATAGCTTCAATCAAGGGCGTATGGGCATGATAGCGGTCGCCATGATGCTTGCCTATCTTGTCATCCAGGAAAGATTACAAGTTCCACTAAATACTGGAACAACGAAACTGGAATTCTCAATCTTGGCATTTCTAATGCCCGTTTCTTGTATGACAGTCTATCTGTTTCCAAATAAACGTTTTTTTTCAAATACCGGGCTTGCCTATCTCGCACTGCTTGGTCTTTTTATTGGCTGGGCTTTTCTTACCGTTGAGCACTTTTCAGTAAACGGTATGGAAGAACTGTGGGATGGCATTCTTTTCAGCCTCCCCCAAGTATCCAAGCTGCCTTTTTTGGCTGTGCTCTATAGCGTGATTTTCGTGGGAGTCTCTGCCATCATGGTGTTAACACGCCGTGAAGCATTGGACTATGCCGTATACAACTGCCTTCTTTTGTCCACCGTTACCTTTGGCTTTTTCCAGATATCTTTTATCTCTGCTGTGTTCTTTTCACTTGCCGGAGTCCTTTTGATCTACAACATCATGTCGACAAGTCATTCACTGGCTTTCATTGACCAGCTTACTGAAATTCCGAGTCGACGTGCGTTAGAAAATGAAATGGGACATCTGGGTCGGAGCTATTCAATCGCTATGCTGGATGTGGATCATTTTAAAAAGTTTAATGACACTCACGGACATGATACTGGCGATGACGTTTTACGACTGGTTGCGAAGCAATTGAAAAAAGTCGAAGGTAAAGCGAAAGTTTATCGTTATGGTGGTGAAGAGTTTACGGTGCTGTTTAAAGGAAAATCAGCAGAAGAAACCATGCAATTCTTAGAAGACCTGAGAGAAAGCGTTGCCGATTACGATATGATTGTGCGTAACCGCTCAGACAGACCAAAAGACGACAAACTTGGCTCAAAAAAGCGCGGTTCCACCAGTTCAGAGAAAACCGTAAACGTCACGATCAGCATTGGAGTTGCAGACAACTCTGAAATCAAGCACCCGAAGAAAGTAACTGAAAGCGGCAGACGAAGCCTTGTATAAGGCGAAGAAAAAGGGTCGTAACTGCGTAGTTTGTAGTTAACTCTTTTGATATCTCTCTTTTTTTTCGTCACATTCTATAACATTCTTACCACTAACATGGTCTAAGATCACACCTTTAAATTGTTCATTCATTATTCACTAGCCTCTATTCCGACTTTATTGTAAGTTCGATTTTGCAGCTAACAATCTGCATCAATTTGTATATAGAAGAGTTTAATTATGAGTCAAAAAGTCAATGGCACGGTAAAGTGGTTTAACCAAGATAAAGGTTTCGGATTCATCACTCCTGAAGCGGGTGGTAAAGACGTATTTGTTCATTTTTCTGCTATTCAGGGTACGGGACGTCGTAATCTGGAAGACGGGCAGAAAGTATCGTTTGTTGTGACAGACGGACAAAAAGGACCTCAAGCCGAAGACGTCAGTGCCATCTGATTATTATTAGCTTGCTGCTAGTTAGAAGAGCCACCTTATTGAGGTGGCTTTTTCATATCCACAATATATCTGCGTTTTTCACTTGCTGCCCCTATGCTACGATGACAACATCAGACTTTGCATGAGACCGCAGTATGCACACCTATAAAGGCGCTAAGCTCTCACACCCATACACCCATTTGCCCTCTCACTTTTTTTCTAAGGTAACACCGACCCCTCTTGAAAACGTTCGGTGGGTTGATTGGAACGAAAAGCTGGCTGTAGAACTAGGACTACCTGAATCACCAGATGGCGAGCTGCTGGATCTGCTCTCAGGTAATTCTGTGTTAGACGCTTTCCCGCCTTTAGCGATGAAATACGTCGGTCACCAGTTCGGTGCATATAACCCTGATCTTGGTGACGGGCGCGGACTGCTCCTCTTTCAAGTTGATACTGATGACAAAAGCTATGATATTCACATAAAAGGCGCGGGTCTGACTCCATACTCACGGCAAGGTGACGGACGAGCCGTTCTTCGTTCCAGCATTCGTGAATATCTCATGTCAGAAGCCCTGCACGGGCTTGCAATTCCGAGTACTCGAGCACTGGCCTTACTGACAAGCGATACACCGGTTTACAGAGAAGAAATCGAAACTGGTGCAATATGCGTGCGTGTTGCAACTACCCACATCCGGTTCGGTCATTTTGAATATCTGTACTACACCAATCAAATTGAAGACTTAAAGCAATTTTCAGATTTCGTTATTGACCATCATTTTCCCAACATTACGGACGAACCCAACCCATATTTGGCAATGTTTCAGGAAGTCGTCTCCAGGACTGCATCTATGATTGCAAAATGGCAGTCTATTGGTTTCGCGCATGGGGTTATGAATACGGACAACATGTCTATATTAGGGGAAACTTTTGATTTTGGCCCTTTTGGGATGATGGAAAATTTCGATCCGAGTTTCATTTGCAACCATTCTGACTATCAGGGTCGCTATGCTTTTGACAATCAACCGTCTATTGGTCTTTGGAACCTCACTGCATTAGCACAGGCACTTTCACCGCTTATCGCTAAAGAAGATCTTCAGAAAACGCTGGATACGTACTACACCACTCTAACTAAGGAATACAGCGTTTTAATGAGGAATAAACTTGGTTTACTGGAATCAAAACCAGAAGATACTGAACTCTTCAATCGTCTTTTCGCTTTAATGAAAGAAAACCAAGCGGATTACACAAATACCTTCAGGGCTCTGTCAAACGCAGATAAGGTGGGTAAAAGCGCATTCTTGGCAGAGCTTAAAAATAGTGATTCCGCTCTAGACTGGTTTAGCTCGTACCAAGAACGGCTTGAAAGCGAGGAAAGTAATGAAAAGTTACGATGTAACCAAATGCGAACTCACAACCCTAAGTACATCTTAAGAAATTACATGGCTCAAACGGCTATTGAACGTGCTCAGGAAGGTGATTTTTCAGAAATGAAACGATTGAAGAAGCTACTAGACTTCCCATTTGATGAGGATTCCGGAACTGAGGAAGATACTAAGCCCGCTCCAGAATGGGCACAAGGGCTAGCGCTGAGCTGTTCTTCCTAACTCATTAGGATCTTTGTTCGAAATCCGTGAATCTTACCCTGTCGCATATCTGTCTCGCCCCTCCGCCTTGGCTTTATAGAGTAAGACGTCTGCAGCACTGTAGACGTCTTCAACCGTCTCTCGTCCGGTAGGAATAAAGGAGTACACACCCTGTGACAATGTCACATAGTTACTTGTAGAAGACTTAGAATGCGGGATACCCAAGGAATGGATAGAGCGATGAATACGTTCAGCTTGCTTTAGCGCATCTTCTTGATCGGCATTGCTGACAATAACGATAAATTCTTCACCACCATATCGCCCTACCAATTCTCCTGAGCGTGCAAAGCATTTATCCAAGGTTGACGCTATTTGCTGTAAGCAGTTGTCTCCTTCAATATGCCCATAGTGGTCGTTGTAGGCTTTGAAATGATCGACATCCAGCAAAATGACCGTGAGTGGTAACTGATGTCGACCATGCCAAGATACCATGTCTCTCAATTCCTTATCGACATAGCGACGGTTATAAACCTGGGTAAGTCCATCTTCATTGGCTTGCTGTTGCAAATGCATATTCACTTGTTCAAGCTGCGAAGTCACCAGTTTAAGCTCTCGCCTCATTTGGGCGATCCGCTGCATCGCATTCATCTTTGCGCCTAAAACCAGTTTGTTTACAGGCTTAACCAGATAGTCATCGCCCCCTGTTTCAATGGCTTTAGCGATGGTCTCTGGCTCTTCATGGCTACTTAGGAAGATGATAGGAACCCACTCTTCAAACCGACTCCGAATCTCATGGGCAACTTCAAACCCATCCATCTCAGGCATGTTGATATCAAGTAATATGAGTTCTGGGTCAAATGAGGTATACATCTCCAAAGCTTGTTGTCCGCTTTCTACTACTTCCACAATATGACCCAACTGTTTGAGGCGAATGGCAAGTTGCATTCGCTCAAATTGAAGATCATCAACCAACAGTACCCGCATAGACGTATTCGGAGATTTCATAAACTCTTGCTGTTATAATTTCACTCGGTATGAAATGAATATAGCATGCGACGCGCAACGCCCCCTAGATATTGTCAGTAATTTGTTGACTTTTATCGCGATATTCCTAGGATGTGCCCTTTTGAAGTAACAGGAAATTTTTATGTCAAACGAAACACCAAATACTGAACAGAAAGTCGACTTGTCCGCAGTGTCTGCAGAATTACGTCAAGTTATTGAGTTTGACAATGTTCCTGAAGAAATGTACTTGATGGTGACATCTATACATGAGGTATCCGAAGAAGCAGTAAGAGAAGCTTGGGATGCCCTTCCTGCAAGTGCACAAAATGTACTAGATAACTTTGAGCAGTTTCATGCCCTGATTTCTGTAAGTCAGGCATTCGCTGGCTTAAATGTTATGGAAGAGTTTCCAACTCTGAACCTTCCAAAGGACATGACAGAGGAAGAAAAAGAAGATTATCGCGCCTCTCTTTTGGATCAAGTACTTCACAATTGCGTTAAGGACATGACCAAACAACTTAAGAAAGCACGACGAGATGCCATACTTAAACGTGACTTCAATCAGGTATTTCTTAAGTAAACACTGAAAACTTTCATAAAAAGGTCGCAATTCGCGGCCTTTTGTCTATTTTGAGCTGTAGAACAAAAGCGTCTTGATTATGAGATTGAAAATACAATTCTCATTGGGAGTTTTGCTTTCCTGAAATTGGATTCTCATAATGATGCCTGATTATAACAATCTGTACACATAATCGCATTGTATATTATAAAAAGGAATTATCTATGAAAAAGCAGTTAGTTGTTCTTACGCTACTTTCATCGTTACCGTTTACTGCCAGCTCTCAAATCTACATTGGTGGTAAAGCCGGGGCATCCTCTTTAAGCAATTCCTGTGCTGTCGACAGTAATTGTGATGATGCTAGCTCAGCGTTTGGTGCTTATGTTGGCTACCAACTATTAGACAATGTAGCCTTAGAGTTGGGTTACGATGACTACGGTAAGTTTGTTTCTAATTACCAAAATGGTGGCACTCTGGATGTTATTGATGGTTCTATGACAGCCATTACTTTCGCTCCAAAGTTCAACATACCTCTAACGGACGATCTGGATTTCTTCAGTAAACTGGGTGCAGGATACTCACAATACGAAGAAGCAAAAGACGATCTAAATCTTTTGGCTGGATTAGGATTTGAAGGAAAACTAACGGAAGCACTGCGTGCGCGTATCGAATATCAACTCATGACCGAAATAAATGCAGGTCCTGCTGACGATACAGTTGCAAGCATGTTTACACTGGGTTTGAACTACCACTTCGGCGTTAAAAGTCCAGAGCCGGTTGCTAAGGTTGAACCACGTCCGGCTCCAGAGCCGAAACCTGAGCCAGCGCCAGTTGTTGAAGAGAAGAAACCAGAGCCGCCTAAAAAGCAGACTATTACATTCCAGTCACAGCAAGACGTTAGCCTGTTCGAAACAGGTAGCAGCAAGCTAAGTGCTGCTGGTACTCGTCGTTTTGAGTCTGTTGCCACTCTGCTAACCACTTACCCTCAATCTAAAGTGGATGTAGTTGGTCACACAGATAGCCGTGGTAGCGCTAAATTCAACCAGAAACTTTCTGAGCAACGTGCTCAGGCAGTTGCTGACTACCTGATTGCTAAAGGCGTAGATCCAAGCCGTATCACTGTTAAAGGTGAAGGTGAAGCTAACCCAGTGGCATCAAACGACACAGCTGCAGGACGTGAACAAAACCGTCGTGTAGAAGTGACAATCGAAGAATTTACTGTTGAAGAGTAAATTGACCTGAATAAAAGTAACGGCTCCCATATTGGGAGCCGTTTTTTATTGCTTCTTCAGTCTCTTTCTAAAATTAGAACTGGTAAGCAACCGACAGCTTTACATTTCGTCCAGGTTCTAAATCATCCAAAGCAAACTCCGAACCATTTCTTAGTTTCGAACTGCCAGTGGTGGAAGCGTGAGAAACATAAGCGGCATCGAATAGGTTATCGATTCCAAAAGTCAGTGCTAGCCCTTCTACCTGACTAGGTGCCCATTGCGCGTAGAGCTTATGAACATTGTAAGCCTCTTTCGCTGGTTTACCTTCCAGTACATTGGATTCTTCCAATACAAAGTTAGAGTTCCAACCTACCAACAGATCCAAGTCATAAGCAGCATACTCAAAGTTTAATGAAACACTGTCACCGATATCGGTACTTCTCGCCGAGCGATCTTGTGTATTGATAGGCTCGCCAGATTCCAAAAACTTGTTGTTAGATCGTGAGTAAGACACGCGTGTTAGTAACGCATCGTATGCATAATTAACGCTTGCTTCGAAACCGGTGAACTCTGCGTCATCAACATTTTGGAATTCGTAGCTGACTGCTCTTGAAGGATCAACGTCACGCTTAAGAATGTAATCATTTACCCTTGTCTGGAACAGAGTCAGGTTTGCACCCAGTGTGTGAGCGCCAAATTCCTGGTTGAACTTAACACCACCCTGGTGGTTGTAACCTGTTTCAGGTTTCAAATCCTGAGCGAGTTTTGCTTCGTAGTTGATGAAAGTTTCAATGAGCTCTGGTGCTTTGAACAGAGTCTTAGTACTAGCAAATAGAGTGATGTTACTCGTGACATGCCAATCTACTGCTCCTGCCCAAGTAACCTTGTTGTAAGAACTATTATCGAGCTTAGTCTCGCGATCGATGTAGTCATATCTGGCGCCAATGGTCACATCAACACTCTCAACCACCTTAGTTTTGTCTTCTAGGTAGATGGCGTGAGAACTCAGACTTGCCTCATTTGTGTCACCTTTCGCATACTCGTTCTCAGTATCTTGTTTTTTATACTCATAGCCATAGACGAGAGTTTGATCGAGACCAGATAGTGTCAGGCTTGATTGACCTTTCACCTGAGCACCAGTATTCGTATTTTTACCAGTATTTTCGCCGACACGATCGGCTGGCCAGAAACCTGGAACACCGACTTCATTACGGTAAAGATCGATTTTGTTCTGATACAAAGAGGCTTCTAAAAGATGCTTTTCTGAAGTCCACTCATAGCCAAGAGTGTATGTGTGGCGAGTATAGCGAGTGTCGATCAATGCGTCTTTTGAGCGAGTTGCGTTCCCCGCAGCACCCCAGTTAGGCCGAGGGTTGTAGTCACCATGATCTTTGTAATAATCGTATGAGAACTCGATACGTTGAGTATCACTAAGATCCCAACCCGCCTTCGCTAGCAAGTTGTTCACTTTACCCTCTGCACCGAAAGTTTCGTCTCCGTTGCCATCTTTGAAGTTGTCGCGTTTGATGCCGTATAGGTAAACTAAAGCGTCTGCATTTTCACCCAGCTTGCCATAGGTTGTTAAAGATCCAGTAGCAAAAGCGTTGGAGCCATAACCACCGTAAATACGCGCACCGAAAGTTTCGTCGTAACGCAGAAGATCTTTAGCATCTTTGGTTTCAAAATAAACTGCACCACCCAGGGCTCCGCTCGTTACTGAGTTCGCACCTACCTGAATATCAGCAGATTTAATGATGTCTGGATTGAGCGTTAGATTTCCGACGTGGTGGAACATGTTTGCATTCTGTGAAGCACCATCCAGACGAATATCGAGATCCGTTTCACCCATACCACGAATGTTAATGCGCTGGTTAACGGAATGCGTACCGCCCACATCCACACCTGGGATGTCACGCAACAGGTCGGACATATGATCAGCTTGCTTTAATGCAAAATCGTCAGAGCTTAGTGCTTCAGAGCTACTGTTTACGCTTGCTCCCCATACCATAACTTCTTCAAGGTGAGATTTAGATTCCTCTGCCAAAACAGCAGAAGGAGCACAAATACCTGCTACAGCGAGGCTTAACATCGTTCTACGCACTTTTATTGAACGAAACTTGTCCATGATTTACCACATCCTAGTTCATAAATGATAATTATTCGCAGATATGGTATTTGCTGATATTATTATTGGAAAGAATAAACCCTTATCCAAAATCGCTAAAATATTATTAGGAATATACAAGATGACATCCGCTAATGATGTTTCCAAAACACCGTTACGCGAGCCAGTTGCTATCACCCAATTCGTAGATTCAGGTTCCGAAAAACAGAGCGTTATTACGTGCAATCAATCTAAGCCAGACGTGCTAGTAGAAGGACAATTTGTCAGTTACCAGTCCAAGGATGGTATAACCGTTCATGGAGGCGAAACTTTAGATCTTGCATCACGACATATTGTTGCCACCTCGCCCTCATCTGTCATTATTACCGTCCTTTTGAAAGGCAAACTGGTATTCGGCTACGATGATTTGCACTTTGAGCTTGATGCCATTAATGCGCCTCAGGCTGTTGTTACCAACCTTAAAAAGCCTGCCACATTTCATAAGCGAACGTTGAAAGGCAATTGCGTTGAGAAGATCAATATCGTGATCAAACCAGAATGGTTTAACGCAAGGCTAGAGCTGTCTTCCGACGACTCGCTCTGGGCATTTCTAAACGCTGACAAGTCGCATCAAGTCATCAATATCGATCAGAATATTTTGTCCTTGATTCAACCGATTTTAGACATGCGAAAACCACAGTCCCTAACTGAAACTTTGATGTTTGAGTCCCACGCACTCCAGGTAATGTCTTTGGTTTTTGAACAGGTAGCTTCGGGGGTTCACGCATCCAATCAGCGCGAACAACCTTTCCAGTTTAATGGGGATATCACACACCTTATTACGTATTTGGAATCCAAACTGGATGAAGATCTTACGCTTGAAACCATTGCTTCTTATGCCGCGATGAGTGTTTCTAATCTGCAGAGGCGCTTTAAACAAGAGGTGGGATACACGGTTTTGGGTTATATACGCTATAGACGATTAGCAAGAGCGAAACAGGCGTTAGATCAAGGGTACAAAACCATAACAGAAGCGGCGTATGACGCGGGTTACCAACACCCTTCAAACTTTACTAACGCCTTCAAAAAGCAGTTTGGCTACTCTCCCAGTGATAGCATGTCACTGGTCAATGCTGGATAACATCCCTTTGAGTAACACTCACCCCTTTGATTTGGGCGTAGACGGTATCTCCGACTTTTAACGAGAGATCGTCTGCAGCCCATTGGGTTATGTTGCACCAAAGTGAGCACTCTTCATTAAGTAAAAGCCGTATTGAAACGCTTTGTCTGTCAGGTGCCGGGCTCTGGGATTCGATCTCTCCTACTTCTGCTCTGATCACATTTCGAATGGACGTATCTTTAGGCTCCGTTAAGCACACTGACACATCGTTTGCCCTTACCTGAACTCGAACAGACGCCCCACATTCGGCATCAACTTTTTGCACCCACAGAAATCGATTCTCGCACAACATAAGCTGAGAAAGTGAATATTGGTCGTGATGTTGTTTTACTGTGGCATCAAACAGCGTGCTTTGCTCGGAAAAAGACTGCCACGGTCGCATGGCTTTCGAATCCCATACCGAAACCAGCGGTCCTGAGGCTTCTAACATTCCGTTATTCAGAAGAAGCATGTGATCGGCAAGCCTGATAATTTCACTCAAGCTGTGAGTGACATAGACAATAGGAATCTGAATATCCTGAGCAAGCTTTTCTAAGAATGGCATGACCTCTCGTTTTCGAGGTAAATCAAGCGAAGCCAATGGCTCATCCATAAGTAACAGTGCCGGTTTTGACAATAGCGCTCGACCTATTGCCACTCTTTGTTTTTCACCACCAGACAGCGAAAAAGGCTTTCTGTCTAGTAAGTGGTTGAGTTCAAGTAAATTACAGATTGACTGAAAATGACTAGGATCTTGTTCCTTTACGCCATAAAGAAGATTGCCTTTAACAGAATAATGAGGAAACAGGCGTGCATCTTGAAACACATAGCCTATGTTGCGCTTCTCAATAGGGGTATTTATTTGTTCCTGACTTGAATAGACAATGGCGCCATTTATAGACACTTCCCCTTCGTCAGGATTGGTCAGCCCAGCAAGAACATTGATAAGAGAAGTTTTACCCGCCCCAGAGCGACCAAACACAGCCGTAACCCCTTTTTTGGGTAATTGAGTATCTACGTTGAGTAACAAGTCTCCGAGCTGGTGCTTAATTTTAAGAACAATCATCGGTTTGCCCTGCCCGCGTTTCCGATTTTACGATTAGCGCTTCTGGTCAGCGCTTCTGAAATGAGTAGAGATCCTAAAGCGACAACAATGGATATGACGCATAAGCGGGCTGCCTCATATTCCATTCCGGGTGTTTCAATAAAACTGTACATGGCTAACGGCAGAGTTTGAGTCTCCCCTGGGATACTAGATACAAAACTGATGGTAGCGCCAAATTCTCCCAGGCTTCGGGCAAAAGCAAGCATCATCCCCGTGATGATCCCGGGCAAAATCAGAGGTAACGTGATGGTAAAGAACACTTTGATCGGTGAAGCCCCCAATGTTCTGGCTGCCAGTTCTAGTTTCCTATCTATGCTTTCTAAATTTAGCCGGATGGCTCGAACCATGAGAGGAAGTGAAACCACAGCAGACGCCAATACAGCACCTTTCCAGTTGAAACTGAAAACTATCCCGAAAGTTTCATTAAGCCAGCTTCCCACAACCCCCTGTTTACCCATGGCAACAAGTAGCAAATACCCAATGACCACCGGAGGTAAAACAAGCGGTAAATGAATACAGGCATCGACTACACTTTTGCCAAAAAAGTGTTTACGTGCCAGTAGCCACGCTATCCCCACACCAAAAGGTGTTAGCCATACAACGGCATATATAGCGACTTTTAAGCTCAGAACAAGCGCTTCTAATTCAAAATCTGTCAGCATTAGTGTGATATCAAGAAACCGTATTTAGTCAGTATGGCTTTACCTTCATCTGAAAGTAAGTAACTTTGAAACAATCTAGCATCGTTCGAATCGGATACGTTGACCAACGGATAGGTAATGTTGCGATGAAGTTGATTATCGAAAGCTATCAATTTAGTGACAGCGTCACTCTGGAGGGCATCCGTCTGGTATACAATCGCCAAAGGCACTTCGCCTCTTTCTGCCAACGCCAACGCAACTCTCACGTTATTCGTTTGCGCAAGCCTGTTTTTCACTTCATCCCAGACATTCAGTGACTGAAGTGCTTCTTTAGCGTATATCCCAGCAGGAACGGCATTGGGATTGCCGATGGCAATACGGTCACTTTTAAGCACGGATTGCCACCACTTTTTTGAATCCAACTCTGCTGTTTCTATATTGCTATTCGCAGGTGAAACTAGCACAAGTCGATTTTCAGCAAAGTCTGACTTTCTGTCTTTTGCTAGCGCTAGCTTATTCATCACGTAATCTGCCCATTTGGTATTGGCAGACAAATAAAGATCAGCAGGAGCGCCCTGAACAATCTGGCGCGCTAAAGAAGAAGAACTTGAGAACACAGGTTTGATACTAAGACCCGTTTGTTCTTCATAGTTCTTTGCTAATTCGTTGATGACATTTGTCATAGACGAAGCAGCTAATATTCTGACTTCTGCATTAACCGCTCCAGCTGTTAAACAAACAATAAGAGCGAGTAATAACCTTAAACGTGTTTTGACCAATCTTTGCCCCAAAGCTTTTCTAAATCCATGTGATCTTCAATAGCGTCCGCAATGCGGTCTATCGCTTGCTCTTTGAGCAATTCAAAATCAACAGGTGTTACTTCTTTACAACCCGCCCAATCCAAAATCAGTTGCATCGCTTCAGATTCTTCAAATATACCGTGCAGGTAGCTGCAAAATATCTGATCACACTTACTGATAACACCATCACTTTTGTTATTGTCTAGAGTAATTGGCTGAGATTCGTTGACTTGAGTCACGCCGGCATGAATCTCATAACCAGACACAGAAACCGCCTTGTCATTCAGGCTAAGTTGCCCATTTACGTTTTTAAGCTGTTTTTCGGGAAGCAATGTAGTCTCAGAGTCAATTAACCCCAACCCCGCACTGCTCCCTGTTTTACCTTCTATACCCTCTGGATCAGACAGTGTTTTACCCAACATTTGATAACCGCCGCAAATGCCTATCACCTTTCCTCCCAAACGAATATGTCTGAGTATTTCTTTTTCCCAGCCCTGAGAGCGTAAATACGCAAGATCTTGGCGCACCGATTTCGTTCCGGGCAAAATGATGAGATCGGCTCCCTGAAGTGACTCGCCTTTTCCTACGTATTCAAAATCAATATCTGGATTGAGTCGAAGTGGATCAAAATCGGTGTGATTGCTGATTCTGGTAAGAACAGGGACTTTTACTTTAAACAATTGCTGATCTGAGCCTTTCACCTGTTCTGCGGTAATTGCATCTTCTGCTTCGAGATTCAGTCCATGTAGGTAAGGTAAAACCCCCAATACAGGTTTGCCTGTTTTTTCTTCTAACCAGTCCAAACCGGATTCTAAAAGCTTTATATCACCGCGAAAACGGTTGATGACAAACCCAGCGACTCTGTCCTGCTCTGATTGAGAGAGTAAAGCAAGCGTGCCATACAAATGAGCAAAAACGCCACCACGGTCAATATCTGCAACAATGATGACAGGAACATTGGCTTTTTCTGCAAAACCCATGTTCGCAATATCATTAGCACGAAGATTAATTTCAGCCGGGCTCCCAGCGCCTTCAATAACTACTGACTGAAATTCCTGTCGCAATCGACCAAAAGAGTCCATGACACTTTCCATGGCAACTTTTTTGTAGTCATGGTAGCCCTTTGCTTCCATGTTGGTGATCGCCTTCCCTTGCAAAATCACCTGAGCACCAGTATCAGAATTCGGTTTGAGTAAAACCGGATTCATGTGAACAGTCGGTTCAACACGACATGCCAGTGCCTGAACAGCCTGCGCTCTGCCGATTTCTCCCCCATCTTTAGTCACCGCACTGTTTAACGCCATGTTTTGTGGCTTAAAAGGGGCAACTTTTATCCCTTTTCTTGTAAGCACGCGGCATAAGCCTGCCACCAGTACCGATTTGCCGGCATCAGATGTGGTGCCTTGAACCATTAAGGCTTCAACTGCTGGGATCATAATCGCTTCATTTTATTGTTAATTTTGAATTGGCTAATAGTAGCTTCATTACCTCAGAAGCCCAACCTAAAATGAATTCAACATGAATCCTACGCTCACGGTTGGTTAAAACAAACACTGCTTTAATTAACCTCGAACTCAATAGGAAAAAAGGATTCCAAGATGAAAAACACTGTATTAGCCATTGCTGCCACTATCATTGCTTTCCCGACCATTGCTTTGGCGGGCGACAAAGACAGAGAAGATGCTTACTTAAACTACAATGGCCCCGTTGATCTCACGCCCGTATCGCAAATGCTAGAAGACACTAGCTGGATGACCGAAATGGATGTGGTGACTGAAGGTCATATCGTTAAGCAAATCAGTAAAGACACCTTTATTTTCACCGACGGACAAGCCGAAATTCAGATAGAGCTGGATGACATTACATTGACACAACCGCTGAATGCGGAGTCAAAAATCCGTCTTTACGGAGAATACGAAGGTGGCTCAACACCAGAAATTGAAGTTGATCATCTACAAATTCTCTAAGATCTTATTGAAATCTCATCCGTTTTGAATAATTGGTCTGCTTTTTGCAGACCTTTTTGTATACCTGTATTACGGCACTTCGCCAAAGCACTAAAATGGATGGATTACATATGTTTGGACGCAAACACCGCCTAGCACTTTTACTTACTGCACTAACCCCTGCGGCTGCTCTAGCAAACAACTTTAATTACTCTTCAGTAGAGTTTCGCGTGGGTGCTAGCCCAACATCATACGGTGTTGAAGGTAATCTAACCTTTACTGAAAATACACATTTTATTGGTCGTCTAGATTCCCGATTTGAAGGCGACTACGACATTGCCGTTGGCGTAGGTTTCAATGGTCCTGCTACAGGTTTTGCCGATATCTTCGGTCAGATGCTACTTCACAACATCAAAACCAGTGACGACAAGTTTGTTGGTAACCAGTTTGTTCCAGAGCTAAACATCGGTGCCAGAATCTGGGTACTGGATAACATCGAAGCAAACGTTAAAGTCGGACAGTTGGTATACAGTGATACTACCGAGCTAACATACAGCTTTGGCGGACGATTCCATTCCACCGACCAATTATCCATTGGTGCCAATATTGCCGATAACGGTGTCTATGGCTCCCAACTTATCATGGGCGCGAGATTCATGTTCTAGGGTCTGTTGACCTTAAGTACAGGTCAAATAGAAAGCCTTCATTTTGAAGGCTTTCTTTGTTTAGTTTAATTTCTTTTGTACATACTGTTTGCTGACATCTACAACCGCAACGTCTCGGAAGAAACTTCTTCCCAACAACACTGGGAACGTCAGGTGGGAACGATCTGCAAGTGTAAATTCCGTGGAGGTTTTTAAATCTCCAATCTGGATTTCACCCTCAACCACCGCTCTCCTTTGGTAACCTTCTTTGCTGGACTGTTTAATCCGCACCCATCTTTGAACAGGCAAAGTCAAAAGCTGACTTTTGGTTCCGTCATGGGCAATTCGAAAACGAACGTAGTCTTGCCCACCACTTTTAAACTTATCGATATCTACAGCACTGATGGATGAAGTCGTTGCACCGGTATCGACTCGAGCCTTAAAGCTCTCATCCAATCCTGAAATGTAAACCCATTCTTTTTCGCCAAGGATCAGCTTTCCATCCTGTGTTTTTAGCATACCTGCTACCTTCTCTTCCGAAACCTTGGCATCATCTACAACCTGAGGGACTCCACCCTGCTGAATGTTGATACACGCACTAAGGACTCCAGTTATTGCAAGAAAAATGATAGGTCTGCTCGACTTCATCTCCACCCTCTTATCAGTCTGCTACAGTAAATATCGCATTCGCAACGTAAGGGATGTCTTTTTCAGTTAAACCAGCGATATTGATTCGCCCGTCGCCGACACCATAGATCCCATATTCTTCTCGTAAGCGAAGCATTTGCTCGGAAGAAAAGCCTAACACAGTGAACATGCCCTTGTGTGACTGGATAAAGTCAAAATGGTCAGAGTTATGTGTATTTTTTAGCTCCGCGCATAAGCCCGAACGCAAGGAAACAAGACGGTGCTGCATTTGCTGCAACTCGTCACGCCAAATCTGGCGTAAGTTGTCATCACTCAATACCGTTTTGACCAGTGCCGCACCATGATCAGGCGGCATGGTATAGGTTGCGCGTGCCAGTTGAAGAAGCTTGCCTTTAGCATTCCCGGATTCCTTTGCATTCTTGCCGACTACGATTGCTGCACCTGTACGTTCACGATATAAGCCGAAATTCTTTGAACAAGAGGTAGTGATCAGCATTTCTTCAACGCTGTTTGCCATAAACTGAAGACCTTTTGCGTCTTCCTCTAATCCATCACCAAAACCTTGATACGCGATGTCTACGAACGGAGTAAAACCTTGTTTTACTGCCATGTCGGTTATCGCTTTCCATACATCAAAATCGATGTCCGCTCCGGTTGGATTATGGCAACAACCGTGAAGCAGAACCACATCTTCTTTGCCTGCTTTTGAAATATCTTCCAGCATGCCCTGAACATCAACTTGCTTGGTAGATGGGCTAAAGTAGCGGTAGTGTTTTACTTTCAGACCCGCCGCTTCCATAACAGGTTGGTGATTCACGTAACTCGGATTACTTAGCCATACCGTAGTGCCCGGCTGAGCAACTTTAAGGAGATCACCAAGCATTCTAAGTGCACCGCTTGCTCCAGGAGTCTGGATAGCAGACACTCGGTCATACGCTGATGTGCCTTTCAACAGTAAATCAACCATGCATTGGTTGAACTCTTCGCAGCCCGCAAGACCAACATAGGCTTTTGTTGTCTGTGTTGATGTTACTTTTTCCTGCGCCAGAGAGATTGCTTTCATAATTGGCGTTGCCCCTTCGCTATTGCGATAGACACCAATGCCCAGATCCACTTTTTCATTGCGGGGATCGTTTCTATAAGCGACAGAAAGCGAAAGAATCGGATCCTGTTTAGGCTCCGGAAGATGAGATAACATGAAATTCACAACCCTTTGAAAGTCAACAGTGGTAAGCACGTTAACACTGTTACAAACAAAAAATCGAAAGGAAATTGTGTTTGGTTTGAGCAAGTTAAAGCCAGACGCTGAACATCAGGTTTTACACTTTCATGTAGTGAATGATTTGGTTAGAACTTCCTCGCCATTCCAGCCTTGGATCGGCAAGCGACTGTTCGAATTTCCCATCAATTAATACGTCTACAAAATCAACCACTTCTTTTTGAAGCACATCAAGTTCAGACAGAAGATACCCTGTCCACATCCAAATGTCTTTGGACGGGCATTCTTCTTTTACACGCTTCGCCAAACGTAAAACATCAGGTACATTTTTGGGATGAAGCGGGTCACCTCCCGACAAAGATAACCCTCTTCTTGGAATACGAGTGTCACACAGATCCTCAATGATTTTGTCTTCCAGTTCTTGTGTGAATGGATGACCAGAACAGAGAGACCAGGTGGATTTGTTGTAACAACCGCGACACTGGTGCACACAGCCGGACACAAACAGTGTACAGCGTGTGCCCGGCCCGTTTACCACATCAATGGGGTGATATTGGTGGTAGTTCATTAAAGATGTTTGACCCTGCGCTTCACTTCCTCTTGTTTGCCGAAGTTAAATGGTCTTGCATCAGGGCTTCCCAAATACCCACAAACGCGACGTGTCACTGACACGCGAGTGGAATCATGGTTACCACAACTTGGACAGGTGAAACCTTTGCTAGTGCACTCAAATTCACCGGTAAAACTGCAATCGTAGCATTCATCAATTGGCGTATTCGTACCGTAGTATGGAACGCGAGTGTAGCTGTAGTCCCAAACGTTTTCTAACGCTTCGATGTTTCGCTGCATATTCGGGAATTCACCATAGCAGATAAAGCCACCACTTGAGATTTCAGGGTAAGGCATCTCGAAATCGATCTTGTCGTACGGGTTAACCTTCTTCTGAACGTCCAGATGGAAACTGTTGGTGTAATACCCTTTGTCGGTAACGCCATTGATCACACCGTATTCTTTGGTATCGATACGACAAAAACGGCTGCACAGATTTTCGCTTGGCGTTCCATATAAGCTAAAGCCATACCCCGTTTCATCAGTCCAGGCTTGGACGCGCTTCTTCATGAATTTAACAACTTCGATTCCCTTGTTTCTTAGAGTATCGCTGTCGTACATGTGTTCATTTTCGCCATATAGCGCGACCATGGTTTCATGGATACCGATGTAACCAAGAGAAATGGATGCTCTTCCATTTTTGAAGATAGATGCGATGCTTTCATCAGCTTGTAAACGCACACCGCAAGCTCCTTCCATGTATAGGATTGGCGCAACACGAGCTTTCACGGACTCAAGTCTCGAAATGCGAGTCTCAAGTGCACGTCGTGCAAGTGTCAGCTTGTCCTCCAGTAGTTCGTAGAAACGCTTTTCACAACCTTCTGCCTGTAGCGCTATGCGAGGTAGATTTAGACTGACAACACCGATATTGTTTCGTCCTTCGTGAATAAGCTCCCCATTTTCTTCATAAGTGTTTAAGAAACTGCGGCAACCCATTGGGGTTTTAAACGAACCTGTAACTTCGACAACTTTGTCGTAGTTCAGAATATCCGGGTACATTCTCTTTGAAGCGCATTCAAGAGCGAGGTTTTTAATGTCGTAGTTCGGATCGGACTTTTTATGGTTCAACCCATCTTTAATCGCAAATACCAATTTAGGAAAAACCGCTGTTTTACGATTTTTGCCCAAACCAGCAATACGGTTTTTGAGGATAGACTGCTGGATCAGTTTGGATGCCCAGCTTGTCCCAAGACCAAAACCAAAAGTGACAAAAGGAGTCTGACCGTTCGCAGTGTGGAGCGTATTCACTTCGTATTCGAGCGACTGGAACGCATCGAAACATTCTTTTTCGGTTCGAGCTTTGGCAAAAGCTTCAGGGTTATGGATGTCCCACTCTTTCGCAATGTCTAAGTGTTTTTCAAAACTTGACAGTACATAAGGTTCAAGCACTTCATCAATGCGGTTAATGGTGGTGCCGCCATAAATGTGGCTCGCTACCTGAGCAATGATCTGCGCTGTTACTGCTGTTGCGGTAGAAATTGATTTAGGTGTATCAATCTCAGCATTACCCATCTTAAACCCATGGGTCAACATGCCTTTTAAGTCAATCAGCATGCAGTTAAACATGGGAAAAACGGCGCATAATCGAGATCGTGATAATGAATATCCCCTGCTTCGTGAGCCTGAACAATATCGCGTGGAAGAATGTGTGTTTTGGCATAGTGTTTTGCCACAATGCCAGCCAAAAGGTCACGCTGAGTTGGAATCACTTTGCCATCTTTATTCGCATTTTCATTGAGCAAGTCGGCGTTACTTTGCTCGATGAGTCCTTCGATTTCCTTGTTTAAAGCACTCGATTTTTCACGCGCAATGTCGCGATCATGACGATATTCAATATAAGAACGCGCAAGCCCTTTGTATGGACCCTGCATCAGTTCATTTTCAACCAGAGTCTGAATGTCCTGAATGTAAATTTCGTCTCGTTCTTCTAGCGAATTGTATACCGCACTGGCAACTTGCTGGGCATAACGGCTTAAGGCTTCATCAACGGTATGTGAAGCACTTTCAACAGCGGCAACGATTCTTTCCTTATCAAAAGGCGCTTTCGCACCATCCCTTTTAATGACAACTGTATTCACCGTATCCCCTTGTATTCGAGTAGTTCAAAAAACACACTATATGCACAACATGAACGCATACAGACACAATATGTTGTGGCGTATTAAAAGGGATGCCCTATTCGACTGTTTTGATCCAAATCAACAAACGATGTCTACAGTGCAAGATCAAATCGATCTTAGTGGCGAAGATCGCACATTTGAATTCTTTATTAAATTCGAACCAAACGTCATACTTTATCTATTAAAATTTCGTTATTATCTTTGAAAAATACCAATAACAATCGAGTCTATTTTGAAACGCTTTTTACTCTTTTTGCTTACCGCCATTCACTACCCAGCTTTAGCAACTGAACTTACTTTATCTACCTGGAATATCGAGTGGCTGACAACCAATCCAAGTAAGCGAATTGAACCAAGCCTTCGTAAAGATCGCGATTTTGTTGCATTAAGAGATGTTTTTTCCAGAATATCGGAACAACCGATGCACATTTTTTCTTTTCAGGAAGTAGACAGTGAAGAAGCGTTAATGAGGGTAACAGGAACTGGGTACCAATATTATTTCTCAGACAGGGCGAGAAAAAAGCATCAGGATCTTCAATTTGAAGACATCAACCAATACACAGGGTTTGCAGTATCAGAAGGTATCGAGGTTAGTGACCCTGACGATTTAAATCTCCTTCCCGGTCAGTTCAACAAGCTTAGATTTGCTACCTACATAGTGGCAAAGCCAAAAGCAGAAAAACCAATACACTTACTTTCAATTCACCTTAAATCTGGTTGTTTTGCCGCCAAAAGAAAAACCGATGCCTGCCGAGTATTGGCAAAACAGGGAAACAGTATCAACGCATGGATAACGGAAAGGCTGACCAACAATCAGTCGTTCGTCATCATCGGCGACTTTAATCACAATCTCGCCTACCCAAACGACTGGCTGTGGAAGATACTGTCTAAAGGAACTAAGGGGCAAGTCGTGTTGAACAGTAAAAACACATCAGCGGAATGCAGAGTGCGCTCCCGAACCAACCCAACCAAAACCCACCAATACCGAAACCTAATCGACCACGTGGTTTCCAGCTCAGATCTGAATTTAAGTCAGTCAAAGCAAATCACGTTCAGTAAAAAAGAAGCGTTAAGCTATCGTTTGAGTGATCATTGCCCTCTTACTTCAACCCTGAGCTTTTAAAGGTTTGGTGACCCAGCGCCGAATTTCATTAACAAAACCGTAACTTCGCTAGAATAAAAGAGCTAAAGTTGGTCATATAGAGCTCTGTTCGCTTAAGCAAGTTGCCGTTATGAAAATTCGATGGAAAGGTATGGGGTTGCGCCTTGCGTTGGCAATGGCGATGTTGTCTCTGACTACTCTCATCGTGTCAGCACTCTCCTCCTATACGTTTTCGGACATTAATACCCGGCTGGAACATCTGAATAACACCGACCTAAAAGCACTCGACTACGCAGCAAAACTCAATGATAAAGTCCGTCTGATTATTTCCACGGCACCTCTGCTCGGAACCGCAGACTCCAATGTCGCTCGTAATCGAGCTATGGACGACATCAACCAGGCCATTGGAGAAATGAATCAAGTCATGGTTCAGTTTCCCGACTATCATGCCTACTTCAAAGACGTCATTACTCAAATCGGAAATAGCCTGAGCCTGCTGTTCCAAAGTGAAGCTCAGTCTGAGCAATTGTCCTCTCAACTCAATTTTCTGCTTGAAGGGCTTTTCCCATTGTTAGAACTCGCTGGTGAATCGCTGGACGAACTTTCATCTCAGGATAAGGCATCCATAGATTACGCCACCTTCCGCTCGCTTCTCTATTATCAGTCTGGTCTGGCTGAGAAGTTGTACAACGATAACAGCTTCAATGAACTGGATGACACTATTCAGAGGCTAGAATCAATTGGTGACCAGTGGTGGGAAATATGGAAAAGCAGCCCCATCTCACTACAAAACCCGACTCTGGATGATCAACTTACCGTGATCCACAACCTTACGTCTCGAGGTGGGCGTTTGTTTGCTCTAAAAGACGAAATTATTGACAGGCAATATCAGCAGCAGTTCTTTCTTGAGAACAGTAACACTCACCTTCATCAGTTAGCCGTCCAAATTGAACGCTACACAAACACAGTCAATTCGGATATCGACCGCTCTTTGAATACGGCTCGGCACTCTCTGGCAGCCAATCAACGAATCGCTTTGTTTTTCTCTCTTATCAGCGTAGCGGTTGCCATTGCCGTCTCATGGTTTTATGTTCAGCGGAACATTCTGCAACGCATAAGACAGCTTCAAATGAATATGAAAGCAATTTCGAGCGGGCATCTGCTCACTCCGGTTGCCATTTCAGGGGGCGATGAAGTAACGGAAATGGCCAAAGATCTTCAATTCTTCCAGCAAACCGCCATCGAAGTAGAAAAAAACCAACAAGCGATTGGAACAGGAAGTCATCGAAAGAACGAACGCGGAAAGAAAGCTCAGGTCAACGCAAGACGAGCTTATTCAGGCTGGAAAATTAGCCGCCCTTGGAGAGCTCAGTGTTGGTATTACTCACGAAATTAATCAACCTCTGACCGCAGCCACCAGCCATGTAAGAAGCGCCAAACTGTGGCTCGGTAAAAATTCCCCTGAAAAAGCCATCAATAACTTAGAAAAAATTCATGTGCTTTTAGCAAAAACGGCATCAATCACCAAACACCTCAGAGCATTTGCCAGAAAAAGTGACGGGCATATGGAAAAGGTCGAGCTAAAGCGCACCATTTCTGATGCCATACAGTTACTTGAAAGCCGGACACCTTCCAACATCATTAAGGTGAAGGATTTACCTGACGTAATGGTCAGTGCCAATGCGATTCGTCTGGAGCAAGTTTTTGTCAATATTCTCGGGAACGCATTAGATGCCATTTCTACCACACCCGAACCTGATATATCGATTTCCGGCTCACTTTCAGAAAATGGCGAAGTTGTCGTTTCCGTCAGAGACAATGGCAGCGGTATTAAAGAGAGCGAGATCCCCCATATCTTCGATCCTTTTTATACCAACAAAGAAACTGGGGATGGCTTGGGATTGGGGCTTTCTATCGCGTACAACATAATTAAAGACTTTGGAGGATCGATTTCTGCCGATTCCAACCAAACAACTGGAACCACTTTTACTTTAACTCTACGACACCAATAACGATTACAATGAAGCACGCTATCTTACTTATTGACGACGAACATGACGTTGTCGACGCTGTCAGCGAAATGCTGGAACTTGAAGGGTTTGACGTTGATTCTTATACCGACCCGGAACTGGGATTAAAACAACTCAAACCAGAAAGCAATTGTGCAGTTTTATGTGATGTAAAAATGCCGACACTTGATGGGCTGAGTCTGCTCGCCGCTATTCAGAACCGAGCACCTGGCGTTCCTGTGATTCTGATGAGTGGTCATGGCGACATTCCTATGGCGATTGAAGCCATGAAAAATGGCGCTTATGATTTTCTTGAAAAGCCTCTTGAGCCTGAAACACTGACTGAAAAGTTACTCATGGCATGTCAGTCTCGTCAGTTACAACTAGAGAAACACCCCCTTCATCTTCAACTCATATCGAGGACGTAATAATCGGTGACTCCAACAAAATGGAGTTGATCCGTTCTCAGGTTCTCGCACTGGCTAAATCCAATGTCGACACCATCATCAACGGTCAGACAGGAACAGGAAAAGAAGTCATCGCCAGAGCGCTTCACCTTTTCAGTAAAAGG
>NZ_AFWJ01000262.1 GCF_000222685.1 Vibrio nigripulchritudo ATCC 27043 | reverse complement strand
ATCGGCATTAGGCGTGAAGCCCCTTTTTTATATCACTCGTTTATATCACTCGCGAGAATTGCTGTTGTCGCGCTTTATCTCTCAGGTACTTGTCGAAACACATGCAGATGTTTCGAATCAATAATCGACCACGCAGCGTTACACGGATTTCATTGTCATCCACTTCCACTAACTCATCATTGATGAACGTTTGCAGCAGTTCCATGTCTTCTTTGAAATACTGGGTAAAGTTCACATTGAATTCGCTTTCGATAAAACGCTTGTCCAGTTTGAAATTGCAAATCAGCTGTTTGATAACTTCACGGCGAAGCAAGTCGTCCGCATCTAGTGACACCCCTTTCCACAACGCATGGCGCATTTCATTCACCTGAGCGTAATACTTCTTCAGTTCTTTTTGGTTTTGAGCGTAGCTGTCACCAATCATGGAAATCGCAGAAACCCCAAAACCAACCAAATCACACTCGCCTTGCGTGGTGTAACCCTGGAAATTACGGTGCAACACGCCATTGCGCTGGGCAACCGCCAGTTCATCGTCTGGCTGTGCGAAGTGATCCATACCAATAAACTGGTAACCAGCTCCGGTTAAGGTCGCGATGGTTTGCTGCAAAATTGCCATTTTCTCCGTTGATTCAGGTAAATCGGCATCTTTGATTTTACGCTGCGCGGCGAAAAGCTGTGGCATGTGGGCGTAGTTAAACACCGACAAACGCCCCGGCTGCATTTTCAAAACCTGTTTTAACGTTTTGGCGAACGTTTCCTGAGTCTGCTTTGGCAAACCATAAATCAGATCCAGATTGGTAGAACGAAAACCCAGCTCTTTGGCGCGTTCGACCATATCGATAATGAACTGCTCGTCCTGCTCACGGTTCACCAGCTTCTGAACGTCTTTGTCAAAATCCTGAACACCGATACTCAAGCGGTTAAAACCTTCGTCTCGCAGGTGATCCAGCATATCCATCTCAATCTCACGCGGATCCACTTCGATGCTGATTTCGGCATCGTTTTCAAAGCGAAATTCCTGGCGTAACAACGCCATTAAACGAGAAATTTGAGGTTTGCTGAGAAAGGTGGGCGTACCGCCACCAAAGTGCAGTTGAGTGACACGACGCTGCTGAAGCAAAGACGCTCTCTGGCGAATTTCGTGCTCCAGAATATCAAGGTAATCATCGGCCTTGTGCTGGTGACGAGTAATGACTTTGTTGCAGCCGCAGTAGTAGCAAAGCTTGTGACAAAAAGGAATGTGCACGTACAGCGACAGCGGGCGCTCTGGGTATTGCGCGCAAGCCATATCAAACTCAGCAATCGTATACGCTTCGTGAAACTCCAACGCGGTTGGATAAGAGGTGTATCTCGGCCCTGAGTAATTGTATTTATCTAATACAGCTTGATCCCAAACAATTTGCTCACTAGACATTTTTGTTGTGCTTCCAGTTAGTGCTTAGGGGCATATTTTGCCATATCACCCTGTCTGTGATGGCATACCCTGATGGATTTAATAATAGAAATGTTCAGAAGTGCTAGTGAGATCACTCGCACCTAAAGGTCATCCCAGATTACGGATCCGGGATGATCTTGATGTCGAAAAGACTAACTAGATGATAGGCGAATTAAGATGCGACCATATTGATGTTGATCTGATTGTTCAGAGGTTTGATCTTTTCTCGAAGCGATTTGAGCTCTTCGATGATGTCGTCAGTCAAACGTGCTTCTGCTTTCTGGCGCTCCAGCGTTTGCTGCATACGCTCTTTCTTCGGCAGATTTTGTCTGTCTTCACCACGAGCCATGTCTTTCACAACGTGGTATAGCTCTGCCGTGGCTGGATACTCTGCGTCTACGTCGATGCGATCTTCACCCTGTACGTAGTCCAGAATGCAATACACACGAATGCTGATTTCCGCCAGGTCACACTGACCCTGAATCGCCGCGGCACATAGAGTGTCTACGTTTTCGAAAATGTTCGAATTGCGTTTTTCAATCGCCAGCGCCTGATGTTTCGCCTGCAATTCCTTCTGCTTTTTAAGTTGCAGTAAAAGATAGCCTGCGTACGACGCCAGCCCTACGATAATAAGTGCGCCGATGACAGCTAATACGGTTACTGACATAACTTTCTCGCTTATCCTTTCAGGTTATCTAAATCCATATCTTCGAACTGCGAAAGCAGATCGTCGTCGGTTTTCGCTTTAGCTGGTTCATCAACTTGCTCGTCCTGCTCTTCACCTTCTGGCTCCATTAGACCCAGTTGGTTCATCAGTACTTCGATGCGGTCCAGTTTCTCATCTACGTATTGCTGCAAGCCTTTACCTAAGCTTTCGCCCGCATCGATACGGTCAAGAAGCACCATCAATTGCGCGTCATTTTCCAGCATCTCCAATTCTTGCTCTGCTGAAAGGCGACGCTCTTGCTTGGTCGGCTTTTTCACAGGCTCGATGATCAGAGGGATTTTTTTCTTGCTGCCTAAACGCGGGTCGCGCTTCTGGCTATTGCCGGCGCTGTTCGCCTGCGTACCTTCAGAATGGCGGCTGCCCGATTTCAGACCTTTGCGCTTTTTGTGCTTTTTGCGCAGACGACCTTCTACATCCGATTCGCTGCGGTTACGGGTAACGATTATTTCCGGTGCACCAGAAGCACCCGGTTTTCTAGATTTCTTTGTACGACTCATTACTGGGTTTCCTCAGTAAAATTACATCATTGCCAATAAATTCGAGTTGGAGTCCGTCCCGTCGCGCTAAATATTGAAACGTAGCCCGACTAAAAAAGATCACATGAGTAAGATCATTTTTATAGTGCCATCCGGCGAAGGCTTCAAGGTTAATCACCATTTTGGTCATCACCCCCAGCCATCCACCTGGTTTGACTAAACTCAACCATTGCTGCCACACGGTATCGGGTTGATACAAATGTTCAATCACTTCGGTGGCAGTCACAAAATCATACGTGTTCTCAAGTACCCTTTTATCAGGGTAGTAATAGATATCGTATAGGGAGACGGTGTGCCCGTGCTCTTCTAACATGAGGGATAGTGTTGGACCGGGTCCACAACCAAAATCCAGACCGCTGGACTCAGGGGCGACTCTTTCCAGAATTGGCGTAGACATTCGGCTTAGAAAACGACGATAGCCTTCATCAGCCGGATCGTTTTCATGCCAGTCATACATCGACTTTTCTTCTTCAGCGGTCAGCCGTTGGGCAGGGTCCACAAACACCAATTCACACTGCAGGCATTGATGATAACGTCGACGACGGTCTTCAAAATAGTCTTTAGTCTGCGTTGATTCGCAGAGCGGACAAGCGTGCATACTGGGTTCCTCAGTTAGGGATGCGAAACATACCAGAAAGTGAGGTTAGAGTGGAGTTTTATTGAGCACTTTCTGCTTATTCGCGACAAAAAGCGCCAATACCCTTAGTGAATAACCCAGAGTACTCCCAGAAAGGCGAATTCTAGGGTTATTTGCGTATACAAAAAAGCGGCAGGTAGTCCGCCGCTTTTCTTTTCAAATGCATTGCTCGTTAGTTAGTGCAAGCCACCCACATACTTAGACAAAATTTCAATGTCGTCGTCGGTCAGCTTTTTGGAGATATCTCGCATCATGGCATTCATATCGTTATTGCGATCGCCAGAGCGGAATTTAACCAGCTGCCCTTTGATGTAGTCAGCGTGCTGCCCGGAGATTTTAGGAAACCCGGAGAGCTCAGTACCGTTACCTCGAGGACCATGACAGGCGATACACGCCGTGATGCCACGCTCTAAGTCACCGGCTGCGTAAAGTACGCGACCACGGTCAACGACGTCTTCAGGTGTCGAACTTTCTGCGATAGGGAGGGAAGAAAAGTAAGCAGATAAGTCGGCAATGTCTTCATCAGACAGCGGCACCGCCATGGCACTCATTGCAGGATCATAACGACCTTGCTTACCGCCAGTCTGTCCGCCAAGCTTGAGATCTTTCAACTGCTTCTCAAGATATTTGGCATGCTGACCCGCCAAGTTTGGATTAATCGGAATTAAACTGTTACCGTCTGCGCCATGACAGGCAGAACAAGTGACAGATTTTGCTTTACCAGCTTCAATACTACCTTGGGCCCATACAGAGCAGCTGGCTAATAAACTCAAGATTAGCACTAATTTTTTCATGACATTCCATTATAATTATCAAGCTTCCAGTACCACATGAAGTGGTTGGCTATTTGTTCGCCTAAACGACCTTATGCCGAGCAAGGGTATTTTACACAAATTCACAAAAAAGTAATCAATCGACTACACAAAGACGAGATGGAGTTAACAGTGAGCGCAAAAATTCATTATCAGAACACACATTTTATTACCAGCGCCCCTGACATACGTCACATGCCAGAGGATGTGGGAATAGAAGTTGCGTTTGCTGGTCGCTCTAACGCCGGTAAGTCCAGTGCCTTAAATCGACTGACTAACCAGAAAAGTTTAGCAAAAACCAGTAAAACTCCAGGTCGTACGCAATTAATTAACCTTTTTAAAGTGTACGACAATTGCCACATAGTTGATCTTCCTGGGTACGGATTTGCTCAAGTCCCGTTAGAGATGAAGCAGAAATGGCAGAAATCACTGGGTGAGTACCTGCAACGACGCGAGTCTCTGAAAGGGCTTGTGGTGTTAATGGATATTCGCCATCCCATGAAAGATTTGGATCAACAGCTTATTTACTGGGCGGTAGACTCAGGAATTCCGGTGCAGGTGCTACTGACTAAAGCCGATAAGCTAAAAAGTGGGGCACGAAAGTCCACATTGCTGAAAATTCGAGAAGCTGCATTGGCGTTTGGTGGCGATGTTAAAGTCGACGCATTTTCATCCCTTAAAGGCATTGGCGTAGACCAGTTACGCTCGCGTCTTGATGAGTGGTTTGCCCCAGCACTTATTGAAGAAGTGCTGGAAGAAGACAATGGAGAAGTGCCTGAAGAATAAGGTTTTTCTATACTCCCAGATACAAAAGTCCCCACCTTTTTGGTGGGGCAACGGGAGAGAAATAGGAGGTATTATTATTATGGTTAAAAAGCATTCATCATCTCCTACAAAAACTCAAGATATTTCTCTACTTTTTTTCAAAACCTTGCCTCCAGACACCTTTTCGCATCAGGGCTTATTTGCATAAACCTACTGTTTTATACCTTCCACGCGCGATTCTCAATCAATCTTCTTTTTTGATAAAAAATATCTTATTGATAACACGGTTTTTTACTACAACGCTCTCCAGAATAAATTCTAAAGTCAGGCACTGAACAGGCTAAGTTTTGAGGATTTATTACCAGATCTATCACTTGTCTGGCTGCAGCAGAATGCATTGATTCGCGTAATGAGAAGAAGAGAAAGAACACACAGAAGAAATAAATGAAGCAAGAAATGAAGATTATTTAGCCAATATATTGTTTTTATTACAATAAAAAACGCCCCAGTCAAAAACTGACTGGGGCGGCTGAATCAGCCTAATCCAATAACGTGAAACAAAAGGTCTGAAAGATAGAACATCTTACCTCTGTACCCTACGAGAGATAATGTACAACATTTACTCAGAAATGAAAACAATTTTTGTAGTTTTTTTTCATTAACTTTTTGTAAAACTACATTAACACTTTATTTTACACGACTTTATTTAGATCAAAAAAAAGCCAGCATGTGCGCTGGCTCATAGTAATTTGCGTGATTAGAGCAAAAAGTGGCTAGTGGGCTTGATCCCAGTTGTCGCCATGCCCGGCTTCGGCAACCAAAGGCACATTTAGCTCTGCGGCAGATTCCATCAGTTTTTGTACTTTACTTTCAACTTCGGAAAGGACTGACTCCTCAACTTCAAAAACCAGTTCATCGTGCACCTGCATCAGCAGTTTCACTTTGCCCTCGCCTTCTGCCTGAATCCACTCATCGACCAGCAGCATAGCTTTCTTAATGATGTCAGCCGCTGTGCCCTGCATAGGCGCATTGATTGCCGCACGTTCAGCCGCCTTACGACGCATCCCATTTCGCGACTTGATCTCTGGAAGGTGCAGTCGACGACCAAATATGGTCTCTACATAACCTTGCTCGGACGCCGCGCTGCGTGTGTCTTCCATATACTGCATCACACCTGGGTAGCGCTCGAAGTATTTGTCCATGTAGCCCTGAGCTTCACCACGAGGAATACCTAACTGCTTTGCTAAACCAAACGCGCTCATACCGTAGATCAAACCGAAGTTAACCGCTTTCGCACGGCGACGTTGTTCAGTGGTCACATCTTCAATATTCACACCCATAACTTCCGCAGCAGTCGCTGAGTGAATGTCCTTACCTTGGCTGAACGCGTCTAACAAGGCTTTATCACCAGACAGGTGCGCCATAATACGAAGTTCGATTTGAGAGTAATCGACCGCCAGAATCTTCCAGCCGTGCGGCGCAACAAATGCCTGACGAATACGACGTCCTTCGTCGTTACGAATTGGAATGTTCTGTAGATTTGGATCAGTGGACGAGAAGCGACCTGTTGCAGTGACCGCCTGATGATAAGACGTATGTACACGACCTGTAGTCGGGTTAATCATCTTCGGCAGCTTGTCGGTGTAAGTCGATTTCAGTTTTGCCAGTCCACGGTATTCCAGAATCACCTTGGGTAATGGGTAGTCCAATGCGAGATCCTGCAATACTTCTTCATTGGTTGAAGGTGCACCTGATGGCGTTTTCTTCAGTACTGGCAATCCCATCTTTTCAAACAAAATGGCTTGAAGTTGTTTAGGAGAACTCAGGTTGAACTCTTGTTCTGCAATGTCATACGCTTTTTGTTCAAGCTCGTCGAGGCGTGCTGCAATTTCTTGAGATTGCGCACCCAGCAACATGTCATCAATGATAACTCCAGTGCGTTCAATACGAGAAAGTACGGGTACCAGAGGCACTTCCACGTCATTGTAGATGTGGCTAAGTTTTTCGTCCTGCTCGATATTGGCGTAAATACGGTTATGCAAACGCAGCGTGACATCGGCATCTTCTGCGGCATATGGTGACGCTTCCGCCAGATCAATTTGATTGAAGGTAAGCTGGTTTTTGCCTTTACCTGCGATTGATTCGAAGGACATGCAGCTGTGCTGAAGGAATCGCAGCGCCAAACTGTCCATATCGTGCTTGCCGCCTACGCTATTGAAAACATAGGAAGCCAGCATGGTGTCGTGTTTGATACCTCGCAGTTCAATGTCATAACGCGCAAGAATGCTGGCATCGTACTTAAGATTCTGACCAACTTTAGCTTGATTCGCGTCTTCCAGAATCGGTTTGAGTTGCTCCAGCACCCAATCTCTGTCCAGCTGTTCTGGCGCATCGAGATAGTCATGCGCGACAGGTACATAAGCCGCGACACCTTCTTCGGTCGCAAAAGACAGGCCGACAAGGTTTGCGACCATGTAGTCTAGGCTGTCCGTTTCGGTATCAAACGCAAATAAGTCCGATGCCTTCAGCTTTTCCAACCAGTCATTAAAGCTTTCTTTGGTGAGAACGGTGTCGTATTGGCTGCGATCGATTTTTACTGCACTGGTGTCCACTTTTGCTGCGGTAGTGCCGGATGCCGCATTAGAACTCGCAGATCCGATAGCTTCAACTTCACCAGTGCCGCCCTCTAGCAACTCATTCAGCCAAGATTTAAACACCAGTTGACCGTAAAGCTTGATTAGTTCGTCTTTATTTGGCGTTTCTTTTTTCAGACCTTCCGCTGTGACATCCAATTCAACATCTAACTTGATGGTTGCCAGTTCGTAAGAAAGGTAAGCATTGTCTTTGTTATCGATCAGCTTCTTCGCCATGGTTTTCGAACCACGGAAACCAAGTGGTGCAATGTCGTCGAGATTGTCATAAAGCTTATCTAAACCACCCACACCTTGAAGCAGCGCGGTCGCGGTTTTATCGCCCACTCCAGGTACACCTGGAATGTTATCCACTTTGTCACCCATAAGCGCAAGGTAGTCGATGATCAGCTCTGGTGGGATACCAAACTTGTCCACAACGCCTTCTCTATCCATAACGACGTTGGTCATGGTGTTGATCAGAGTGACATTTTCATCCACTAACTGAGCCATGTCTTTATCACCGGTACTGATCAGCACTGGCATACCCGCTTTTGAAGCCTGAGCGGCAAGCGTACCAATGACATCGTCCGCTTCAACGCCCGGTACACAGATAAGTGGAAGCCCCATGGCTTTGATTACCTCGTACAAAGGCTCAATCTGACAACGCAGGTCGTCAGGCATTGGAGGGCGGTTGGCTTTGTACTCTGGGTACATATCATCACGGAAGGTTTTGCCTTTTGCATCAAAAACAACCGCGATTCGTTCAGAGCTGAACTGACGCATCATGCTGCGCAGCATGTTCACCACGCCATAAACCGCATTGGTTGGGATATCGCCATTGCTCATGGTGCCGGGGTATGCATGAAATGCCCGGTAAAGATAAGAAGAGCCATCGATGAGAATCAAAGGGTTGTCAGGTATGGTTGCCATAGTCTGCTGTCCAAAATACAGTGCAAAAAATAATGGGCTTAGAATGCCACGACTCGCTTGGGGATGCCACGTTCGCTATACCAAATTTAAGCTGGAGTGCATTTTCTCAACATTCCTAGCCTCCGTAGTTCTGTTGCGCAACAAAACTTGCAAACACTTGTGGATAACTCTGTTGGTAAAAGTTATCAACAGCTGACTAACAGAGCTGAAAACAGTGCTATTTTTCTTTTTATTTGTTTAATAACAATCAGTTATCAAAATAAAGATCCTCAGATCATGGATCTTATAATGATCATGCCTTGTGGAAAATAATTTGGGAGCAGATAAAGAATCTAAAAAAATCAAAGAAAAAATTTGATGATTTAATCAACAGAAAGTGTAGAAATTTCGAGAAATGTGGTTAATCTGTGAATTTCAGATAAAAGAAAGCGACATCGAATGATGTCGCCTAGCATAAGTGGCCAAAATGATGAAAAATATCACTTTGCCGTAAAGCTAAATTACACTGGAAGCAATGTGAGCAATGTCGTGTCATTCAAGAATCAGTGCAAGTTCGCTTGAAACTGAAATCAATTCCTTTTGAACTGTTCCTCATTCCCTAAGACGACTCCAATAATAATGATTCTCATTTACACGTCAACACCTAAATGAGAAATTTTCTCATTTATTTTTTATAGGTCCTTTAAAAAGTGAATTCTAGAATCCAGATTGTTGGGGTGTTTTTCATACATATCAATGAGATAACCATTTCTTAGTAGTAATCTAAGCATCGCCGGGAAGGCATTACGAGACTTCACTTTTACCTGTTGATAGCCGTTTTTAGCCACCCAGTCCTCCTGTTCATCCATTAAAAGCTGGGCAATACCACTTTTCCTTCCTGCTGGTGTCACACCGCCAAACCAGCTGTAAAACGTTTTTTCGGTCAATTCATACCCGATTTTAAACCCAAGCAACTGACCCTCTTTTACAGCAACTAAGATCAAATGCGTTTTTCCATCCAACCTATTTCTTAGATTTTCTACGGTCTCTTTCTCTACAAACTCGGGAATGGCATTAGCCACTTCGACACACTCTTCAAGGGTTCCAATTCTGATCTGCATGTATATTCCTCAAACAAAAAAGCTGAACCAATCGGTTCAGCTTATTTAAAAACAATATGCGAGTGATTTATTCTTCAGGCTGAATGCTTTCTTTGGCTTTTGCCCCTTCCTCAGCTAGCCACTCGGCTACGTCTTTGGCAAAGTAGGTCAAAATCCCATCGGCGCCCGCACGCTTAAAGCACAACAGGGATTCAAGCACAGTTTCTCGCTCCTTTAGCCAGCCGTTCTGAATCGCGGCTTTGTGCATCGCATACTCACCTGAGACTTGATAAGCAAAAGTCGGCACCTGCAATTCGCTTTTCACACGGCGCACCACATCGAGGTATGGCATACCGGGTTTCACCATCACCATATCCGCGCCTTCGTTGATGTCCATTGCGACTTCTTGCAAGGCTTCATCGGTATTGGCTGGGTCCATCTGATAGTTCTTTTTGTCCCCACCTTTTAGGTTAGAAGCAGAACCGACCGCATCACGGAAAGGACCGTAATAGTGAGAAGCATATTTCGCCGAGTAAGCCATGATTTGGGTATGAACATGACCTGCTTCTTCAAGTGCATCGCGAATCGCACCGATTCGACCATCCATCATGTCAGACGGTGCAACCACATCCGCACCCGCTTCAGCGTGAGACAAAGCTTGCTTGATCAAGACTTCGGTGGTTTCGTCATTCATCACGTAGCCGTCATCATCGATGATGCCGTCTTGCCCGTGCGTCGTGAATGGATCCAGCGCCACATCCGTAATCACACCGATGTTCGGGATGTGTTCTTTCAAAAGCTTAACCGCGCGTTGTACCAGACCATCTGGGTTATAAGCTTCTGTGGCACAAAGGCTTTTCGCGTCTTGCGTTACTACCGGGAATAACGCAATAGCGGGCACCCCTAATTTTGACAGGTATTCCGCCTCTTCCAGCATCAAGTCGATAGACAAACGTTCGATGCCCGGCATGGATTCCACTGGCTCTCGACGGTTTTTGCCCATCAGGATGAACATTGGGTAAATCAAGTCGTTTACCGTGACTTGATTTTCCGCCATCAGTCGGCGGCTGAAGTCATGTTTGCGCATACGTCGCATTCGGCGACCAGGAAATTGACCTTGGATTGAAACAGACACGCTCTTCTCCTTGTCTGGAAAAATTCTGGCAGAAACTATATCACTTTACGGGATACCCAAACTACCTCAAAAATGCCCCAGAACTCATGGTTTTGAAAACTGGTTCAGCCACTTAATTGACTATCCTAAAAGCCAGCGACTTGAGTATACTGTGGCGAGAATTGAATCAGACTGACCCTAGATTAATGATAGATACTCACGCACACATTTACGCCACAGAATTCGACGAAGACAGAGAAGCCGTTATTGCGCGTGCTTTAGAACAAAACATCCGCCAGATATTTATGCCAAATATCGATTTGGACTCTATCGAACCTATGCTGAACACTCAGGCACAGTTTCCCGATATTTGCAGACCTATGATGGGGCTCCACCCTTGCTACGTGAAAGCGGATGTCGATAGCACATTGAGTACGATCCGAGCTTGGTTCGACAAACACGAATTTATCGCGGTAGGGGAAATCGGCATTGATCTCTACTGGGACAAAACCTACAAAGCTGAGCAAGAAAAAGCCTTTGTCACTCAGTTGAACTGGGCAAAGGAGCTAGATTTACCGGTAGTTATCCATACTCGTGATTCAATTCAGGAGACGATGGATCTGCTGAGAAAAGAGCAAGATGGCAGCCTAACCGGTGTCTTTCACTGCTTTGGGGGCAGCATCGACGAAGCCAAAGCTATCAACGATCTTGGTTTCCACCTTGGCTTAGGTGGAGTATCGACATTCAAAAATGGGGGAATGGACAAAGTCATTCCACATCTGGATCTGAATTACGTCATTTTAGAAACAGACTGCCCTTACCTTGCTCCGGTGCCACACCGAGGCAAGCGCAATGAACCAGCTTACACGCACTTGGTTGGGCAACGTGTGGCGGATCTGAGAGAGATGACACTGGAACAAATCGACCAGTTGACAACCGACAACGCGTTAAAGCTCTTTAAGCTTATTTAGTTAACAGAACTTTGCTTACTACCCTGATATGTTTCTTTCACATATGCGTTGACAATCGGCAGTTCTCGGAAATACCCGTATTTTGCAATGGTTGTAATTTCATCGTCAGTGCAATATTGCGGGTCTTTTACCATAGCTTCAACAATATGCGTGCTGGAGAGCAAAGTAAAAGGTGGACAGTCAACAAAACCTTGAGTTCGAGCAATACTTTTTTGCCTCTGATGCTCAAATATCTGACCAGGAATAATAACAATCATACTAATAGCCAAAATACTAAAGAACCCTTTTGCGATCCACTTTGACTCTTTTTTACCTAATATATGATTCCAGACAACATATAAAAATAAGCATGGCATTGTGATCAAACTAGCAATATCAATCATAAAAGTTGGGTCAACATAGATAATTTGAAAACCCGCATCCAACTGCAGTTGTATAGTCTCAAGCGTCAAATATTCATTAAGTCTAAAAATAGCAAAAGTACTAAAACCAATAGCACTCAGTAAAACAAAAACAATATGTGCTGCTTTTTTCATTAGAATGAGAACCCATGTGGATTAGTTTTCAAGGTTTGAAAAGACTTGCTTGATATCCATTTGTTGATGTTATTGTTTAAATCTAACTTTGCTTGATCATTTATATAATCATTTAGAGCCTTGACTATTTTTTCCTTGATCAAAAAACGACCATCTAAATAATCGAGCATTTTCCCCATTGCAAATGCTGCTACCCCCCCTAAAACCAAGGGGATTAAAACAACACCAGATGAAGCAGCAATTCCACCAATTATCAATCCAAATACCGTTGAGATCGCCGCTTTAATGACATCAGCACTTATATTCGTTACCCAATCAGATATTGAGTAATTTTTAGTTAATGCAAGTTCTAAGGTCCTAAATGCTACAGAATAAATAACAGTCACTAGTACGCCAGCTTTAGCTGACGCTCTCATTCCTTCTTTTCCGATACCTAATGCAATAACTTTGGCATTGTTAGACAAGTACCGAGTACCTTTTACCAGACTTCTAAGCTTATGGTTGCCTTTAAATTTAATGTAACTCTTTTGCCCATTGCTGGTAACTTCGTATTTACTTAGAATCGAGCCACCTTTTTTCAGGTCTTCAGCTAGTAAATAGAAACCTCTTGCGTCATGTATCGTGCTGCCGTTGGAAGCAGCAAATCCAGCAATACCAAGTGCAAGTGCTTTTGCATCGATTTGTTCATCACTTAAACCGTTTCTTTTCTGGTTAGCAACCCAAAGAGCAGTAAAAGCTTTTGCTTCTAGTACGTAGATATCAACATCTTGTACTTCTACACTTTTTAAACAATTATCACGCTTGGCTTTATTTCGATAGCTCAGACATTGAAACTTAGAATTTTGCAACTTAATACTCTCCTAGAAAGAAATTTCGCTATTCTAAGAGACAATTGTATAAACCATTTATACAACAAAGCACATTTGAGCGAGACCTCTCACCCAAATGTAATTGATTAATATATCCTTTACTTACTCTTCCGGTTGCCCAATTTCCTGAGGCTCTCTACGAACGTAGAATCTTGCGAAGAATAAGCCCACTTCAAACAGCAAACACATGGGTATTGCCAATAAGGTTTGCGAAATCATGTCTGGCGGGGTCAGCATCATCCCGACCACAAACGCCCCGACAATAATGTATGGTCGCTTCTGACTCAGGCTTTTGGCATCGGTCGCCCCTGTCCAGCACAATAAGATGATGGCAACAGGCACTTCAAAAGCGATACCAAACGCCATGAACAAGGCCAGAACAAAATCCAAATAGCTGGCGATGTCAGTCGCAAACTCCACGCCACCCAGTGATATCGCGGTAAAGAAACCAAACACCAGCGGGAATACCACGAAATAGGCAAACGCCACACCGCAGTAGAAAAGAATGGAACTGGAAAACAGCAGCGGCATGATGAGCCTGCGCTCATGTTTGTAGAGCCCGGGCGCAACAAATGCCCAAATCTGATAGAGAATCAGCGGCACCGCGACAAATATTGACGCAACTAGAGTCAGTTTTAAAGGCGTAAAGAAAGGCGACGCCACATCGGTCGCGATCATGGTCGCCCCTTCAGGCAACCTTTCTATTAATGGAGCTGAAATAAATTCATAGATATCGTTGGCAAACCAGACCAAGCCAATAAACACGACAATCACTGAAACTATGGCTTTCAGCAGTCGGTTACGCAATTCAATTAAATGGCTGATCAATGGTTGCGTTTGCTCAACAGAAGACATATCGAACCTCAACAACGGGATCAAAAAAGAGCTGCCTGAAGCAGCTCTTCACGTTACTCATCGGCTTTTTTATCAGAGGATGCTTTGGCATCGTCCTTGTTTGCATAAGGCCGCTGAACATCTTGCGCTGCCTGTTTGAGTTCATCAACAGATGCTTTCAAATCGGGAGAGAGATCTTCCATCCCCATTTTTTCAGCTTTACGCAGGTTGTCTTGCAGCTCTTGCACTTTTAGCTCGTGCGACAATTCATCTTTGACATTATTTGCCATGCTTTTCGCCGCGCCGATAAAGCGGGAAACGCTACGAATGGCAACAGGCAAGCGCTCGGGACCTAAAACCACCAGCCCGACGACAGAGATCAATACCAGTTCCCAAAAACCGATATCAAACACGTGTTACGCCTGCTCTTTGTTTTTAGACGAGTCAGAAGTTGCTTCTTCTGACGATGTCTTTTGCTCAATGTTTTGTGGCTCAAAGTCGGCGTCTTTTTTATCCGCTGCGGCTTTTTCTTCGTCGCTCATGGCTTTTTTAAAGCCTTTCACTGCGCTGCCTAAGTCGCCGCCAATGTTGCGAAGCTTTTTCGTTCCAAACAGCAAAATCACGATAACGGCAATAATCAATAGTTGCCAGATGCTAATACCACCCATTTGCTTCTACCCTCGGGTTATTTTGAAATAATGTAATCTTTTAATGAAAGTCTACCGTCTATTTGCGGTATGTACGCCAACTAAACAACCAAAATGTGATGCCTGCGATACCGCTGCCAATTGCGACTGGCTCGTATCGACTGTCCAATAAAATGGCACCGCACACAATTAAGGTTGCCCCAATGCCAAATAAAAACCGCCCGGTTCCTTGCTGGCGCTTGGATTGACAATAACCTTGATAAAGCTTTTCCATACGTTGGTCTAAAGCCTTACCTTGTTTAAGGCTATCGTACAACAGCTCTGGCAATTCTGGCAGCTTTTCTGCCCAAAATGGCGCTTTATCTTTCACTGCATTGATCACAGCCTGCGGTCCCACCTGATTTGCCATCCAGGTTTCCAGGAATGGTTTGGCGGTTTTCCACAAGTCGAGCTGCGGGTATAACTGACGCCCCAGCCCTTCGACATAAAGGAGCGTTTTCTGCAGAAGTACCAATTGTGGCTGTACTTCCATATTAAAGCGTCGCGCCGTGTTAAACAGATTCAGAAGCACATGACCAAATGAAATTTCGCCTAGTGGTTTGGCAAAGATAGGCTCACACACCATGCGAATCGCAAACTCAAACTCCTGAACGTTAGTATCATGCGGTACCCAGCCTGAGTCGACGTGCAATTCAGCAACTTTTCGGTAATCGCGATTAAAAAACGCCAGCAGGTTTTCGGCCAGATAACGCTTATCTTCACTGTTCAATGTACCGACAATGCCACAATCCAAACCGATCCACATGGGGTCGTCTGGGTGTTCTGGTTTTACAAAGACGTTGCCCGGATGCATGTCGGCATGGAAGAAGCTGTCGCGGAATACCTGAGTAAAGAAAACGCTAACCGCTCGCTCGGCCAACAGGCTCATATTGGTCCCGTTGGCGTGCAGTCCTTCTATATCAGACACCTGAATGCCGTAAATTCTTTCAGATACCATCAGTGTTTCACTGCTTAAATCCGAGATCACTTCTGGCACATACAGCTCTTTGCTGCCTTCAAAATTGCGTCTTAGCTGGATGGCGTTTGCCGCTTCACGGCGCAAATCCAGTTCATCAAGCAGTGTTTTTTCATACTCGCGAACCACTTCAACCGGCTTAAGACGACGCGCTTCAGGCAAGACTTTGGCAACGATTTTTGCCATGCGATACATCAGCTTTAAATCGGCATCGATAACAGGCTTGATGTCTGGGCGGATGATTTTCAGAACCACTTCACGACCAGACTCTTTGAGCTTAGCGGTGTGCACTTGTGCAATCGACGCGGAAGCCAGCGGTGTGATGTCGAAATCGGTAAACCAGTTATCCAGACTGCCACCAAGCGCTTTTTCCATCTGTTCTTTGGCTAGTTGCCCGTCAAAAGAGGCAACCTGATCTTGCAACAAAGCGAGCTGATCGGCGATGTGTGGCGGAAACAAGTCTCGTCTGGTCGACATCATCTGCCCGAACTTGATCCACACGGGACCCAGCTCTTGCAATGCGAGTCGAATACGATGCCCTAACTCTTTGTCTTTGTGTTTATTTCTCAGCCAAAACAGGCTTTTTCGAGCAAGGCGAGGAATCCGGGTTAACTGATGTTCTGGAAGGAGCTCATCCAGCCCGTATTCGAGCTGGACTTTGAGAATTCGGTATAAACGACGAAGTTCTGCTGGTGTCATGCTTTCTCCAGCAACATTTTTAAGCGAGATTCGGCTCTTGCCACGGCACTGGCAATATCATCCACCTGATCGCAAAAATGTGCGATCTCCAGCGGTGCTGGAGCAATGCGCCATTCTTCAGTCAAGACTTGTGCGATATGGTTTTGTTTCTTCTCGGCGTTCTTTTTCACCCAGTCGACACTTTGTTTGGCACCAGAAACCAGAGTGTGTGCCACCACATCTCCGGTAAGGCGAGATAACCACTCTTCAATATCTGGTTTGGCATCGGTCAGTAGCTGCGAGAATTTCTGCGCCAGTTGGATATCTCCTTCAAGCACTAGCTTGTCTTGCTTAATCAACTGAGTGATGTTGGCTTGCTCACGCAGTTCTGGAAGAACACTCAAACTCAGGGACAAGTAACAATCCGATTGACCTTCGTAACTCGCCAGCACGTCAATTTGCTGGCTGAATACAAAAGTTAACGTCTTGTCGATTTCTTTAATGTGCACCTGAATCGTCTGTCCTTTTAAACGGGACATGCGTTTCACCAACGCTGGATCATCCTGAATCAGGGTGTTCAGAGTGGTCTCGACAACAGCGGTAACCAATGGCTCAAATGGCATAGTGACCTCAGAATTTGTATCCGCGGTGCAACGCAACAATACCACCGGTTAGGTTGTAGTATTTCGTTTGCTCGAAGCCCGCTTCTTTCATCATGCCTTCCAGAGTTTCCTGATCTGGGTGCATACGAATGGACTCCGCTAGGTAACGGTAGCTGTCGCCGTCGTTAGCAATCCACTCGCCCATTTTTGGCAGAAGGTGGAATGAATACGCATCGTATACTTTGGAAAGAGGTTCAAGAACGGGTTTAGAAAACTCCAGTACCAACAAACGACCACCCGGTTTAAGCACGCGGTACATAGAGCGCAACGCCTTGTCTTTGTCCGTCACGTTACGAAGGCAGAAACTGATGGTAATGCAATCGAAGTGGTTGTCTGGGAAAGGCAGTTCTTCGGCGTTCGCCTGAACGTAATTTACGTTACCAACAATGCCTTTATCGCGAAGCTTATCGCGACCCACATTAAGCATGGAATTGTTGATGTCAGCCAGAATGACGTGACCTTTTTCACCGACAATGCGAGAGAATTTCGCGGTCAGATCGCCCGTACCGCCACCAAGGTCGAGGATGCGTTGCCCCGGACGTGCGCCGCTGCAATCAATTGTGAAACGTTTCCACAAGCGATGGATACCACCAGACATCAGATCGTTCATGATGTCGTATTTTGCTGCTACCGAGTGGAATACTTCAGCAACTTTCTCCGCTTTTTGCTCTTTGGCTACTGTCTGGAAACCAAAATGAGTCGTGTCATCAGCATTTGAGATTGGGGTATCTTGCACGTTTGTATCTGTCATCAATTTTTCCTCGTAAACAATCCCTTGTGGCATTGCGAGCGCCTAGTCTACTTTATCCTCAAGCGGTTGTCTTTCCACTAAAGTGTCATTTTGTGCGATTTCCAACAGGCTATCTGGAATACTACGTTTTACTTCGACCCCAAGATCTTTAAAACTCTCCGCTTGCCTGACGACGTTGCCCCGCCCCGTCGCCAGCTTGTTCATTGCCCCCTGGAAATTCTGATTGGCTTTATCGAGTGCACCACCCAGATTTTCCATATCGGTTAAGAACAGTCTGAGCTTGTCATACAGCTTGGACGCTCGCTCGGCAATGATTTGCGCGTTTTGATTCTGGCGCTCATTTCGCCACAGATTATCTATGGTGCGCAGTGCCACCAGCAACGTAGTTGGGCTGACAAGAATGATGTTGTACTTCATGGCATCTTTGACCAAGCTCGGGTCTGCCTGAATGGCCACTTGGAATGCAGGTTCGACGGGAATAAACATCAGAACATAATCTAAGCTCTGGATGCCTTTGAGTTTGTGGTAATCCTTCTGGCTCAACCCTTTGATGTGATTTCGCAAAGCAAGTAAGTGGTCACTTAACGCCACGTCGCGCTCTGCATCGGTGTCTGCGTGAAAATAGCGCTCATACGCCACCAATGCCATTTTGGAATCCACCACCACTTGTTTATCGTGAGGTAAGTGAACAATCACATCGGGCTGATAACGCTTTCCTGCTTCATCTTGCAGGCTCACTTGGGTCTGGTATTCGTGCCCTTCACGTAACCCCGATTCCGCCAGCACGCGAGCCAGAACCACTTCGCCCCAGTTACCCTGCTGTTTGTTGTCACCTTTAAGCGCCTGCGTCAGATTCAACGCTTCACGGGACATTTGCTCATTGAGTTTTTGTAAGTTCTTCAGCTCGTGCACCAGCGTATGACGCTCTTTGGCTTCAAAGCTGAAACTGTCGGTGACTTGCTTTTTAAACCCTTCAATTTGATCTTTCAGCGGGTTGAGTAACCCTTCTAAACTCTGTCGGTTCTGCTGATCCACTTTGGCGGTTTTGTTTTCAAACAATTGGTTAGCAAGGTGCTCAAATTGCTGCTTGAGGCGGGCTTCTGCATTTTCCAGCAGGGCGAGCTTCTCTTCGCTGGCTTGCTGTGCCTGTTGGTGACGGGCTTCTTGTTCCCGAAGGCTGGCTTGTGATTCTGCCAGTTCTGCACGTAAACCTTCTGTTTGACTGGTCAGTTCTGCTTTTTCCTGACGAAGTGCGTCCATGTGACGAAGCTTTTCCATCGCCACCAGCATTTTACCGTGGGTCTGTTTCAGCTCGAAGGCGGCTTGATCGCGAGCGTTGTCCAGTTCATCCAAATCCTTTTGGGCTTCATTGAGCTGCTCCGCTGTTTTTTCATGAAGCTGTCTCTCGGTTTCAAGCGCTTGAATTTGTTGTTGAAGTTCCAACTGCATTTTCTGCTTTATCCACCAACCTACAACCAGTGCGCCGGAGCACCCCCCACCGAGCGCGGCTAATAAAAGCGGCTGATTCTCGACTATCCACTGCATAATGTTCGCCTAAGTTTTTGACTCTCAAAATGATAGTATTCAGGCACTGGATAAATGTCCAGTTTTGCAGCCTGAATTCGCCAGTATATAGTGATTCGTCCGGTCAACACTTTCAGTGGTATATTAGGGTCTGTTGACCTTTCGAGATGATTTTTGCAGCCATTTGTGGGTTCTTTATACAAGGCAGCGCTTATTCGGTGTAGCGCTCTACATCAATAAGCGGTAACGCAGTAGAAAGGAGCCACAAATGCTGCCCAAAGGGTTCAACTAGGCGTCCCCGGTCTATACCCTTTACTCTTTGTTGCAAGGTATTTACTTAGAGTGACTAAGCTAAAGACCTTGCGCCGCGATTAAACCACATAGAACTCGAACAAAATTTAACCGCGAAAGGTCAACAGACCCTAGTCTAAGGAAATGCGCGAGATGAAGAATGAGCGTCAAGCTTTGCTGTACGGAATCAGTGCTGTCTTACTTTGGTCGACGGTTGCCACCGCATTTAAGCTGACATTAGCGGAATTTACCCCCATTCAGATGCTGACCTTTGCCAGCCTGGTATCGGCGATGGCGCTCTTTGTGATTTGTGGTGTGCAGGGAAAGCTCGCTCAGTTGAAAGACACCTTTGCCGCTAACCCTTGGTTTTATCTGGCGCTCGGCCTGATTAACCCGCTGTTCTATTATCTGATTCTTTTTAAAGCGTATGACTTATTGCCTGCCTCGCAGGCTCAGCCTCTAAATTACAGCTGGGCGATTACTCTTACCCTGATGGCGGCTCTGTTTTTAGGGCAGAAAATCCGTAAACAAGACTGGATTGCCTGTCTGTTTGGGTATGCGGGTGTGGTGGTGATAGCCACCAAAGGCAATGTATTGGCATTGGAGTTCGAAAACCCTGTCGGCGTTGGGCTGGCGCTGCTGTCCACCCTATTGTGGGCGGGTTATTGGATTCTGAACACCAAAAACAAAGCCGATCCCGTATTGGGCGTGTTACTCGGTTTTTTGGTCGCACTGCCATTCGCTGCGTTGATTTGTGCGTACGAAGGAGCCACTTGGGCGCAGATTTCGTGGAAAGGATGGGCAGCAGTCACCTACGTTGGACTGTTTGAGATGGGCGTGACGTTTGTACTCTGGCTCAGCGCCATGAAGCTCACCAGCAATACTGCGAGAATCAGCAACCTGATTTTCACATCACCGTTTATCTCACTGATGCTGCTTGCGACAATTATCGGCGAAGAGATCCACCCGTCCACCTTTGTCGGTTTGGTCATGATTGTGGTGGGCTTACTGATTCAGCAAATCAAACGCAAGTCTTAGCGTCTGCTGACATTAATCAAAACGGCACCTAAAAGGTGCCGTTGTTGACTGAATCATTCGTCGTCGATAGTTACCACATCATCAGACTCTTCATCTTCACTCTGCTTACTCATCGTATGCAGCGTGTGAAATGTGCGACGACCATAAGCAATTTTGTGATATTTTAGCCACACTTTCTCAAGTTTAGTCTTTGCTTTGCCCGGGTTTTCCAGCACCTTAAGAAAATGTTTTTCTTCACTGTTTTCCGGTTCAAGCTCACCATGCTGTAGCGAATTCAGTGTTTCGCCGTAAGTCGTAAGAAGATCCGCTTCCACGAGAGTGAAATCTCCGGATTTACCAAATCCACGTGGAAATTTCTTGTTATCAAAAAAACGTTTTTGCCCAACACGAACTTCGATGTCTGACATAGTTGCCTCAGATATTGATACAGGTATAAAGATATCGCCTGAGGTGAAAATTAGGATCTAAACTGACAAAAGAAAAACAAAATTTTTTTATCGTTAAAACAAAAAATTGTTATTAGGGTCTTTGACCTTTCGCAGTTAAATTTTGTTCGAAAGGTCAACAGACCCTAGTTAGTGCATTCTAAATACCTGATTATGCATATAGTCGAAAAACCTCATTCAGTAGGTTATGAGAACTTTGTGGACCCATTATGGACGTAAAAGTATTCCGCACCTTTCTTGAAGTTGCTCGTGTTCGCCATTTTGGCAGAGCAGCAGAGAACCTCTACATCACACAAGCCGCTGTTAGTGCACGCATTAAGCAGTTAGAAAGCTACTTTGATACCAGCTTATTCATTCGGGATCGCAACAGCATCAAGCTCACCAACTCCGGTGAAAAGCTGATTTCTTACGCAGAGATCATGGTTAACACCCTGCAACAGGCGAAAACCGAACTGTCACTGGCAGAAGATAAATCCATTCAGTTGACGCTGGCAGGCACACCGAACATTTGGGATGCCTACCTACAGAACTGCCTGAGCGTGATTGCCGATACTTTCAGTGGATACGCATTTCAGGCGGAAGCGCTGGCGCGAGAATCATTAAACCGCCGGTTAGTTGAAAAGACATTAGACATGGCATTTGCTTTCGACCCGTTAAAATCGGACGAACTGGCGTGCAAAAAAGTGGCGGATTTGGTGCTGCTGATGGTGTCAACAGAGCAGACCGACGCACATGGCGCATTGAACAACCGTTATGTTTACGTGGACTGGGGAACGCGATTCGCTTCTGAACATGCAGATCGCCACCGTAAGCTGGCGCCACCTCTACTAAGAACTTCTACAGCGCGTATCGCACTGGACTTTATTCTGGACAAAGGGGGGGCTGCGTACTTGCCCGCGTCCATCGTCGAGCCTTTCATTGCATCCGGTCAGCTCTTTCAGATCAAAGACATAGAACCTTGGTACAGACCAATTTATCTTAGCTATCGCAAAGACACCTCCGCTATAGAAGCCGTTCAACGCATCGAAGCCATGGTGAAAGATATAGACCCGCTGACTGCATTCAGTTTGCAGCAAGCGGGGGAAGCATCGGTTTAACTTGACTGAATTAACTAAAAACGGCGCCATCAGAGCGCCGTTTCTGTTTCATTAATAACAATAAAGTCAGGCTAAATCCGACACCGATCCTCGAATCACTAAGCGAGGCATGATTTTGATTTCGCACAGCGCGTCTTTTTCATCAAATTTTCTTTGAATGCCATCCAGTGCCTGCGCAGCAAAAGTGTTCAATGGGATGTCGACGGTCGTGAGTTTGGGATAACTCAACTCTGACTGATAGATATTGTCATACCCGATAATCGACAGATCTTGAGGAATTTTGATTCCGAGCTCGTGAGCGGTATTCAGCACTCCCAGCCCCATCATGTCATTGAAACAAAATACAGCAGAGGGCAGCGTCGGCTGGGAATAAATCTCAAACATGGCATCGACACCTCCCTGATAAGAGAAGTCGCTGGTCACCTGTTTCATTTCATCTTGACCGAGTAGATCGGCATAGGCTTTCTTGAAGCCTCGAATACGACCAGTGGTCGCGTCAGTACTCGCTTCGCCAGTTACACAAGTGACATTTTTGTGCCCCTTCGAAATCAGATATTTCCCAACAATGTAGCCCCCCATCTCATTTTGAATATCCAGTTTCGTCCCACCGCAGGAAGACTGAATTGTCCCAACATCAAATGCAATGCAGACAATTGGAATACCTAAAGAAGAGTCGCAAAACTCCTGAGAAACAAGGGTATTTTTTGAAATCACGATCAGAGCATCGATTTGGGGGCGCATGATTTCAACGTGCGAATCAAGGCTGGATTCTGTGCCATCGACAAAGCTTGATAATAGCGCCAGTTTTCGCTCTTTCGCCTCTTTTTGAATTGCCAGAAAGAGCTCCAAAAAGAATGGGTTGTTGTTACTTATTGAAACCACACCAATTGTTTTCAGGTCTCTTTGACCTCGCTTGAGCTGCGCCGCCCCTAGATTGTACTGGTAGTTCAGCTCGGACATTGCAGCCTGAATCCGTTCCTTGGTTTCTTCTTTTAATGGTTTCTTGTTATTCAAGAAGTACGACACTGTCGTCACCGATACTCCAGCGTGTTTCGCGACGTCTTTTAAGGTTGCCATGGTTTACCCAGTTCCAATCACATGCATGCCAGTCTAAAGTAATCCTGATTACCCCTCAAGGTTAAACGTTAATCCTAATTATTTTATTTGTAGTGAATAATAGAAATGATCTTTTGATCATAAACAGGTGAAACGTTACACTAAAATAAAATGATTAAGATGTAACTCGAAAGGATCGCGGCATGACCAAAGAAATAACTAAGTTAGCGATGTTAGATATTCAGCAGCAGAAATTACTTTGTGTCAGATCGAAGGGGGAAGATCTGTTTTATCTACCCGGTGGAAAGCCTGAATCTGATGAAACTCACGAAGACACATTGATCAGAGAGCTGAGAGAAGAACTGAGTATCCATCTAAAACGCGATTCGCTAACGTATTTCGATACCTACCGCACTGTGGCGGCTGGAAAGTCAAAAGACACCTTTGTGACTTGTCATTGTTATTTCGCGGATTACTACTCGAAGCCTCATCCTTCATCCGAGATTGAAGAGATGCAGTGGCTTGGGATGCAGGACATGAATCGATGTTCTTTGCTCGTTCAGAGCACAATGGACAGCTTAATGACAAAAGGGCTCATCAATTAGTGAGCCCTTTCCGGAATGAAAGGTAGTACCTACGCCCACTGCCCGGCAACAAAACCGCTCGACCATGCCCATTGGAAATTGTAACCACCGAGCCAGCCCGTCACATCCACTACCTCACCGATAAAGTACAAACCTTGGATGTTTTTACACTCCATGGTTTTGGAAGATAGATGATCAGTATTCACTCCGCCCAAAGTGACCTCTGCGGTGCGATACCCTTCAGTGCCATTAGGCAGAATTTGCCAATTTTCCAGGTGCGTCTCGATGGCTTGCAGTTCTTTGTCGTTGAATTGCTTGAGGGGTTTATCCACCAGCTCTTTGCGGTCGATAAGGGTCTCAACTAAGCGCTTAGGTAGCACTTTGGAAAGCGTATTCTTTAAGCTTTGATTTGGGTGCTTTTCGCAAGAAGCGGTCAGCAGCTCCAATACATCGGCTTCCGGGACTAAGTTAATCGTCACCTTCTGACCAGCTTGCCAGAATGAGGAAATCTGCAATACCGCCGGACCGGACAGGCCTCGGTGTGTGAACAGCAATGCTTCTTTGAACATGGTGCCATCTTCGGCGGTGATTTCAGAAGGCACTGCAACACCTGAAAGTGGTTCAAACGCTTCTTTGTCTTCTTTGTGCAGAGTAAACGGCACCAGACCTGCGGTAGTCGAAATCACATCCAGACCAAATTGCTCTGCGATTTGATAGCCAAACGGCGTGGCACCGAGTTTAGGCATCGATAAACCACCCGTTGCAACAACCAAGGATTCACAGGTCATTTCATCGGTGTCTATATGGAGTGAAAATCCGCTGTCCGTTTTTTGGATGTTATGGATGTCGGCGCGATAGCGTTGAGTAATGCTCGGTTGGTCGCATTCTTTAAGCAGCACATCAACGATGTCTTTCGCTGAGTCCAGACAGAACAGTTGTCCGTGATCGCGTTCTTCAAAATCGACACCATATTTCGAAACCAGCGAGATGAAATCCCAGTTGGTGTACTGCGACAAGGCGGATTTCACGAAATGGGGGTTCTGACACAAGAAGTTATTTGCCGTCACGTCGTAGTTAGTGAAGTTACAACGACCACCACCCGAGATCAGAATTTTTCGCCCCGGCTTTTTGGCATGATCCACCACCAATACCCGGCGACCACGCTTGCCCGCTTCGGCAGCACACATTAAGCCTGCCGCACCGGCACCAATGACTATGACATCAAATTCTGAACTCATTACTTCTTCCACAACGACTTGAGCTTTTGGGTTTGCTGCTCTCAATCAAATAAAAAGGATGCGCGAATTATCGCGCATCCTTGCAAATCTGGTGGGTATTTTACCCAGAGTTACGCTGGGTTTCTACCTCGTCTTGTTGAGCTTCTGTTTACAACATAATGGCAGCCAGTAATGTAACACCAAGTAGTGCTGTAGTGAGTACAAACAACTCTCTGACTTTGTTGCATTTACCGGTAAAAATGGGGTCGTGATGATGTAGGTACTCACGGCTTTTTAAATAGTGGAATAACCGGACTTGTTTGGTGACGTTACCGTGGGTTGTGAAAAAACCACCACCGTCTACTTGCTGATAGAGCAATGGGTGTGCCTCGCGCATGATGTGAATGAGGGCACGGAGCGCGGTGAGATACCTCGCCATGTTGACACAGCTGACGAGCATTAGCGTGAATAGAATCGTGTCTCCACTGATCATCTTTTCCTCCCTACATCTTCTTAGACACCAAAAGGAAAAGACAATCAGAATTGACTTTAACTCGCTACTTATTCTGCAGCGGGGGCGTCCATGATAGAAGATGAACCTTCTTTTGCCATGGTAGCCAGGTCTTTGTCGATGAAGAACAGCGCTTTGCCATCTTCGCCAACCAGATCCAGCTTATCTAAAATCCCTTTAAACAGTTTCTCTTCTTCGTGCTGCTCAGCAACGTACCACTGAAGGAAATTAAAGGTTGAGTAGTCTTGACTGGTAAATGCAACGTGAGCCAGCTTGTTGATTTTCTGAGTAATCATCTGCTCATGTTCGTAAGTTTCGCGGAACACTTCGCCAAGGCTCTCAAACTCGTGCTTGGGTGCATCAATTGCACCCAAGATTGGCATTGCTCCGGTTTCACTCACGTAAGTAAAGAGACGTTGCATATGCTCCATTTCTTCTACCGCGTGTGCGCGTAAAAACTCTGCCGCACCTTCGAATCCTTTGTCTTCACACCAAGCACTCATTTGTAAGTATAGATTGGATGAGAAGAATTCGAGGTTTATTTGCTCATTCAGTTGGTCGACCATAGTCTGAGACAGCATGAATTGCTCCTGTTAACTGCTTGTAATTGTTACCACTATAACACGGTATCGGGGAGCCTAGTCGTGCTAATTTTTCACTGAGATGTTTAACAATTAGACTAGAAAACCCGCAACCTGTGTACAAAAATCTACCGTAAATCGATATGAATTGATACGTATAGATTTGATATGGGATCAAGGCTTCAAAACCCTGTTGAATGAAATGCTAGTCTTATTAATAACCTAATGCCAAAAAAATTCCGTAAAGCGGAGGTGCGATATGAGTTATCAACATATTCTCGTGACCGTAGATCTGTCGGACGACAGTAAGGTACTTATTGATAAGGCAGTGAAACTCGCTGAGCCTTTGAACGCTGATGTCTCTTTTATCCATATTGATGTGAATTATGCCGAGCTTTACACCGGGCTGATAGACATCAATCTGGCTGATACGCAACACCACAATATGGAGGCGTCTAAGAAACAACTTCAGCTTTTAGCCGATCACGCCAGCTACCCTATCCGGCATACATTGGTAGGAACGGGGGATCTGAGTGGTGAACTTTGCGAAGCCATCAATGAACTGAAAGTGGATTTGGTGATTTGCGGTCACCACCAAGACTTCTGGAGCAAGCTGCTGTCTTCTACGCGCCAGCTCATCAACTGCACACCCGTAGATATGCTGGTGGTGCCGCTGCAAGACGATTAACGAAAATGGCGAGCTCTAGGCTCGCCATTTTTACGTTTCGATTAGAGTCTGTTGACTTAATGGATCTGATTGTCTTAGTGAATCTGATCGTTTTGCGGCATTTGCGCCTGAATCGCCACGACGCCTTGATTGATTCGGCTGAAACGCTTTTCTAACTTCTTGTGTTTTTTAAGCAGCTTCTTCTGCTTTTTCAGCATTTTTTTCAGCTTCTTCTGATATTTTTTCTGTTTCTTCAATGCTTTCTTAGTCAGCACTAAGGAAGGCGCAGGGATTTCTGATGACTGAATACTTTGCGCTGCAATCTCAGGGCTCTCAGATATCGATGCCAAGGCTTTATCTGCGGCGAGCGATTCCGCTACTAGCCCACAGTTAGACGATTTATGAGTCGCTTTTTTCATGCAAGATGCTGGTGGAATAGCGGCTGGTTTGCATAAGTTCTTTTTGTCGGAAGAAGAGCGGGCGCATGAGCGGCAAAGAAACTTCGGCGAGGCGACAAGGGCATGAATTTCGCCAAGACTGGCATTGATGTCCCGACGGTTGAGTTTACAAAATCGCTCTGCCATTTTACTGCTCCGGCTTCCTGACACCGTTTATTGGTGATTGGAATTAACTATAAGAATCATTCTTAGTTAGATATACCGTCAGGTTTTCATCGAAGCAAGCGATAATTTGCACCGTTTTGTTATGTCATTGATGCCTTTACATAAACATCGAATCGGTTTTTTTTGGTTTCAATTGCCATGGAAGGTTTCGCGTTATCAAGCCATTCTGCGTAATCTGGTCTTTTCACCACGACCCGCTTAGAAGCAAGCGCCAAAGCGGGGGCAAGTAGCCCGTCTGCGTCGTTATCTGCCCCAACCAAGGACTGAAAAACACGCATCTCTTTTTTGACCAGTGCTGACTTCTTTTTGTTTTCGGGGTGCGGGTACATAGGATCGAGGTAAACCACATCTGGTGGCGTAAAGCTGTCTGCCTCTGCCAGTTCATTGAGCGCATCCAGGCTCGATGCGTGCAGCAGAGACATACGCTCTTCAACCCAAACACCAATTTCCGGATCGTGTTTGGCTCGCGCCAATCCATCGTTCAGAAGCGCGGCAACCACTGGGTTACGTTCGACCATCTGAACTTTGCATCCTAAAGACGCCAGTACAAAAGCGTCACGACCTAATCCCGCCGTTCCATCCACAACCGTAGGCGTTGCACCTTTGTTCAGCCCAGCAGCTTTGGCAATAGCCTGCCCTTTTCCTCCCCCAAACTTGCGGCGATGCCCCACAGCGCCGCCTACAAGGTCGACAAATATGGCACCGAGTTTGGGTTCGTCCAATTTACGCAGCTCTAATCGTTCCTCTGTTAGCACCAACGCGAACTCACAGCTCTCAGAATGCGTGAGATTCCACTGCTTTGCTATGGTGTCGAGTTCTGATTGTCTATGAGGGGCTTCGCAGATTAAGTTGAGCTGCACGAGGGACTCCAAGGGGGAAAATTTTGCGCCAGTTTACCTGAATATCAGGCAAATCCTATGAGAAATATTTAAAGCACGAATCTAAGTGATACAGGCGATTTTCTCAGAAACCAAATCGTTGACCAGTTCACCCAGTGGCTTTGGCATTCCAATGTTGTAACCCTGACCGTAGTTAACTCCGAGTTCGCACAAGCGCTCAATTACAGCGGGGGATTCAACAAATTCCGCGACGGTCACTTTGCCCATTTGCTGAGCCAGATCGTTGATGGAGCGAACCATGATGTAATCACTTTCATTCTGGTCGATATCCCGAACAAAAATGCCGTCTATTTTAACGATATCGACAGGCAGGGTTTTCAGGTATCCAAATGAAGACAGCCCCGAACCAAAATCGTCCAAAGCAATCAGACACCCGAGGGACTTAAGTTCATCAAACACCTGACTGGCTTGTTTGATGCTGTGAATGGCAGCGGTTTCAGTAATTTCCAGACAAATTTTCTCATTTGGGAACTGGCTGTCTTGAAGTGCCTGTTTCATCGCAGCAATGAACTCTCGGTTTCCGATAGATTGCCCAGACACATTGATGGACACTCTGTCCAGATGCTCTGCCTGCTCTGGATGCTGGTCGAGCCAAAGTAACGTCTGTTTAATCACGTATCGGTCAACCAGATGGGCAATGTTGTAGCGTTCGGTCGCTGGCATAAACACACCCGGTGAAACATAGTTGCCGTTGGCATCTTGCAGTCGAACCAGAATCTCGAAATAACACTGATGCTCGTTCTCGTCTTCTAGCCCTTTAATTCGCTGGGCAAACAACTGCAATCGCTGATTAGCCAATGCCTCATGCACCAGATTGACGCTTTCCATCTCTCTTTCACGCTGCTTGATTTCTTCATCATCAAGGCGGTAAAGCTGATAACGATTCCGACCTTCTTCTTTGGCAGCGTGACAAGCAGTATCAGCCTGAGCGTGTACCATCTGAGGTGAATGTGCGGTGTGGTCAATCAGTCGGATACCAATGGAACAACTGATATTCAGAGTCAGATCATCACGGATAAACGGATGAAGGTTGAGCTGATCGATAATCGACTGAGCCACTTCAGTGGCGTCGCTCTTCTTACAGTCTCTGAGTAGTAGCGCGAACTCATCCCCTCCCATGCGGGACAAAATGGCGTTATTCGGCAGTACTTGCTGAATCAGCTTGGCACAGAATGCGATCGCTTCATCACCCGCTTCGTGACCCACGGTGTCGTTGATGACTTTCAACTGATCCAAATCCAGAAACAGCATGGCATGAGTACGGAAATGCCCCTCTACTTCCACCATGGCTTTTTGCAGTTGCTGTTCGAAGAAGTTTCGGTTGTAGGTGCCAGTCAGCAGGTCATGCTGCGCTTGGTACGCCAACTGGCGCGCAAGGTCTTGAGTTTCACTGATGTCTTCACCCACAATCAAAAGCTGATGCGTTTCAGTCAGCGGGCGAATATTTTCACGAACCCAGATGGTAAATCCGTTGGCTGTGGTGTATTCGATTTCACGTCGCCACACAGACAAATGATGCGGCTTAGGCTGCAATAGGACTTGTCGCGCATTGAGCTCTTCTGAACCTGCGTAAAAGTCTTCCAGTTTTCTGCCCAGCATCTGAGTGGAGGAATAACTCAGCAGTTCCTGAGCGAAGCGGTTCACCGCCTGAATGCGGTTGTTTTCGTCCAGCGTCATCATCATTACGGGCTGTTTTTCGTAGTAATGACGAAAATCCGCTTCACTGGTCAGCAGTTTGTGTTCAGTTGCCTTACGAGCGGTGATGTCCTGTGCTTCAAGAAGAAAATGGCACGCCTCGCCGATTTCATGGGGTAAAGGCTTCATTGCTACATCCAGCACGCTCAAGCCGTGGTGTTGTCTCACCAGCTCGGCTTCAAACCGCGCAACACCGTCTTGCCCCGGTTTCTCCAGATAAGATTTGAATGTCGCTTTGGCTTCATCGCTCCATCCGCGGTATTGCCATAAAGGTCGCCCGTACGCGCCACCTTTAACATAAAGCAGGTCTTGCAGTTTGCTGTTGCTCGATACCAAAGTACCAAACCGATCCACAATGCCGATAAATTGGTAGCTTTGGTCAAATACCGACTCCAGCAGCAACTGGCTCTGTTTAGCCTGAATTTCACTGCGCTTGAGGCGTTTCATGTAGTAAAGGAGCGAGCCAATAACCGCCAGCAAAATGAACACCGTAAGCAGTAGCAGGCGAATTTCCTGCGCGTACTCAACAAAGTAAGGTTTGGGTTTGTTAAGGACGGTATCGGCAAGCACAAAGCTGTCTTCCATTCCCCATTTTTGCAGGGCGTGATAATCCAGCTTAAGGTGAGTCCTGATGGGTCTGGGCTCGGGAAGAGGCGTGCCTTCTGGCTGGCTGATGACTTCAACTAAAATCTCACCCACCAGAGAACCGTTAGCAAAACCGTCCTGCATAAAGCCGCCGACACTGCCAAGCCCCAAGCCCGCATTGTACGCCATGTACACGGGGGCATTGGTGCGCTCATTAAGCGTCTGCCACGCCACCTCTTCAATAACTCGCCCTTGCTTGTCTCTAAAGTACACCCAGAACAGAATGCTATTCTCATCATTCAGGTTTTCTGCCAGATGAAGCAGGTCATCAAAACTTTCTGGCACGATACTGTCGATGAGTTTGCGATCGCCGGGGTTTTTCTCCAGATATTCTGCAATCTGGCTTCTTGCTGCTGTCCCCGTTACCGAGTAATCCGTGAGCACAATGATGCGATTCACTTTAGGCTGGAGCTTTTTGATCAGGCGGATGTTGTTATCCAGATCGATGTTTTCAGACACACCGGTCGCATTGAGATTTCGATGGAGGTCGGGGGAATAGTTGTTGATTCCGCCAAAAATAACCGGTGTGTCGCCCACGTATTCGTGCAGATTCTGCATCAGATTCAGGGCGTTGTTATCGCTGACGACGATGGCTCGAAATCGCTCTTGCTGTAGTTTGGTTTTGAACAGGCTTTCAAGCTGGCTGAGGTATTCAGGAGTTTGTAATCGCTTGGTATCCAGATACATCACGCGATTTGGGATTTGATGAGAGTCCAGGCTTTCAGAAAGCCCTCTCTGGAAATTGTCCGTCCAGAAAAAACCCTGATGGTAAGAGTGAACCACCAAAACATTTTCGCTCGCCTGCGCTACAAAGCTCAGCAAACATGCCAGAACTACCCCAATGAATCGCACCCGCCAAACTCTCTATCAACGTTTCGTTTTCGTGAGTATACCAGATGATGCCTTTTTGAGTTGTTGTGAAGCTCAGGTTTGCACTACATACCCAAACTACCTGTAGACACCTGATTCAGAGCTTTATCTTCTGTTTCAGTGTCAAAAGAGAGTGTAGCGGAATGATAAGCCCTTTCCATGCGCTTTAACGCTAAAGTGGGACAGAAGATAAGCTCCCAAGGGCGAGTTTACTTGGCTTTCATACAGCGTTATCGATTTTTGATTTAGAACCACTAGATCTTCTAATCGATGCCTTGCCTGAAAGCCAATTAATTCTCGCTGAACATAGCGTCTACAGGTAATTTGGGTATAGGATGTATCGATTGAACCAGAGGTAAAACACTATTCAGGGATACGACTATGCAAACTGCCACCGCTCGTCTTGATGATCTGGACCGCGAAATTCTGAAAGCGCTGATGGAAGATGCCCGCACGCCTTACGCTGAAATGGCGAAGCAGTTTAATGTCAGCCCGGCAACCATTCATGTTCGCATTGAGAAAATGAAAGCTGCGGATGTGATTGAAGGCACCGAGGTGATCGTCAACACCAAAAAGCTCGGCTACGATGTGTGCTGTTTTATCGGTATCAACCTGAACGCGGCTCGTGATTACCATTCGGCGCTGGAAAAACTCAACGCACTGGATGAAGTGGTTGAAGCCTACTACACCACCGGGGCGTACAACATCTTCGTTAAACTGATGTGTAAATCGATTGAAGAGCTGCAATACGTGTTGATCGACAAATTGCAGGCGATTGATGAAGTGCAGTCCACTGAAACGCTGATTTCTCTGCAAAACCCAATCAACCGCAACGTCAACCCATAAAAAAACCACCCGAAGGTGGTTTTTCTCTATATATCGGATTCAACCGACTATGCAGTAATCCCAGAATGACGCAACAGGGCATCAATTTCTGGCTCACGACCGCGGAAGCGTTTGAACAGCTCCATTGGCTCCTCACTGCCACCCATTTCCAGGATGTTGTTCAGGAAAGAACGACCTGTTTCTTCATTGAAGATGCCGTCTTCTTCAAAGCGTGAATACGCATCGGACGACAATACTTCTGCCCACAGGTAGCTGTAGTAACCCGCGCTGTAACCACCAGCAAAGATGTGGCTGAAGCTGTGGGAGAATCGGTTCCACTCAAGGCTTGGCAATACCGCTACTTTCTCTTTCACCTGCGCCAGAGTTTCAAGCACGCGAGCGCCGATGTCTGGGTCGTATTCAGTGTGAAGAGTGAAATCGAACAAACCGAATTCCAACTGACGCAGAATGAACATCGCCGACTGGAAGTTCTTCGCCGCCAGCATTTTGTCCAGCATCTCTTTTGGTAAGGCTTCACCACTTTCGTAGTGACCCGAGATGAATGCCAGCGCCTCTTCTTCCCAGCACCAGTTCTCCAGGAACTGGCTTGGCAGTTCTACTGCATCCCAAGGTACGCCGTTGATTCCTGAAACCGCAGACACATCAATTTGCGTCAGCATATGGTGAATACCGTGACCAGTTTCGTGGAATAAGGTAACCACTTCGTCGTGAGTAAACAGCGCAGGCTTATCGCCCACAGGTTTGTTGAAGTTACACACCAGGTAGGCAACCGGAGTTTGCAGCTCGCCGTCTGCATTGGTGCGACGCACACGGCACTCATCCATCCAGGCACCACCGCGCTTGTGCTCACGCGCGTACAAGTCTAGGTAGAAGCTGCCGCGCAATGTGCCACTGCTGTCTACGATGTCGTAAAACTTCACTGACTCGTGCCATACGTCCACGCCTTCACGCTCTGTCACCGTCATACCGAAGACACGTTTTAGTACCTCAAACAGACCCGATATGGCTTTGTCTTCTGGAAAGTATGGGCGCAGTTCTTCATCTGAAATCTGGAATAGGTGCTGCTTTTGCTTCTCGCTGTAGTAAGCGATGTCCCAAAGGTTTAGCTCTGATACGCCAAACTCTTGCTGGGCAAAGTCGCGTAGCTCTTGCACTTCACGTTCGCCCTGAGGCTTCGCTTTCACCGCCAGTTCATTCAGGAAACCAAGCACTTGCTGTGGGTTCTCTGCCATTTTGGTCGCCAGTGATTTTTCACTGAACGAGCTAAAGCCCAACAGGCGCGCAATTTCATGACGCAGTTTTAGCTGCTCGGCAATCAAATCGGTGTTATCCCACTTTCCTGCGTTTGGACCGCGATCAGAAGCACGCGTTACGTACGCTTCATACATCTCTTTACGAAGTGCTTGGTTGTCACAGTAAGTCAGAACCGGGAGGTACGAAGGAATGTCCAGTGTCAGCAACCAGCCATCCAGCTCTTTGCCTTCAGCCGTGGCTTTGGCTGCTGCCATTGCTGATTCTGGCATGCCAACCAGCTCTTTTTCATCGGTGATGTGTTTGGTCCAGCCCATGGTGGAATCCAACACATTGTTAGAAAACTGGGAGCTTAGCTCAGACATTCGCTTGCTGATTTCACCGTAGCGATGCTGCTGATCGGCTGGCAAGCCAATGCCCGACAGGTCAAAATCACGCAATGCATCTGTGATGCTTTTCTTTTGTGCCTGAGAAAGGGATGCAAACTCGTCAGACGCTTTAATTGCTTTGTAAGCGTCGTACAAGCCTTTGTGTTGACCAACCCAAGTACCGTACTCGGACAGCAAAGGCAGGCAGCTTTCGTAAGCCTCGCGCAGTTCGTTGCTGTTTTTTACCGAATTCAGGTGGCTGACTGGTGACCACAAGCGGCTTAGCTTGTCGTCCACTTCCGCCAACGGCGCACAAACATTCTCCCAGCTCGGTGCTTCGTTGTTTGCCACCACTTCTTCCACTTTCTCACGACATGCCGCAATGGCTTGTTCTACAGCAGGCTTTACATGCTCTGGTTTAATTTCGGAAAACGGGGGAAGATCGGTAAACGTCAGTAATGGATTAGACATTTTTTCATTCCTTTTATCATTTTGTCCTGTACTAAGTGTGGTTCAGGATTCGTATTTTCAATAGCCAACGTCACCAGGGCTCACACAGTGAACCTTGCCTTTGATATAATGAGCCTCTTTGTGCTCGCCAATCATTCATGTAAGAGATTATTTTGCTTAGTTATCGTCACAGCTTCCATGCAGGCAACCATGCCGATGTGGTTAAACACATTGTTCAGTCTTTGATCCTGAACGCTCTGAATCAGAAAGAAAAACCTTACGTTTACCACGATACGCATTCTGGCGTCGGGCGCTACGACCTCACTCACGAATGGTCAGAAAAAACTGGCGAATACAAACAAGGCATTGCCCGCTTATGGCAAGCAGATAACCTGCCGGAAGAAATTCAATCGTATCTTGAAGCGATTCAGTCCCTGAATCAGGATAACACCTTGCGCTATTACCCGGGCTCGCCTCGCGTTGCGCGAGCACACATTCGCTCACAAGACAGAATGGTGCTGACTGAGCTTCATCCAAGCGATCACCCTTTGCTTGAGCAGGAATTTCATCGCGATCGCCAGGTTAGTATCTTCAAAGAAGATGGCTTCAAACGTCTGAAAGCCAGCCTTCCACCAAAAGAACGCCGTGGATTGGTGCTAATCGATCCTCCTTACGAGTTATCCCATGAATATCGCGATGTGGTGAATGCCATTGCGCAGGCTCATAAACGTTGGGCAACGGGCATTTACGCGATCTGGTACCCAGTTGTGAACCGACACGATATAGATGACATGCTGACTGGGCTTGAAAAACTCGGAATAAGAAAGATATTACAAATAGAGCTGGGCGTATCTGCCGATACCAACGAGCGTGGTATGACCGCCTCAGGAATGATCGTTATCAACCCTCCATGGAAACTGGAAAGCCAGATGAACGAAATTCTTCCCATACTAAAGGAAGCAATTGCGCCGGTATCCGGTCACTTCAAAGTGGAGTGGGTCGTACCTGAATAATCGCGACAGACTGAATGATCGCGTCAGAATAGATATTAAGCCCTGAACCCATGTATCAGCGCATAACCAAATAATACGAAACAATAATCGGAGAAAGTCATGGCAACACATTTTGATTATATTTGCATCGGTGGTGGTAGTGGCGGTATCGCGTCTGCAAACCGCGCAGCGATGTACGGTGCCAAAGTCGCCCTCATCGAAGCTCAGGATCTCGGCGGTACGTGTGTAAACGTAGGCTGTGTTCCTAAGAAGGTGATGTGGCACGGTGCTCAGGTTGCCGAGGCAATGAATCTGTACGCTGAAGACTACGGTTTTGATGTCGATGTGAAAGGCTTCGACTGGAACAAACTGGTTGAGAGCCGCCAGGCGTATATTGGTCGTATCCACCAGTCTTACGACCGTGTACTTGGCAACAACAAAGTGAACGTCATCAAAGGATTCGCTAAGTTTGTTGATGCGAAAACGGTTGAGGTCAATGGTGAGCACTACACTGCCGATCACATCCTTATCGCTGTGGGTGGTCGCCCGACTATTCCTAACATTCCAGGTGCAGAGCACGGTATCGACTCAAACGGTTTCTTCGACCTGAATGAGCAACCAAAACGCGTTGCGGTTATTGGTGCTGGTTACATCGCCGTAGAAATTGCAGGTGTTCTGAATGCATTGGGCACTGAAACGCACCTGTTCGTTCGTAAAGAATCACCTTTGCGTAGCTTCGACCCTCTGATTGTTGAAACTCTGATGAGCGTAATGGAAGCAGAAGGTCCAACTCTTCACACCAACTCAGTGCCTAAAGAAGTAGTGAAAGAAGACGATGGCAGCCTGACTATCCACTTCGAAAGTGGTCGAAGCCAAAACGTGGACACGCTGATTTGGGCGATCGGTCGTCACCCAGCGACAGACGCAATCAACCTTGCATCAACTGGCGTTGAAACCAACGATTACGGTTACATCAAAGTAGATGAGTACCAACAAACTAACGTGGAAGGCATTTACTGTGTGGGCGACATCATGGATGGCGGCATTGAGCTAACGCCTGTTGCTGTTAAAGCGGGTCGCCAGCTTTCAGAACGCCTATTCAACAACAAGCCGAATGCGAAGATGGATTACAGCCTGGTACCTACCGTGGTATTCAGCCACCCACCAATCGGCACCATTGGCTTAACCGAGCCAGAAGCGATTGCGCAATACGGCGAAGAAAACGTGAAAGTATACAAATCTGGCTTTACTGCGATGTACACAGCAGTGACTAAGCACCGCCAGCCATGTCAGATGAAGCTGATTTGTGCCGGTGAAGACGAAAAAGTCGTCGGCTTGCATGGTATCGGTTTCGCGGTAGACGAAATGATTCAGGGCTTCGGCGTCGCAATGAAGATGGGCGCAACTAAAGAAGACTTCGACAGCGTTGTAGCGATTCACCCAACGGGATCAGAAGAATTCGTGACGATGAGATAGCAAACTCTTTCCCAATTCATTGGGGTACTTAAGTCCGGTTGACGATTTTAAAAAACAAGCCAGAGGGAGTGCCTGCTGGCTTTTTTCACCCCTAAACTTAGACGCAGTTGCTTACAATTGTAAATTTCAAAACTCCCTTCTACCTATGCAAGTAACTCTCTCTGCCACTAGCTTTTGCTCCGAAACCCAATTGATCCTCCATGCATGCACATTCATCAAGCCCTCTACATCGCTAATAATTAGATGCTAACTTCTGTAAAGGGCTTTGCAAAACTCACAACCATGAAGCTGCTAGCTAAGATCTATATTTGAAATATTAGAGAATAGACACAATCTCGTGTAAAACCTTTAGAGCTCTAGACGCCTGGCTATCAGAGAAGTAATCTATGCCAAGTATCAATAAAAGCTGAACGAGATATTTGTTCTCTCGAAGCCAAGTGAATATCTGATTAACCCTGTCCTTTATTTTCATTTAATAGCTCCTTATGCGGGAATCCAACCCCTAGTTGTTGTCTGTGTTGTGTTATTGCATTGTCGCTAAGCGATCTAGTTGTGCGATCTAGATGTCTTCTCTTAAGCCTGTGAACTCAGACATCAAAGAAATCAGTTGTTTACTGTACTCATGCTGCGGATCAGTAAAGAGCTGTTCCGTCGGGGCAACTTCAAGCAAAATACCCATCTGCATCACGCCAATTCGGTCACACATCTGTCGAATTACCGGAAGGTCGTGACTAATAAACGGCATAGTCAAGTTCAGTTCGTCCTGAAGATCTTTGAGGAGGTTGAGAATCTGTGCCTGCACCGAAACATCCAGTGCTGAAGTAGGTTCATCACAAATCAGCAG